>JADKIU010000007.1 GCA_016722565.1 Bacteroidota bacterium
CAAATACTTCCAAAGAACTAGCAGATGCATCTGCAATTCCAACAGATGTTGCTGTCAAAACAATATCATCAACAGCAAACGAAGGATCGGTTCCTGCACCATCATCATTGTTTGTCCAGTTAAAACCAATTTTCACATTTGCATTATTGTTTGCACTAGCTGGCAGTGCAAATGAATAGGCAGTCCACATTCCTTGAGGTGAACATGTTCCAAAAGCAGTTTTTACCATATTGATTAAAAGTGTCCAAGTAGTTCCACCATCTGGTGAATACCATAGACTAGCATCATCTATAGTGGTTGCTCCATTTTCAATATATGCAAATGTGATGGAGATACCTGAATAACCTGTGCAATTAATAACCGGTGATTCCGCTCTTTTGTTTGTTGTTACACAAATATTGAAAGGAGGTCCGCACAATCCACCAGTATTATAAGAAGCGCCATTATCAGCAGGCAAAGCAATCGGTGTTGTTAATGCTGAATTTCCAACATGTAAAGTTGCATCCACTGTTCCGGCACAACCGGTTCCGCAACTTCCAACAGGATTTCCGGCTTCTTGTGCTCCAATAAAAAAGGCATTTGCATTTGCATCATTTGTTCCAGTCGAGGAAACTGTCCAAGCACCATTTGCGCCCGTAAAAGCACTCGCTAATTGACCTTGATTACATCCGGTTCCGAAATCTTCGGTCCAGAATACTTGTGCATTGGCAACCAGTGCAGAAGTACATATTGATAGTAGTAAGTAGATTTTCTTCATGTTAATTTTTGTTTAGTTTAACCAAAGATAAAAAATAATTAGAAGGATTCCAATACTATTTACGGATTAAAAGATTCGTAGTTTTGAAGGTGTATTTAAAAACAAAATCCGGCAGTACGTGTTATACGTATATCTTATCAAAATAAGAACTATGAAAAACGCAGCCTTGATTTTCCTTGCATTTAGCTTAATAGCTTGTAATGGAACCGGACAAACCAACCCTAAACCAAAAAGTACCATGAGCGATTCAAATAAAGTTGTGAAAACAGAAGAAGAATGGAAAAAAACATTGAGTGCATAGCAATACAATGTATTACGGGAAAAAGGAACTGAAATGCCTTTTTCAGGTAAATATTATTTACATACCGAAAAAGGCATGTATGTATGTGCGGGATGCAATTCTGAGTTATTTACCTCCGATACAAAGTTTGATGCCGGTTGTGGATGGCCAAGTTTCTCGGATGTGGTGGATTCAACCAAGGTGGTATATACAAAAGATAAATCCCATGGCATGATTCGCACGGAGATTACCTGCGCAAAATGTGGTGGGCACTTAGGACATGTTTTTGACGATGGTCCTGCTCCTACCGGATTAAGGTATTGCATTAACTCTGTTTCGATCGAGTTTAAGAAATAATCCCTTCGGCTATTGAGAGCTATTCGGCTCGAACTGAATATATTGAAGCTTATTTCGGCTCTGACTGTTGGCAGACAGACAGAGCCGAGAAATCTTCCTCATTATGAGATTCAATTCCCCCTTCCCCTAAACTTTTGGGCATCATTTATGTTTTATACGGGCAGCTTTAAACCTTTTTTTGTTAAAAATGTTTAAACATTATATGTATATACATATAATTTTATATATTTGCAGTGTTAAACTTAAAAAACCCTAAAAAACAATGATTAGAAAAATGACATTTGGCTTAATTGCAGCAGCTGCAATCGGAGCATTTGCTTTTACAACTCCAAAAGCATCCAGCGTAAATTATTCAATTGACACCAAAGCAAGTACTGCTACTTGGTTGGCTAAAAAAGTAACCGGACAACACGAAGGTGGTGTTGCCATCTCTAAAGGAAACATTGTTTCTGACGGAAAAAACATCACTGGTGGTACATTTGAAATTGACATGACCAGCATTACTTGTACTGATTTAACAGACAAAGAATACAACGGTAAATTAATCGGGCATTTGAAGTCAGATGATTTTTTCAGCATTGAAAAAAATCCAACTGCTAAATTTGAATTGACAAAAGCAACCTTAAAATCAGGTAATGATTATACTGTTACCGGTAAATTAACCATCAAAGGAATTACAAACGAAATTACTTTCCCTGCGATGATTAAAATGGATGCTAAAACATTTGTTACTGTTGCTAAAATTATGGTAAACCGTACCAAATATGATATTAAATATGGTTCAGCAAGTTTCTTCGAAGGAATTGGCGACAAAGCTATCAACGATGAGTTTGAATTAAACATCAACGTTGTTGCTTCTGCGAAATAGGTGACTAAGTGACTAGGTAACTAGGTGACTAGGTGACTAGGTAACTAAGTGACTAGGTAGTTAATAGCATAAAAAAAGTCCCTGCTCCAATCGAGCAGGGACTTTTTTTATCTAATCGTATTCTTGATTAGAACGTCTCCCGATAGCTATCGGGAGCGAGGAGAATAGTCCCAATTATGAAAGATTGCTTCCAGTTTCTGCTACAGCGCAGAACTCGCAATGACGCTTCGTAAAATTCCCTAGTCACCTAGTCACTTAGTTACCTAGTCACTTAATAACTAAGTCCCCACTGACAAATAACACCACCCATAATACCAAGACATAGTATCCAGTAGCCGCAATTTACCGCGATGTATTTAAATCCTTTTCGTTCAAAAAGTGCATTGGTTCCCATTACCGGCAAAACAAGGAATAATCCCGCCAAAATTCCATGAAACATTCCATGTTTGAAGGTGCGGAAATTACTTCCATGCTTCATCATAAAGTCTTTGAAATATTTTGCTCCTTCCGAGTTGATAGGATCAGCCATGGTATCCGGAGTTGCAAGGGTTGAGAATACGCCCATTTGGTGAATGGTGATTGGCATAAGCGACATTGCCAATAAAAAACTAAGTACTAATGACACTCCGAAGATGACAGCCATGTTGCCGCCCTTCGTTTTGTCTTCAGTAATACCAGCAGCTTCCATCCATACTTTTCCTAATACTTTCGGATTATACCAAATAAAGCCGAGTATCATCGGGACAAGTGCTGCTAAAAAAACATACAAAAAATTAATTTTTATATCCATGAGTTTGAGTTTTGGTTCAATCAAAAATAAACCAATTGACTTGGTTTTGATTTACCGCCCATCACAAATTATTAAGAATGGAGTGTTTATAACAGAAAGAATTTGTTTTGTCTCTTGAAAGGCTTTGCTATTTAATAATGGTAAGTTTTTGTGTTTTTACGAGTTTGTCATTTACCACTATTTCATACAAATAGACTCCTGAAGAAAGATTGATTAATTCAATTGAATGATTCTTTGTTAAACTTTGCAATTCATTTCTTTTAATTAATTTACCTAATAAATCATACACATTTAATTGTCCCACTTCATTTTCTTTCAAAAAGTATTCGAGTATAAAATTTCCATTACTAGGATTTGGATAAAGTAAAATATCATCAGAATTGAAGTCTTTTACAAAAACAGTAATTGTATCAGCAAAGAAATTGGTACATGCTAATTGATTGGTATCAATTACGGTTAAGGTATAGGTAGTTGTTGCGATGGGTGAGGCAATTGGATTTAAGACATTCGGATTACTCAAACCAGCAACGGGGGACCAACTATAAGTGATATCCGGCCGACCAATCAATCCAAGTTGAGTTGAATCTCCGACACCCAATATTATATCCGCACCTAAAGAATATTGTGGTTCTTCGTATACACTTATATCATCAATATAATAGTAAGAATAATAATCATTATTAAATTTGTTCTGAATTCTAAAAGTATCAGTAAAATTATCATCTCTAAAATTTCCAATCGTAATATGGTTTTCATCTCCTTGCGCTTTAAATACTCCACTAATTAACACCCAACCAGATGTGTCGGCCATCATAACATCTGATTCTACTTGCGGAATATAATATGTAAACACATTGAAAGGAGGAGTTGGAATTGAAACAAAAGGATGAGGAGATAAAGTGTCCTTAGAAAAATATGCTCCTATTTTATTTACAGCCCATGTAGAACTATCAGATAAGGATACACTCAAACGGACACAATAATTTCTATCCTCCTCTAAGGTATTTGTTAACTGAGCAAAAATAAATTCTCGATAATTATAAAATGAGAACGGACTAATACCTGCATATGCATTTCCTGTTTTTGCATATTGATAACCAAAATCATTTTTAGGCACATCATAAACACTAACAGAAATTGAATCAGGAATAATACATTCATTAAAATAATCAGCAGATTCGAAAGAATACCAATCTGAAACATTGTCCATATAATAAACATCCAAAAGACAATCATAATGCATTTCAAAACTTGGGTTTTGGATAAAATTTTGAGCCTTTACTATATTAAATGTAAAGAGCAAAAAAAATAGTATGTAGATATGTTTTTTCATGAAACTAAAACGCCCTCACACAAAGTTAGTGTAAAGGCGCTGGTATTCAAAGCAGTTTAAAAACTATTTTATAATCGTCAATTTATTGGTTCTAATCTTCTTACCATTAACAATAATATCATACAAGTAGATTCCTGCCTCGAGCGATTGTGCATCGACAGTTACTTTTTTTGTACCATTAGCTAAAGTATATGTGCGAATCAACTTTCCGGTAATATCGTATATTGTTAATTTTCCATTTTCCGTATCAAGTAAATTGCATTCAAGTGTCATGACACCATTATTCGGATTTGGATATAGTTTTATGTTGTGTATGTCCTGTTCATTTTCATGAACACTAACAGGTGGCGGAGTTGTTCCTACATAAACATCATCAATGTAGTAATAGGCACCTAACGTATTTATCGTAGTTCCACCAAAATATTGTTTTACTGTACTTGCATCATCTCTAAAATTTCCGATTGTAATATATTGTTCACCCCCATTAGCAACAAAAGCACCATTCACCGCGACCCAATTATTTTTATCATTTAACATATTTCCAGCTGCGTTTTCTACTTGAGGAATTCCAGGAGTCCAAACACTAGAAGGATATGGATCAAACAGTGTATCCGTAAATAAAGCTCCAATATTTTCAATTGCATATTGCATTGTATCACCTAGGCTTACAAAAAATTGAACATAATATGTTTGTGCAGAAACAAGAGGACTTGCCAATTGTACTTCAATATACTCTCTTGAGAATACCGTTTGATAATATGCATACAGACCAATATATCCTCTAGCTGAATGAGCCTCTTGATAACCAATTATATTTTGAGGAACTCCCCAATAATTTGAAGTGTCACAGACATTATAATAATCCGCTGAATAATACTCAAACCAAGGTGGAACATCAATTATAATACCTGTAATAGTAGGGGGGGGGGCACAAATAACCGTATCCGTTTTTTCAAATTGAGGCACAGGTACAAGGTTTTGCGCATAATTTTTAGTTACAAAAATTACTAAAAAGAAAAACAATATTTTCAGTTTGAAAATCATTTAAAATAAACGCCTTTACACAAAGTTAGTGTAAAGGCGCTGAGAATCAAAGCTATTATGGAATATAAAACAAAAATGCCTCATCACTATTAAGCGATGAGGCATTTTATTATCTATAAAATATTTATTGTCCGTGACAAGCTTTATATTTTTTACCACTACCACAAGGACAAGGGTCATTTCTTCCAATCTTTTGTTCGACACGTACCGGTTGTGATTTCACTTTCGGTTGTTCTTCCTCTTGATTGTTGTTACTTGTTCCTACTTCTGTTCGGGTAGTTTGTGTTTGTTGCTGACGTTGCGGTGCTTGCACACGTGATTGCTGAACACTGTTCTGAACTTCGTTCGGTAAATTCGCACGCATCAAGAACGAAACAATCTCTTTGTTTACATCCGTTACCATTTGCTTAAACAATTGGAACGATTCAAACTTGTAAATCAATAATGGATCTTTTTGTTCGTATACCGCATTTTGCACCGACTGTTTTAATTCATCCATTTCGCGTAAATGCTCTTTCCATGAATCGTCAATCATCGACAAGGCTGTTCCTTTTTCCAAACCTAAAACCAATTCGCCACCTTTTGTTTCATAGGCACGTTTTAAGTTCACCACCACTTGCAATGTTTTTATTCCATCACTCAATGGAGTAACAATGTTTTCGTAAGTTGCTGCTTGGTTTTCAAAAACATCTTTGATAACCGGGAACGATTTTGTTTTGATGTGCGCATTTTTTGCATTGTAATGTGCTTCCGCTTTTTCGTACAATGCTTCAACCAATTGTGGTGTTTTTAATTCTGCAAATCCAACTTCATCCACCGGTGATTCAATCGATAATACACGCAACACCTCTACATTGAATCCGTCAAAATCTTTTACTTCGTGGTATTCACCAACAATCGATTCGCAGGTATCGTAAATGGAGTTGGCGATATCAATTGCCAAACGTTCGCCAAACAAGGCATGTCTACGTTTTTTGTAAATTACTTCACGTTGTGAGTTCATCACATCGTCATATTCAATTAAACGTTTACGTGTACCGAAGTTATTTTCTTCTACTTTCTTTTGTGCACGTTCAATGGATTTGGTAATCATGGAATGTTGAATCACTTCCCCTTCTTTGATTCCCATTCTATCCATCAATTTTGCAATTCGTTCGGAACCGAACAAACGCATCAAGTCATCTTCCAAAGAAGCAAAAAATTGTGATGATCCGGGATCCCCTTGACGACCGGCACGACCACGCAACTGACGATCTACACGTCTGGATTCATGACGCTCGGTACCAATGATTGCCAAACCACCTGCTTCTTTTACTCCTACACCTAATTTAATATCTGTACCACGACCCGCCATGTTGGTTGCAATGGTAACCGTTCCTGCTTGTCCGGCTTCCTGAACAATTTCCGCTTCACGTTGGTGCATTTTCGCATTTAACACATTGTGTTTGATGCCACGCAATTTCAACATACGGCTTAACAATTCAGAAATCTCAACAGAGGTTGTTCCCACCAATACCGGTCGGCCTTGTTCTACACATTTTCCAACTTCTTCGATTACGGCATTGTATTTTTCACGTTTCGTTTTAAAAACTAAATCTTCGTGATCTTTACGTGCAATCGGTCTGTTTGTTGGAATTGCAACCACATCCAATTTATAAATATCCCAAAACTCACCTGCTTCTGTTTCTGCAGTACCCGTCATACCTGACAATTTAGAGTACATACGGAAATAGTTTTGTAACGTCACCGTTGCATAGGTTTGAGTTGCAGCTTCTACTTTTACATTTTCTTTTGCTTCAATCGCTTGGTGCAAACCGTCAGAATATCTACGGCCTTCCATAATACGACCGGTTTGTTCATCTACGATTTTAATTTTACCATCCATGATCACATACTCCACATCAATTTCGAAAAGGGTATATGCTTTTAACAATTGGTTGATGGTGTGTACACGTTCCGATTTAATGGAATAGTCGCGGATTAATTCTTCTTTACGTTGTGCTTTTTCTTCCAACGAAGCAGATGATTTTTCTAACGCAGCAATTTCACTTCCTACATCGGGCAATACAAAGAATTTTGCATCTTCTGAAGAAGTAGAAATCAATTCCAATCCTTTTTCAGTTAATTCGATGGAGTTATTTTTTTCGTCAATCACAAAAAACAATTCCGCATCCACTTTGTGCATATCGCGGGATTGATCTTGTAAATAAAAATTTTCTGTTTTTTGTAATTGTTGTCTGATGCCGGGCTCCGACAAAAATTTAATCAAAGCTTTGTTTTTCGGCAAACCTCTGTAGGCGCGTAGCAAGGCAACGCCACCTTCTTTTTCTTTTCCTTCCGACAATAATTTTTTAGCATCGGTAAGTGCCGTGTTTACGTATGTTTTTTGAGCGTTAACAATTTTTTCGATACGTGGTTTCAGCGGAGCAAATTCCTGGTTATCGCCTTTTGGTGTTGGTCCGGAAATAATTAAAGGAGTACGCGCATCATCAATCAATACACTATCCACCTCATCCACGATGGCGTAATTGTGTTTACGTTGTACCAAGTCTTCCGGCACACGCGACATGTTATCACGTAAATAATCAAAACCAAATTCGTTGTTGGTTCCGAAAGTAATATCTGCTAAATAGGCTTGTCTGCGTTCAGGGGAATTCGGTTCGTGTTTATCGATACAGTCCACTGTTAATCCGTGGAATTCGAAAAGCGGACCATTCCATTCAGAATCTCGTTTTGCGAGGTAGTTGTTTACGGTTACCACGTGAACACCTAAACCGGTAAGTGCGTTCAGATAAACAGGAAGTGTACCCACCAACGTTTTACCTTCCCCTGTTCCCATCTCTGAAATTTTTCCTTGATGCAAAACAATACCACCAATCAGCTGTACATCGTAATGCACCATGTCCCAGGTCACATCATTTCCAGCCGCTTTCCAGGTGTTGGACCAAAATGCTTTATCACCTTTGATAACAACCGAGTCACGTTTCGCAGCAAAGTTGCGATCCATATCTGTAGCGGTTACTTCCAGTGTTGGATTTTCCTTGAGTCGTTTTGCTGTTTCTTTCACAACAGCAAACGCTTCCGGAAGAATTTCATCTAAAATATCTTTGTTATTTTTTACGATTGTTTTTTCGAGTTCATCAATCTCCTCGTATAATTTTTCTTTCTCTTCTACTTCCAACTCGGGGTTATCCTCGATTTTTTTGCGGATATCAGCAATTTGTCCGTTTTCTTTTGCAGAATGGTCGGCAATGCGTTTTTTGAATTCGATGGTTTTACCGCGCAATTGGTCGTTGGTAAGCGTACCCAATTTTGCGTATTCAACTAATATCTTGTCAACAATGGGTTGTATTTCTTTTAAATCTCTATCGGATTTGGTTCCGAAAAATTTAGAAATGCTTTTTGTAAAAATATCTAACATATCGTAATCGTTTTAAATAGTGTGCTTCCCGAATTTATCGGGATGTAAAAATAGCTAAATTTTGGCTTTATTTCTCGAAAATTCTTGTTCCGCTGAATGCCTTGTGAACAAAGGGCAAAAGGTCAAAAAAGGGAATTTAAACATCGGGAGGGAATAGTCAAAAGCTGTTCCGTTTATCAAAACCTGACAAATTAACAGCAGAGCGGGAAAATAAAAAACCCTTTGGTTGTTACCAAAGGGTTTTAAGGGTATTCATGTGAATGACTAATATTCATCTTCGTTGAAGAAGAAATCTTCTTTTGTAGGATAATCCGGCCAAATTTCTTCGATGGATTCATAAATCTCTCCTTCGTCTTCAATTTCTTGAAGATTTTCAATCACTTCCATGGGTGCTCCGGAGCGGATTGCAAAGTCAATTAATTCATCTTTAGATGCCGGCCAAGGCGCATCTTCCAGGTTTTTTGCTAATTCGAGTGTCCAGTACATTTTGTTCGTTTTAAAGGTAGAACGCAAAAACTTTTTAGTTGTTACATTCTGAAATAAATTTTTATACTTTTTTTATTACCAGTCTATATTTCTGCAAAAGTAAAAATTAATTCCACTAATCAAAGGCAGAAACTGTCTTTTTTAATAAACAGCTGTTAATAAAGGGTTACAGCGGGAGTACAGGTTTTACGATTATCTCTTGGAATCCCATTTATGTAGTCTTCGACTCCGCTCAGACTGACGCTCTAAATAAACTCAGATGTTCGTCTAAACGTCAGGCTGAGCGGAGTCGAAGCCTTCATTAAAGCATGAGAAACACTTACATTCTCGGTTTCCAAGGAATTTCCTTAGCATTCAGATCGTGTGATAGTTTTCGCGACAACACAAATAAATAGTCGCTTAACCGGTTCAGGTATTTGATAACCAATTCTGAAACAAAATCATCTTCTGAAAGGTGGATGGTGATTCGTTCGGCTCTACGACAAACACAGCGTGCAAGGTGGCAATAAGAAACAGTGGTATGTCCGCCCGGCAAAACAAACGATTTCATTTCGGGCAAGGATTTATCCATTTCATCCATTTCCTTTTCGAGTAATTCGATATCTGATTCTTTTAAATCAGGAATTTTCATTTTTGATTTTTCAGGATCAGAAGCAAGGGATGCGCCAATGGTAAATAATCGATCTTGAATTTCGATTAAAATAAGTTTCGAATGTTCATCAATTTGTTGGTCGCGAATTAATCCGATGTAGGAATTTAATTCATCCACCGTTCCATACGATTCGATACGAAGATGATGTTTCGGAACACGTGTTCCACCAATCAACGAAGTTTGACCTTTATCACCGGTTTTTGTATAGATCTTGAATGTCATGTTAGGCAGTAATTCGATTACTTACAATCGTAATGTTTTCATTTTTATAATCGCGCTCCACTACTCCATCTTTTAAACGAACAATGCGATGCGCATGTTGTGCAATATCTTCTTCGTGTGTTACTAAAATAATGGTGTTTCCGTTTTTATGAATCTCTTCAAACAGTCCCATAATTTCGACCGATGTTTTCGAATCCAAATTTCCAGTTGGCTCATCCGCCAATATGATTGCAGGATTATTAACCAATGCTCTGGCAATGGCAACACGCTGACGTTGTCCACCAGAAAGTTCATTTGGTTTGTGCATAATCCGATCACCCAACCCTACTTGTTCCAACACTTCTTTTCCGCGTTTGATTCGATCGGCTTTGCTGTAACCTGCATAAATCAAGGGAAGAATCACATTGTCCAATGCAGTTGAACGTGGCAATAAATTAAACGATTGAAATACAAAACCAATTTCTTTGTTGCGTACTTCTGCCAAATCATTGTCCAACATTTTTGCAACCGCAAGATTATTTAAAATGTATTCACCACTGGAAGGACTATCCAAACAACCTAAAATATTCATCAAGGTAGATTTCCCACTTCCGGAAGGCCCCATCAATGCAACGTACTCGTTTTTGAAAATTTCCAACGATACCGAACGCAAGGCATGAATTTCTTCTGTGCCAATTTTATAGGCTTTGGCAATGTTTGAAAGTTTGATTATGGACGTCATAGTTAATAATTGAAAACGCTATTCCAACGAATTACGAATTTAATACGAAATGTACGAATTACAAATAATCCAATGTGTGATACAAATTTACTAATTAAACATCACACATTCGTTTTTTCATAGATGATTTGTCACGATCGCTATCGGGATTAAAAGGTGATAACAAAATGTTCCTTCACTTGTTCTTTCCGGAAGAAAACAATTCCCATAAAAAACAAATCGATGGTGACAGATACTCTTTCATGATTTTTGATTTCTTGCCAAGCTTCTTTCATTTCATCTGACCAATTGATGTCGTCAAAAACGAATACCGACTGCTCATTGGCCTTTTCCAAACATTGCTTAAAATAATTGAGGGTAGGCTGTTTGCGATGGTTTCCATCAAAAAAGACAAAATCGAGTTGAGGGATATTTTTCAAGACATCGGGTAAAACATCATCAAAATTTCCAACCACTTGTTCGATATTTTTCAGTTCGAGTTCCTTAAAATTTTTCTTGGCAACGGTAGCCACCTCTTTGCAACCTTCGATGGTAATAAGCTGCGATTTTGAATTTGCCGAAGCCATGTACGCTGTGCTTATTCCCAAAGATGTGCCCAATTCAAGAATTGTTTCCGGCTGAAACTGATTGATGAGGCGGAATAAAAGTTGACTGTATTTGGGCGATTTAGCAGCAGCATGCAAAATGGTTGACACCGATTTGGTTGTATTGTTATTTACGGCAGAGCCGGCACCTAAGTCGATGCAGGTAATTTCTTGACGCGACAGAGAGAGGCTTCCTCTCAACTTTTCGATTGGAAGGTAGGCATAGAATTTTTTCTTGTTATAGATGGTGCTGAGGAGCAATTCGAATACAAAAGGAGAATGTACACCGTGTTCGTTTACAGATTTAAACCTGTAAATCAGATAGTTAAGAATAAAGCCCAGCCTTTTCACTCAGTAAATTTAGCTGAAAAATCGAATGGGTGGTAGAATTATCGGTTGCGGAAGGTTAAAAATACAATTTTATATAAAAGGAAAAACGAGCTATAAGTATTGATTTTAGGGAGAATAAACCCTAAGAGGGAGGAATTCAATGGCATTTATTTTCAAAATAAAGTGTAAAAGTTTTTGTCCTTTATAAAAAGTATTTATATTTGCACCCCGTTTAGAAATAAATGGATTTTCGGGAGCTTAGCTCAGCTGGTTCAGAGCATCTGCCTTACAAGCAGAGGGTCACTGGTTCGAACCCAGTAGTTCCCACGGAAAATTGAAAAGCCTTACAGAAATGTGAGGCTTTTTTGTTTTTAAATATTTTAGAATTTATAATAGTTGTCACGGTTCGTCCCGATAGCCATCGGGACCAGTAGTTCCCACGGAAAATTGAAAAGCCTTACAGAAATGTGAGGCTTTTTTGTTTTTAAATATTTTAGAATTTATAATAGTTGTCACGGTTCGTCCCGATAGCCATCGGGACCAGTAGTTCCCACGGAAAATTGAAAAGCCTTACAGAAATGTGAGGCTTTTTTGTTTTTAAATATTTTAGAATTTATAGTAGATGTCACGGTTCGTCCCGATAGCCATCGGGACCAGTAGTTCCCACGGAAAATTGAAAAGCCTTACAGAAATGTGAGGCTTTTTTGTTTTTAAATATTTTAGAATTTATAATAGTTGTCTCGGTTCGTCCCGATAGCCATCGGGACCAGTAGTTCACACGGAAAATTGAAAAGCCTTACAGAGATGTAAGGCTTTTTTGTTTTTAAATATTTTAGAATTTATAATAGTTGTCTCGGTTCGTCCCGATAGCCATCGGGACCAGTAGTTCCCACGGAAAATTGAAAAGCCTTAAACTAATGCTAACTTACTACCTAACCAACCTCTAAAATTAAAGTAATATTCAACAGTTTTTTCCATTGGGGTTTCCAAAAACAATTTATTTAAATCCAAATGTAATTGTGAAAACAATTTAGCAACATCGTTTTTTGTATCTAATTTACCTGCTTTCCGAATAAATTTTAATAAAAGGGTTTCTGTTTCATAATTACGTTTATTTCTGAGTAATATGCGATATGTAGAACGCAAGGCAGATTCAAGCCCTTCAATATTTTCACGTTCAAAGTAAATAATAATACTTAAAATGCGAGCAAAAATAAGTTCTTCTACTTCTACATCAGCCAAGTCAATAACTTGATTCACATATCGCAGTGCCGCACGAAAATCACCCAAACCAAAATGAGCAACTGCAACTGCATACAAAATATTAATTAAGCCCTTTTTAGAAATGCGTTTTTGCAAAATGGAAAATCTTTTATCCTTAGTAAATACAGCTAGTGCTTCAGCATGATTATCGTTGAGATTGTGATAAGAAATCTCTGCATGCAGAGCTGTTTCGTAAATCAATAATTCAACGGGGCTCATTTTCGGTGAAATCAATTTTTTATATTCATTTAAGTACTTTGTAAAATCAGGAAAGTGTTTATTCCGTAAGCACAATTGTAGATAATGACCAACTTCCACGTAATACGTTTTTTCGGCTTTAGAAACATTATATTGCTCCAATTTCTCAACAAGATCTTTGCGGATATAATAAAACGCCTTTGTAATATCGCCTATAGCATTATAATAATCACTCATCGCTTGGTTGTACATTCCTAAGGCAATTCGAGAAAGGATATGTTTCTCTTGCCACTTCATCATTGGCCGAATATTTTTATCTAAAATTTTTTTCTCATCGGGGGTACGAGCATAATTCTTGGTTCTTAGAAATAATTTTTGATTGTACAATATATCTCCTGCTAACGAGTAATTTTCAATAATTTTCAAAATCTCAAGTCGCTCGCGAGCAAGAGATATTGTTGGATTATAGGACACCGTTATTTTGGAAAATAAAATAACAATTATTTCTTCCGTAATAATATAATAAAGTCGCATGTACAAACCATTAGCGTATGCGAACTGCTTACAATGTTGCAAAAGTTCAGCTGCATCGCTATATAAACCTTTCTGACGAAGAATTTTATACGTTTCCAACTCATCATTTAGCTCGGATTCATAATCTTTATATGAACTATATGCTTTAAGTGCTGCAATTATCTGGGCATAGAGATACGATTTAATCATCGAAAAATTTGAACTATTCCTCGAATCACAAAATTTATTTTGCAATGCTTTTTCATTATACACTTTCTGTTTATCGATTGCATTAAACAGTAAGATGTATAGCTTTTCTTTCTTCCCATGCAAACCCGCAAAAAGTTTGAAATAACGTTTTTCGGCAGGAGTTAAACTTTTTACTAAATTAAAAAGTGATGTTTTATTACCCATCAGGAATTTATTTATTTATTGTGTAATTAACTGTTTATCAAAACTATAAAAAATTATGATACATTAAGAGAACTGACTTTAAAATAGTTATTTGTTTTTTAGTTGTCTTGCTATAAACGTACTTCGCAACATCAAAATCAAACAAATGATTAAACAACCGTTTTTCAAAATCAATGTAATTGTTTTATTGTGTGCTACTTGTGGATTTAATCTAATGGCACAAGAAGAAAAAACAAATCGATTTGCTTTTGGTATAGATGCTGGAACAACAGTTTGTCGTATCTACACCAAAGTAAAACCAGGTTTTACGCTCGAAAATGGGCCAGATAAAAACCAACAACCTAAACTAGGTTTTTATGCAGGTGCGGTTGCTACTTTCAAAATTAAAAAAAGGCTAAAACTTATTTCAAGCATTAGCTACTTGCAAAACACTTATAGCTATGAGCAACCAAACGGTTTTTATTTAAAACCAGATAGCTCCTACGCAGCTATGCATACTAAAGCTAAAGAAGTAATGAACAGTTTACTTTTACTTTCAGACGCACGTTACCACTTTAGTACCAATACATCCTCCTTCTTTTTACAAGCTGGCGGGGCTGCCGGGTATTATACAGGAAGTAAACAACACTATGCTTCATACCTAGATGAAGATGAAAGCTTACTTAACGAAAAGGAAATTAAAGGCCGCTACTCCACTTTTAATAGCTGGAATTACTACTTGCGTATAGGAAGCGGATATAGCCTAAAACTAAGCAAATCATTGGTTGCAACATTACAACTAAATGGAAATTTTGCTTTACGTAATATTCTTTCAGATAAAGTAGCATTTAATGCCAATCACAAAATTCATTTTATTCAAACAGGTTTACAAATTACTTATATACTTTAAAATATGAAACAGTTACACTTAGTATTCTTGATTTTGCTTATAGGACTTTGCATGTGTTTAAGCAGTTGTAGAAAAGAAACAGATGCACAAGAAACAATACAAAACGCATTATTGGAAGCTCATTATCAAGGTAAGGCATGGAGATTGCGCACATTTTTAAGATATAATGAGATGGAATTAAAACCTTTTCATTGGGAAACGCCTTTAACTACTTCAGTTAATGGTATAACTTTAGGTTACGGGCCGTCTGAAAAACGTTTTTTAGCTCGCGTTACATCATCCAATCCAAAAATTCATTTAGAACGAAAAATTGAAGCGGACATCAACAATTGCAATAATGGTGATTACTTAGTAAACGACATTTCCCCTGTTGCCCTATATGATGGGCAAAATGAACCAGAAGCGATAAATGATTTTATTTATTTATCGATTCAGAATCCAAATTTATCGATTTATAATCAAAATATGCGATACTCAAAGCGAAAATGGATGCAAGGTGATATCGTTTCAGATTCATCACACTTTTATTTGGAAGAGTTAATTTTTTTACCCAACGGTGAGTTTGAAAAATACATATTTGATGACTCAGCAGATGTGGTAAATTGTACACCAATAAAAATAACAGGCACCTGGATTTTTAATACCCCTTTTGCAACAACAGTTACCTATAATACTTATGAAAGCGAAATTATTCTAAACTATACAACCTCAACAGGTGCCAATGCGGAATCTGGACGTTATACCATTAAGTTGAATGATTTGGGGGATATTGACATTTATAAAAGCAGCGCAACAAAAAGCGAACGAAAAATTTGCGATTTAAGATTAGTATCATTCTTTTCAGAGTACATAGAACAGGTTGAATATAATGAAACGATGAACCGCTATTTCGGTAGAGTAATTAAATATATTAAAAATTTTTGCGGATTTGCAAATACAGACGATATGATAGTGCTGTACGATGAATTGTTCGTGGAGAAAATACTGAGCTCATATAATAAATCAAATTATGAATTAAATGATAGAATTTGCAGTAATACAGTCACTCAACCACCTCCAACTGGAATTTGCCCGGAATTTTGTGATGAATATACACCTTGCGGAAATCGTACATCATATATCACCGATGTTGATGAAATTCAAATTGGGGGCTCCTTTATTTCAAACTGCAGTGTTTCGGCAGATAGTTCGCTATTTACAGTTTCCAATTTTGCAAACCTTGGTGGTTCACTTCAAATTAACTTAAGCAACTATTTTTGGGATATGTGCCACGACTTTGTCGGATTTACAACAACTATTAATGGGCACACAGTTAATTATCAAAGCATTGTTTCGGAGGCACAAAATCCTGTTAATAGTAACAACCCTTGCATATTAATAAACGCAATTATTGATGGCAATACCCGAAAAATATATATGAACTATTAATCTTCAAAAACAATCTATATGAAAAAAATATTAATTCTTTTAATCGCATTTGCTGTCATATCTGCAAAAGCGCAAACCACAAGTCGTCCAATAGGAACTAATATTGATGAAGTAACCTATTATTCGACACAACTTATGTTTAAAAACTGCTTTTTACAGAGTTCGTACTGGTTTACCACAGATACTACAATGTTATTTAGTACTTGGAATACAGCTACTAATATTCCTATGCGTCCAGATGGTTACCCTACTCACGTACCTTATTTAGATAGTAGCAGCCAGTGGTCGTTAGTGCATACACTCATATTACGAAACATTGGTGGATATTATCCTAGCGGAAACTATTACATCTTTTGGGAAGGTACAGGTCGGGTGTCATTAGAATTTGATAGCGGTAATCATACATTTACACTATCGGGGGGCTCCTTTGCAGTAACCGCTCCCAGTCAAAATGGAATACATGTGATAATTCGTAATTCGCAGTTAAGCGACCCTATTCATAATATTCGTATTGTACATCAAAACGATTTGCCTACTTATCTATCCCAACCTTTTAATGATACATTAATGAGTTTTCTTTCCGATTTCTCATGCTTGCGATTTATGTGGCCAATGGAACCTATGAGTGCTGCTCTTGTAAATTGGAATGACCGCACGCGTGCAGATAATTTTACGCAAGCGAATACGAGTCGCGGAATTGCATATGAATACATTATTCAAATGGCAAATCTTTTACAAAAAGATGTATGGATTTGTGTGCCACACAGAGCAAATGATGCGTTTATTGATTCATTAGCTAATCTTTTTGAAAATACACTTAATCCTAGTCTTAAAGTATATGTTGAATACGGAAATGAATTATGGAATTCAATTTATTCGCAACAGGAAAATTACATACAACAACAAGGCAACACACTTGGTTACCCAGGCCCACTATGGGAAAAAGGTTGGCTTTTTGGAGCTAAACGTGCTGTCGATTGTCATCGCATTTTTGAAAATCATTTTGGCATTAACTCTCCTCGTGTTGTTAAAGTGTTAGCAGGTTTTACAACAATACCCTGGCTTTCTGGGTTTTTATTAAATGCCTATAACAACACTGCATATAACCCCAGCGGAGTAACAGTTAATGCATTCGCCATTGCGCCCTATTTTGGTGGTTGGGTAGCTGATGCAATTGGAAATGCTGGTCAAATAGATAGTATTACAGTGCCTCAAATTGTTGATTCCCTCTACAAAAGCATTCGTTATACTGAAACATC
The DNA here is from genome assembly GCA_016722565.1 of Bacteroidota bacterium. Classification (NCBI taxonomy): domain Bacteria; kingdom Pseudomonadati; phylum Bacteroidota; species Bacteroidota bacterium. The sequence continues at coordinate 17,810 of JADKIU010000007.1, forward strand.
ACCAGATATGAATGGGCAAGTTGCTGCGACATCAGCTTTTGGAATTCCGCTAATTTGTTATGAAGATGGTCAACACCTTGTTTCAAATCTATACCAAAACGACACTACTTTAACCAATAAATTAATTGCAACAAATGCTGATCCTCTTATGGAACAAGTGATGTGCGAATATCTTGATTCGGTATACACCATCAATCCTGGAAACTTGTTTGTTTATTACTCTAGTATAAATTATCCAAGTCAATACGGCAGTTGGGGTATGAAGGCAAGTTTATATCACACTGATGCTCAATCACCGAAATATCGTGCAATTAAAAACTGTGTATTAAGTTACGGTATTCCTACCAATATTCCTGAAACGACAACCAATACTAATATTGTTGTTTTTCCAAATCCAGCAACAGACTATATACAACTTCAAAGTACTGAACAAATCAAATCTATAGAAATAATGAATGCTATGGGACAAAAAGTATATACTACTGTGACTAAATCAAATCAAATTGATTGCTCTAAGTTTACAAATGGAATTTATTTCATCGCAATTGAAACAGAAAAGTCAAAATTGATAAAAAAATTCATTATAAATAAATAAACGATGTCAAAAATAAAAATGATTTTTCTGCTCCTATTTATAGCAGATACAATGAGTGCTTTAAATAGATATGTGACTGTAAGTGGTTCAGGAAGCATGAATGGAACTAGCTGGTCGAATGCATATCCAGGCGCATCCTTACAAAACGCAATTAATTTATCCAATACAGGTGACGAAGTATGGGTTTCAAACGGAATTTATTATCCTACAACATCCGTTTCACGAACAGCTTCCTTTAATCTAAAAAACGGAGTGATACTTTATGGAGGATTTGTTGGAACAGAAATTCTTTTATCACAAAGAAATTTAGCAACGGCATTTCAAAGTATTTTATCAGGTAATATTGGAACAGCTGCGTATTCTGACAACAGTTATCATATTATTTACAATACTGGATTAAACAACACTGCTGTTATTGATGGTTTTGTAATTACAGATGGAAACGCGAATGGTGCTAGCGGGAGCATCGATGAAGGCGGTGCAGGCATTTATAATTTCGGAGGATTTGGAGGCACCTGCAATCCAACCATACGAAATTGCATTTTTAGAAATCATACAGCAACTTACGGTGCGGCTATTTTTGATCACGGCTCTAATGGTGGAAATGCCAGTCCAACCATTTCACATTGCATTTTCGAAAACAATGTTGCAACTGGAGCTGCAGGTGCAATCGACAATTATGGTTATTCGGGAAATGCTAGTCCGCAAATTATCAATTGCATCTTTGTAAATAACTCAGCAACACTAACAGGTGGTGCAATTCATTGTTGGGGCGGTGGTGCAGGAAATGCCAGTCCGTTTATAAACGCTTGTACTTTTTTTAACAATACTGCTAATGTCGGTGGTGGTGCGGTGGTAGCTGACAATCAAAACACGGATGTTGGATTTTCCGGTAATGCTTCCATTGTTTTATTGAATTGTATTTTATACGGGAATGCAGCGCCTACTGGCCCCCAATTCTATATTATTGGAACAGCCACTATAAACGCAACATTTTCAAACATTGATGTAACCGGGCAAACCACTCCACATGTATTATCAGGGGCAGGCACAGGAAATTTAACCAGTGTTCCGTCATTTTTGAATCCATCAGATATGGATGGAGCTGACAACATTTATAGAACTTCGGATGACGGTTTAGTTTTATTAAGCTCTTCTTTAAATATAAATAGCGGAAATAACACCAGTGCCCCAGCAGTTGATTTAAAATTTATACCAAGAATTGTTGCAAGCACAATAGATATTGGAGCATATGAAACCACTATAACTACCTCAGTAGAAAAAGAAAACAAAACACTTCTTTTTGAGATTTTTCCTAACCCCACACATTCAAACTGTACACTTAATATTGATGATGCTATACCACATATTTTACAAATTTATGACATGCAAGGTACTTTACTAAATGAATTAGAAATTAACCAAAAGCAAATACTAAATCTTGATATTTACCCTAAAGGTGTTTACCTAATAGTAATTGATAAGAAATTTTACAACCGTATTATTAAGATATAGTATTCTAAATAATAAACCGTTTTTACCTACATAAGATAAATAAGTTACATGGTGTATGTAAATTCTGACGATAAATACTTTCCTTTTGAAGGAAATATACTACTGCTAAGATATAAGGATTAAACGAAATTCGGCAAACTATGTTTCAAATCAAACCGTTGCTAAGCTAAACGTTATTAAATATTTTATAATTTATAGTAGATGTCACGGTTCGTCCCGATATCCATCGGGACCAGTAGTTCCTAAGGAAAATTGAAAATCCTTACAGAAATGTAAGGCTTTTTGTTTTTGTCTTTTCTATAAACGGAGAATGACCTCTTGTTAATAAGATGTTATTGTTGTTATTCCTATTCCAAATTCCAGTACTTTCATCAAAAAGTATTTTTCACTGTATCTTTTGGGAATAACCCAAGTTATAGATGTGAGTAAAACAATTAAACTTTTCATATGAAAGTAATGCTCTCAAGTTCTTGTAAAATTTTATTTTCCCTTTTTCTTTGTCTATCAGTTCATTTTACAAGTGCTTCCCAATGCGCTATCAAAGGAACGGTGGTTGATACGCTGCAAGCTGCGCTACCTTTTACTCCTGTTGGTTTACTCAACAGCAAGGACAGTTCCATTTATAAAGGTGCTGTAAGCGATCAAAATGGGAATTACTGTTTTGAAAATATCCGCAAGGGTGACTATATTATAAAGATTAGCGCTGTTGGATTTAACACATTCTACACAACAAAAATGGAGTATGATAGTGTGCATCCAATCAACATGCCTGTGCTTAGTTTGAGTGCCAGCAATACCGGTTTAAAAGAAGTAGAAATCACTGCATTCAAACCTACCATGGAATTCAAAAAAGGGATGATTGTTTTAAACGTAGAAAATAACCTCATCGCAAAAGGCAACAGTGTTTTGGATTTGTTAAAACAATTGCCCGGTGTGCAAGTGGATGCGCAAAACAATATTACCGTGAATGGCGTGGGTGGCGTTCGCTTTTTAATGGATGGTCGACTGCAACAAATGTCTGCTTCACAAATGGCAACAATCTTAAGCGGCATGAGTGCAGAAACAATTGTTTCGATTGAACTCATTAAAAATCCACCGGCTAAATACGATGCTGCGGGCACAGGAGGATTGATAAACATTGTTACAAAAAAAGCCAAACTAAAAGGCATTAATGGAAGTATCAGTCAATCCTACAGTCAAGGCAAAGAAGGAAGATCCTTTTCTGCACTTACGCTTAATTTTAAAAACAATAAACTGAGTGCATTCACTAATTTGAATTATAGCTACCTCCACTTTTATGATCTCAGTCAATTAGACAGAATACTTAATACTACCAGTACTACCAATGTAATTAATGCTGATGGAAACATTTCAAACATCATCAATGAATTAAATTTTAACGGTGGAATAGAATATGAGTTTACTCCAAAAACTATTGTGGGTTTGTACTTTAATGATCATTTAACAGATATGAATGCGATTCAGGAAGCAACAACAAACGTGCTTGAAGGCAATGCATTTAATTATAATTCATATACCTACCGTTCAGATTACAAACAAAAATATCATTCCCCGAATGTCAATTTTAACATCCTTCAGAAATTAGATACGCTAGGTTCACAGCTTCAACTTTCCTCTGATTATTTTGATATTAAAGGAGACGAAAACAAGTTTGTGGAAAATCGTTTTTATGATGCATCGCATTCCGAAATATTAACACCCAGCAAGTATCTAACGGACACCAAAAGTAAATATGGCATCTTTTCTCAAAAATTGGATTATACCAAAAACATGAAAAAAGATTTTACAATTGAAGCCGGTTTGAAAGGAAGTTTTATTGATATTAAAAGTGATGCGAATTATTTATTGTTCAATGCAACTAGTGACACAACCCTTGAAAATAATTATACATACAAGGAACGTGTGCTGGCAGCGTATACTACTTTATCAAAAACGTATAAAAAAGTGAATGTTAGTTTAGGAGTAAGAGCAGAACAAACCGATGTGAATGCAATCAATACAACAACAGGTTTTACTTTGCACAGAAGCTATTTGAATTTTTTCCCAAGCTCCACGTTGGATTATAAAATAAATGATAAAAATAGTTTTTCAGGATCGTATAGTTATAGAATTGATCGTCCGGGTTTCAACAGAATGAATCCTGCAAGAGTGTATAATGATGAATTAAATTACACCGTTGGAAACCCAACCATTCGTCCGCAATATTCACATAACTCGTCTTTAAATTACTCATACAACAATTTTATAACAGCCACTATTGACCATTATCGAACGAATGATTTTATGTACTGGTATACTTATACAAAATCGAACTCGCAAATAAATATTGACACTACATTTAATTTTCGTTTGCGTGACGACTATAGTTTCAGTCTTTACATTCAGAAACAAATAAAATGGTTTAATTTTCAATTGTATGCGGCCTATCAGTTTCACGATTATAAAGGAACCATCAATGGAGAGAAAGCGGAGTCGGCCACCTCACAATTTTATGGAAATCTGAATGCAGAGTTTGCGTTGCCGAAAGATTTTAAAATTCAGCTTTCCGGATTTTATGTGACACCTTTTATCGATGCCGTTCAATTTTACAGTCCGGTAGGTGCGGTCAATTTAGTAATTAACAAAAGTTTTTTAAAGAACAAGCTGGATGTTTCACTTGGTTTTTTCGATATCCTTTATTCTGAGAATGGATATATGAGTACGACCTTATCCGATCAATATTTTTATTATGCACAGAAAGCAGATACACGAAGAGTGAGGTTGAGTTTAAGTTATAAATTCGGGAAAATGCAGATTGAGCAAAAGTTAAGAGGAGAAGGTGCAGATCGCAGGTTCGGGAAATAATTGACCTTACAACTTCATTGTTTTCTTTACATGCTTCAAAAATTCTTTGTCGGCTGAAGAGTGTTTCATTCCAAATAAAGCAATGGATTCAAGAACCGGTTTTAAATCCATGCCCTTTTTAGTCAGCTCATATTTTTTTCGCTTGGCGGATCCTGTGTAGGTAATGAATCCATCTTCGGTGAGTTGTATCAATCGATCGTTGAGGATATTGGTGGAAATATTTTCTCTGGAGCTTAAAAACTCATTGTAGCTCGTTTTTCCAAGATACATCAGATCTCTGATTATCAGCAACGACCATTTATCGCCTACCACATCCATGGTGCAGGAAATTGGGCAATCCGATCGTTTTTCAAGGGTATCTTTTATCCGCTTTTTCATTTATAAATGTAAAGGTAAAAAAAATAATTTAGACTAAACTTGCATTTTGCAAGTTTAATTCTTTACCTTTGATTCCGAAAACTTAAAAACAGATAACATGGAAGTACAAAAGCAATTAGTAGTAAAATCGGTTTTGGATGCCTGGAACTCAAGAATCGAGGCCGCAGACAAATTATTTAACGGACTTACAGACGAACAATTAGAACAAGAAATTGCTCCGGGCAGAAATAGAGGGATCTATTTATTGGGGCATTTAACTGCAGTGCACGATAAAATGTTGCCCCTACTCGACTTTGAAGGACAAGCGTTTCCTCATCTAGACGAACCTTTTTTAATCAAAGCAGATAAAACGGTTTCATCTATTCCTTCAACAAAAGAATTAAGAGAAAACTGGAAAACCATTAACACAAAGTTGGCGACACACTTTCAGAAATTGAGTCCGGATGATTGGTTTAAAAGACATACATCTGTATCCGAAGAAGATTTTGCAAAAGAACCACACCGCAACAGAATAAACGTTGTTGTAGGCCGCACCAACCATATGCAATATCATATCGGACAAGTTGCACTTTTGAAAAAATAATACTACAAAAAGTTAAAACTCAATCATTAAAAAAGAGCATTCTATGAACCTAACTGATTTTACAACAACAATCGTAGTTGAGCAAAGTCCAAAGGACGTTTTTCATGCAATCAATAATCCTGCAGGATGGTGGCAAGGAGAAATAAAAGGCCCTACAGCGAATGTCAATGATGAGTTTACGTATGAGATGGCACCCTTCCATTTTTCAAGACAGAAAGTGGTGGAATTAATTCCAAACAAAAAAGTAGTATGGTTGGTGACGGAGAGTAAGCTTAGTTTTACGAATGATCCAAGCGAATGGACGGGAACAAAAATTTGTTTTGAAATTTCAGAAGTAAACAATAAAACTGAAATCCATTTGACACATTTGGGTTTGAATTCAAAAGTTGAATGTTATACCGATTGCTCCAACGGTTGGACAGCATTGATTCAAAAAAGTTTGTTGAGCTTTATTACAACAGGCAAAGGCCAGAAGGTATTTTAATGAAAAAAGCCTTACAGTGATGTAAGGCTTTTTTGTTTTAAATAGAAAAACAATTCACTTTTTAATTGAATATTACCAAATTCAACAAACTTTCACATAAAATTTATTAGAAATTTAATATTTAGAGTTTCTTAAACTACTTTGTAAATTTAAATTCTGTCCTTCTATTTAATTGATGCTCCTTATCAGAACAATCAACCCCATTCAAGCATCTATTCAAGAGTTGAGCTTCTCCAAATCCCTTAGCTGTTAATCTCTCTTTCCTAATACCCTTTGAAACAAAATAATCCAAAACTTTTTGTGCCCGTTTTTGAGATAAAACAAAATTACTTTCATCATCACCTTTAGAATCTGTAAAACTATTGATTGTTAAATAAAGTAAAACATTTTTCGACATTGCAGCAGCAATCTCATCAAGTTTTGAGAATGACTCGGGCTTAATTTCGATAGCACCTTCTTCATAATAAATATTCTCTATTAAAATCAATTCTTTGTTTTTTGATGAACTAAAAATATTTACAGCAAGCTTAGTATCTTCCTCTTTTTCTTTAGATAAAGAAATTATTTCAGTTGGTAATAATTCATAAACAAAAGTCTCACCATTTCTTTTCATTTCCTTAACGACAACTCCATTTGATTTTGCCAAATAAACAGTATTGTCTATTATATTTGAACCACTAGCAACTTCTATACTGTAATTATTGTATGGATTTAAATTTTGAAATGAAAAATCCCCATACTTATCGGTTGTTGCAGACTGAATTTCGGAAGTTTTAGCGCTTTTTATTGTTACCGTTTGGTTTATTAGGGGCACCTTAATCTTAGTGCCAGTTAGGAGTTTACCTTCAACTGTAAGGTGTAAAGGCAAAAGATTCCCTTTTGCACATTTTTTTGTTTTAGATTTATATAGGGTTATAGAAGGGATATCAATTTGAACACTTTTGTTATCAATTATAGAAGTCCCTTTAATGCTATCAATTACAATCTTTTCAAGCATTTCAGCATAAACAGTTTCTAACTCTGCCCATGATTTTGAAGTTTTTTCATACAGGTACATTGGTTTTCCTTTATAATAAATTGAAATTTTGTAAGAAGACAAATAAATATCTCCTGTTTTTTTCCAGACATCTTTTTCATCTTTAAGTAAAATCAATGTAGATTTTTTAAAAAAAGCAGTTGATAAAGAATCGCCATCAGTATACTGCTCAGTAATTTTACCTTTTAAATCTGTATTGACAGCAAAAAGTTTAATAGAATTGTCTTGTGAAAAAAGTTTAGCAGATAAAAAAACAAGTATAAATGTAATATTTATCCATTTGTAGTTAGAGCTCATTTTATATGGTTAGATTAATTTTTTATTCTTGTTTAGATTTACAAACACTCTTAAAGACATTTGTATACAATAGGAGATTTTGTTTGAAAATAAGTTAATGCACTTAAAAGCATAAGAAAAACAAAAAGAAGGTTGTTGTTCATTTCATGTTGCGTTTAAGATAGAGCTAATATAAGAATTTATCTTTTCTTTAGAACTATCTTACGAAGGAGAAATTTGGTTTCAATTTATTATTAACTCATATAAAACAGATTTTTAAACTCATCAAAATAGGTTATCCTGAAGGCAAAAATACAATATGCCGAACGTTTGCCCTTAAAAAAAGCATTCTAAAACCAAAAGCCCTACATCAAATTAATATTCGTTTGCTAATTTCTCAGAAAATTTTACAAAAAAAAGCCTTACATCGCTGTAAGGCTTTTTTGTTTTAACATTTATAGCTAACTATTTATTCCTTCACCAACTTAACAAGTTGAATCGAATCGTCTTTTATGACTCTTAACATGTAAACGCCTTTGGTGAGATCAGAAAAGTTTTGTTGTTCAATTGCATTCCCTTTCCAAATAATTTGTCCGAGTGCATTCATCAACTCATAGTTTTCTTTTCCGGTAGTATTTGCAACCGTTATTTTATTGATAAATGGATTTGGAAAAACAGCGAGTGTATTTACTGTTTGTGATTCAATACCAGTTGTTGTCCAAGAAATGATTACATATCCCGGTGCCCCATTCATGTAAACGCCACCGTTACCATTTCCACCACCGCCACCACCACCGTAGTTGACACCAACGGCAGCAGCATCTGTAACATTACAAGCAGCATCGGTAAAACCTGCACCTTTTCCACCATTCCCTCCTGGAGCACCACCACCGATGCCAGCCGCCCCACCGGGAGTCATGCACATTCCTGTCCACGCAATTGTATTTCCTCCATTCGAACCATTGCCGGAAGCACCTGCAGCACCTGCACCGCCACCACCAAAATACGTCCAATAGCCACCACCACCGGTTCCTCCGGTAAAGTTAGAAATCGTTCCACCGGTTCCTGTTCCTCCTGTTCCACCGCCACCAATGGTTGGATTCGGAACAGAACCGCCATCGTTGCCTGCAGATGCAGTAATTCCTAAACTAGAAATACCAGATAAGGTTCCACTGCCGGTACCTACCAAAACAGCAAGAGTGGTTAATGGAGTAACGGTATACACTCCTTTGGCGTAGCCACCGCCTCCACCTCCGCCACCACCATTTCCGCCACCGGCACCACCGGCACCAACTACTTCAATAGTAACAGAAGTAACACCGGAAGGAACAACAAAAGGTCCTGAGCTGGTGAAAATTTGTGGCGATGTTTGCGCAAAGGCAAAAGCGCCAATAAAAGCAAATCCGAATACGAGTATGTTTTTCTTCATCTTATGTAGTTTTAGTGTTCTATCAAATGTACGCTATAATCCCTCGATTAAAAAGAATTATAATAATATCTTCGTATACAGTTAATCAACAATGAAAGAAAGATTTTTTTGCACAACAAAATCTATCTTTTCAGTAATTTGCACAAAGGATTTAAATTGTCGATGAGCCATATTATTTTATTAAAATAAGCGTTATTGGCATAAGATATGCTAACCTAAACCGTGCGAAACATACTCCTACTTCTTCTGTTATTTTTCACCGTTAGTCTTGCTGCACAAGAAGAGCTATCGTTCCCTAAACTAGAATTACCGAATACCAAAAGAATCGATCGCGACCCGGTAAAGCTTATTTTCAAATTAACAGAAGGCAAGAAAAGTGACAAGGAAAAATTTGATGCCATCTTCACCTGGGTCGCGCAAAACATCCATTACGATTATGGAACATATTATTCACCAAGAGGTGCATCAGCTCCTAAACTAAAACGAATATTAAAGTATAAAACCGGTATTTGCCTCGACTATGCCTATCTGATGGACACCCTCTGCACCTTGGCCGGCATACGAAATGTTTCAGTGTATGGCTATGCCAAGGATGAGTTATTTGATATTGGTGATTCACTTTATGTAGATAACCATGCATGGAATGCCGTGAAACTCGAAAACTATTGGTATGTGTATGATGTAACGTGGTCGGCCGGACAATATATTCCAAAATTCACACGGTTCAGCCAGTTTATTATCAACTGGGAAAAGCGACTTTGGAAGCGAAAAAAAGTACGAACCATCACCTTTCGTCCAAAATTTAAATTAGAATGTAATCCCAAAACCGGCAAATTCAAACAAAGCTATACCACAATTCCTCGTTGGAGCATTATGCTTCTAAAAATACTTTCACATGTTAAACTAAGAGTGCATTATGTGATGGACAAAAATATAAATCAGGATTATTATCTGACCAATCCAGAACTTTTTGCCATCACACATATCCCTGATAATCCATATTGGTCGCTATCTGGTGAATACCCAACCATTCGTTATTTCGAAACAGACAGCGCTTTCTACCATTTGGATGATAGCACATTTGTAAATCAAGATAGACAAAGCAGGCACTGTGGTGAATGCGACAGCTACTTTGCTCTTGATCCGAAAACGAAACAAAAAGAAATGAAACATAATAGTTGGGAGTTTAATCCTCGTAATCATTTTGTTCCATGGTTGGCAAATTATAATCTCGGAAATATTTTTTATACAGAATCAATTCCCATCAACGACTCTACAACCAAGATTCAATGCATTGATTCGGCACTTAGTTATTACGACATGGCAAGGAATGATTTAAAACAATCATACAGAGATGTTGTAAAAGAAAATCAATTGCTACGAGCAAAAAATGCAACTAAATTAAAAAACTTATTAGCAGAGAACAGAATTCACATCTCTTACATCCATGCATTGCTTGCAGAAACGAATAAATCAACCAGCAAGATGAAAAAATTTATCGGGCGAACAAGAGTCACAGAGGTTGGACTAAGAGCTGATAAAAATAAACTCCATAAACTGAATGTAAAAACGATTCCCTATAAAAACAAAGACAATGTTCTTGTGATGCAAAACAAATACATTCAACTATCAGAAAAAATTGATTCTCTAAATCAATCCATCAGTATCCTTCGTGGACAATATGATGGTATGTTGATAATACTTTCAAACAATCTCTGGCAAAAAGACAAAATTCAAGATTCACTTGCAGGTCCTTTTTATCGAGGAATGTACAATCGACTATACTATCAGATGGATGGGCGAAAAAAAACTATTGTAGAAGACAGAAAATCTATTGAACCAATAAAACAATTGTATGCTTCCGATTTAGAAAGTACGATCTATCGTCTATCCGACAGCTGTGGTGATTTAGGCATGCAAATTTTTCGTTTCATGGGAAAACGAGATGCACTGCTGCTGGAGGCAGGAAGGCTTTTAAATGTGCTGGTGAATGAAAAAATGGTTGGCAAAGATTCGCTTAAAGATTACATTCGCTCTTACAATGACATTATTCAAGAGAATATTTGCTGGATTACTTCCGGTTCCTCAAAACTAAAATCAGTGGTGGTTGGTTATAAAGTGATGCTATTGCACCAAAAAGAATTAAAACTGTTGATTCAAAAAGAGAACAGAGCTGAAGCAACCCGATACCGAATCGTCAACAAAGAAATTACAAGAAGAAAAATAAAATACAGCAGCATTCCTGCCAATAATCTTCGCGTTTGCTCCTTTACAAAAAGGATGGTCACTTATTACAAAAGGGATTATTTGAAAAGCTTAAAAGACAAAAGGAAAAAAGAAAAGGAAAAGAACAAGAAAAAGAAGAAAACAATATAATCCATTGTCAATCCTATTTCTGCAAAGAAATATATTAATATCTTCGTATACATTTAATCAATCATGAAACAAGGATTTTTTTCAGCACTTTATCAAAGCTCGGCTACCATCGACTACTTCCTTGGCAACAAAAGGAAGTTTATGAATTTGGGATACGAGGGCATTGTGTCTAAAGAAATAAAACCGGAAGATGATAACGACCGTCACCACATTTCGCTTTACATAAAACTGATTGGCAATGCTCTTATTTCGGATGCCAAAAACAAAGCAGCTTTAGAAATTGGTTGTGGCAGAGGAGGCGGTTGCTATGTGCTGAAAAACTACTTTCATTTTACCGATATCACTGCCGTTGATTTAAGTTCCGCCAACATTCGTTTGGCAAAACGGTTTGTTCCGGAAGGGAAATTTATCGCAGCCGATGCAATTGCCTTTCATACGGATAAAAAATTCGACCTTGTTGTGAATCTAGAATCTTCACATCGGTATTCTTCCCGATTACTCTTTTTCAAGAATGTTGTATCCATGATGAAGGTTGACGCCAGTTTTGTATTTGGTGATATGATTCGAAAAAATGAATTAGAGGACGTTGAAAAAATGATTTTGGAAAGCGGACTAACCATAAATACTGTTGAAACTGTCAATAAAGAAGTGGTAGCTGCGATCGAAAAACACAGTCGGAAACAATATCCACTGGCTACAAAATTCCCTGGTTTATTTCCTAGAAGGATTCACAGCTTTTTTGTGACGGTTCATTCCAGAGCGTATAACCGTTTAAAAAATGGGGATGTATTGTATAATTTATACGTACTTAAAAAAGCGTAATGTAAATTACTTACAATTCTCTTTCATCAAGGTTATTACTTCATCGTCATATTCTTCGGTATAACCTAGGTCAATTGCTTTTTTCAATTTCACACAAGCTTCTTGTTGTTTTTTCTCAGCTAAAAGCAATTGTGCAAACGTTTTATAGGCATAGGAATTTCCGCTGTACAACTCCAATGATTTTGTAATGTCTTTTCGTGCTCCCTTCAAATCATTCAATTGAATTTTCGCATATCCTCTGTTACAGTAGGCATAAGCAAATGTTGGATTTAATTTTATCGCCTTATCAAAAAGTTCGATTGCTCCCTGGTAATCCTTCTGTTCAAACTTAACAAAGTAGGCGATGTTATTATATCCGATCCATCTTTCAGAAGAATCAATCTCCATTCCCCGATTTATATCAACAAGCGCCTTTTCAAAATCTTTCATGTGTGCATACGAAATGCCTCGATCGTAAAACGCAGCAATATTTTGCGGGTCAATTAAAATGGTTTTACTGAATGCTTCAGCTGCCCCTGGATAATTCTTTTGTCGCTGCAATGCAGAACCTTTCATATTCCATGCTTCAATATTCAGTGGGTTTATTTTTAAAAGCGTATCCGCATCATTCAATGCCTCCACATACATTTTTTTGGAGATTTTCGCTTTTACTTTCATTAGGATCAAATCCTCGTACTCCGGTTTCAGAAGAAGTCCTTCGTTTGCCCACTTGATGGATTCATCATATTGTTTTGCACGCAAGTGAATGATCGTTCGGGCAAGGTATAATTCAGAAAATTCTGGTTTTAATTTGATCGCATCTGAAATATCAGAAATGGCTGCTGAAAAATTCCCCAACTCCATTTTACAAAAAGAGCGAGCTTTGTAGGCATTTGCGATGGCATAATCATTTTTTGCAGAGTTCTTATTTTTTAGTGCTGAACTAAACGCAGTAGCTGCTTCATTGAAATTGCCGCTTACAAATTTCTCCTGACCTTGATTATAGAAATAGGAAAAATCACTTTGACTTTTCAATATTGAGCCGAAACAAATGAATAAAATCAAAAAGGTTATTCTCATAGTTTTTCCAAAATTAAAACCACCTTATTAAAATCGGCAGCGGCATTGATAACCGTTCTGAATTCTTCAAACTTTTCTTTCGGATAGGTTATTGCCTGATAATCCTCATAAACATTGATTTTCAGAACATCCCCTTCCAGCTTGTATCCAGAAACGAAACTGGAAACCACCTTACCATTTGCTGTATATTTTTTATCGATGATGATATCATCCATATTTTTAATCTTGTACCCTTTGGGTATTTTGATTTCCAATACACGTGTAAAACTATGGGTGTAAGTAATTTCAGCATCTGCCTGACGCGCTTTATCCTGATATAACTCTTCTTGTGAACCAATCAATGCTCCAACTTTAAAAAGGTACTTATTTCCGGCACTTTCCATCAATTGGGGTGTTTCCACCACCGATTCAATTACAAAAGGGTTAACAAGAATATCGGCTTGTTCGGCACCGGAATATTTTGATGATTTAACAATGCTTTCCGTTCCAATAAATTTGGAAAGGTTATCCATTAATTCAGCGATCTGATTTTTTTCGATATAAAAAATACTTGGCTGAATATAAAAAGCTGAATACCCCACAAATTCCTGTTTAATAGAAACCGTTGGTGTCAAGGTTTCTTCATTGAACACAACAGATTCTGTAAGATTATTATAGGATTTTGTATATACAGGTGGTTCAATAAATTTCACTTTTGAAATTCCAGCCTTAATATCTCCGACAACTGTTTCCTTAATAAACAACCCTTTGTTGTTCGTTAATTCCGGAGGAGGAAAACCAAGTCTGCTCGAATAATTAGAACAAGAAAGATACATATCAACACTAGGATAATATGTTAAGTACTCTCTTAGATTATTCCAGGAAGGAAAATTACTATCAAATTTTCTGCTTGTGCGATCTGTTGTAAGCACCAACTCGATCGGAATGTTTAATGCTTTAGCGGCTCCGATGTATAAACGTTGCAATGCTGCTTCATTTCCATATTTCAAATCCAGCATCTTATCAACAGATACGCGCTCGGAAGCAAGACTAATATTTGTTTTCATGAATTGCTCCAACGCTCTTATCTTCAACTCATCCGTTTTCATATTCGCCAGTCCTAACTTAGAAATGAGTTTATCAATGGCTTTGGTTTCTGATTTTTCAAAACTGAACATTCCGGAATACATATCCGTTCCGCAATATTCCCAAGAATATAATCTTGCTTTTCCTTTTGATGTATTGTATGTTAACTGATAATCAAAACGCATTTTATTGGCATCATACGTTGAATATTTTTCTTCGTTTAAAGCATTAATATAATCAACGGAGGTGTAGATGTGATTTTTATCTTTCAAAGCCGTATCCTTTTCAAACTGAGGAAAACCATTATAGCCTTTTGCTTCGTAAATTAAATTTGAAGGAGAATAAATATCAACGGAAACATTTTTTCGGATAACTTCATCTTGTAATGTCCAGGAAGAGCTACCACTAAAAGATTTTTTATTTGTATACAAATATTCAATCTCCCCGCCTTTATCAATTCCTTCCATTGCAAAAATGAGGAATGCACCTGCATTTTCAATATTGTCTACTTTTTTTACAGAACTTTTATTCAAAGGAATAATTTTTCCTTCAGAGGTGATGGTGCGTCCTTTCAAATCCATTTCCTCTAATATATTTGCATAGGAAACATAAATTTTATTCATTTCTTCAATTCCTTTTTCATTATTGAAATGAACAATGGTGTGGCGTGTGGAATACTCGACTAATTGGCCGGAAGCTTCATACACCTGTTCAATCATAATTTTATCTTTCAGGATGATGTAGTTCCCTTCTTTTTCTTTGTCAGATAACGTATGCAATTTGGGATTCGGATCCCAGGTATACTTTTTATATGCAAAATCGGTGCTGACTTGTGCAACAGATAGCAATGTCATAAGGAGCAACAGCAATGTGATTAGTTTCGTTTTGAAAATCATGGGATTATTGTTTTATAAGTGATACAGCTTGTTTGTTTGATTTAATTAACTCGGATAAGACTTTATTATACTTATCAAAATCAGCCACTTCGAGCATTAAAATATTGAAATAGATCTCATTCTTAAGAATGATTTGATTGTTTTTAAAAGTATACTCCGATGAAAATCCGGCTACATCGTTTTCATAACGTTTGTTTTCGGGTATAAATTCAGGTTTATAACCTGGAGGAACGTTTAAAATGGTCACCACTATTTTTTTAGTTTTATGTTTAATGTTCAGTGGTACTTTTCTGGATGCAGGAACTTGTTCCACTCCTAAACCTAAATCCATATTTAAATTAATGTACAATTCATTTTGATTTTTTCGGGCATAATCCGGCACGGAAAATTTGTAGTGAATCGTAAGCGGTTTTGTTCGGTCAAACGGACTTTGATTTATATCAGAGAAGCTAACCTTATTACTTCCTTTTGCGAAGTATCCTTTAAAAAAGACCTCTTTTTCATCTACATTCAAATGTTCGGTCGCGTAGATGTATTCCAGTTGATCATAGCCGGAAAGTACTGCTTTGCCTTTACCATTCACAAAGTTATCTTTAATATCAATTGTAATCGAATCGATTGTTTGACTCACGCTTGCATCTTTGATTGGAACCGTCACAATCAAAAAACTATCTGCAGAAACTCCAATTAAAGCCTGTTTTCCTTGAATAAAAGAAGTATACAAATCTTGTGGTGCGTGTTTCCCTGTTGCATCTAAAAAATTCCAAACACCATTTTTATCCAGATAAGAAGTAATCATATGATTATCCACACTAGGTGTAGGAACATCGGTATAGGTATATGGAATATCTCTGGAACCAATCCACGTCAAATACGATTTTACATTTGCAAATCGGAGCATTTCGTTAATAATGCTTGCCATATCCTTACAATCTCCAAATTTCCGAGTACAAACCAATCCTGCATCACGCGGAATAAATCCACCCAATCCATCTTCAAAAGCCACATACGAGATATTATCTTGTACCCAATAGAATATTTTATTTACCTTTTCAGCTTCCGAAGTAGTATTTGCAACCAGACTATCCGTAATCTGTTTTAGTTTTAAGTCTTCTGTTTGATTGAGATTTTTTTGCAAATCGCTGTACCATTTGTACAAGTTCATCGGTTTCCCCAGAAGCTCCACATTTTTTCCGTCCACCATATAATTGGTAACATAAAAAACAAGGTGCGGCTCATAATATCTGAAATTGGGCGCATCGTCATAATAAATCCCGGAGCCATCCGATTGAAATGTCCATCGGTAGATGGTTTCATTCTTCTTCTCTTCTTTTGTAAAAACAATATTTTTATTTTCACAATTAAAAAGTTTATACGCAATAGTGATGTTTTTCTGAACCGAAATAACCAATTCATTTTTTAAACAGGGAACAAAATCTAACCAATAATGTGTACCCATAAAACGAGGTTCGACATATTTCAACTGATATGTAAGATCTAAAACGGCACCCGGTTGAACAGAAGGATATACAAAATCATAAGATTTCTGATCATCATAAAATGAATTTCTTCCCAGATCATTATTTAAATCAATTTTCTGCACTTCTTTCTTTTCATACTTTTTGTTATTGGGAACAAATGTAAAGGCTTTGATGTCGGATGCAACAACAAAACTATTAGAGGGAATAGATTCTTTTTGAAAACTTAATCCGGATTCTTTATTTATAAAAATCTGTTCGCGCATCGTGCATACACCTGTTAACTTGGTGTTCTCAACAAAAATCTTATACTCTTGCGATTTATTGAGATAAACAGCACTTGCATCCGGATAAAGCGTGCGCGCTTCAGCAACACCCGTAATTTGGGCGAAACAAGGAATACTACTAAAAAAGAAACTTGCCCAGAGGACAAGTTTCAAACCATTTCCCAGCCTATTTTTCATCAATCAATTCATCGTTATAATAAACATGGGTATGTGTTAATTTACCCGTTGCATCGTAATATTTAGACGTGCCATGTTGTTTTCCGCTTACAAAATATTCTTCGCTCTTCACTTTACCATTCTCATAATAGCTGGTTGCTTTTCCAATCTTTTCTCCGTTATCATAGTTTTCTTCTTCCTTTATTTTACCGGAAGGATAATAGGCTTTTCTTGTTCCGGAAAGTTCGTCATCAACATAATTCTCTTCTTCTTGTTTGGCACCATTGCTATGGTAAACAATTCGTTTTCCAACCAATTCGCCATTTTTTAAAGAATATTCGATAGCAGGGCTTCCGGTTTTAAAGAATGTTTTTATTGTAGCGGTTTCATTCTTCACATCTATTTTAGGAACCATCACGCCATTCTTGTCAAAATAGCTATAAGAAATCAAGATTCCATCTCTATAATCTCTGGAGATGATCAAATCACCAGTTTCAGAATAGATATTCGCTTTCCCATCAATTTCATCGTATTTATATTCATAGTCACGCTCAATCGCTTTATTCGGATAATACAAGATTGTTTTTCCTTCTTGACTATCATAAACAAAATTCGATTCTTTTTGTAGCGTACCATCTTCGTAATAAAAAAGATGTTTCCCATGTCGATCTCCATCAATAAAACCTCTTTGGGATTGTAATTTCCCATTCGGAAAATAATATTTTACATCCCCATTTGCTTTATTGGTGATGTAATTTTTTTCACTCAACGGTTTTCCACTTGGAAAAAACTCAACAAATGCGCCTTCGCGAAGATTGCGTTTGTATTCAACCTTTTGTTTTGTTTTACCATTTGTATGTTTTGTTTCAAGCATTCCCTCACCTAAGTTAAACACCATCTCTTTTGAAACAATTCCACTGGTATCGTAATACACTCTTTTTTTAACATACCCCAATTCGAAAAATTCTTCGTAAAAAAGTTTTCCGTTGATTGCAAAATACTGTTGCCAACCATCTAAATTTCCATCATTGTAAAAATTCAACTCCTCCAACTTTCCATTCATATAATACGTTTTCCATTCTCCAATTTCTTTATCAAGAATGTAGGCTCCTTCCATGTTCAACTTCCCATTGTTAAAATATTTTCGATAATAACCGTTTGTTTCACCTGCAGAATAATCGGTTTCTGATTTTACTTTTCCATTCGGATGATAATCGATGGCTTTGCCTTCTCGTTTTCCTTCAATATAATTTGTTTCGGAAGTGATATAACCATTGACATTGTAATTTTTCCATACACCGGTAAGATTTCCTGCCAACACTTTCCCTTCACGCTTCTTGTTTCCATTTGGGTAGTACAAATTAGCATCATAGTTATTTCTACCATCTTTTTTGTTCTGGTAGACAACTTTTCCGTTTAAGTCGTAAGCGATGTATTCCTGAAGAATATCATTTTTGTAAACAAACTCTTCAATCAATTTCCCTGAAATATCATAATATTTGGATGTTGCTGTAAGTTTACCATTGGAGTAGGTTTCCTCTAACTGCAATGTTCCGGTATCAAAATAATTTTTCCAAACACCATCTTTTTCACCACTTTTATTATAGTTCCCTTCAGCATCCACTTTACCATTTCGGTGATAACTTTTATACGCTCCCACCAAAACACCTTTTTCATAGTTCACCTCAATTTTTAATGTGTTTTCGGGAAAATTATAGAAGTTCTGGTATTTACCAAATCTGAAACCATCTTTAAAAGTAGATTTTTCCATAAGGTGTCCATTATTGTGATATTGTACCAACGGACCTTGATATTTTCCGGCAACAACATCAATTTCATATTTTAATTTCCCGTTTTGATAATAGTTGGATTCTTTCCCTTCTTGCACACCCATTTTATAATTTTGCACCATTTCTTTTCCACCTGTTGTATAATAGGTGGTGCGTGAACCATCCAATTTACTTACCGAAAAGTATTTTTGTTTTTCGATACTTCCATTTGAATAATAATTTTCAACTAAACCTTCAACCGATCCATCTTTATAATTTTCAACCGTTTTAAGCAAGCCCGAAGAATAATAAAATTTCCAAATGCCTTCACGTTGTGCATTTGCATTAAAAACACCTGAAGCACGAAGAATACCATTTGAATAATAAAAGTCCCAACTTCCAACATTTTCTCCTTTTGCATTCTTATTTCCAACAGATTGGATTTTACTATTTTGATACCAATGACGCGCAACGGTTTGCTTTCCGCTCAACAAACATTCATAGGTAGAAATATTTTCACCAATATAATCGACCACCCAATTAGAAAATTTTTCTGTTTCGTCTTTATTTTTCTTAAGCCAAGAATTAATATCTGGATTTTCGAACTCAGCAAGAATGCCATAAGCATACGGTTCAAAATAATTATTCTTATTCATGGCTTGAAACAACGGAGCATAAAATTCCATATAAAATCCTTTGTCGCTTTTATTCACTTCAATCTTCTCAAAATAAGTTGCATTTGTTTGGTGATATTGAATTTCAACTTAATCTTTGATTTGTATTTATCAGTCAACGCAACTTTTGATTTCACTAAAGCCTCTAATTCAGAAAAATCATCTTGCTCACTTAATCCATCGATCTTTATTACATCTTTAAACTCATATTCGTTTTTAGCAATTTTCTCTAGCTCAGAAACAATTGATTTTGCTCTGGTGGATGAATTGTCGAGTAATAAATAATATTGCCATGCCAGCATTGCAGGAATCAATTTCCCTTGTTTAAGCGCCAAATTGGCCATTACATGATGACTGGAAGCATGGTATGGATTGCATTTGATAGACTGAATCATCAAATCATGTGTTTCTGCATACTTTTCCTGGCGGTATTTCAAAATACCCAATTCAAAATAAAATGAATTATTCAAAGGGTATTTTTTTATTCCCTCGTTGTAAAGTTTCATCGCTTCATCACTTTTTCCCATCTTATCCAGCGCGTTTGCTTTGTAAAGCAATAAACTTGGAGCAAAAGAGGAAGGCAACACAGAAGCTTGGTCACAAACAATTACAGCCATAGAATCCTGTTCACTGGCGATATATGTATTTACCAATTCAACACATGCTAACACATAATTGGTATCGTTTGGATTTACTTTTTTAAATTCCACTATCGCTTCCGCGTATTTTTCTTCGTCATGTAAAGCGACACCTTTTTGGATAATTTTTTTTGAATCGACTTCAAGGGAAGTTTGTGCATAAGAAAATGACACAACAGAGCAGAGCATGCTCACCAGCGTGATAATTTTGTTCATAGGAATAGAGTATTTAGAACCTCAAGATAGGCAATAATTCCGAGAATTCAGGTTTTTTCTTTTCGCACTGGAAAAACTCATCATTTTGAGTGCAGGATGACAAAAATAGCCGAAAGCGATGTTCGCTAGAAACCCAATATAGATATGCTATAGCAGCTAATTAGACAGGAAAACACAATTCAAAACGCATTAAATCGTCCATGTATTTTTTCCGCGAATCAATGCATCCAAATCACCATTACCTTTCGCTGCAATTGCCTCCGTAATTTGAGCATTCATTGCATCTTCATAGCAAAAACGATCTTCCGTATAAAACACACCAAATGGACGCGGCAATGGATTTTCATCAGCAGGTGAAGAAAAGAAACGCACTAAAATATTGGCTTTCACTTGGTCTTTTTCATCGTGAATCCATAAATCGTTTGCTGATACGTCTGCAATATTTACAACAACAGGTTTGAATCCATCCAACTTAAATCCTTTATCGGCATGCTCTCCAAAAATCAAAGGCTTGCCATGCTCCACCATTAAGGTATTTATTTTTTTTGTTCCTTTTTCGGTAAAAACTTCAAATGCTCCATCATTAAACACATTACAGTTTTGATAAATCTCCACCATCGATGTTCCTTTATGACCGTTTGCACGTTTTAAAATTTCACGCAAATGAATCGGATCACGATCCATCGAACGGGCAACAAATGTTGAATCCGCGCCAAGGCATAATGCCAGCGGATTGAACGGATGATCAACAGAACCGGTTGGGGTGGATTTCGTTACTTTTCCTAATGGAGAAGCCGGAGAATATTGTCCTTTTGTTAAACCATAAATTTCGTTGTTAAACAACAAAACGTTCACATCAAAATTCCTGCGCAACAAATGAATTAAATGATTTCCACCAATCGATAATGCATCACCATCACCGGTAACAATCCACACACTTAAATCAGGACGTGTTGCTTTAAGTCCGCTTGCAATGGCTGTAGCGCGACCGTGAATACTGTGCATCCCAAACGTTTCCATGTAATATGGAAAACGTGAAGAGCATCCGATTCCGGAAATAAAAACAATTTGCTCACGCGGAATTCCAAGTTCAGGTATTACCGTTTGCACTTGTTTTAATATAGAATAATCACCGCAACCCGGGCACCAACGAACTTCTTGATCAGTGACAAAATCTTTAGCGGTTAATTTAGTAGTAGCTTCCATTATTTTAATAACTCGATAATTTTATTTTTTAACTCCTCACTCGTAAAAGGCATTCCTTGAATTTTATTTAATCCTTTCGCATCAATAAAATATTTGTCGCGAATAATTTTTATTAATTGTCCGTTATTCAATTCAGGAACCAATACTTGGTCATAGCTCTTTAAAATCTCACCTAAATTTTTAGGAAACGGATTTAAATATTTCACATGTGCATGGGCTACATCGTATCCGTCAGCAATCAATTCGCGTATTGCAGTTTTAATGGAACCATAAGTGGATCCCCAACCCAAAACCAATAATTTTCCTTTTGCACCCGCCTGTCCGGCAGGCAGGTTCCCATTATCAATTGTTTGCAATGGAATATAATCCGCAATTTTATCCACCTTCGCTTGACGCAATTTCACCATCAATTGATGATTTTCGGGATCGTATGAAATATTTCCTGTTTCATTTTCTTTTTCAATCCCTCCTACTCGATGCTCCAATCCTTTTGTTCCGGGGATTGCCCAAGGGCGTGCTAACTTTTCGTTGCGTTTATATGGTAAAAAGGATTCGCCTTCTTTCAATTCATTTTTCGCAAATGTCACTTTCAATTCAGGTAAATCTGCTGCAGATGGGAATTTCCAAGGTTCAGCACCGTTGGCAATGTATCCATCACTTAAGAAAAATACCGGAGTCATAAATTCAAGTGCTAATCGGCATGCTTCAAACGCTCCGAAAAAACAATCGGAAGGCGTATATGCTGCAATTACAGGAACAGGTGCTTCACCATTTCTTCCATACATGGCTTGTAATAAATCCGACTGTTCAGTTTTTGTTGGTAAGCCAGTACTTGGTCCACCACGTTGCACATTGACAATCACCAATGGAATTTCAAGCATCAACGCTAATCCAATCGCTTCACCTTTTAGAGCAATACCGGGACTGGAGGAAGCGGTTACACCGAGTGCACCACCAAAAGAAGCACCAATAGAAGAAGTGATGGCAGCAATTTCATCTTCTGCCTGAAATGTTTTTACTCCGAAATTTTTATGTTTTGATAATTCATGCAAAATATCTGAAGCCGGTGTGATGGGATACGTTCCGTAAAACAATGTCAGTCCGGCTTTTTGAGCCGCTGCAATCAATCCCAAAGCCGCAGCCTGATTACCCATAATGCTTCGGTAGGTGCCTTTTTCAACGGGAGCCGGTTTCACTTCAAAACGGTTCATCGGTGTTTCCACCGTATCGCCATAATGATAACCAGCCTTTAACACTTTCACATTCGCATCAATTAATTCCGGTCGCTTTTTAAATTGTTCTTTTAAAAATTCGATAGAACTTTCGATGGAGCGGTTGTACATCCAATAAATATATCCGAGAACGAACATATTTTTAGAACGATCCATTTCTTTTGTTCCTAATCCGGAATCAGCAAGGGCAGTGCGCGTAATTTTTGTAACGTCAATTTCGTATACCTTATATTTTTCGAGCGAGCCATCTTTTAAAGGATGAACGCCATCCGGATATTTCGCCAATTTTAAATTTTTAGGATCAAATCCATCGGTATTGGCAATAATGATTCCGCCCGGTTTTAATTGTTTGATGTTTGCTTTAAGAGCAGCAGCATTCATCACCACCAATACATCAAATGCATCACCTGCTGTAAAAATTTCAACACTACCAAAATGCAATTGAAATCCTGAAACACCTGCTATTGTTCCTTGCGGAGCGCGAATTTCGGCTGGGAAATTCGGGAATGTACTAATGTCATTACCATACAATGCGGCTGTGGTGGTGAATTGAGAGCCTGTTAACTGGATACCATCACCGGAATCGCCTGCAAAAAGAATGACTACGTCTGTTTTTATTTCTGTTTTTGAACTCATTTGAAGTACAAAGTTAATTTAAAGCAAAAAGGTTTTCCCACTACTGGAAAAACCTTTTAAATACGTATTGTTAATATATATTAAAAATCAATCCAGATAAGCATTACGCTTACAGCACATCAAGCAACACATTGGATTATATTGAAGGGATTGAATCATTTTGTTTTCCTTTATTTCGGTTACAAATGTACAGAATAATATTATTCTGACAACAAAAACTTGATTTGTGTAAAGAAAATGGTTTATTTTGTTGTAATGAAGAAATTAGCGGTTTTAGTTGTCGTTTTTGTTTTTGGCACTTCGGTGTTAACAGCAGGTGGTTTTCAAATTAATTTGCAGGGACAAAAACAAACAGGAATGGGACATGCAGGCACAGGATTGTGCTTGGACAATGCCAGCATTTTATTTAATCCGGGGGCACTTTCTTTCCTTGATTCATTAAAAGGAATATATATTGGGGCGAGTTTTATTATGCCCAAAACCACCTATGCAGATTATGCTACCCATTATGTGGCACATCCGGTTAAACACATTGGAACCCTTTTACCTTATATGGTGTTTATAAATTCAAAAAAGCAAAAAACTGGAATTGCGGACTGGGCATCTATACCCCTTTTGGCAGCAAAGTACAATGGGAAGATGATTGGAAAGGTCAGTTTCTGATCCGTGAAATCGATTTAAAAACCATTTTTATTCAACCAACCGTTTCTTACAAAGTAACCGACCGGCTTGGTATTGGAGCCGGATTCATCTATGCCACAGGAAGTTTCTCTTTAAGAAAAGGCGTACCATTGCAAGATTCACTTGGAAATTATGGTGAAGGAAACTTGGAAGGAAAAGCAAGCGGGTACGGGTTTAATGCCGGTATCTATTTCAAAGCCACAGAAAAATTTTCAATCGGATTCGATTATCGTTCCGAAGTAAAAGTTTCTGTCAATGGCGGAACGGCTGAATTTAACGTTCCATCGTCATTGGGTTACAAATTCCCAAGCACCACATTTTCTACACAACTTCGTTTGCCTCAGGTAGCAACACTTGGTTTAGGATATACTCCAAATAACAAATTAAAATTAGCATTTGATGTCAACTTTGTAGGTTGGAAATCTTATGATTCATTGGTAATTGATTTTGCCGACAATACAGATGCGTTAAAAGATATTCATTCACCACGTATGTATAAAAATTCATACATTTTTCGTTTGGGTGCACAGTACAAGTTAAATGAAAAGTGGACCATTCGTTGCGGGACCTATTACGATATGACTCCTGTAAAGGCAGGTTACCTAACACCGGAGACACCAGATTCAGATAAACTTGGAATCACAGCAGGTGCCTCGTTCAACATCACGAAAAAAATTCATTTGGATGCTTCCTTTTTATATATAGAAGGCAAAAAGAGAACCGATACAAATCTGGAAACAGAATTTACAGGAACTTACAAAACGAGAGCCTTGGTTCCGGGTGTAAGTTTAGAATATGTTTTTTAATTTTTTTATTTCAACCACTTTACTATCTTTATATTAAATCCTAACTAAAAAACTACATGAGAAAACTTTACTTATTTATTGCCGGAGGTTTAATTTTGGCATCTTCAGCATCATTAAACGCGCAATGTGCAGGCAATCGCTATCACGATTATATTTTCCCTGCGACTCCTACTAAAACAGCCGATGTTGTTTATGGAACTAACATTAAGGAGACTGGTTCATCCCAAACCTTATTAATGGATGTGTATCAACCAACCGGTGATGTTTCTACATCACGTGCTTTGGTTATTGTTGCGCATGGCGGAAGTTTTATTGGAGGATCAAAAACAGGAACAGATGTTGTACCTCTTTGTAATGACTTAGCAAAATTAGGATACGTAGCTGTTTCTATTGAGTACCGCTTGGGAATGAATAACTTTCCAATACCGGGACCAGATTCATCGGATGCAACAGAAGCAGTAATGCGCGCTGTGCATGATGGAAGAGCTGCTGTTCGTTATATGAGAAAAAATGCACGCGTTGGTGGAAACACTTATAAAATTGACACGAACAATATCTTTTTTGCAGGTGTTTCTGCAGGAGGATTTATTGCATTGCACTTAGCATACTTAGATCAATTGGCCGAATACCCAAATTATATTGACACACTACAACCAGGATTACTTGGTGGTGTTGAAGGATTGAGTGGAAGTCAAGGTTACCCTTCCAATGTAAAAGCTGTTGTAAATATATGTGGAGCGCTTGGTGATACCACTTGGATTAAACCGGGCGATGAACCTGTGTTGAGTTTCCATGGAACAAATGACAATACAGTACCTTACGGCTCAGCGATTATTGTTCTTTCCGGATTTTATCCGTTGTTAGAAGTAGATGGAAGTTCAAGTGTTCATGAACAAGCAAACGCTATGGGTTTAGAAAATTGTTTTGTAACATGGCCAGGACAAGATCATGTTCCTGAAGTAGGAACAAGCGCATCAGCCTTGGCACATTATGATTCAACCATTACCATTACACGTAACTTCTTGGAACATTACACCTGTGGAGTTCCGCTCAATTGCAATTACACAGCAACGCCTGCTTTAGGGCTGGATGAACTTTCTGCAGAGGCTGCATTTGCCATCTATCCAAATCCGGCAAATACTTCTGCAACAGTTGACCTTTCTCAATTTAACGGATACGAGGTAGCAATTGAATTGTATGATGCAATGGGACGTCAAGTAAAAAGCATCAGCAACATTAAAACAGATACCTACATTATGCAACGCGATAATTTGCAAAGCGGTATTTACTTTATGAATGTGATGGTGGACGGAAGACGCTTCAGCAAAAAAATTATTTTTGAATAGGATTTTAATTCCTAATTCTAAAAAGATCCTCCTTGCTATTGCAGGGAGGATCTTTTGTTTTAAGGGATAGATGCAGTATCTTTGAAGGAAAGTGCATACAAACAATTAAATAAAGAATCAATTATTCTGGCTATAAAAATGTCACTAGCCAGATTGAGCAATTGATGAAAAATGACTTTTTCCTAGTTAATAATTTCAAACACAATGAGTCCACAAGAAGAATCTAACCAAGAGATTGAAACAGGTAAACTAAAAATAGAAAGACTATTAAAATCGCAACGGTCATTTTATAACTCACACCAAACAAAAGATATCACTTTCAGATTAGACGCATTAAAAAAGCTCAAAAAAACTATTTTAAAATACGAAAAAAAAATACTTGATGCTTTGTGGCAAGATCTGCACAAATCTTTAGAAGAAGCCTATTTAACAGAAGTATCTATTGTTATACAAGAGATTGACAATCACTTGAAGCACCTAAAAAATTGGAGCAGAACAGAAACCGTTCCAACACCAATCTATTTATTTCCTTCTAAAAGTAAAATCGTTACTGAACCTTTAGGTGTTTCACTGATTATTGCTCCATGGAATTACCCCTTTCAACTATTAATGAATCCGTTAGTTGGTTCTATTGCAGCAGGAAATTGTGCAATATTAAAACCATCCCCTGATGCTGCTTGCATAGCAAAAGTAATGGAAGAATTAACTCTTGAAGCGTTTCCTTCTAATTACAATTGTGTAATTCAAGGCGATCGGATGATAAATGAATTACTATTAAAACAACATTTCGATATCATCTTTTTTACAGGAAGTTCTGCTGTAGGTAAAATAATTATGAAGGCAGCTGCTGCAAACTTAACTCCTGTAGTTCTAGAGTTAGGTGGCAAAAGCCCATGTATTGTTGACAAAGACGCCAATCTTGATATTGCAGCAAAGCGCATTGCTTGGGGCAAAACCATTAATGCAGGTCAAACTTGCATTGCTCCCGATTATTTGTTTGTGCATGAAGATGTGAAAGAAGAATTACTAAAAAAAATCGGCTTACACATAGAAAAAATGTATGGTAAAGAAATAAAAAGTAGCAAATTTTATCCAAGAATCATTAATCAAAGAGCCGTTGAACGATTGCAGAAATTAATGCTGGATGGGAAAATCATTTATGGAGGAAATACGGATATAGCTGAAAATTTTATTGAACCGACAATCATCGATGAAATAAAATCAGAGCATCCAATTATGCAGGAAGAAATCTTCGGTCCAATATTACCCCTCCTTTCATTCCAAAATATAAATGAAGTAATTGATTATGTAAATTCAAAAGAAAAACCATTGGCTTGTTATTTTTTTGGAAACAGCTCACAAACCCAAAAAATAGTCGCAACAATTTCGGCTGGAGGCATGTGCATTAATGACACAATAATGCACGTTGCTAATCATCATTTACCATTTGGAGGAGTAGGGAATAGTGGCATAGGAAAATATCACGGTAAACAAAGTTTTCTAGCATTCAGCAATCAAAAAGCAGTTGTATATGCTTCCACTTGGATTGATTTACCAATGAAATATCCACCTTTCAAGTATTTTAATTTTATTAAAAAATTTATCTAGAGAGCTAAATTTTCTTACATCAAGGAAGAGCTTGTGTCTCCCACAACCAATTTCATTCTTCGTCCAAGCACCAACCCTAGATTTCTATTAACATGTCCTGCAGGAAAGTTAAAACAGACAGGATAATTATAATCTTTTACTGCGTCCAAAATAATTTCTTCTGCCGTTTTTCCAAACGGAATCTGATTGTCTTTCATATCAGTCATGCCTCCAACAACCAATCCTGCTAAGTCGCTTAACTTACCATAGCGTTTTAAACTCACCATCATCCGATCGAGATGATATAAATACTCATCCAAATCTTCAATGAATAAAATTTTTCCTTTGGTATGAATGCTCGAAGCACTTCCTGCTAATGCATAGAGTAAGGATAAATTCCCTCCTACCACTTGGGCTTCCACAACGCCTGTTTTATTTAAAGGATGTTTTTCTATTTGATACACTAACTTTTCACCAAACAACAGTTTTTGCATCGTCTCCACCGCCTCCGCATTTACAGAAAAATTAATGGGCATTGTTGCATGCAACGTTTCTATTCCGAAATTATGAATGTGTGAATGTAATACAGTAATGTCACTGTAACCAATTATCCATTTAGGATGTTGTTTAAATTTTGTAAAATCAATTTGATCAACAATACGCATCGTCCCATAACCACCGCGAGCACTTATAACTGCTTTAATGGAATCATCATCCAATGCTGATTGCAAGTCCGCTGCACGTTCGGCATCAGCACCTGAAAACTGATGATCGCTGCCAAATAAATTTTTGCTCAATACCACTTCCAAGCCCCATCTTTTGAAGGTATCAATTGCCGTTTGAAGTTCCTGCAACGTAATTTTGCGAGCGGAAGCTACAATGGCAATTTTATCGCCTGGTTTTAAAAATGGAGGTTGAATTAAATTCATTGTTCGTGATTATTTTAACAAAAGTAATCGGATATTTGCAGAATGACAAAAACGGACATTCATTCACCATCAGATGTAACAAAGCTAATCAAAACTTTTTACGATAAATTATTGACGAGTAGCATCAATCATCACTTCGTAAATCTGAATTTAGAAGAACATCTGCCACGCATCGACAGCTTTTGGAATGCCACGCTCTTTCCAGACCACACCTACGCACAAAATTTAGTAGAAAAACACATGCATTTGCCCTTAAAAAAGGAAGAATTTGCAGTCTGGTTGAGCTTTTTCCATGCTACTGTTGATGAGTTATTTGCCGGAACAAATGCTGATATTACCAAAAACAGAGCCTCCAGCATTGCTTATATTATGCAAAAGAAGCTACTCAAGGATTAATTTGTATTTTTGTTAGCCTTATTTCGAATACGCCTATTCGAAGAGGAAATTGAAAATCAGTAAAAGAATTTATGAAGTTTAAAAGACATACCGTTACTGCCGCTTTGCCCTATGCAAATGGCCCTGTTCATATTGGTCATTTAGCAGGATGTTATTTGCCTGCCGACATATACGTTCGTTTTCTCCGCTCAAAAGGGGAAGATGTAAAATTTATTTGCGGCTCGGATGAACATGGCGTTCCCATTACCATCAAAGCAAAAAAAGAAGGCATCACACCACAACAAGTGGTGGATAAATATCACAAGATGATGGGCAACTCTTTCAAAGAGTTTGGCGTTTCGTTCGATATCTACTCACGTACTTCTTCTAAAACTCACCATGAAACTGCTTCTGCATTTTTCAAAAATCTTTACGATAAAAAAGTTTTTGTAGAGGAAATTACAGAGCAGTACTTTGATGAAAAAGCAAATCAGTTTCTAGCAGATCGCTATATTGTAGGAACATGTCCGAAATGCGCCAATGAAAATGCTTACGGAGACCAATGCGAAAAATGTGGAAGCACTTTAAATGCAACCGACTTAATAAATCCGAAATCAACATTATCCGGAGAAAAACCTGTTCTGAAAAAAACAAAAAATTGGTTTTTGCCCTTGGATAAAATGCAACCACAAATTGAAGCATATATTGATTCTCACAAAGAATGGAAAAGCAATGTGTTTGGCCAATGTAAAAGCTGGTTGAATGCAGGATTGCAACCTCGCGCCATGACCCGCGATTTGGATTGGGGCGTAAAAGTACCTGTTGAAGGTGCCGAAGGAAAAGTATTGTACGTTTGGTTTGATGCTCCTATTGGCTATATTTCTGCAACAAAAGATTTAACAAAAGATTGGGAATTATACTGGAAAGATAAAGAAACCAAATTGGTTCACTTTATTGGGAAAGATAACATTGTTTTTCATTGCATTATCTTTCCTGCCATGTTAATGGCAGAAGGTTCGTTCATTTTACCTGAGAATGTTCCGGCAAATGAATTTTTAAATTTAGAAGGCGATAAAATTTCTACTTCCCGCAATTGGGCTGTTTGGTTGCACGAATACTTGATTGAGTTTAAAGACAAACAAGATGTGCTTCGTTATACCCTTTGTGCAAATGCCCCGGAAAGTAAGGACAATGATTTTACCTGGAAAGATTTTCAGGCAAAAAACAACAATGAGTTGGTTGCCATCCTTGGAAATTTTGTTAACCGCACCTTGGTGCTAACACATAAATATTACGAAGGAAAAGTTCCGGTTGCAGCAGAATACACCAAAAGTGATTTGTTGTTATTAGAAGAAATCACCAAATATCCTGCAAAAATTGCTGCAAGCATCGAACAATATCGTTTCCGTGAAGCATTAGGAGAATTGATGAACTTGGCACGCTTGGGTAATAAATATTTAGCAGATAATGAGCCGTGGACATTGATTAAAACAGATGAAAAACGCGTACAAACCATCATGAACCTATCATTGCAAATTTCTGCAAACCTGGCGGTATTGATGGAACCGTTTTTACCGTTTACTGCAAAAAAATTAAGCACCATGCTCAACCTGAACTCCGGTTTAAAATGGAACGATGCAACACGCACCGATTTGTTATTAGCCGGACATCAGATAAACACTGCGGCATTGTTGTTTGATAAAATAGAAGACGAAACCATTACCGCTCAAGTTCAAAAATTAGCAGACTCAAAAAAACTGAACGAAGAAAGCAATACATCCGAAATTGAGCCATCAAAAGCAGAAACATCTTTTGATGAATTTAGCAAAATGGATATTCGTATTGGAACCATTTTAGAAGCTGAACGCGTTCCTAAAACGGATAAACTTTTAAAATTATTGATTGATACAGGTATTGACAAACGCACTGTTGTTTCCGGAATCGCAGGATACTACAAACCGGAAGATATTATCGGGCAGCAAGTTTCAATCCTTGTCAACCTTGCTCCTCGAAAAATAAAAGGAATCGAAAGCCAGGGTATGATTTTGATGGCAGAAAACAACAAAGGAGAATTGAGTTTTGTGGCGCCAACAAAAGACACCATCAACAATGGCGGGGCTGTAAAATAGTTCAAAAAATAACTTATCTTTATTGGTGCATTCTGTCGTTTCAGAATGCACTTTTTTATTTAATCCACTATTATGAAAAAAATTACACTCTTCGTTTTCTTGCTTGCTGTATTTTTTCAAACAAGCATTGCTCAGGAAAAACTTTTAACAATGGAAGAAGCTGTTGTGAAACAGCGCAGCACGCTCGCGCCATCCAGGCTAAGTCAGTTGATGTGGGTAAAAAACACCGACTCCTACTCTTATGTAAATCCAGGCGAAGTGCAAGAATTATTTATTTGCAATGCTTCTGATGGAAAAGTAACTCAAGCAGTTTCTTTGGCAATTCTGAATGAAGAAGTAAAAAAAATCGATCTGACACCCTTCAAAAACTTTCCACTACTCAAGTGGAAAAACGAGAAACAATTTTCATTTGAGGCTTTCAAAGAGGAGAAACACTTGTTTTTAGTTTATGACATTAAAACAAAAAAAATCATCAACGAAGGCACAATCGAATCTACAGCAGTGGGAATAGATGTTGCAGACAAAACACGATTTATTGCATTTACCGTTAAAAATAATTTATTTGTGTTTGATGGTAAGAACAATTTAATCGTCACAAACGATAAAGATGAAAACATAGTAAATGGACAATCTGTTCACCGTGATGAATTCGGAATTTCCAAAGGTACTTTTTGGTCGCCAGCAGGTAACTTACTTGCTTTTTACCGCATGGATCAAACGATGGTAACCGACTATCCAATTATCGACTGGACATCCCGTCCTGCAAAAAATGTAAACATCAAATACCCAATGGCTGGAGATAAAAGTCATGAAGTAACTGTGGGTATTTATAATGTGAGCAGTGGCAAAACGGTTTTCTTAAAAACAGGCGAACCGAAAGAACAATACCTCACCAACATTGCATGGAGCAAAGACGAGCAACACATTTACATCGCAGTTTTAAATCGTGAACAGAATGAAATGAAATTAAACTCTTACAATGTTGCTACCGGATTATTTGAAAAAACATTGTTTGCAGAAAAACACGAAAAGTATGTTCACCCCATGCATCCGATGGTCTTTTTACCGAATGCTTCCGGACAGTTTATCTGGCAAAGTGAACGTGATGGATTCAATCATCTCTATTTGTATAATGCAGATGGAACACTTGTAAAACAATTGACCAAAGGAAATTGGATCATCACCGACTTAGCTGGTTTTGATGCAAAAGGCACTAAAGTGTTTTATTCTTCCACAACTGAAAGTGGCATTACCCGAAATTTTTATTCCGTAGAAGTGAAAACCGGAAAAACAACACGGATCACATCCGGTGAAGGAACGCATACAAGTGCATTGAGCAGTAAAGGAAATTACATCATCGACAACTTCCAAAGCACAACGATTCCGCGCAACACAAACATCGTAAGCACCAACGGGAAAAAATCTAAAACAATTCACACCGCAAAAAATCCATTAGCAGATTATAAACTCGGACAAATGAGTTTGTTCACTTTAAAAAGTGAAAGTGGTGACGATTTATTTTGCAGATTATTTAAACCCGTTGCATTTGACTCAACAAAAAAATATCCGGTGATTGTTTATTTGTATAATGGCCCTGGAGCGCAAATGATTAACAATACCTGGAATGGTGGTGGCGATTATTGGTTTCAATACATGGCAGAAAGAGGTTTTGTAGTTTTCACGATTGATGGAAGAGGAAGTGCCAATAGAGGATTAGCATTCGAGCAAGCCATTTTCCACAATTGCGGTACAGTAGAAATGAAAGATCAAATGGTTGGTGTGAATTTTTTAAAATCTCAAAAATATGTGGATGCAAACCGAATGGGTATTTTTGGTTGGAGTTATGGAGGATTTATGTCGACCAGCATTATGACACGCTATCCGGAGGTGTTTAAAGCAGGTGTGGCAGGTGGACCGGTTGTCGATTGGAGCTATTATGAAGTGATGTATACCGAACGCTACATGGGAACACCGCAATCGAATCCAAAAGGGTATGCCGAATCAAGAACAATAAATCATATTGACAATTTAAAAGGAAAATTATTAATCATTCACGGTGCACAAGATGGCACTGTTGTTTGGCAGCACAGCATCCAATATATCAAAGCCTGTGTTGAAAAAAATAAACAAGTCGATTATTTTGTCTATCCCGGTCACGAACACAATGTTTTAGGAAAAGAACGTGAGCACTTATATCAAAAAGTAACGGATTACTTTATGCAAAATTTGTAAGACATTTTTGACAGGCAGACTTCTCGACTCCGCTCGAAGTGACAGTGCTAAAGGCAAGTTCGAGCGGAGTCGAGAACCGCACTAACTATTAAAAACAATACCATGACCAATAGCGAAGGAACAATCATTCAAAAAGCAGAATTCAATTCTGTTTTACGCACCTACATTTTATTGTATGTTGCATTTTTTCTATTTATTTCCATTATAGGTATCCCGCTTTGCATTATTTGGCTTTGTGGCGTGGGACAATGGTATTCACGTCATTATTTTGACAAGTTGGAATGTGTATTAACAGATAAAAATTTACGTTTTAAAAAAGGGATCATTGTACAATTTGAAAAAACGATTCCATTGGAAAACATTCAAGATATGGCATTCATTGAAGGTCCCGTTTTGAGACATTTTAATTTATGTGTTTTAAAAGTTGAGACAGCTGGAGGCTCAGCACATATGTCGCATCAAATGAGTTTAGTTGGAATAAAAGAAGCACAAGATTTTCGATTAAAAGTATTGGAACAACGCACACTGCTAAAAAACACACAAGGCAATCACGACAACCAAAATGTATTAGTAGAAATAAAAGAAAGCTTATTACGAATTGAAGGCTTGTTGAAGGACAATAAAAAATAATTGGGCTTAATCTAAATATTATTTGAATGAATTTATTGGACAGTCAACGCTATTAATTATTAGGAAACGGCCTATGTGGTCTCGCCCAGAATCGAACTGGGATCAAAAGTTTAGGAAACTTCTATTCTATCCGTTGAACTACGAAACCTTGATTTTAAAGGATTACAAAGGTACCAAATTTTGCAAGAGTTCCTATATTGCCAATTCCTGAATTATTAGTATTTTTAGGTGCTAAAAACACCATTTTCACATGAAATTTACAGCAAAACAAATAGCCGATTTATTGGGAGGAACTGTTGAAGGAAACGGAGAAGTTGAAGTATCCGGACTTGCTAAGATTGAAGAAGGTAAGTTAGGAACCTTGTCGTTTCTCTCCAACCCTTTGTATACACAGTATATTTACGAAACTGATGCCTCAGCTGCCATTGTAAACAAATCCTTGGTGCTTGAAAAACCGGTAAAACCAACACTTACACTGATCCGTGTAGAAGATTCTTATTCAAGTTTCGCAAAGCTTTTAGAAATTTATCATAAATTCAAACACGATAAAAAAGGTATCGAACAACCATCCTTTGTTGCAAGTACTGCCAAATTGGGTAAGGATTGTTATGTTGGAGCATTTGCCTATATCGGTGAAAATGTAAAAATCGGGAACAATGTTAAAATTTATCCGCATTGTTATATTGGCGACAATGTTACCATTGGTGATGATTGCGTTTTCTTTTCAGGAGTAAAAATTTATTACGATTGTGTTATTGGAAACGATTGCACCATCCATGCCAGCACTGTTGTTGGTAGCGATGGATTTGGTTTTGCTCCAAACGCGGAAAACAATTACAAAAAAGTACCTCAGATCGGAAATGTGATCATCGAAGATCATGTAGAGATTGGATCAAATACCTCTATCGACAGAGCAACAATGGGATCAACCATTATCCGCAAAGGCTCTAAACTGGATAACTTGGTGCAAATTGCGCACAATGTTGAATTGGGTGAAAATTGTATCTTGGCAGGAGGTTCATTTGTTGCAGGCTCAACCAAACTCGGAAAAAATGTGATGATGGGTGGACAAGCCGGAGTTATCGGACATTTAAAAATTGCGGATGGTGTAAAAATTGCCGGACAATCCGGTGTTGGAAACAGCATCGAAACAGAAGGATTGGTTGTGCAAGGATCACCGGCTTTTGCCATTGGAGATTTCCAAAGAAGCTATGTGCTTTTTAGAAGTTTTCAAAAAGTAAACGATAGAATTCGCACCCTTGAAAAAGAATTAAAAAAAATAAATACTCCTGAATAGGATTGTTCCCAATTTATGACAACGCCACAAAAATTTATAGACGTAGATAAAGTTCTAAGAGAGAAAGCACCCGGACTAAAAAAATGGATGCCTCGCTTTGTTCTGAATTGGCTAAAACGCAAACTTCATGAAGATGATATCAATACACTCATGATTGATTTGAAAGATGTGTATGGTGTTGAATTCAATAATAAAGGACTAGAAAAATTAGGCGCTAAAATTGAATCCACCAACTCACATTTTATTCCAAAAGAAGGAGGAATCATTTTAGCTGCTAATCACCCACTTGGCGGATTAGATGGAATGGCCTTTGTGAAAACAATTGCCGAAGTTCGACCGGATATCCATTTTGTGGTAAATGACGTTTTAAAAAATCTTAAAAATTATGGTGATGTTTTTATCGGCATCAACAAAATAAAATCCACCTCTGCAACTTCTTTAAGAACTATTGAAAGTGTTTTACTTACGGATGAAGCCATCGGATTTTTTCCTGCAGGATTGGTTTCCAGAAAACAAAATGGGAAAATCATGGACTTAGACTGGAAAAAAAGTTTTGTCACCCAAGCCATTGACCACAAACGAATGATTGTTCCAGTTTTTATTGAAGGACAAAACTCAAAATTCTTTTACAACTTTGCTCAATTCCGTAAACGCATTGGTATTAAAGCAAATATCGAAATGCTTTTTTTACCGGATGAAATGTTTAAACAAAGAAATCGTACCATCAAAGTGCATTTCAGCAAAGCTTTCGACCCAGCCATTTTAGATAAACGTAAATCACACAAAGGTTGGGCTGATCACATCAAAAAATAT
This sequence comes from Bacteroidota bacterium, assembly GCA_016722565.1. Lineage (NCBI taxonomy): Bacteria > Pseudomonadati > Bacteroidota > Bacteroidota bacterium. The sequence continues at coordinate 54,306 of JADKIU010000007.1, forward strand.
ATTTATTCAGATGAATTTAAAAAAGGAATTCCATTTGAAGAATATATGAACATGGATTAGAATTCACTTATACCAACCAGCAATTCTTTGTTTTCACTAATCCACAATACCAACGAATTATTACGTGGAGGTAGTTGCAATTTCTGACAAATTTTTGACCGATAATTTTCGATTGTTTTTTCAGACAAGAACAATAACTCTGCAATTTCTTTTGTTGTCTTATTCTGGCTCACCAATTTCAAGGTTTTTAACTCTGCCTGACTGAGATTTTTCAATAAAAATAATAATTCAATTTTCTTTTTATCCGACTCTACAAAATCTGAGTAATAGGCTTGCAATTCGGGACCAATGTACTTTTCGTCTTGAGAGACTTTACCTATACAATCGATGATTTCGTTGGCAGCAAAATCTTTTAGAATATAACTGTAAGCGCCCGAATCCATCGCTTTTTTAACCATTTCTCTATCGCGATACATGGTAAGAATCACAATCCGAGTTGATAATTTTTCTTTTGTAACAATCGTAGATACTTCGATTCCATTTAATTCCGGCATATTGATATCCAAGATGGAAATCTCCGGTTTCTCTTTTTTTATTGCATCCAACGCTTCTCTCCCATTCCTACACTCGATAATCTGAATATCCGAAAATGAACCCTCCAGAATATCTTTCAGGCCCTTTCTAAAAATAGGATGATCATCGGCAATAAGGAGTTTCATTTTTTTCACTTTAGGCTACCTTAAATTTAAGAATTAATTTGAATCCTTTCTCCACTTTATCATCAATATCAATAGAACCATTGATAATTTTTGCACGTTCCTGCATCGAAAGTAAACCGATTCCCAGATGGTGCTTCTTATTTTTTAGACCCATACCGTTATCTTGGTATAGCAACACAAACTCTTCTCCCTTTTCTGATATGGATAGTTTTAATCCGCTTGCTCCGGAATGTTTAATGGTGTTGTTCGTGCATTCCTGAATAATCCGAAACAAATGCGTTTGAATTGAAATGGGCAATGCTTCTACTCCGTTTGGAATTTCAAAACTACATTCCATTTTTGTTGCCGACTGAATACTTTCCATCAATGCAGCAACAGAACGTCCCAAACCAATTTTTTCAAGATTGGTAGGATATAAGTTACGTGAAATCTCTCTCGTTTGCTCAATCACCCGTCCCAACTCAATCTCCATTTGATGAGAAGGCTCCTTAGAGCCTTGCTGTTCTTTTATCATTTTTGCTTTGATAACAGACAACGATTGACCGATATCATCGTGCAAATCTCTTGAAATGCGCAATCGCTCCTCCTCAATGTTTTGAATCAGTTGCTGACTAAATTGTTGCTGTTTTTCCTTTATCTTTTTAGAATATCGCCACGACAAAATACTTATCAGGAGAATAATCACAATTAGCGCACTACCAATACTAATCCATTTAAGATAACGTTCCTCTTGCGTTTGTTTTTCCAAAATAATGGAGTTCAATTTTTCCTTCTCAAGTTCAATTTCTTTTTTCTGAATCTTTTGATTTTGCTGCAATTGAGCAATCACCTTATCGTTAATTTGGCCGGATAAACTGTCCTTCAATTTCGAATACTTCAAATAACTTTCCAGGGCCAGTTCGTACTTTTGTTGGCTCGATTCAACGCGGTATTTCATGAAGTAATAGGAAGATAAATCTTCCAAATTCCCGGTTTTACTTGTCAATTGCTCAATCTCTAAAAGTAAAGCTTCAGCTACCGGAATTCGATTCATCATTACAAAAACATTGGCTTTATTTAAATATGCCTTGGCAAGTTCTTTATCAAAATGGTGCTGTTTCAACACGACAATTGCAGAATCAATGTACGAAATGGCTTTATCATTTTGTCCAGCATTCGAAAAAGCTGAGGCGAGGTTAATAAAATTGCTGGCTAGTTCTTGGTGCAAGTTATTCTGACGAGAATATTGAATTACTTTTTCAAATAATGGATAGGCTTTTTCAGGTTTATTATCCGAGACATAGGCCAAACAAATGTTCATTTGAATGTGACCTGCTAGGCGTTTGCTGTTTTCTCTTTCTGCAATTATCAATCCCTTTTCAAAATCTTCTAATGCTTCTTTGGTTTGTCCAAGTCCTAATTTTATCAACCCTAAATTATTTCTAAAAACAGCCGGATAATAATTTAAATTATGAATTTCAGAAATTGTTAACCCTTCCAGATAATACTTAACAGCAGCCTGAGCATCACTTTTATCTTGTTTGATAATGCCCAACAAGTTATACAACTCTGCTACATTTTCAAAATCACCAATTTGTTTCGACTTTTCTAATAAAGTGTATAAATCTTTCTCCACCTGTTCTGAACTTCCTGTTTCAAACTCCAAAAACAACAATCGAATTTCAGAAAGAATTTCAATATGTGAATTCTTCCATTTTTTTGATTCTTCTAAAGATTGTTCAAAATATTTTTTTGCCTTTTCGAGATTGCGGACATAAAAAAAATAGTTTCCATAATACAAATGTACTTCCGCAACCGCATCCTGAGAAGAAGAGGCGATTGCCTGTTTAATTGTTTGTTCACCTACCTTGAACAATTTAGCAGAATCATAATAAGACGCTTCCTTTACTTCCCGTATCAACTTATTGATTGCAGGTGAATAGCTTGCTTTAGAAGGCAAAACAAATAATAAAAAACAGAAAAAAAGGAGTTGGACTTTTCTCATGGATGAAATTAAACACGTTTCATTTCTTAAATATAACAATAAAAAGAATTCATTTTTTTGCCAACCACAAATTTGGACAGATAAGGGGGCAGCCCCCTTGTTTGGATGTTTTTGAAAATTGAAATTTGTTCTACGTAAACTCTTCGACCATGAAACGAATTCAAAAAATTTTATTATTAGTATTTGGACTATTTTTTTGCATTGTATTGAATGCACAAACATTCACCTGGGTAGGCTATCCAAGTAATGGAGCTACTTGGAATCCTTCTGCTACTTTCAACATGACCATGTCAACAGCAGGCGGAGGGTCGAAAGATGTGCGCGCTAGTACAGCAGGTGGTACTTCTCCTATTTCTGGTACTGCGGGTAATATTGCTCAAAATTGTTCGCCTTACACTGGTTTACGTTTAGAAATGAGTGGAGCCGGAAATGGCGCAGGGACTGCAGTTTGGAACAACAGCATCACTGTTACAATAACATTCCCTACTCCACTTTGTGCTCCTGTTACGTTTAACATTTATGATGTTACTGAAACATTTTACAACGATGGCTCTTTAAATTATGTAAACTATCAAGATAAAGTTAGCATTTCAGCTACCGACAATTTAGCAGCTGCTGTTTTGCCAACAGCAACCACCACTGGACCAATAGACAACACCGTTGTTGGAAGCTCCAGAGTTTTAATTGCAAACGGAATAAATGGACAATGTGCAAACCAAGCAATTTCTGTTGGAGTTGCCGGACAACGAATTTCAACGATTACAATTGTGTATTCAAATCAAGATATTCCAACACATTGTCCGCCACCCAGTGTATCGCCATATCGTTATGGGATATCACAATACCAATACATTTTTATTTCACCCATCACCGGAACAGCTGCACCAACAGCATCCATAGCAGCAGGAGCAATTCCTTGCGGATCAACTACCACAACATTAACAGCAACAACCTCTGCTGGTTCACCAACGTATTCGTGGGCAGGACCAGGTGGTTCAACAATTGTTTCACCCACTGCGGCAAGCACATCCGTTACCGGAGCTGGAACATATACAGTGACCATCAATCCTGGAAGTTGCAGCTCTACTGCCACATATACTGTTGCAGCAAGTGGAACGCCACCGAATGTTTCAGCAACCGCTGCACAAACCGTTACCTGTAGTTCACCTACTATCTCTGCATCTTCATCCAGTTCACCGGTCTCTTTCAGCTGGGCAGGAGCTGGAATTTCAGGTGGTGGAGGAACAGCAACACCAACTATTACAACATCGGGAACTTACACTGTTACCGTTACGAATACAAGTTCAGGATGTACCAGCACAGCAACTGTTGTTGCAACTATGAACACCACTCCACCAACAGTTAGCTCAGCAAGCAGTAACAATATCAATTGCACAACAACTACCGCAACATTAACAGGAACAAGTGCAGGAAGTACAATGGTGTGGAACGGAGGAACCTTGAGTAATGCAGCAAATCCAGCATCTGTAAGCGCTGCAGGAACATATACCGTTACTGCAACAAATCCTGCGAACGGATGTACTTCAACTTCTACTGTGACCATTACCGGAAACACCACTCCGCCAACTGTATCTTCATCCAGCTCTGGAAATTTAACATGTACAACACTGAGTTCAACATTAACAGGAACAGGGTCCGGAACAATGGTGTGGAATGGTGGTGCATTAAGCAATGCTGCTAATCCTGCCTCCGTAAGTGCTGCAGGAACGTATACCGTTACTTCTACAAATGCATCCAATGGATGTACTGCTACATCTACAGTAACAATTAATAGCAATACAACACCTCCAACAGTTTCTTCCGCTTCCTCCGGAAATTTAACATGTACTGCGTTAACAGCTACATTAACAGGAACCAGCTTAGGAAGCACGATGGTATGGAATGGTGGTTCTCTTGTGAATGCATCAAATCCTGCAACTGTGAGTGCAATCGGAACATATACTGTGACATCAACAAGTTTAGTAAACGGTTGCACGAATACATCAACAGTTACCATCACCTCTAATACAACTCCGCCAACAGTTAGTTCAGCAAGTAGCAACAATATTAATTGTACAACCACAACAGCAACATTAACCGGAACAAGTGCGGGAAGCACAATGGTTTGGAATGGTGGAGCATTAAGTAATGCTGCTAATCCTGCAACAGTGAGTGCTGCCGGAACATATACGGTTACGGCAACAAATCCTGCAAACGGATGTACAGCCACATCAACAGTAACCATTACATCGAGCGGTACTGTTCCAAATATTAGTATTGCATCCCCTTCACAACTAACTTGCACCACAACCAGCGTAACATTAACAGGAAGCTCAACAACTCCGGGTGCAACGTACCAATGGACAAGCGGTCCGGGTACTGCAACCTATCCGGTATCTTCTGGAGCAACGTATACATTAACCGTTACTGACCCGAGCAATGGTTGTACTTCAACGCAAACTGTTTCCGTTTCTAGCAATACAACTCCTCCAACAGTTTCATCTGCAACATCAGGAAATATTACCTGTACAGCATCAAGTGTTACATTAACAGGAACAAGTGCAGGAACAATGGTATGGAATGGCGGAGCGTTAAGTAATGCTTCAAATCCGGCAGCAGTAAGTACAGCAGGCACCTACACTGTAACTTCAACAGATGCAGCAAATGGCTGTACATCTACTTCAACAGTAACCGTATCTACCAATACCATTCCTCCAACCGTATCTGCAGCAAGCAGCAACAACATTGATTGTATCTCTGCAAGTGCAACACTTACCGGAACAAGTGCCGGCAGCACCATGGTGTGGAATGGCGGAAGTTTAATCAATGCTGCAAACCCCGCTACAGTTGGCGCGGCAGGCACATACACCGTAACAGCAACAAATACAACAAATGGTTGTACTGCAACTTCAACAGTAACCGTAACTGCTTCAGGTGCATTACCCAATATCAGCATTGCTAGTCCGAGCGACATTACGTGCACAACCTCTTCCGTTACTTTAACAGGAAGCTCAACAACTCCTGGTGTAAGTTATCAATGGACTGGTGGTCCGGCTACACCAACAAATACAGTTAGTACAGCAGGAACATATACGTTAACCATTACTGATTTAGGAACAGGATGTGCATCACAACAAACAGTTACAGTAACTAATAATACAACTCCACCAACAGCAACATCAGGAACACCATTAACATTGGGATGCACAACAACGAGTGGAACAATCAGCGCAAGTTCAACAACTGTTGGTGCAACCTATAGCTGGAGTGGAACAGGTATTACAGCCGGAGGTACCAGCTCCTCGCCAACTGTAAATGCTGCAGGAACATACACTGTAACGATTACTGACCCTGCAAACGGATGCACTGCTAGTACAACTGTAACCGTAACAAGTAACACTACCTCTCCAAATGTAACAGCGGGCAGCACATTAACATTGGATTGTATTACTACTTCAGGTTCAATCACAGCAAGTTCAACAACAAGTGGTGCAACATATAACTGGGCTGGAACAGGAATTACTTCAGGTGGAACAACTGCCTCGCCAACCGTAAATGCAGCAGGAACATATACCGTAACCATTACCGATCCTGCAAATGGTTGTACCACTACAACAACTGTAACTGTAACGAATACAAGTGTTCCACCAACTGTTACCGCAATTGCATCATCAACGATCAGTTGCACATCGGGAATAGCAAGTATAAATGCGAGTTCAACAACCAGTGGAGTAACTTTTAGTTGGTCTGGTCCTGGTATTGTCTCCGGAGGCACTACCACTACCCCAACAGTAAATTTACCTGGCACATATACTGTAACCGCAACAAATCCGGCAAACGGATGTACCGCCACTACAACTGTAGTTGTTACAAACAGTGTGGGCCCAATTGCAAGTGCAGGAACAGATATTACGATTAGTTCAGGAACATCAACCACTTTAACAGCGAGCGGTGGAGGAAGCTATGTTTGGTCAACAGGAGCTACCACAAATGCAATTGTTGTAACGCCAACAGCTACAACCGACTACTGTGTAACCGTAACAGATACCAACGGATGTGCAGATACAGCATGCGTGCGCATCACGATCGAAAGTCCTTGTCCGGGTGCAAACGATTTAAAAGTACCAAATGCATATTCACCAAATGGTGATGGGCACAATGATAAAATTTGTTTGCAAGGCTGGAATGATTGTGTAACGGATTTCACAATTTCTATCTATGATCGCTGGGGAGAAAAGGTATTTGAATCAGAAGATCCTGCATTTTGTTGGGATGGAATATTCAAAGGTAAAATGTTAGACCCTGCAGTATTTGTGTATTACATCACAGCCAAATTACCGAACGAAGAAAAAATTGCTAAAAAAGGAAACATCTCATTGATGCGTTAACAGATAAAATCGAATCATTGAAACTTGCCTTTGGTAAATACCAAATTCTAAAAAAAATTAGACATGAGTAAAAAAACTAAAAACAATATCTGCATTCTCATTTTTGGGATGAGCATGGTGTTCACATTCAAAATGTTTGGACAGGACATTCACTTTTCTCAATTTAACGAAACACCATCCTTGCTTAATCCTGCACTTACAGGGCAAACACATGTTATCAAAGCGTCTGCAATTTATCGTGATCAATGGAGAAGTGTTACCGTTCCATATAAAACATTTGGTGCATCCATCGAATTAAAATTAAAGGCAAGCAATTGGGAAAGCGTTGGAAATCATGCAACAAAAACCTATAAAAAATCTTTTAGCAGAAATGCCTTGGGACTTTCTTTTTTTAGTGATAAGGCCGGTGATGGAAATATGGCAACAACACAAGCCAACCTTTCTTACGCCACGTTTATTCCGGTAAGTAGTAAATCTTCTTTATCACTTGGTTTGCAAGCAAGTGTGGTTCAACGCAAAGTCGATTATAGCAAATTACTTTGGAACGACCAATATGGAGCGGGAGGGTACGACAATTCGTTAGACCATGGCGAAACATTTACCAGTGGAACATTTATCTATCCGGATTTTGCCGCAGGGATGCTTTATAGTTATGGATACAATGAAAAAGGCATTGGTGCGAATGACCAATTCAAAATGGATATTGGTGTTTCGATGTATCATTTGGCAACGCCCCAACAAAAATATTTATCAGAAACAAGCGAGCGTTTGTTGGCGAAATATATAGTTCATGGAAAATTTTTAATCGGAATACGCAATACAAAATTTTCATTTGCGCCAAGTTATTTTTATGCCTTGCAGGGTTCAACACAAGAATTTGTTGCTGGAAGTATGTTTCGATACAATTTCAAAGAAGATTCAAAGTATACGGGATATGTAAAAGGTTCTACGTTTTCATTGGGTGCATTTTACAGAAACAGAGATGCAATGATTGCAAAAGTAATGTTGGAATTCGGGCAATACGCAGTTGGATGCAGTTATGATATTAATACTTCCGGCTTAACAAAGGTAAGTACCTCCAGAGGTGGCTTCGAAGTGTTTTTACGATTTGTAACTCCGAGTCCATATTTGTATCAAAAACGCGACAAAGCAAAATTTAATTAGTTGATTCAGTATATCATTCGAGTGGACGATTTGTTGGGAATCCAAACTTGAATGCATATGTAAAAGAGAGCTTCGGCTCTCTTTTTTTCTGACCTATTGAAATAAAAAAAGCCCTGAGTAAAAAATTACTCAGGGCTTTCCATTTAGAATAAATGACATTATCCTGGTAAACGGGAAATATTTTTCTCCATCATGTTTAACTGCTTTACAATTTCATCAGCTTTAGGTTTACAAGCTTTTGCTTTTCTAAAATATTCTTTTCCTATTTTATTTTGCTTGCGTTGAATTTCAATAGAGCATAATTGTAAATATACAGCCGCCATACTGTCTTTATCCGGAATACCCGCTTTCACAGCATCCATTAATGATTGGCGTGCTTCTTTTGTTTTTCCTTGCTTTAATTGAATAAAACCCAACTGCATCAAATTTGTTCCGGTAACATCACCCACAATTTTTGATTTTGTTTGTAAACTTTTACGAATACTGCTTTCTGCAGATGTTAAATCATCCGTTGCAAGTGATAAGTTACTTTGCAACATGTAATATCCAGAGCGGATTGGTTTCAAAAGCAATCTCGGAAATTTAATCATCTTGATGTATTCCATCGCTTTGTCTACTTCACCATCTGAAACCGCTTCCTGCACCAAACGCATGGTTCCCATCATAAAGTAGAGTAATAATGAAATAAAAGCCAAGCTGTAACAAATCCATGCAGTAATCGGATCTTTATAATAATGAGAAACGCCACCCAAAACCGCCAATATTAAAATGATTGGCAAGCGGTAAATAATGTAAAAACGTAATACTTTCATAATTGATATTAAATTAAATCAGGGCACAAAAATAAGGGAAAATCCCGATTTTATGTCAATTTTAGAGCTCCAATTCCTTCATTGGCTCCCAATAGTGCTTATCGAAGTCTTTTATTTTGTCCTTTACCACTTTGATTCCTTCTTTTTCCAGCAATTCGGCCATCAAAAAAGGGGTCGCAAAATGATGTTTTCCGGTTAATTCTCCATTCCTGTTGACTACCCGATGTGCCGGAACCGACTTTTTCTGGCTATGAGCAGCATTCATTGCCCACCCAACCATCCGGGATGAACGGGCTGTACCCAAATATTTGGCAATGGCACCATAGCTGGTCACTCGACCTTTAGGGATAAGTCGAACCACCTGATAAACCATTTGAAAAAAATCTTCGTGTTTTTCTAAATTCATTTTACCTCTCCTCTTATCCTCTCCTTGAAAAAGGAGAGGACGATTTTAAACTCTAAATTTTAAGTAACAAATTTTAAATCCTTTATCAGAAAATAGTTTTTCGTAATAGGTCTTAATACTTGTCAATGCCTCGTCCCTTTCTTTTGTATCTCCATATAAATCATTCGTACTGTCTAATAATTCAAAATTATTTTCTGCCACAACTTCGCGGGTATAATCATAAAAGGGCTCATTATCTGTTTTCAGATTTATACTTCCCCCTTCTTTCAATATTCGCTGATAGCGTTCCACAAAAATCATATTTGTTAATCGATTTCGGGTCCTTGTTTTTTGTGGCTGTGGATCAGGAAACGTAATCCAGATTTCATCCACTTCACCTGCTGCAAAACAAGCATCAATAAAATCAATGCGTGTACGAATAAAAGCAACATTGTTCATTTTATTTTCAATGGCGGTTTTTGCTCCCGTCCAAATTCGATTTCCTTTTATATCGACACCAATAAAATTTTTATTAGGATAGCGCTTCGCTAAGCCAACTGTATATTCCCCTTTGCCACAGCCCAATTCCAAAACTATCGGATGATCGTTCTTAAAATAGTCTTTATGCCATTTTCCATTTAACGGCAACCCTTCTGCCCTTGCTTGCTCAAACGACAAGAAGAAACAATTATCAAAGGAAGATACTTCTGCAAATTTTTTTAATTTTCTTTTCGCCATAAATTCATAATACATCTTAACCTCAGAGCTCACAAAGAATACGCAGAGCCAGCAGAGAAAAATTAATTAACTTTAACCATATTTTACAAAAATAAGCATTAATGCAAAAGAACAAACGAATATTAATTTGCCCATTGGATTGGGGATTGGGACATGCGACCCGCTGCATCCCGATTATTCATTTGTTGCTTAAGAAGAATACCGAAGTAGTGATTGCTGCAGATGCGGGACCTCTTGCACTCTTAAAACAAGAATTTCCTCAATTAACTTTTGTTCAACTGAAAGGCTATAACATTCAATACCCAAAATCGGGTTCCATGAAACTGAAGATGTTGCTTTCTATTCCAAAAATTGTAAACGGAATAAAAGAAGAACATACTCAACTCGATAAAATAATTGATGAACATAAAATTGACATCGTTATTTCAGATAATAGATATGGTTGCTGGAGTAAAAAAGTAAAAAGCATTTTTATTACGCATCAACTCATGATAAAAGCTCCGATTGGAGAAAGCATTTTACATAAAAAAGTTTTAACGTACATAGCTAATTATGACGAGTGTTGGGTACCAGATACAGAAGGAGAAAATAATCTATCGGGAGATTTGGCGCATCACTACCCGCTTCCTAAAAACACTTATTTTGTTGGAGCGTTAAGTAGATTCGATTTCTCCGTTTCTCCCGAAAGCTATAGGGACGAAATGACAACTATTGTAGCAATCATTTCAGGACCAGAACCACAACGAAGTGTTTTTGAAAAATTGGTTATAGAACAATTACTACAAACGAATATAAAAGCGTTGGTTGTTTGCGGAAAAGCGTCAGAGCCAAAAACAGAAACTATTAAAAACATCAAAATTGTTTCGCATTTAAATTCGGATGAAATGCAAAACGCTATTCTGAATTCAGAAATTATTCTTTCTAGAAGCGGATACTCAACAATAATGGATTTAGCATATTTAGGTAAAAAAGCCATTTTTATTCCTACACCCGGACAAACAGAACAAGAATATTTAGCAGAACGGTTTCTGAAAAAAGGAATTGCTTTTTCACAAACTCAAGCATCTTTTGATTTGAAAATTGCTTTAGCAAAATCTAAAAATTATAAGGGGTTTGAAAAAATGAAGCTGAGTAATGAATTGGAAAAAAGAATTGACGTACTATTTTAAATCTCGCAAATAAAGAGCACATGTATCCTTAATCGATTGTTCCATGGAAATAAAGTTATAATCAGGAAAAGCCTTTAGAAATTTCTCATTTGAAAAACTGCTTTTTCGATTTGCAGAAATAGAAGTCTCTTTTGTTATCAAGGGTGGAGCACCTGTCAAGAATGAACGCAACGATTCGGCTCTCCATGCAAATCCGGTTAAAAACTTTCCAGCTTTGATACCTGATTTCGGTTTCCCAAATGCTTGGTGGATTAAATCGAAATAATGCCTAAAAGAAGCATTCTCACCATTCAATAAAAAACGCTGACCACTGATCTCGCTTTCCATAAGTTTAATCATAATCGCTGCGACATCCCTTACATCCACAAAACCATTGGTACCTTCCGAATAAAATTTAATTCCTTTATATCCTTTTGTAAACATATTGGAGCTGCTTTGAGTCCAATTTCCTCCGCCCATAATCAACGAAGGATTGACAATCACAACGTTTAATCCTTCCTCAGAAGCTCTCCACACTTCACGTTCAGCTGCATATTTACTTATCGAGTAATTTGAATTTTCGGGGGAAGATTTCCAAGGTGTCGTTTCTGAAGTCATACCTCCTTTTTCTGCTCTTCCTAATGAAGCAATGGAACTTACGTGACAGAATTTTTTAACACCTTTTTCGAGTGCAGCATTGACCATATTAGCTGTACCTTCCACATTGATTTTCATCATTTCATCCAAATGTTTCTTTTCAAAAGAAACCATTGCCGCACAATGATAAACCTGATCCACACCTTCCATAACATCCATTAACGAATACACATCGAGCAAATCGGCATCCACCCATTCAATCTTCTTTAATAAGCTTTCTGTATCGGCTGTATAATAGGAAAACACCTTCTTTACGTTCGAGACATTACTGTTCGAACGTTTGATAACACGCACTTTTTTTCCCGACTGTGTAAGGTCGTATAATAAGTGAGTGCCCACCAATCCGGTACCGCCTGTTACTAAAATCATGGAACAAATTTACTCATTTAATTGCACCGATTTATACTATATTTGTAGCTATAAAAGCATAAAAATGAAGACAAATTTTGTTGAAGAACTCAGATGGAGAGGAATGTTACAGGACATAATGCCTGGAACAGAAGATTTATTGAATAAAGAGATGGTGACTGGCTATATTGGCTTTGATCCGACTTCCGATTCTTTGGGAATTGGGAACATGGTTCAAATCATGACCCTTTTGCATTTCCAAAAAGCGGGTCATAAACCCATCGCTTTGGTGGGTGGAGCAACCGGAATGGTAGGCGATCCCTCCGGAAAATCAGCCGAACGTAATTTGTTGGATGAAACAACATTGAATCATAACATTGCTTGTCAGAAAAAACAATTAGAAAAATTTTTGGATTTTAATGCAGGAGCGAATTCCGCAGAAATAGTAAATAATTACGATTGGTTTAAAGGATTTAGCTTCTTAGAATTTATCAGAGATGTAGGGAAACACATTTCAGTAAATTATATGATGGCCAAAGATTCTGTAAAAAACAGATTGGAAAACGGAATGAGTTTTACGGAGTTCAGTTACCAATTGGTGCAAGGATATGATTTCTATTATTTGTGGAAAAACAAAGGAATCAAATTGCAAATGGGTGGTTCTGATCAATGGGGCAACATTGTTACAGGAACGGAATTGATCAGACGAAAAGCAAGCGGTGAAGCCTTTGCATTAACTACTCCGCTTATTAAAAAAGCAGACGGAACTAAATTCGGAAAAACCGAAGGTGGAAATGTTTGGTTGGACAGAGCAAAAACTTCTCCTTATAAATTTTACCAATTCTGGCTGAATGCAAGTGATGAGGATGTAAAAAACTACATTCGCATTTTCACCTTATTCACCAAAGAAGAAATTGAAAAATTGGAAGCAGAACATGCAACCGCACCACATTTAAGAACATTACAAAAAGCTTTAGCAAAAGACATTACGATTCGTGTTCATTCTGAAGATGATTACAATGCAGCAGTAGAAGCTTCCCAAATATTGTTCAGCGGAACATTGGAAGATTTAGCAAAACTATCAGAAGAATTATTTTTAGATATTTTTGATGGCGTTCCACAATTTGAAATTTCAAAAAAAGACATTGAAACCGGAGTTCCAATCATTGATTTGCTTGCGGAAAAAACACAAGTCTTCTCTTCCAAAGGAGAAGCAAGAAAAATGATTCAAGGCGGTGGTGTTTTAGTTAACAAAGCGAAAGTGGAAGATGTTGAATTAAAAGTATCTGCGTCACATCTCATCAACAATAAATACATTTTAGTTCAAAAAGGGAAGAAGAATTATTTTGTGATTAAGGCAGGGATTCGCAATCAAGGAGAAATCAGTAATATGATTAGCGCCTAATCAGCTACCAACAAATTACAGCCTCGAATGTCGCTATTATCAAAGCGACCCAACACTTCAAAGGAAAAATCAGGATGTAATTTTCCTAAATCTTGTGTTGCAATAAACGAGCAGGAATTAATATTTGCCAAATCAATGACATTGATTCCACCAGTTCTATTTGGAGGTAAAATTGCGAATGGATCATTGGTATCACGGATTAGAATTTTCATCCATGGCGGACAATTAAAAATCCCATCTCCTTTTGAATACGCTTGCGATAGCAACTCTGTCATGCCGTATTCACTGTGTATTTTCTCTACTCCAAAACCTTCACATAAAGTGGAATGCAATTCTTCTCTCACCATTTCTTTACGTTTACCTTTCATGCCACCGGTTTCCATGATAATGGTGTTTTTTAAATTCAGCTTTTGTTTCTCAACTAAATCTAATAATGCATACGTCACACCAATTAAAATCGTTTTTTGTCTACGCGCTTCTAACACGTTTATTTTCGTAATCAGCTCATCATAATTATTCAAATAAAAACCGCTATCCGATTCATTGGATTTTTTAATTAAATCTTCCACCATATAAATTAACGAAGACCCATCTCGTTCGAGGTAAGATGGTAACAATGCTAAAACACAATAATCTTGAATATTCCCATACGCCAATTCAAATCCTTTTAAATAACTTTTTTCATAGACAGAAACATCCGAAACAAAATGTTTGCTTTGGGCCATTCCTGTTGTTCCGCTACTCGTAAAAATGATTGATTTTTTGTCGGATTCTGAAGACTTTATCTCATGAGATTTAAAGAATTCTATCGGTAAAAAGGGGATTTCTTCAACTTTAGAGACGGATTCTGGAAAAACAGCTAATCCGGACAAATATTTCGCATAAACAGCACATTCCTTCGCTTGGTAGCGGAAAACAGACAAGGCCAGCTCTTCAAATTGAGTCGGGGCAGTGATATTAAAAATAGCGTCTATATCAGGTTTCAAGGCTAAAAGAGCAATAATATGGGGGTTAAATGCGTTAAAGTATTGCTTTGAGCAAAAATAATTATTAATTTTATGTATCTATTAAGAAATGAAGGATATTAAATACATAGTTGGTTTTGCGTTATTGGGGACATTCGGAATGTCTTCTTGTGTAAAGGAAAAAGAATTTCCGACCACACCTGTTATTGAATTTTTATATTATTCAGCCTACACACCCGATTCGGCAGATTGTGTTATCTCTTTCACCGATGGTGATGGTGATATTGGAATTTTAGATGGAGACGCCACATCTCCGAATGACTATCAATTAAAATATCTATATAAAGATACAACCGATGGCGTTTTTAAGCCATTTGATTCAAACCCTTCCACTCCTGCATTTGACACATTATTCTATTCGTATCGTGTTCCAAATCTAACTCCGGATGGGCAATACAAAGCATTGGATGGAGAAATCAGAGCAAAATTGAGAGCGGCTCCACTTTATTATCCGCTACATACCATTGTAAAATTTGAAATCACATTGAGAGACCGAGCAGGACATTTAAGTAATAGAGTTACTACAAGTGAAATAGAAGTGAATCCGTAAATCGGTTAAAGAAAATAAAAAAGGGATGATAAAATATATCATCCCTTTTTTTATTCTAAGAATATCTCCTATAAAAACAAGCTGAAGATCCAATAGAAAAACGCTCCCAAAATAGCGCTAATAGGAATCGTTAGAATCCATGCCCACAGCAAACTAATTGTAACGCCCCATTTCACTGCGCCTACACCTTTTGTAGCACCAACACCAATAATTGCACCAGTGATGGTATGCGTTGTCGAAACCGGAATTCCCATTTGTTCGGTAAGAAATAAGGTAGTTGCACCAGCTGTTTCAGCACAAACACCCTCCAACGGAGTTACCTTCGTAATTTTTGTTCCCATTGTTTTTACAATTTTCCATCCACCGCTTAATGTACCAATACCAATTGCCAAATAACAAGAGATAGGCACCCAATCCGGCATTGATTTAATATCTACAATAGATCCGTTTGCAACCAAGGCGGCAGCAATAATACCCATTACTTTTTGAGCATCATTTCCACCATGACCAACACTAAATGCAGCCGAAGAAAGCAACTGTGAACGTTTGAACATTGCTGATGTACGTTTTGCTGTTGGTTCTTTAATTTTTTCGTTATAGATAAACATCAACGCAAACAACATCAATGCACCTACTAATCCCCAACGCACAATTTTATTATCTGCCTTTTCTACTTCCTTTTTCAAGTCCGCTTTAATATCAATTTTCATGGCCTTTTTGAAAGCAGCAATTTTATCAGGAGCAATCGGATGCATTGCATTCATTTCTGCTACCATTCCTTCAGCACCCAATTCAAAATATTTTTTAGTAATTGGTTTTAAACTATCTACTATTTTTTGAGTGGCAACATATTCTGCTTTATGAGTCGTGTCTAGCTTGGCTTTATTTTTTACCTGATCAATTTTGAAATACAAGTTTAATTTATCGCCTAACTTACTAATGGTAATGTCTTTCAAGTCGACATTGCTTACAATATCTTCCACCACTCGATCTGAACCATGAAACTCATAATTGGTAAGATAGGGTGCACACGCTGCTGCCTTTTCTTTTGCTTTTTCAAGTTTATGGACTTGAGTGCTATCGTGTTTGATATCAATTGCATATTGGTATTTATCCACTTTAAAGAATTTACTCATGTTTTCGTTCAGTTTGTTTTCCTGAAAACCGATGAATAAAAACCACAACACAACAGCCGAAGCAGTAAGGATACCAACCTTAAGCCAAGTTTTATGCTGAATAAAAATGAGTGTAAAAAAGATGGAAATAATCATACCTATAATCGGAGCGAGTAGAATAAACAATAATGTTTTACCAATTTTATCACTATCGATAATTTCACTAATCGGCATCATTCCTTTGCTCAAAAAAGCATACGCAATCGCGGAACCTGCAAAACCACCAATAAGTGTGTGGGATGAAGAAGATGGAATACCATACCACCAGGTTAATAAATTCCAGATGATAGCAGCGATGAGTCCACTACAAATAACCGGCAAAGAAATAAAATCTGAGTACACTGTTTTTCCAATTGTATTGGCAACTGCATGATCTTTAAAAATTAAAAAAGCAACACAGTTAAAAAATGCAGCCCACAATACTGCTTGAAATGGGGTTAATACTTTTGTGGAAACTATTGTTGCTATTGAGTTTGCAGCATCGTGAAAACCATTGATAAAATCAAAAATCAATGCTAAAGCGATAACTATTACGAGTAAAGTCATTTGTATTGTGTATTAAGAATAAAAATTAAATTAAATCAACACTATGCATTTTTAATTAAAATAGCATTGATTACATCTGCAGCATCTTCACACTTATCTGTTGCTGTTTCGAGCATCGATAAAACATCTTTCATTTTAATTACTTCTACTGCATTTTTTTCTTCTTCAAATAATTTAGCAATCGCCATATCAAAAATATCATCCGCATGATTTTCGATACTGTTTATACGTACTGTTGCTTCTTTAATTTTGGTAATATTTTTCAAGTTTCTTAATTCCGCTACAGCTACTTCTAACTCTTCCGAACCTTTTAGAATGAGTTCTGCTAATTTTACAATAGCCGGAGTCATTTCTTCTACTTTGTAAAGTTCCATTCGTTTCGAAGCTCCGTGTATATAATCCACTACATCGTCAATTGCGGAAACCAAGTTGTGAATATCTTCACGATCAAACGGAGTAATAAAATTTAAACTCAATTGATTAAATGTTTCATGCGTGATTCCATCACCAACATGTTCCAATCGTTCAATTTCACGGAATAGTTCTTTTCTTCGCTCTAAAGAAGAAGTCGTAACTAACTCCACAAGCACTTTTGATGTTGCGGTTGCGTTTTGAGAAGCTTTTTGAAAAAGAAGAAAAAATATTTTATCCTTCGGCTGAAAAAATTGAAAAATGTTTAAGTTCATTGTATTAGAATTTTATGATTTTACTTTAAAAAATTTATGCTTTTACAAATGTATGTTTGTAACCGCTCCTATGTCATTATTACCAATTACTATTAGGTTATTTCAATGTTAAGCCAATGTTAAGAATGCAAGCAATGTATTGATTTTCAATAATTTAAAACTTAAATTGCAAACGCACTGTCATTACATTATCTGAAATATCTTTCACATAACCAGAAACCAATGTTGATTCATTTTGAACAACATCGTAGTAAGTCATTAGTTTTACATTCGCATTCATATGATAAGTTATTCCAAAACCATATGTATCAAACCGAATGTCACCGACTTTTGTATTTGTTCCAGTTTTCCCAATCTCTTTTCCAGAAATATTTACGTTAGGATCATACCAATCGTACTTAGCAACAATTTGAAATTTTGATTTACCTATATTTTGAATTAAATAAAAGTAAGCACCATCAAAATTCCTATGATAAATGGATGATGTAGGTAATGCCCCTGCACTTCTGCTTGACTTGTCGGTTCCAGGCTGCTCACCCATAATATATTCTGCTCGAATCGTAGTCATACCTGCTTTCCAATCAACCGAAAATTGTGCATCAGCACCCATATAAATTCTTTTTGCTACTCTATAATAATTTGCAGTGTCTTCGGCAAAATCAAATCCCGAATCCCCATTTGCCAATATTTGTGAATTGTAATCTTTCACACTTCCAATTGTATATCCGCCATAGTAATAAGATGCTCCAATTGCATATTCAATTTTCTTATTCTTTGTTGTTTTCTTATACTGCAAACGAGCAGTAAAATCTTTATGACTATCAAATTCCTGTGAAACACCTGCAGATCCATTCACCACCGCCAGATCTACTTTAACCCCATGCAGAGCTGATGTTTTTGGAAATTCCATTGTTCCGAAAATTCCTAAATCGCGTTCTGTCGGAAACAATGTCTGATTGTATCGAGCACGTTCCGGAGTTTCTCTCTCACTTGAAGATTGTGTTAATTCAAACCCAAATTGATCCTGTAAAAGTCCTGCAGAAAGACTGAACATTTTTAACCAAGTATCAGTCACTTTCACATAGGTTTCACGCATAAACAAACCTTTTTCTGTTATATCGGTATTAATCATTAAACGAACATTTTTATAATCGTATGTAAATTTAAAGCGACCTCTTCTCATCATTATACGGCTGTAGTATTTATTTCCTTTATCATTTACAAAGTCTCCTCCTGCAACAGATGGTGCACCAGCTGAATCGATGTATTGGTATTGCGGCTGGATATATCCGCTTATTTTCAGTCGTTTCAACTTCGTGAACTCATCAGACAACGCTTTTAAATTGCGAGTAAGAGTATCCAATTGGTTTCCTGTTGCTTCTTGACTACTCATTTTTGTATTGATAATCAACAAAACTGCCAGTGTTAAAATAACATTTCTTAAATTGTTCATGTTGGTTAATTAATGGTAAATTAAATTTTATCTGCGACAAATGTATAGTCGCTAAATTCCATTAATGTTATCCATATGTTAACTTTATGTAAATATTTTACAGGAGCAAATTCCAAAAGAAAAAACAAAAAAGCTTTAAATACAATGTATTCAGCCATGAAAATAAATGAACATCATTTACAACAACACTTTAGGAACCACGAAGTCCGAAAATTCAATATCAAGAAAGGATATAAAGAAATTATTACGTAAATGTTTATTTTTCTTTACGTAAATTAGGGTTAATTGTTAACCCTAATTGGAGGTACTGTTTGGATTTTGTTCCAACTGTTTGTAAAAGATAACCAAGTTGAATATTTGTAGATGAATTTACTTGATAACCCAATGCACCATATAATCGGTTTCGATCAAAAGGTGAATTAGCAAGATTGATGAAAACTTCATTATATAATCCGACAAACAAGGTTTTGGGTTTCACTTCTTTATTGTTAATAGGAATAGTTAGTCGCACCAAATAACGAAGTCTATTTTTATAATTTGTATTTGCAGAAGTTGAAATCCATCGTTGTTCAAAGCGATAACGATGTTCAAAATAAACTCTTCCTGTATTACTTTTTAAAATGATTTGTTCCCAAATTCTATTTTCATCAACTATTTGATCCTTAAAAACATTTTCATTGTTAACATAATTGGTAATCCAACCATAACCAGCAGTGAATATAATAGATGGATTATAATGAAAATTTAGTCCGCCACGAATAAGCAACTGTTCTGTATTTGGTAGAATTTCATAACTACGGAATTGCACTTCAGAGTGAATACTCCATTTGTTATGAATGCGAGTTTGATTAAACAACATTCCCCATGAACCAATATCAGTAGTATTTACTTGAGCAATAGCTTGTGAGCACACTACCATTAAAAAAAATATTGCGATTCTTACTTTCACAAATTCAAAAATTGCTTTTTATTATTATGACGATCTATAAGCAATTGGATGATACCCTTTTTTATGCGGCCCCAAGAACAAACGTGAATAAACTCGTAAAGCTGCAATTTCTATAAATAGAAAGCTGACGGAAGAAAATAGAATTAATAAATATTCATCTTTATGAATGTGACTAAACATTAAGTCGATTCCAATAAACGAAGGAGTAAAAGGTAAACCCACAAACCCTAAGCAGGATAGCAAAAACAAAAATCCTAACCCGGGATGCTCATAGATGTGACCATAGAAATCGTTTAAACTCAAATTCTTTTCTATGCGTTTCAATTTCAACAAACAAATAAATCCCACCACGGCAGAAATTAATAATCCACTGATATAAATGAGAATCTCCACATACTCATATTTATCATTGAGAAATGCAATGGAAAGAATCACATAAAACTGACTGGCAATAATTAACATCCAAGCAATAAGGGCACTTTTTCTTACTGCAAATGCTTTAATGACAAGAAGCATTCCAATAAATCCAAATAATAAATGCAAATTATTGTCTATGTTTTTAGGAATTTCATCTTCAAATGTAAAACAGAACAATCCACCCAAATAAATCACAGTCAAAAGAGCAAACATTACTTTTGTATTGATAAAACTAAGTTTACGTCCGAACCATTTGATTGGCATCCATAAAAAGCGAAATTGTACAACGTCCATATTCCATTCTTTGAGGCTCCACAAATAAAAGCTATTACTCACTTTTCGGATAAAAGAGTTGCCTGATCCAAACTGTTTCGGCATATAACTAAAAAACTGATCATGAATTAAGTATCCTAAAACCGATGGAGAAACCAACAACTGATAAGTCCTTAAAAAAGCATTCCCGGCAAAATGTACCAAAGCCAATACATGCCAACCCATCGCTACTTCAATAAACATAATTCCGATTTGAGCAATAGAACCATAAGCAATTTGAGTTTTCACAGAGGATTGGACACGTGCAATGAGCGATGCAGTAATCGCAGTAGCCAGCCCGATAATAATTACAAGCACCTTCATACTCACCATTGTATTCCAATAAGGATAGGTTCGCAATAATAAGAACACACCCAAGTGCACAGAAAGCGATCCATAAAAAATTGCACTCGAAGTAGTAGGTCCTTCCATTGCACGAGGCAACCAAGATGAGAAAGGGATTTGTGCAGATTTAATCGATGCAGCAATTACAAACATAACAATAATAAAGATTGCAAAATAGCTGTGCTCAGCGATATGCGATGTTACGAGTTGTGCATCATTCAATTTATAAAACGTAATGTTCTCATGCCATAAATGATGACTCATCCACAACGACAGAATCAAACAAATGTCGCCAACTCTATAAAGAGAAATTGTTTTCAATCCATTTTTAACAGGCAAATATCGATCTCGATAAAAAACAATCAATAAAAAGGAAGTAATGCCTAAAAATTCCCAACCAACAAACAGTGTTTCAAAGTTGCCTGAAAATATAACTACGGTATATGCAAAATAAAAGAGCAAAAGGGTATTAAAAAATCGCTTGAACCCGCTGTCGCGATGTAAATAAAAGCGACTAAAAACAGCGACTAAGAATGTAATACTTCCGCCTACCAGTGCAAAAACGGCCGTTAGTTTGTCAAAATATAAATTAATAAATATTTCAATATTGTCTTCTTTATAAAATGTAAGGTGCTTGATATTTAAAATCGGTGCATTCTGAAACATCCAATATCCAACAAAACCTATAAGTGCAATAAAATGAATTGCCATGGTTGTGATTGCAATTCCGGAAATAACTTTTTCCTGTTTTCCCTTTACAAACAAACTTGCAACAAACCCAACAAATGGTATTAAAATAAAGAATTGAAGTAACTGTTCCATTTATGAATTAGTTATAAAAATAAATTGGTAAATTTTCTTGTGTTGCATGTGCAATATGATTTGTTTCCATCTCTTTTGCTCCTTCTAACAAGGCATGGACATCTTTAAAGAAATGAATTTTATCAGCTAATGGTTGATAAGGAACGAATGTTCCTTTTGAAAAATAATACAACTCACTTGTTTCAGGATTAACTGCGGCCAAGTGCACCCATTCATTAATAAACCATTCATACATTTCAGGTGTCGATTGTATTGTTTTCAAAACAACATCCGGAAAATGTTCAACAATAATTAATAAACGAACGGGATCATGTACTTCTATCATTTGCCACGGCAAACCGGGGCGTAAATCTCCATCACTACTGTTTGCAACACCAAAAAGTCCCATTACATTGTGAGGAAGTTTTGTACCAGCTCCCAACTTATAATTATCTACTCTTGAAAAATAATACTCCAAATTAATGCCACCACAAACCGGACCGAGTGGTTTCATAATGCCTGTTAAAAATTTGCCTTCCGGATCTGTTTTATAATCGTAGGAATTCAAGAAAGCTCTTCTGTCTAAAAACAAACCTTTTGTTAAGTCACGTTTACCGACTATACAAAGCGTATTCGTTCCATGACCAAGTTCCGGGCGAGGCTCAAACAAAGAAACGGAACGCTCTTTAATAGCTTGTCTAACTTTTTTAAGGCTATTTTTTGTATTGATAGAAGCAAATCTTCTGGAACGTTCTTTTGCATTCAAATCCAACGCATGCTCAAAAGCGATTGCATGCTCTTTATGCTTTTTTGAATTCATTTCATTCAGAATATCCAAATCATAAAATTCAATTTCATCGGCAGCTGTATCATGCAAACCACCAATAAATTGTGTTTCAGTTGGAATATCAATTCCTTGTTGTTTCAAAACTGCTCTCACTTTTTCATTATTCGCCATTGTGGCAAATACGCGGGCGTTGACAGAGCCTGGACGACCGCTACAAGCACCGCAATCATGCGCTCCATGGTGCGGATTATTTGCACTGCTACTTCCATGAGCTACAACATAAACAATTGGTGCAAATTTTTTCGTTAAAGCAATGCCATTCAACAAACTGGCAACGCGGGTAGCCATTTCGTCAACAGTGAATCCAATTTGCAAATTGTTTTCTTGATTGGATAAGGCAGTATTTTCAACTGTTAATTTGCCTTTGGGATTCATGTGTGCAAAGGCATTTGAAATAGCCGGAGCCATCTTCGGTTTAAATAAATTTTGAACTAATCGAATCGCTGCCCAAAAGCCCAAAGTAAAAGCACTGATAAACCCGGTGAATGATTGATGTGTTTTATTGGTGTAAAAAAGATCATGTTTACGTTTATCAGAAACATCGTATTCCTTAATTAAATATTTTGGAGTAACGGGTGCCGGACAAAGTTTATCATAGAATTTAGCATTGTGCGCCTGAAAATAAAACTCCACACTAAAAAAACCGGGAGTACCAAATGTTTCACAAGAATTGTCTATGTGCTCAATATGTCTTCGTAAGCTACATTCTCTTTCATCGATACAAAACATCGCCTGGAATGTTTTCTGTCCGCTCGCTTTGACATCTACATTCTTTTGCTTTGATAAGCTCAATTGTTGAACACCGGCTAACACTTCATCATAATAGCTCCATTCAAATGCATCTTGCCAAATTTTGAATACTTCGTGCAATTCGGAGTTCTGAACATCTGCGAATAAATCCAACGGCTTATCTTCTATATTTTCACATAAAGGCTTCCATGTTTTACCTAAAACATAATCCAAATTATCAATTTCAAGAAGCAATTCGAAAATAATTAAATCCGTTAGTGAAATTTTCTTTGGACTTAAAAGTGTATCCGGCTTTTCTTCAACAGCTGCTACCATTCCACTCCAGCCACGATGGCTAAATTGCTGATCAAATAGATATTGTTCGAAATAAGCCTCATCACCAACTAACATTTTCAACAAGTGCTGCATTGACAACTCTTGCTGGAACAACAATTTTTTCGCCCTGGAAGTTTTGAATAAACTGGTAAAGCTATTTTTCTCCAATTCTTTAATCGATTCTAAAAAACTTTTCCCTCCTACAGGAAAATCCCAAATTGCAATTCCTTGATCCAAGTAGCTACATAATACTCGAAACAGAAGCGGTTGAACCATTGTATCCAGATCGATTTGATGGGTTGCTTTCCAATTTGCTCTTAATCGCCCAATTCGGGGGAGAATATTTTCATCATAACTTTTTGACAATGCATTCTCTTTCCAAGCAATCAATTGCTCTTTACCTTTTCTGCTGAGGATCACACGATCTAAAATTTCCGGTCTGATTCTACCCACATCATACAGCTTTCTAAAATCATTCAATTCCATTGTCGATTGAAAACCAAAAATCTTAGATGCTTTAAATATGGCATCATAAAACTTCATGTTTTGAAACGCATGCAAGGAGTTGTGATGAATAAAATCTTTCAATGGTGTTTGGGAAGGCAAATAATGCTTCAGCTCATGTAAAACATGCGCTTCATCAAACATCCCATCTAAATGATTTTTATTGGTCGTGCTATTCATTTAAAAACATATTGGACAAAAAACAACGTAAGAATTACTACTTCTTTTTATTAAAAATCGATTTTTAATAACTCATTTGTGCGCGCACATCTGACTTTCCGCTAATTAAGGTATCCTCAAAAAACTCAACAATACCAGACTCCAAATCGTGTTTAGCACCAATAATAGCAATTTCCCCTTTTTCAATCATCTGCTCCAGAATATAACTTCTATCAACAATTGTTTTTACCGAGCGTTTTACATTTAAGGTAGCAACGTTTTCAACAAACTCTTCATTGCTTGCATTTCTTTTAGTAGTATCCAGCGTAAGTTTTTCCTGATAAACTGCCGGTTGAATTTTCGACAACAACTCTGTAAGATTTCCCATTTCAACATGATTACAAGCTCCTTTCACTGCTCCACAGCTAGTATGACCCATCACTACAATCAATTTTGAACCGGCTACTTTACAGGCAAATTCAATACTGCCAATGATATCCGTATTCACCACATTACCGGCAATACGAATGGAGAAGACATCTCCTAAGCCTTGGTCAAAAATTAATTCTGCAGACGTACGGCTATCGATACAACTTAAAATAACAGCAAAAGGCCATTGCCCCTCACGTGTATCATTTGCTTGCTGAAGAAGATTTCTATTTGCCTGCAAATTTTTAACAAATCGCTGATTCCCTTCTTTTAAAATTTCCAATGCTTTCATTGGCGTAATAGACGCCTGCGTTTCTGCTGTATGTGCTTTCATAGTTTTATATTTTTTTAATGTCCGGAAACACCTTTAAATTCCGGAACGTTTTTAAATTCTAATTTTATATTTTTTAATTCTGCTGCACTTTTAAAATTGTGTAAAATTTCAAGCACATCAATATCAATTGTATGCGATTTACTTCCATCTATCAGTACGGCAGAGTCCTCTGGCAAATCATCCAATGTAAAAGCGATGCTCCCTTTATTGATAAAAGAAACATCCTCATCAAGTTGAATAACAATTTGCTCTCCCGGTTTGTATTCCTTCTTTTTGTAGTAATACTCTGCTTTGTAATTGTTTTTCATCAAACGGCTAAGTGCTGCCATCATACTTTCTGAGCCTTGCGATTTTTTAATTCGTTTATAAACATTCACAAGAATAAAAATGATAGCAATCACCATCCCGATTGCAATGCCTTTAAGCAAATCGGAAAATTGAATTGCAACAACTGTGATTACAAATGG
This sequence comes from Bacteroidota bacterium, assembly GCA_016722565.1. Lineage (NCBI taxonomy): Bacteria > Pseudomonadati > Bacteroidota > Bacteroidota bacterium. The sequence continues at coordinate 80,118 of JADKIU010000007.1, forward strand.
TAAAAATTGTTCCCAACCCAATTTAAACATGGATCGAAACAAAGAGATTTTAGCGAGTTTATAACCCACTGTCAAAAGCAAAGCAGCTAAACAAGCTAATGGAATTTTGTTAAGAACTGTTGCCAAACCGATTACACTCAGCAAAAGAAGTAAACCATGAATGATTGCGGACAACTTTGTTTTTGCACCGGAATTTACATTTGCGGAGCTACGCACAATTACAGCGGTTAAGGGAAGTCCACCAATCATCCCTGAAACCAAATTTCCTAAGCCTTGTGCTTTTAGTTCCCGATTTGTGGGGGTATTGCGTTTATATGGATCCAATTTGTCTGCTGCTTCAACACTTAACAATGATTCTAAACTGGCAATAATAGCAATCGTTATTGCTACCACATATACGTGATAGTTTCCAAATGCACTAAAATTAGGTAACGTAAATTGACCAATAAATTCAGAGGCAGAATTGGCGACTGGCAGTTGTACTAGTTTTTCGCCTGATAAATACAAACTTGGATTGTTTGTTTTAAACCATTCATTTATTAAAATTCCAAGCACAACAACCAATAATGCACCGGGAACAATTTTAAAAAATGCATACTTTTTCAAAAATGGTCGTTCCCACATGATTAAAATAAAAAGCGAGATTGCTGCAATGATAACTGCACCAGGATGAATATAATTAAAGGCATAAAAAATTTCAGAAAATGTGTTATGACCATCCGTCTGAAAAAAATCAAAATCTCCTTCATTATCTATATCATATCCAACGGCATGCGGAATTTGTTTTAAGATCAAAATAATACCAATGGCTGCCAACATCCCCTTAATTACAGAGGAAGGAAAATAATATCCAATTACACCGGCTTTTAAAAAGCCCAATGCAATTTGAATCACACCCGCCATTACTACTGCGAGCATAAAAACATCGTAACTACCTAACTGCGTGATTGCATTTAAAACAATTACGGTTAATCCGGCAGCTGGACCACTAACACTTAAAGGAGAACCACTGGCAAAAGCCACAACTGTTCCACCCACAATTCCAGCAATAATTCCAGAAAACAAGGGAGCGCCCGAAGCCAATGCTATCCCTAAACATAGAGGAAGTGCAACTAAAAAAACAACCAATCCGGCCGGTAAATCATTTTTTACATACTTAAAAGTTAAGCCTTTCGTGTTGTGCATAGAAATAAATGTATTTAATGAATAAATATTAAAACAGAAACACCATAGAACACTTAAGTGGCCTAAAATGGTGTAACAAACAAAAATTGTAATCGAATTAAAATTTCACAGACGCGTGAAATCAGGAATTAAATAAAAAACACATCGGGAGGTGTGTAGATGGTTCCGCTAAAATTTGCTGAAATGAATTTTAATTTTGTTTCGTGAGCGAAATCGAAATCACCTAATACTACAAATGAACTTTCATTGTTAAAATGTAAATAATCCAAGTTTTTTTTCTCAAAATCAGTATCGGATGACTCTTCAGACTCATGTCGCTCTTCTTCACTAAGGAAATTGGGCGACAGAACAATGGTGTGTCCGGAAGCATACATTAAGAAGCAAACTGCCTGAAAATTCACAGTAATGAACATCAGTGCTACAAATGTATATGTAATTATTTTTTTCAAATTTTATCCGGTAAGGCGACAAATATGCGTAAAAAAAATGGTTTGCTACGATTCGTGCTGTTTATTTCCAGCGATTTTTAACAAAATTTTACAAATCAAATCTAAAAATGGGGTCTAAATCAGTTGTTTCATCCACCATGACATTTAAATCCTTAATCAAACCATCTTCAAATCCATAAACACATCCATGAACCTGTAACTCCCTTCTCTGCCAAGCTTGTTGAACAATTTTGGTCTTTCCCAAATTATGCACTTGCTCTATAACATTTAGCTCAACCAACCTATTTTCTCTCTCTTTAACATCTGAAATGGCATTTAGTTCAGTTTTATGCTTAGCATACACCTCTTTTATGTTTCTAAGCCAATTATTAACAAAGCCATTGTCATTGTTATTCATAGAAGCTATCACACCGCCACAGCCATAATGACCACATACAATAATATGCTTAACATGTAAAACCTCCACCGCATAATAAAGCACACTCAACAAATTCATATCGGTATGAACCACAACGTTGGCAATGTTCCGATGAACAAATATTTCACCCGATTTAGTACCGGTAATTTCATTAGCCGGCACACGACTATCAGAGCAACCTATCCATAAATATTCAGGCGTTTGCCCTAAGGAAAGACCTTTAAAATAATCAGGATTACTTTTTAATTTTTCTGCAGCCCAACTCCTATTTCCATGCAATAATCGTTCATAGCTTTTTGAAATCTCTAATTTTTCCATGTGTCGTTTTATATTAACACTCAGCACAATTTACAGCCAAGTTTTACAAATTTAACAAAATTATACGGTATGATTTCCTAAAGTAAACTTAATCTTAACTTAATGTAAAACAAGGACAAGCTGGGTACTTTAGCGCTATTATAAAATGATGAACAGAAATTTTAAAATATAGCTAATTGATGCGGATTCGGAGATCATTGCAACTGTCACTGCTGCTTTGCAATCGGAAGGGTTTACTGTCATCAGTTCAACAAATTCACGTGAAGCCATTCAATTAGCTGTTGATGAGTTGCCACAACTTGTATTAGTGGATGTGCTTATGCCCGAGTTAGATGGAATTTATATTTGCATCGAATTAAGAAATAAGCCCGAATTAGAAAACACCTTAATTGTTTTTCACACCGAACGCAACGAAGATTATTCACAAATAGCAGCATTTAATGCTGGGGCAGATGACTACATCATTAAACCTGTTAAACCTAGAGTTTTGGTTAGTCGATTGAAAGCTTTGTTAAAAAGACACTCGAGTCATCACACAGAAATTGATACAAGTAAACTTACCGGATTAACCATTGACCGTGAACGATATCTTATCTTTTTGGAAGGAGCAGAAATTATTTTACCAAGAAAAGAGTTTGAACTACTTTCGTTATTATCGACTTCACCTCGAAAAGTATTTACAAGAAAAGAGATCTCACAATTGATTTGGGGCTATGAGATTTATGCAAAAAATAGAACAATTGATGTACACATAAGAAAGTTGAGAGAAAAATTAGGAGATAAATACATCAAAACGATTAAAGGAATTGGCTATAGTCTAGAAATATAAAACAAAAAAGCCTCTGCAAATTGCAGAGGCTTTTTTCATTAAAACGATTCTTTATAATGCGCTGTATGTTTTTTCGTTTGATAAAGTTCCATTCTCATCCCACATCATCCACTTACCTGTTTTCTCTCCATTCGCATAATTCATCTCGTAGCGTTTTGTCCCTTTGGCATCCCACACCAACCACAATCCATCTTTTTTGCCATTTAAATAAAATGCTTGTGCAATTTTATTTCCCATTTCATCCCAACGTAACCACTCTCCATTTTTTTCATTACTCACAAATGCTCCTTTTTCCATCACATTTCCGTTCTCATAATAATAAGTAACAATTCCATTCGCTTTACCATTCGAAACATCAAATGAAGATTTTTTATTTCCGGATTCGAAATAGGCAGTATATGAACCCGAATACAAATCTCCTTTGCTCGTATAATAGATTCCATCTTTTAAAACAACCGTTTTAACCGATTCGCTATTAACAATACTTAAATCTTGAGCCGATACTCCACCTAATACACTGATAAGGATGATGAATAATGCGATTACTTTTTTCATAACGATAAATTTTAGTTGTTACTACTAATTTCTACGCAAAGTAAAGCAGAATAGTTTTAAGATTATGCTTACTATCCAATAAATATTTTTTAATGTTAAGTTAATGTAAACTTAACGTACGAGGTGGGTAAATTTTGGCATTTTTTGGAAACAAAAAAGCCCTGAAATCAACATTCAGGGCTTTTTATATAAGAAAATGAATTTTATTTTGATTCCAACTCCACAACAAGGGTATTATAAGAAAAAGGCTCAATGTTAAGTTTGGTGTCGTTATAAGAAACAAAAGAAACAACGACCTCTGTTTTAGCAACATTCATATTTACTGAAAAATTTCCATTCAAATCAGAATAAACAATGGTTCCGTCAATTTTAATTTCAGCTCCAGCAATCTCTTCTCCACTTATCTTATCAATTACCTTCCCTGAAACAAGCTTAGTGTTAGTTGCGTTTTTATTGTCGATGCCATTTCCGGCAACCACAAGATTTGTTATTAAACTAACTACCAATATTAAAATGCCTTTTTTCATTGCTTATTAATTACGGTACAAAAATACGCCAGAACTGTTGCATAAGCAGTGAAGGGAAATTTAAGATTGTATGAAGAATGTGTTATGAATGTAAACTTTAAGTTATGAAAAAAGCCGAGGTTCAACGCTCGGCTTTTTAAACAACGCAGATTCAACAACTCCTTAATTCTCAATAATCTTAATTACAGATAACTGATTATTGATTGCAATTCGAACAAAATATACTCCTGAGGTATAACCCAACGTTTTAGCACCAAAATTAAAGTTGTGACTTCCCGGAGTCAATTCATTATTTACAATTGTTTGTATTTTTTCTCCTAATACATTATATACTTCAGCTACTACATTTGAGTTTTCAACGATGTTGATTTGTATTGTAGTAAATTCAGAATAAGGATTTGGAAATACATTTACATCGTTTAAAATTTGTATTGATGCAATATCAGTTGTAGTAACAACCCAAGGAGCTGATGCTTCTTCACAACCTGCAGAATTTGTTGTAACAACTGTATATGTTCCATTAGCAGTTATGGTATATGTTTGTGACGTTGCTCCAACTATTGGAGTTCCGTTCAAATACCATTGATAGGTGGAAGCAAATGTAGATGTCAACACGGATCCACTTTGAGAAATCAATGGAACAGCTGGTAAAGAAAACAAAGTAATATATGTATTTGGAGAAGTTGCAGAACAATTTCCATCATTTACATTCACACTATAATTTCCTTGATTGCTTGCATAATACGCACCTGCAGTTGCTCCTAAAATTGGATTTCCATTATAGTACCACTGAAAAACTAAACCAGCACTTGCTGTTAATAACAATGAATCACCCGCACAAAAACTTATTGGACCCGCTGCAGAAATTGTAGCAACCGGTAAAGGATTAACCACTACGTTTGTTGAAGCAGAAACATTAGTACAACCATAAATGTCAGTAACAGTTACTGCGTAGCTACCAGATGCATTAACAGTAATTGAAGGAGTTGTTGCACCAGTCGACCATAAATAAGATGTTGCACCGGATGTAGCACTTAAACTAACAGTTCCACCAATACAAAATGTAGTAGCACCACCCGAAGTTACTGCAGCAATTGGTAAAATACAAACGCCTGTCCCTTGTAAAGCATAGTCATACAAATTTTCATCAAAATCATTACTTGCAATTCTGATGTTAGCAGAACGAAGACCTGCTGCCATTGGCGCAAACTGAACAGTGATTGTTTGCGATGCACTAGAAGCAATTGTCAATGGAAATGTTGGAGCACTTACTAAAGTAAACTCGCTAGCATTTACCCCTGAAAAACTAATTCCACTTAATGATAAACTACCTGGACCAGCATTTTGAATTACAAATGTTTTGGTTAGTGAACTTCCTGTGTTTACATTTCCAAAATCTGTATTATCCGCTAACAATGGTGAGGAATCACCATCTAAAATATTCACACTATTTCCTTGAACAAAAATTTCAGGATTAGATGTATATGTATCGGGGTTGTAAAATGCTAATAATTGTCCGCCTTCTACTACTTCACCAGAGATACTATAATGTGCTTGATCTGTAGCTAAAAACATCCCCGCACCCAATATTCCTTGAACATCAATGATACCGGAAGATTCCTCATCTTGTGTCAAGAAATTTGCACCACCGGTTAAAAATCTTGTTGCATCCTGACTTCCAATTTGGGTTAAAACATCTGTCGCAATAGTATATTGCCAAATTTTTGCAAAATGTGATTGATTTCCCGGATCTTCTTGCATCAAAACATGTCCAAAATTATCGATTGTAAGATTGTCTAACATTTTTTGTCCTTCTGTTCCATCTAGAACAGCTGTAATTGTTCCGCCTAATTCAGGGTTAGCAATATTTGTAAAATGCAGTTTCCATAAACGACTTGGATTTGTAAACGAGTTCGTTGTTACAAAATAAAAATCATTTGGATTCGATGGATCCCATGCAGCATCTTCCGGACGAAGAAAATTTGTGACACCTGCAGAATTACTTGCAGTATTAATAGCCGCACCAGTCATATTGTTTACAACCCCTAAATCAACCATTGTAAATGTTGTTCCTGAAGAAGGAACGCTTCCACTTACTTCTGCGGTCAATCCAGTTACTGCAACACCAAATAATTTTCCATTGGTCAATCCAGCTTTATCAATTTCAGTTCCTGTATTTGTTTTGGTTCCGATATAAAAATATACTTGACCTGGAGTTGTATCATCCGTTCCTGCAACAATTGTTTTGTTACTTTCAACTGGACAAGCTACTGCATTTTCAACACTATATTTTCCCAAATATGGCAACTCATAGGATGTTCCACCATTAGGACCAGTTACGATATGTCCAAACATTCTCCCCTCAGAACCGGCTTCTTCGCCATTCATAAAAATACGTTCTTGAGTTCCTAAGCCTGTTGCACTATTATAAAAAGCACTTGATAACGGTAAATCAGCGGAACATAAACGATTAAATGCAGCTAATGGTGAAGGATTACTAGAATTATACAAAGTATAACCAGATCCATTCCATAAATAAACGTTTTGAACTAAATCACTTCCACTAGCAACTGTTAAATCAGACTTATTAATAATCCATTTTGAAACAAAAGCACCAATTGAACCATGTGCACGAGTAGCACCAAGTGTGTTACCCATTTCATGATTCATTAAAACTGTAAATGTACCATTCCCATTATCGAAAGCGCCCAATCCATCCGGCAAACCACACATTTTATATCCACCTATAACATCTTTTGCTGATAGTATTGATGTGAATTTTGCTCCTACTACACTCGGAATTAAGTAAGGCGACTGAGAAGTACTTTGTGCCGTTTGACCTTGAATTAAAGTTGTTTCTACTGCTTGAAAACCTGAAATTTTATTGCTTCCTGATAAACCATATTTAATTAAATGGCCAACAGATGATGTTGGTAAAACAATTCCATCTGATAAAGGACATGTAGATGCAAAATCATTATCATTGCATATTGCTATTGTGCTATCATTTAATATAGCCAACCCTTCTGCTTTATCTAAAGCACTTGGCCAGCCGTTAGCAAGTAAATCCATAAAAAGTGTTTTTGTTGCAGGAACAATTCCATTCGCAGATAGTCCAGCTGCATTCACCAATGCTTCCAATGTTACTCCACCATATAATCCTGAAGTAACAGGAGTTGCACCACTTAAATTAATGCGGTATATTTTTTTAATATCTGTTGTTCCTCTTGCAGCAGCTTCTATTACTAAAAACTCAGAGTTGTTAATTGCGAACATATCACCAATTTTCCAATCTTTATAACGAATTTGATTAGGACCACTTGCACCAATAATTCCTTCATTTGTGTAAACAAACATTTGAGTAGAATTATCCACTGGGTTAATTTCTAGAATTCGATGAATTCTTGTTCCTTCTCCTATGGATGTATTTGGGTACAAAGCAGGACTTTGAAGAATTGCATAAATTTTTCCGTTAGGGGTAATTGCTATTCCTTCAAAACCGCGATTATTTTTACGATACTTAAAAACAGAATCGATAATAATATCCTCTGGTTGCGCTCCAGGCAAACTTGCATAGGGAGTTAATCGATTAACAACAATTCCATTTGCATTTAATTTCCAAATCGTTGGACCACCTTCCTCACAAATCCAAAAATTTCCACTTTGGTCAACAACAATTCCCTCTGAGTCAATTCCCCAAACATCTTTTGCAGCTGTTTTCAAATTAAAATCTGCGCAATTTGAAACGGTATCTGTAGAACAAACTTCTGCAGCTGTACTACCAAATCCAGAAGGGTTTAAGAGCCCAGTTGCTCCTGTTCCAGCAGGGCGCTTCATTGTTATTGACTGCAAAATTTGCAACGAATCTCCATTGATTCTTATTCTATGAATTTTGGGTGCATAATTAGCAAATGCATACATCTTATCATAAGTAGGATGACAACCTGTCGGATTTGCATTTGCGCAATCAACATTTACACCTCTATCAGAAACTGTCCAAAATTCTTTTCCATTTGTATTGGCTATTGGAAACAATCCAGAAAAACCACTTTCACGAAAGTTAACGTTTTGAAATGTTCCAATTGCTGCAGAATTAAAATTTGTATAATCCTGTTGCAAAACTATTTGCGCTTTACTTTCAAACTGCGAAAATAGCAGCAAAGTAAGGCCTGTGAGTGCAATTTTAAATTCTTTTTTCATTTTTGTTTTGATATTTATCAGTTAGATTTTCTGATGCAAAAATGAAATACCTATTTTAAGTGAATAAGAGGAGAATATTATTGTATACTTATAAATAAGACTCACTATGTAAAATCTAAGTAAAAAAGAAGCATTAAAAATGTTTCCGATGTTAAAACAATCATTCAACATCATTACCATTACTAGAAATTATATTACAATTATATTCCCGCTAAGTAAATAAAAACTTTTCCGAATATCATTAAATATAAATTAAACGACCATTATGTTTATTTCTATTATCTCAAAAGGATATTAAAAAGCAATACTGGTCGATAATTTATACCGGTTAATAATTGAAATGATATAACTACTCTATATTAACAATTTATTGATATCCAAAAAAGCTTTTATATAAAGGAGTTCCCTAACATTGTCGCCTAACAAGCAAGACTATGGCGGAAGTAACATTATCGAAAAATAATTTTCAGAAATACAACGATTTCTGGAAAACAATTACAAACAAACTATTTCAAACAGATTCCATAAAAGCAGCGTATGAAAATGAAACCAAAATTGCGCTGAAGGAAAAAACGAAAATTATAAAAAATGAAGAATTAAACAACAGTATTATTTATGCAAAAAGGATTCAAGAAGGAATGATGTTGAAGGAAAAACACTTATTCCGATTATTTCCAGAATCTTTCATATTATTCAAACCCAAAGACATTGTTAGTGGTGATTTTTATTGGTTTACTAAAATTGAAAATAAAACCATCTTAGCAGTTGCAGACTGCACAGGACATGGAATACCCGGTGCTTTCATGTCAGTATTGGGCATCAGTCTATTGAATCAAATTGTTATTGAAGAAAAAAACACAGATGTTTCCCATATTCTTCAAAGATTAGATCATAAATTAAAAAAGGCATTTGACTATTCCAATGATTTTATTGATGAAGATAAACGACCATTTGATGGCATGGACATATCACTTTGCAGCATCGATTACGAAACAAATTTCTTAACCTATTCTGGTGCATTACGACCACTGTATCATGTTTCACAAAACGACTTTACAAGTATTGATGGCTCTCACTATCCAATTGGTGGAATGAACTTAGAGTCAATTAGAAGATATGAAAGCCAAAGTATTAATTTCCAAAAAGGGGATCGCTTGTATTTGTGCAGCGATGGATATGCAGATCAATTCGGTGGGCCAAACGATAAAAAGTTCATGACTAAAAAATTTAAGTCCACCTTACATAAAACGTCAAAACTATCCATGCAAACACAACAATTGGAACTTGAGCGCTTGTTTCATGAATGGAAAAACAATACAGAACAGACAGATGATGTTTTAGTGGTTGGAGTTGAGCTGTAAATTAATCAAATTGCAAAAATTGCTTATACCAATTACCGGATTGCTTTACTATACGCTCTTGTGTTCTAAAATTGGTATGCACTAAACCGAAACGAGGATAAAACCCCTCTGCCCATTCAAAATTATCTAAAAAAGTCCAAACAAAATAACCACCCACTTTTACTCCATCATTTTTTGCGCGAAGTACTTCATGAATGTGACTTTTTAAATAATTTGTCCTCAATTCATCATTTATCTTTCCATCAAATACCACATCATTAAATGCTGATCCATTTTCAGTAATAATGATTTTCTTAATTTGCGGATATGCATCATATTTTTTAAAACTTGATACATTGCATCCGGATAAACCTCCCAATTCATGAGTGTAATTGGAACCTTTCGTTTTTCCGCTTTCACAAGCTTAGCATTTAGAAGTGGAACAAAATAAGAATGAGAAACAATTTCGCGGGTATAATTTTGAATTCCAATAAAATCAAAATCAAATTTTAAAAGTAGCTCGTCATTGGGTAAATAATATTTGTAAATTCTATCTAACAATTTTAAATCATTAATTGGATAACCTAACCCTAATGAAGGTTCAATGAACAAGCGATTAAGTAAAGCATCTACTTTCTTTGTTGCCAATTTATCTTTTTCAGAGTTTGTATTGGGTTCTAAATGCGAACATGAAAATGTTGTCCCAATCTGTGCTGTCGGCAAAGCACTTTTAATGACTCTTCCACCAACAGACTGGCATAATGAAGCATGGTGGACAGCAGGTATAAAATTTCTCAACCCTTTTCTTCCCGGTGCATGCACTCCTAAGAAATAACCAGCACCAGTGAATACCATGGGTTCATTCAGAATCATCCAATTATTAACCCGATCACCAAATTTTTTAGCACACAATTCAGCATAATCAGAAAACCAACCAACAATATCTCGGTTTACCCAACCACCTTTATTCTCTAGAGCTTGGGGCAAATCCCAATGATACAAAGTAACCCAAGGTTCGATGCCCAATTCAAGTGAATAATCTATTAATCGATCATAAAAATCTACCCCCTTATTATTTGCTGTACCGAAACCAGAAGGAAGAATACGAGACCAAGAAAATGAAAAACGAAAATTTGGAATATTTAAATAACTCATTAATTGCAAATCATCTTTATAGCGATTATAAAAATCGCAAGCATGATTTCCATTATGATTATTCAATATTCGTTTCTTTTGATTTGAAAAAGTGTCCCAGATAGAATCACCTTTTCCATCTTTATCATGCGCTCCTTCGATTTGGTATGCAGCAGTAGAAACACCCCACTTAAAATCACTTCCAAATTGCTTTTTATCTAACATATAATTACAAAAAATTATACCCGAGCAAATTGAGCAATATTATTCCATTTAAAATCTCGAATAATATTCTTTTTATGGTAGTGATTGGCAATCAGTGTATTTATAATCTGTTCTGTAATATCTGGATAATCAACACTTATAACTTTACCATATTCCAACCAATCTTTAATTACCGAATGATGTTTTTTCTTTAAACTTTTTATTACCGGAACACCCATTACTTTTAAAGCGGCTGCGTTACATTGCTGTTCATACTGCGTTTTCATTGGAATTACCAATAACTTCTTTTTTAAAAACAATGCTTCAGCAGGTGTTTCGAAACCAGCCCCACACAGAACACCCTTACTGGTCGCTAAACTTTTTACAAATGCTTCGTTATTGATTGGCTGTATTGTTATATTTCCTTCTTTAATCACTTTCTTATTGTGTTTACTAAACACATCCCATTGAATAGTTTTAAACTTTCGCAAGTTTTTAAGCAATCGCTCATCGTCATATGCAGGTAAATAAACAGTATAATGACGATTATTAACAGGCTTTAAATCTCTTATCTCTTTCCGTATTACAGGTGTAAAAACATTTTTATCAAATTTTGAAAAATGGAATCCATATTGCGATGTTGTAGGCGCATAATATTTAAGGACCATCCGTCCAAGTGGATCTTTCTTTTTAGGTTTTGGGGCATTTGCCGACAATACAGCACATTGATGGCTCAAGGAAACGCATTGCAACCCTTTTTGTTTGCATGCCCATGCTGTTATCGGCTCGAAATCATTAATAATTAAGTCGTATTCCTCAATAGGTACTTTTTCAATGTCTTTTAATAATTCGCGCGTATCCATTTTTAAGTAAGTACTTACAATATCTACCCCTCCATTTTTTCCAAATACAAAGCTTAATCCCTTTAATCGAAATTTAATTGGAAAAGGTAAACTTACATCCGCTTGAATTCCACTCACTAGGATGTCTACCTCTCCTTTTTTCTGAAGTATTGGTATAATGTCTCGTGCGCGACTTAAATGTCCGTTTCCAGTGCCTTGAATAGCGTATAATATTTTCATATATAATTTTTTTAAGCACGTTTCATTAAATTAAACTCTTCTACCAAATTTTCAAACAATTGAACCTTATTCAGATTAACATAATTTTTATCTGAAAGGTCAATCGACTGTGCCACTAAATCCTCCTGGTATTTATAAATACTCCACTGACCATCGTTATACTCTAAAGAGGTTAAATTTTCTATCCAATCTCCTGAATTCAGATAGGTTATTGAGCCCATATCATTTTTAATCTCTCTGATTTCAGGTTGATGAATATGTCCACATATGACAAAATCATATTCATTTGAAATACCAATATCTGCAGCCGTCTGTTCAAATGCATTTATAAACTTAACTGCACCTTTAACACTATTCTTGATTTTTTTTGAAAGAGAAATCTTCCCCTTTCCCATTTTTTGCGAAATAAAATTTACAGCTCTATTAATTACAATTAATGTATCATACCCAACAGCTCCCAACCTTGCCAACCATTTTGCATGCTTCATTGTTACATCAAATACATCTCCGTGAAAAATCCAAGCTTTTTTACCATCAATATTTAAAATCACCTTGTTAACAATTTTCAAAGATCCCATTTTGAAGCCAACAAATTTTCGAAGCATCTCATCATGATTTCCTGTCACGTAATACACTTTCACATCTTTTGCAATTAATCCGGTAATATGCTTGATTACCTGCATATGACTGGAAGGCCAATAACGTTTGTTGAATTGCCAAATATCTATAATATCACCATTCAATATTATTTTCTTTGGTTTGATACTTTTTAAATACTGTAGCAATTCCTTAGCATGGCAACCATAGGTTCCCAAATGAATGTCAGAAATAACAACTACATCAACCTCTCGCTTTTTAACTTTCATACCACTGTCATTTAATAATCAGTTACATTCTTAAGCTGGTTTGACTTAAAAGGTGAATACAATGCAGAAAGTTGTTTCATTAGAACTCGAATAACAAGCGCCTGAAACCAAAATAAAATTGTTTTCATTTTAGAATATATTTAATTAATAACTGGAAGAAAAATAAAGGGGGTAGAATGCTGACAAAGCGATTGGCTTCGGTTAAAGGATGAATTATGTTTTTCACATAACTCATTGACATCTAATAGATATTAACTTTATCACATCACAAAAATAGGAATGTGATATCACCAAGGTATTACGGAATAATTAAGGAATATTTAAAAATCAATGAAAAGAAGGAAGCCAATTAATTTTTTCGCGATTCATCATGCTTCTAATTAAACTTAGTAATAGTTTTGGGCGAACCGGCTTTACAACAAAATGTTCTTTGGAGGAAACCTTCAAAAAATCTTCCAACTCAATTAAACTTAACAATATTGAATCTTTCAGTCGATCTGTTTTTACTTTACCAATAAACGATTGTATATTGATTTCAGAATCGTTTGTGTTTATAACAATTAAATTAGGAATCTTTCTTTCTGCCAATACCAATGCATCATTTAAAGTATTGCATTTATAAACCTGGAAATCATTTTCAACAAGTTGTTCTTCAATAAACTCAAGTTCTTTCGAATCATCAAATACTAACAAAACACTCTTCAAACTTTCCATGCTTTTCAATTTATTGTTTGTGCTACAAAAATATGTTTCTGATGAAAAAATAAGGTTAATCAAATCTTATGAAATGGTAAAAAACGCAATTTTAAGCGGCTTTCTCCTCCATTAACTGATTAACTAAGGTATGCAGGTATTCAAATCGGATTGGTTTTGAAGCAAACTGGTCTGCTCCGGAAGACATTGCGTACATTACTTTATAATCATCAGAAACAGCCGTTAAAAAAATAAATGGGATTCGGTAAAACTGTTCGATTTTTCTAATGGCTTTGCACATTTCTATCCCATCTAATTTGGGCATTAAAATATCAGAAATGATTAGATGAGGGCATTCTGCAATTGCCAGATCCAAGCCTTCTATACCGTCATTTGCAACAATTACCTCAAACCCCTTCCTACGGAAATTATAAGACAAGAATTCAAGAATATCCGGTTCGTCATCGACTATTAATATTTTCAATGGTGTATTCATTTTTTCTTTTTTATCAAAAATACGATGGTGTCAAATCTTAAATATGTTTTTACTATTAAGTAATTATTAATAACAAAAAAAACACCCTCACAATTTTGTGAGGGTGTTTGATAAAAGCACTAATCAAATTAATTATTTAACAACAACCATTTTTAAAGTCTTTTTAGCATTATTTGATACAATTGTTGTAAAATAGATACCTGCTTCTAAATTAGACGCATCAACTTTTAAAGTAGTCATACCAGCGTCCATTTGTCCGTCAAATACATTTGCAACAACTTTTCCAGTGATGTCATAAACAAATACAGAAACATTTGTTGCTTCATTCAAGTTCACATCAATTGTTGCTTCTTGACGAACTGGATTTGGATACAAATTCACACCTGCGATTGTTTGAATTTCTTCAACACCAACAGATAATGTTGTATTAAAAGTAATTGTATCAGAACATGCGCCATTGGAAGCAATCAATGTAACTGTATAGGTTCCGTTAGATGCATACGCATGAACAGGAGCGGTAGCAGATGAACTTGACAAGTCACCAAAATCCCATGAATAAGAAGTTGCACCTGAAGATGTGTTCGAGAATGTAACGTTAAATCCAGTTGTAGATGCGACAGCACCTGCAGCAGTTGGAACAGGGTTAACAGTAACAACTGTATTAGATGAAGTACCAACACCATCACAAGCATCTGCATTAGTTGTTGTTACATTGTAAGTACCAGCAGCAGTAACAACAATTGTTTGTGTTGTTTGTCCACCAGGGCTCCATAAATAGGTATCAGCAGTTGAAGCAGACAATGTAACGGATTCACCAGCACAAAGCGCTGTTGACCCAGCAACACTTACTGTTGGAAGTGGTGCACTACTTACATTCACATTTGTTGCAACAGATGTAGAAGAACAACCATTTACATCAGTTTGTGTTACAGAATAACTTCCAGTACTATTAACAGTAATTGCATCTGTTGTAGCTGAAGTTGACCATGTGTTTCCACCAGTATAGCTTGATGTTAAAACAACTGATCCACCTGTACAGAAAGAAGTTGGGCCACCTGCAGAAATAGTTGGAACACTTGGTAATGGATTAACTGTAATCGCTGTAATTGGCGAAGTTCCAACACAACCATTCGCATCAGTAACGGTTACTGTTTGATTTCCACCTGTAGAAATTACAGCTGAAGAAGTTGTTGCTCCACTTGACCAAGAATAGGTAGGGAATGTTCCCGTAGATAAAGTAACTGAACCACCAGCACAAAAAGTTGTAGGTCCACCTGCAGTAACAGTTGGAGTTGGTAAAGCATTCACAGTAACAACAATTGGTGAAGTTGTAACAACACAACCAGCTGCGTTCGAAACAGTAACAGAATAACTTCCTGAAGCTGTAACGTTAATAGAAGATGTAGTTGCTGAAGTGCTCCAAACGTTTCCTGAAGTTGCATCAGAAGTTAATGTAACAGAACCGCCAGCACAAAAAGTTGTTGAACCACTTGTTGTAACATTTACAGCTAAATAATTAATTCCAGCTGTAGTATAAGGAGTATTTTGCGGGTCAAAATTTGTCCAGCATTTAGTCCAATCATTCACACCATCAAATGCACCACGGTAAGTTGTTGGTGTAAAGAATGGATCCGATAAATTCGGGCTAGAAAAACTAGCACCTGTTAAAGCAGGAGAACCAGCCATCAATAAGAAATTTGGATTCGTATAGCTATATGGATTTGTAGCCATAATATCTAAACTATTCGGCAAAGTTGAATTTCCGTTTGCAGGGAAATTGAACCATCCTAAAACTGAATTGTATGGTGCACCCCATGTAATTGTTAAACCTGCTGAATCGATTACTTGCGGACAACCTGCAATGATATTGTTTTTATATTGTAATGAATTAAATTTTGCATTATTTGCAGAGTTATCAGATTCTAATTTTAATCCTGTAGGAAAACCTGCAAAGAATGAATTGTAAACACATAAAGCAGTACTTCTTCTTAAATGAGCACCACGTTTATGGTTACCATTAATAGTTGTAGTTGCAGTTTTTTTAGGTCCGAAAAAAGAAACATTTGTGAAAATCGGATGTGTTAATGGAGCATTTGTACTTCCACCAGCATCATTATCTGACTCAAAACCATTTGATCCAGAGATATCTGCAACAGCAGAATCAGCTAATGCAACTGCGAATTGAATTTTTCCGCTAAATCCGTAATCTGTATCAAAATGATCATCAACGCCTCTTGATGAAACCAAATGTTTACAGTTTACAGTTCCACCAAACCATTCAAAAGCATCATCACCACCATGAATTACTTGAACGTAATCAATTGTAGTTCCCATACCAACTCCACCCATGGTTAAACCATTTGTTTCGTTATTTGGTAAATAGGCTATACCCGCATACTCAATGCGAACATAATTAAGAATACCTGAATTGTCGTTCGGGTCTGTTCCACCATACAATCCTTTTACAGGATCAATTCCACCTTCTGCAAGGCGAGAACCTGCCGGATCGTTGATTGGTGCTTTACCACAAAGAATAATTCCACCCCAATCACCTGGAGCTCTTGATCCTGCTGGTTGATAAGATGTAAAAACAATTGGTTCTGTTTGAGTTCCATTAGTCATAATTTTTGCACCACGAGTGATAATCAACGTAGATGCATTTCCTTTAATTAATGTTCCTGCTTCAATTGTTAATGTTGCATTACTTGTAACATAAACAAATCCACCCGTCAACATATAAATGTTGTTTTTTGTCCAAGTGGTATTTGTGGTAATATCACCTGAAACTGTAATTTGAGCATTTGCACTGAATATTCCACCCAGCAACATGGCGCTCATTAGTAAAATTTTTTTCATTTTATAATATTTTTATTTTGTTACCGTGTTTGAGGGAAGCGGCATTACCCGTTTTAATAACAATAAGAGTAGTACTAAAACGATGTAAAAGTAGATGCGCTATCTTGCGTGATTGTTATCTCCGCTTTATGAATAAGTCAACCTTATTTTAACACAAGGTTACGAGGGGGTGAAATTTACATTGCCAAAAAAAGTCATCTCTTTGAACGGAGATGACTTTTTAAAGAAATTAAATTTAGAATTTGTAGGAAATGGATAAAGAATAATTTGCACCGTATCTTATACCGGTAATTTTCGTGTCTTTATCTTCTTCATATTTTTTAGATTCATTCTGATCTTGATAAAAAACTGATTCCTGGTTAAAAATATCATTGATGTTAAATTTCACTTCACCATTTTTTAAGAACCTTTTTGTAATTTGAATATCAAATAAATCTCTTGGTGTTTCATAAATATTTCTATACCCGTTTGAACCGACTAAAAAGATTCTTCTTCCTATCTTATTATACAACAAACTTACGCCTAAACCGATATCGTTATTTAAATATTGTATTCCAGCATTGATAATATAAGGCGACTGCCCTTGCATTGGTCTGTGCTTTTCTTCTTCGGTAACAGCAGTTGCAACATTTGACAAATCTACTTCTGATTTAATAAATGTATAATTGGTAAACAATGTAAAATGATCGAACTGTTTTGTATGAAACAATGTATCCAATAAGTTTAATTTAAATCGAACTTCCGCTTCAAAACCATAATTTGTTGCTCCAATTACATTTTGATAGGTGTAAATTCGACTACCTGCTCCTGCAGATAAATCAATAATTTGTTCAATTGGATTTTGAAATTGCTTATAGAATCCAGTTGCTGAAAACAGTTGGCCTGAACCTGGATACCATTCAAATCGAACATCGGCATTGGTAATATTTGTTCTTACCAATGCAGGATTTCCAACAACAGCAGCGGAGGTATTAAAATCGTAAAATGTAAACGGAGCCAACTCTCTAAATTCAGGGCGAGCAACGGTACGAGATCCTGCTGCACGGATATTAATTTTTTCAGTTAACGCATAGGTAAAATTAAAGGATGGTAATACATCAAAATAGGCTGTATCTATAACAATCGGAGAACCTCCATAAGACATTGAATTAAGAACCTGACGATAATTTTCTACTCTCGCTCCCCAAACCAATCTGATTTTTTTTCCAAAATTATCATCCAACAAAATATAACCTGAAGTTAAATTGGAACTTGCCGAATAAGAATTTGAAGGATTTTTCAACTCACCCACTTTAAACCCATTCGGGCCAATATTTGCTTCAGCAAAAATAGAATCTTGTGGCAACGTTAATAAATTCCAATCAAAAGTAGATACATTATTCACTGCATAACCAAATACCCGTGCGTCAAATGAACGATTTTTATATTGTGCTGTTCCACCAATTTTTAATGTTTGTTTTTGCTTAAACAATTCGAAAGGAATAGCTAAATCTAAATAAGCTGCTCTCAGATTTTCATCTAATTTCGAATAGAATTTTCCTGCATAACTATTTGAAACAACACCAAAAGGCACATAAGCAGTGAAAACGCTATCGGATTCTGAACCAGCAGGAGTTAAATTTTTATAATAGAACATTCGTCTCAAATCAGGAACGATACGCTTTGTATTATTGTATGCAACACCCCATTTTAATTTCAGTTTCATTTTCGATATTAAATGATCACCGCACAATTGATTTGATAACAATGTATTACTTGTATACTGCATCAAAGTAGCATAATTCAATTAATCATTTTCATAATTCACTCCTATACAATCAATCACAGCATCTTCGGAATTGGTGCTATACATGTTCTTAAAAGCGATTTTATGATTATTCCCAATCTTATAAGCAAAATTCAACATTGCACCCCATAAAATATTCTCCTTGTATACACTATCATCATATTTAAACAATTGTGATAAATCCGGATTAAAATCTTGACGATGGATGGTTTGGAGCTTTCTGCTATTGTTGTAAGTAATCGCACCTACAACACCAAAATCATTTTTAAAAAGTGAATCATTATAACCAAACGCCAATTGGTAGCTTTGTGCAAGTGGTGATGAGTTTTTTGTTTTAATAGCCCAATCATTTTCAAACATTTTGCTCGCCTCGAAACGTGTACTTATTGTAGACAATTGAAGAATGTATTCATCCGTAGATGGTAAGCCTTCTGGCATCGCTCGTTTGCCATCATCCATGCCCAACCAATCTCTTTTTCCACCATCATACGTTTTATATTCTTTAAAAGTAGACTGTGTATTGTATCCTGCACCAGCAGAGATACTGATAAAATTATCTTCCGGAATATCTTTTGTATTAATCTGAATAACACCACCTGCAAAATCTCCTGGTAAATCAGGACTTGCCGTTTTATAGATAATCATATTATCCAACATATTGGAAGGAAAGATGTCAAATGAGAAAGCTTTTCTGTCTGGCTCAGTTGAAGGCAAAGGCAATCCATTTACCATTGCTGTGTTATATCGATCACTTAAACCACGAATAATTACAAACTTATTATCCTGAATACTTGCACCACTGACACGTTTAATAACATCACTCGTACTTTTGTCCGGTGAGCGTTTTATACTTTCTGATGAAATACCATCGGATAAACTCGCATTGTTTTTTTGAAGATTTAATAAATTGGTATTTGTTTCCTTACTAACAGTTGCAGTAACTTCTATCACGCCCAAATCTGTAGATGCCGATCCCATAGAAATAGAAATAATTGTTGGCTCACCGGCTTTTACTTGAATATCGGTTAATATCTTGGTATTATAGGAAATCAATTTACATTCAATGGAATAACTGCCCGGTGCAAGGTTATTGATGCTAAAAGCACCATCTAAATCGGTATTCCCACCTGTTGTTGTCCCTTTTAAAACAACAACTGCTCCTGGTAAGGTTTCTCCTGTCTTTTCATCAATTACCTTCCCTTTTATGCTGGAGTTTTGAGAAAACGTTACCTTTGTAATAACAAGGATAACAAGCGTAATAAAAAATTTCAATTTCATTTTAAATTCATTTAATTCGCCTACAAAGTAACCGAGTGAAAGTCAAGATAGGGTTAATCAAAAATTAAACTAGTGTTAAGTAAAATAAGTAGATACACGCGTTTGTTAATATTATATTAATCTTGATTTAACACTGCTATTACAACGAAACAAGAACTTTACACTGAATTTAAAAACAAGTACTATGAATAATAACGAATACAAAATACTGTTGGTAGACGATGAACCGGATATTTTGGAATTCTTAAGCTACAATCTTAAGAAAGAGGGATACAACGTATTTACAGCCAACAATGGTAAAGAAGCCGTAGCTGTTGCAAAAAAAGAAAATCCTCATTTAATTATATTGGATGTGATGATGCCTGACATGGATGGCATTGAAACGTGTCGTGAAATCCGCGAAATTCCGGGATTGAAAGATGTAATGATTGCTTTTTTAACGGCCAGAAGCGAAGATTATTCGCAAATTGCCGGATTTGACGTAGGCGCTGATGACTACATCAACAAGCCGATCAAGCCAAGAGTATTGATTAGCAGAATAAAAGCTTTGCTAAGAAGAGGAGCAAGTTCTGACAGCAGTAAATCCACTGACAAAGTGGATATGGGAGGAATTAAAATTGACAGAGAACGTTATTTAATTATCCAAGACGGCAAAGAAATTAACCTTCCTAAAAAAGAATTTGAATTATTAGCGTTACTCGCATCTAAACCAGGAAAAGTATTTACAAGAGATGTTATTTTAGACAAAGTTTGGGGCGGAGATGTAGTGGTTGGCGACCGAACAATTGATGTTCACATCCGTAAATTACGCGAAAAACTAGGCGAAGATTTCATTAAGACTGTAAAAGGAATTGGTTACAAGTTTGAATTTTAGATTGAACACAGCTGACAAAGATTAAACTGATTTACGAGGATTATAAAAATTTCATGTGTTTAATTCATTAAATTTGTTTTAGATTCAATACTTTTAAATGAAATCAATTTCACCCAAAATTGCACTACTAATTGCGGCCATTCTTATATCTGGGCTAATTTATTTCCTAATGTATATCTGTCTTCCCAGTGATTACGGCATAAAAGAAATTGGTGCGATAGGTGGTTTAATTGGAGCCCTTTCTTCTACGTTCTTGTTCCTTTTATTTGCAAATGCATTTATCTTAAAGAAAATCAACCGCTTATTAAATACAGTAAAAAACTATCGAGCGAATAGTGATAACCCGTCACCGAATCCTAACTACACCAACAACGAAATTCACAATCTGGATTTGGAAATAAAAGCGTGGGCGGACGATCGAAAAGATGAGATTGAGCGACTGAAAAAACTAGAGGTTTATAGAAAGGAATTTTTGGGCAATGTTTCACACGAACTTAAAACACCCATTTTCAATATTCAGGGATATGTACTCACCTTATTGGATGGCGGCTTGGAAGACCCCTCCATCAACAGAAACTACCTGGAACGAGCTGAAAAAAGCATCGACCGAATGATTACTATTGTAGATGACTTAGAAGCCATTTCACAACTTGAAACAGGAGAATTACAGATTGAGCCGGAACGTTTTGACATCCTTGCGCTTGCAAAAGATGTTGCAGAAGCACAAGAAATGAAAGCCACTGCGAAAGGAATTATCCTTACACTTCCGGAAGACTCTAAATCCATATTTGTTTATGCCGACCGATTCAGAATTCGTCAAGTACTGGTGAATTTAATTGTGAACTCCGTTAAATATGGCAAAGAATACGGTGAAACAAAAATTCGTTTCTATGATACCGGAGACAATGTGATGGTGGAAATAGCCGACAATGGAATCGGAATTGAAAAAGAACATTTGCCTCGCCTATTTGAGCGTTTTTATAGAGTTGATAAAAGTCGCTCCCGCGACCAAGGTGGCACCGGATTAGGATTGGCCATCGTTAAACACATCATCGAAGCCCACAACCAAACCATTAATGTAATGAGTACTGAAGGGGCTGGCACTGTTTTTTCATTTACTTTAAAAAAAGCATAATATTTTTCGTACTTTTATGATTAGATAACTACTCTAATCATTATTACGAATGGATGCTTTATTTATTGAGAAAACCAAGGAAACTCCTGAGATTGATTTCAATGCTTCTACCGGTGTTTTAAAAATTTCCGGAAGAGCTTACTCAAACGATATTTATCAGCTATTTAAACCTTTAAATGCCTGGTTGGACAAATACCTTGCTCGACCAAAAGACATCACCACTATTGAACTCAAAATAGAATATTGCAATTCTATCTTCAATAAATTACTCATTATCTTTTTTGAAAATTGTAAATCAGTAATTGAAAAAGAAAAAAAATTACACATTATCTGGTATTACGAAAAAGGAGATCGCGAGAGTGTAGATGAAGCAAATCACATAGCACGATTAATTGGCTTACCGATTGAGAAAATTGAATTTTAAAGCGACCTTATTATTTTCCGGTCATTACTTCTGCTTGCATTTTACTCAAATTATTCAACACCAATTGATAGACTTCTGCAAGTAATATCGGGTTTTGAGCATAGAAATTAAAACTACTATCGTATTGCTCCTTCGTTATTGCATTCTTTTTTAAAATATCCGAATCCGGTTGAATATTATTCATAATAACTTGCCCCTTGCTATAAGCATTCACATTGAGTGACGCTTCCAACAAATGAACATCCACAAGTACTTCTGACATTTTTTGCTGCGAAAGCACGGTATCCGGAATATCAACTCTGTCTTCAATGGAAGTACATGCCGATAAAAACACAATACAAAACAGCGTGATGATTTTTTTCATTTACCTTTTTAAATAAGACGATTTAGCAGATTTCGTGCCGTATCCGTCTCCTCGATTATTGTTTAAATTTACGCAAAATTAATACAAAAATTAAGCTATTTTTGTAAAGAATGAGTGCTACCAAAAATAAGGTCGTTTGGATAACAGGAGCCTCCTCCGGCATTGGAGAAGCGCTGGCCAAAGCATTTGCTGCTGAAGGCGCAAAAATCATCCTTTCTGCCCGAAGAACCGAAGAATTAGAACGCGTAAAACGCTCTTTGAATCTTCCTGAATCGGATGTGCTTATCCTGCCATTGGATTTATCCAACACCTCAAAAACAAATGAACTCACACAAACGGTCATCAATAAATTCGGCCGCATTGATATTCTTATCAATAACGGTGGAATAAGTCAGCGTTCACTTACTTTAGAAACGCCAATGGAAATCGATCGAAAAATTATGGAAATCAATTTTTTCGGAACTATTGCTCTCACAAAGAGTGTATTACCGTTTATGATTAAACAGCAAAGCGGTCACATCGTTGTCATGAGCAGCATTGCAGGCAAATTCGGGTTCTTTTTCCGTTCAGCCTACTCCGCTTCCAAACATGCATTACATGGATTTTTTGAAGCCTTGCGCATGGAAATATTTAACGACCATGTGAATGTTTTACTTGTTTGTCCCGGCAAAATAAAAACCGACATATCAGTAAATGCCATCACCGGCAATGGTGGAAAACATAATAAAATGGATCCGAGTCAAGCGCAGGGATTAAGTGCTGAAGCTTGCGCGGAACAAGTACTTAGAGGAATTAAAAATAATTCAACAGAAATTTTTATCGGAGGGAAAGAACTCAGAGCAATCTGGGTAAAACGCTTTTTTCCGAATTTATTTACCAAACTCATTAGAAAACAGAAACCCGAATAATACCTCACCCCTTAATCCCCTCTCCCAAAGGAGAGGGGACAGGACAAAAAAAATAGTATGACAAAAAGTAATAACGCCTCCCCTGTGGGGAGGTCGGGAGGGGTCCCAACGATAGCAGGAATTCAACAAGTAGGTGTTGGAATTCCAAATGTACACGAAGCATTTAATTGGTATGCCAAACATTTCGGAATGGACATACCTATTTTTGAAGAAGCTGCCGAAGCGAACTTAATGCTTCCTTATACAGGTGGCAAACCGCATATGCGCCACGCCATATTGGCAATCAACCTAAAGGGTGGTGGGGGATTTGAAATCTGGCAATATACCAGTCGCAAACCAGAACCTTGCTCCTTCGAATTGCAACTTGGCGATTTAGGCTTTTATTGTGCACGCATGAAAACCAGCGATGTTAAAGGCTCATACGAATTCTTAAAATCTAAAAATGTAAACCTTGTATCCGATGTTGTAAAAGATCCTATTGGAAATGATACGTTTTATTTACGCGATCCATGGAACAACCTTTTTCAAGTTGTAAAAAGTGATTCATGGTTTGGGAAAGGCTTACAACTCACCGGTGGTCCATCCGGAATGATGGTAGGTGTAAGTGACATTGAAAAATCTAAAAAATTTTATGCGGATATCCTAGGTTATGATACAGTCGTGTACGACAAGCAAGGAAATTTTGATGATTTAAAAAACCTACCAAGCGGAACACATAAAGTTCACCGTGTATTATTGAAGCATAGCAAACCCCGCTCTGGAGCTTTTTCAAAATTATTAGGCGCCAGCGAAATTGAATTGATAAAAACCTTGGAGCGCACACCGAAAAAAATATTCGAAAATCGTTTCTGGGGAGATCAAGGCTTTATTCATTTATGCTTTGATATCGGAAACCAAAAAGCGATGAAAGAATTGTGCGCAACAAAAGGACATCCTTACACGATTGATAGTGGAGAAAAATTTGATATGGGGGAAGCCGCAGGTCACTTCAGTTATATCGAAGATCCGGACGGAGCTTTGATTGAATTTGTAGAAACGAAAAAAATCCCAATCATGAAAAAATTAGGATGGTACCTCGATTTGCGTAAACGGGATGCTTCAAAACCACTTCCTGATTGGATGCTGAAGGCGCTAAAATTTAATAGAGTAAAAGATTAAATTAAAAAAGAGTGTTGAGGAAAAATTCCTCAACACTCTTTTCATTTATTTTTTTATAAAACGTTTTGTTCCCGCGATTTTACCATCGGAAACTTTAAGCAAATATATCCCTGAGGGTAATTGCCCTATATTGATTTTATTCCATGCGGAAGAAGGAGATTCATTTGTGTTTTTTAATTCACGTCCCATTAAATCGAAAATAGAGATGTTTAGATTATTGCCATTAACTTCATTTGACCAAGATATTATCAATTCATCTTCTGCTGGATTAGGAAAAACATCAAAACTCAATTTTGCTTGACCATCATCAATTCCAGCAATAACCTGCATCGTTCTAATACTCAAAACACCACTTCCTGGTTGATTAATGTCCAGAAATGCAGAGTCACAATACGTATCTGTGCACGTCCCATCAGAGATAGTAAGACAAATCATATAATTCCCAAGCGCACTATAAGTATGTGTGGGGCTTGCAAGTGTAGAAGTAGTTCCATCACCAAAATCCCACAAGTAGGTCAACGCTCCTGAGCTCGTAGAAAAATCATACAAAATCCAATCATTTACATTTCCCGTATCGGGTGCAATGAAAAAAGAAGCATGACAATCCGATGGAGTCAAAGGAATACTATCAGAATCTATAGTATAAGTACTACCATATAGACCACCAATTATCCCTTCAGTATTGATGTGTTGCGTTAAAGTATAATCACCTAAAGCCGGCAAAGTAAGAATAAAATAAAAATCGTTGTTTGTATAAACTCCTGTGGCGGGACCTGCAGTGCTTATGGTAATACTATATAGTCCTGTATCTAAAACCATCTCATACAGAGCGATAGAATCTGCGCCATAAGCATAGCCTGAAACGCCATAAGTTAATCCAGATAACCATTTTACTTTCATCCCATGAGTTAGTGAAACTTGTGAAAAACCAGTTGAAACGAATAGTGTAAAAACAATTGCAATAGCTAAACTTTTTTTCATAATACAAGATTTAAATACCATTTTATAATAACTTAGATCAAAACTAATCCATTTACTAATAGAAATAAACTCCAATTATTTGAATACTTTATACCTCCTAAAGGCAGAATAAAGCCACAAACAACTAATAATCAATAACATAGGATACCATTTTTATACATATCCAATGCATATCTTAAATCTTCAAACGGTTGATTTATTTATTAAACGGCTAATCGTCAAAAGCGATTAATAAACTAAATTTGTCCAAATTGAATTTATATTGAGAAGTAAACACCCATTATAAATGGGTTATAAATTAATCATATGTTTTTAAAGCCTTGCTTTCTTTACTTTGTAACATTCGTCTTTCTTACTGCCTGCTCAAACGAATTTGATGGGAAGGATGGTATTAAAACCGTCTATTTTCCAAATTCAAAAATTGTGAAACAAGTTGTTGAATACAAAGACGGAAAACGAATTGGAGAACTAAAGGAATACTTCAGAAACGGAACACTCAGCATCAAACAACGTTATAAAAATGATACGCTGACGGATACTTCTTTTTTTTATCATGAGAATGGAAATCTGAAATACATCCAAATTCTAAAAGATTTCAAAAAAGAAGGTACCTGGAAAAAATTTAATGAACAAGGCAAAGTATATGAAGAAATCAATTTCAAAGATGACGAATTAGATGGTCCATCCATTACTTATACGTATCGAACAGGCCGAGTATTAAAAAAATTGAATTATAAAGAGGGAGAGATGGAAGGAAAACAAGAATATTTTTATAACAATGGGAAGCCAAAAATGACAACCGTTTATCACAACGGAACTCAAACAATAGGAACGGAAGAGTGGACAGAAAGCGGAGAAAAATTAAATACTGATTTTAAAATCAATGTCATTGAACGCAACCGTTTACTCTTAGAAAACAAGCTGCAATACTACATCTCTCTTGAAAATCCTCAGCCGGATGATGAAGTATATGTGATGGCGGATAAAGATTCCGACAACTACCCTGTTCGTGTCTATCCACTTGACAGAACAAAAAATGATTTTATTCTGGAATATAAAGTCAACTTAGGAGGATTTGTTCTGGAAAACATAAAAATAGGAGCGTATCGAAAAACTTCTATGGGAAACACCCTCCTCAAAACAAAAACCATTACAGTAGCCGCGAATAATTATTAATCGAACTGCTTTAAACGTTGTTGTAGACCAAAACTATTGGGAGCATAAATTAATCCTGATTTTAACAATTGCTTCGACTTACCATAATTCCCTCGCTTGTAGTATTCTGTTGCACCCTGAGAATAAGCTTTTTCAACAAAATTGGCAGTAGCCGTAACGCCTTCCTTCTTTTTAATTAACGTTTCAAATTCCTTGATATAAGCATCACCTTTCACCATATCACTATAATAATAACTGCGATATGCCAAATCAAGGATGCAATTTAGTTTTACGGATATATAAAATTCATTTTCTTCAAAGAAGTCAAATGTTTTGACATAAATTTCAGATCCATCCATAATACTTTTAGAATCATTAAAATTTTGAACTGCGCGTTCGTACGCACCGATGATAAGCGCTCTCAAGTTTGCATTTAATGGATTATATGCATATGCTGCAGACAAATGCTTAAGAAGATATTCTTGATTTTTAGAACTTAAATACCCTAACCGCGCTAACTCATAATGATAACCATAAGTAATATCCCCTTTTAATGAAGAATCTTGTATTTCTGAACTGATTTTCTCATACGACTTATCAAATAGATCATAATCAGAATTCTTTATCAATTGTGTATTCAACAATTCTTCAAATTGATAACCAATCACATCATTACTCAACTCTTTATCTTTTAAATTGTTAAAACGGCACAACATTGCCAGATTTAAAACATTGTCAAATTTTTCGTACCCATTCTTGTCTATTAAAGCCAATAATGTTGCTTTTAAAAGATAACGATGTCGATCACTTCTAAATAGAAAGTAGGCTTTTTTAATATGCTCCTTTGCTTTTTGAAGATCATTGTCGTCCATAAAATAAATTGCAAAGTTACTATACTGCAAACCTGCCAAATCATGTATCGAAATATTATCAGAAGTAAAATAATATTTGTTAAATAAATCATTGACAGAAACTGTTTCAAACTCTTCCTTGGTGATGATTTTTGAATTATAAAGATTGGTTACATATTTAGTAATAAAACTATTGCTAAACTGATAATAGCCCTTTGCAGGAGAGGTGGTTTCAATCAAAACTTTGCTGGAATTCGGATACGCGATTAAGTAAACATGTGTGGGTGTTTCCTTTATCTGATAAGGAATATCCAACTTTGAAAAAACAATAGCATACAAGGCAGAAGCAGAAACACAGTTATACTCTCCGGTTTCGAATATATCTATAAAACTATTTTTTAATTTATAAACCTTGAGAAATTCTTTGTGCACATATTCATAAATAATCTTCACTTTTTTTGCCTCCGACTTATCTGATATAATTTTTTTAAGACTTGCAACACAAGCTTCAACCTTATTTAAAGCTGCTACTTTATCTCCATTTTGTAAATCATCATACGAAGCAAACAATAGGTCAAAAGAGGCTGCTTTGTCCCCGGAATTATCAAATTGAGTAAAAGCATTTTTTTCAGAATCGTTCTTAAAAACCAAATCATTAAAATGAACAAGAGGCCGTTCTGTTTGAGAAAAAACAGAGAAGGAAGACACAATAAGAAGGAAGATAAAAGATATTTTCAATTGTCTTTTCATATAAATATTAAAGATGTTAAATTACTCATAAAATATTAATCCAGAAAAGAATACCTTACATTTGTAGATAGAATGGAAGTACTACTCACAACACTCAACGCAAAATACATCCACATGAACCTGGCAATTCGTTTGTTATACGAATTGAATAAGGAGAACAAGGGATTAGACTGGAAAGAGTTTACCATTAAAGAAGACAAAGACGAAATTGCAACATATTGTAGCAAATATGATGTTGTTGCATTCAGTTGCTACATCTGGAACATCACTCCAACACTTGATGTTGCAAAAAAAATTAAACAACTTCACCCAAACTGCAAAATACTCTTGGGCGGCCCAGAAGTTAGCTACGAGTATGAAAACATCATTTCACTTCCTGAAATTGACTATATCATTGTAGGAGAAGGAGAAATCCCTTTCACAGAATTCCTTTCTCACTTTCCTGCTATCGAAACGGTTCCGGGATTGGTATGGAAAAAAGAAGGAAAAGCAACAGAAAATCCTGCTCCTCCGATGTTTGACCTTAAACATTTTGCTACTATCAATCCCTATATTAACGACAATCCGGAAGAATTATATAACAAAGTTTGTTATATCGAAACATCGCGAGGCTGCCCGTATAAATGTGAATTTTGTTTAGCCAGTTTGGATAATAAAGTACGTTATCTGCCTAATGATAACATCAAATCTAACTTATTGTATTTAATGCAACATGGCAGAACGATTAAATTTTTAGATCGTACGTTCAATATCAAAAAAGATTTTACAATTGATATTTTCAAATTTATTTTGGAACATCACCAACCAGGCAATGTTTTCCAATTTGAGATTACTGCCGACATTGTGCATCCTGAAATTATTAAATTCATTGATGAACATGTTCCAAAAGGTCTCTTCCGTTTCGAAATTGGGATACAAACAGTTAATCAAAAAGCGAATCTGGAAGTAAGCAGAAAACAAAATTTTGAAAAAACGAAAAGTATCATCCAACAATTAGATCATAAAATCGAGATGCATCTTGATTTAATTGTTGGCTTAGCGTTGGATTATTGGGAAGACATTAAATACAGTTTTGAGGAAGTATTTAAATTATATGCCCCCGAATTGCAATTAGGATTCCTAAAGTTTTTAAAAGGAACGCCTCTCCGAAATAAATACGAACAACATGGTTTTCAATTCGACCCGAATCCACCTTATCAAATCATTGAGAGCAATTATCTCAGTAAGGAACAACTGCATAAAATAACAGTAGTAGAGCATGCTTTAGAAGTGTATTGGAATAAAAAAAGAGCCCCGAATACATTAAAGTACATAACCGAAAAGTCCTCAATTTTTGACTTTTTATTAGGTTTGGGACTGCATTTTGAAACAAAAAGAGATTTTCACAAGTTCTCTTTAAATGACATTTATGATATCCTTCATGAATTCGTTGCTATTGCTCATCCTGATGATCTAATCTTAAAAGAGTTAATCACGATTGATTACTACTTGCACCACAAGGTAAAACCACAGACTCTTTATATCGATGAAATAGAAAGGAGTGAAAAAAGTAAACTCATTTCAGATAACAACTTAAATCATCACAAATACAGATATATTATTCTTCCAGTACATTTTGATTATCGAAAGTTTATCGACACAAATACCATTGAAAAAAGGAATACAAACATCATCATTCAATACGATGGCGTAAATAAATCGGAAGTGATTTATGAGATGATGGAGCTTAAAAAATAAAAACATGAAAATTCAGCATCCTGAACTGATTGATTTATTGAAAAAAGCATACTCAGCTGAAAAAGCTGCAGCTTTCGCCTATCAAGGCCATGCTGGTGCAGTAAAAAATGCAGAAGAGAAAAAAGCAATCCGTCAGATTGAACTGGATGAATGGAATCACCGAGAAGAAGTTCTGAAAATTATGGAACAGTATGCAATCCCTGTTTCAAGATTTTACGAATTCCGATTTCATGTTATCGGGAAAATTATCTCTGGAAGCTGTTATGTAATTGGCTGGTTTATGCCCTTTTATTTTGCGGGTCGACTGGAAAGCGGTAATGTTTGCGAGTATTTCAGAATGATGCATATGTTTCATTCCATCGGAATTAAAGAACATGATCAAGTGCTTTACGAAATGGGAATAAAAGAAAAAGAACATGAAGTTTATTTTCTTGAGCAAATTAAAACAAACAAAATGCTTCCCTTTTTTGAATGGCTATTCTCCTGGGGAAATAAAAAAGGGATGAATGATGTAGATTTGGAAAAGAAATATTCGATTGAAGAATCAAAAAAATATTGTAAAAAATAAATTATGAAACTAGAATTCCTTGATGAAGTTAATGAGTATGGAGATCAAGTGATTCGCCTCTTTCATTTCGACAAATCCGAAGCAATCCAATTCAGAGATGCCGTTCAAAACAACCTTGTGAATCAAAATAAGTCCTTAGACTTATTGACACTTGACTTTATTGAACACATGAATTGCAAATTAGTATTGCACCTTTCCGAAACGGATGAAGGAATTATAACGATGGATAATCAAACCTTCTTTTGTGATTTAACAGTAGAAGGGTACAAAAATATTATTCGTTTGATTGAACCATTTTGTATAAAGGAAAGCAAAAGCTTTGTTATGCTTTACGATATTGACACTCAAATCGATTTTCTGTTCTCCCCTTATGGCAGTTAGAACAAGCTGCTTTGATTCTTATCCGATTTTTTAATTGCAACAGGCTTTTCAGGAATATGTAATTTTAGTCCTAATTTCTTATTCAATTTTTCGATAAAGTAGGCAGATAAAAGCGGGGATTCTAATTCATGGTTTTGGTGTAGAAAAAAATACAATTCCTTTAAACCTTCTTTTTTCCATTTTGCTATTCGCTCCACCCAAGGATCTAAACGCGAGTAATCACAACCATGATTATCACCAACATATCTAATAAATGCAACAGGTGTAGTTAGTCGCATGTGAATAATATCTCTTCTTCCGGCTGTATCAACAATTACATTGGTTACCTGATACTTTTTAAATAATTCTGACACCTTCTCAAAATCCGATTTTACATTAAACCATTCTGCATTTCTTAATTCAACAGCCAATGGAGTGTTTTTTTGGAAACTCCTTTACAAATTTCTCCAAACGATCGAAATCCTTTGGTTTAAAATTATCATGCATTTGTAAAAAAATCATTCCTAACTTTTCTTCCAACCCAGTAACGGACAAACAAAACTCATCCGTCAAATTTTTCATTTCATTTAATCGTTTCAGGTGGCTGACAGTTTGAGGAATTTTAGGAAAAAACTTGAATCCTTTAGGTGTTTTTTCTTTCCACTTTACAAACTGTTCTTTGCCATAAGCTTGATAAAATGTAGCATTCAACTCAATACTATTAAACTGTGTTGAATAATAGGCCAACTCGTCTTTCGTTCCTTTCGGATAAAAATTCTTTAAGTCCGTTTTATTCCATTTCGCACAACCGACAGCTATTTCAAATTTCTTAAATTCCTTACCACCCAAAACCTGCTTGGTATCTGCGTGGTCTTTCGGTAAAGTAAAATCTATTCCAATGATCGACTCAACACTTCCAAATTTCATGAAACGCTATTTAGTTGTTAAAGAAAGATACAATTGTTTCGCATCGGCCAATGCCTTCATCACATCCGCACGCATATTCACCATTGATTCTACTGTTTTTTTATCCTTACGCACCATGCGCAACAGTCGCCAACGCCCGAATATTTTTTTCATTACCGGATAAAATTTGATTGTAAAAATTCCGCTCAAAATTACGGTTGAAGCAAAAAGACCCAGAAGCAACCAATCTCTATAAACAAGCGCAACAATCAACAATTGAATGATAAAATAAATCGTCCAAAAAATCAGAGAAAGATTGGCTCTGAACGAAGCATAAAATTCATTTTTCTTAACTTTACTATCGGCTAATTTTTTCGCCAAATAATAGGGCGGATAATTCAATAACAAACCAATAAAATAAAAAGGCATTCCAAGATAAATGATAAAATACTCCAATAGAAATGTTCCGAAATTCATTTTATTGATACTCTCCTCTCTTAGCAAATGATCACGAAGATTGTTTGCCTTCAACAATCTGGTGTACGAGTGCAACAATCCCTTCAAATGCACCAGCACTTCCGGTTTCTTTACATCCAACACATTTACCATATCAATAATTTCACTGCTTGCAATCGGGTGGTTCTCCAACTTTGAAGAGTCGAGTTTTTTGTCTTTCAGCAATTGATGCGTATACACTTCCTCCATTTCGGCAACCAATCCATCATTTTCAATTGCATTGATGTGATGGGCATTTTCCTTCATCTTTTCTTCCAGCAACTTTGTAAACTCATTAATTGCTCGAACTTTATCTACTTTATATTTTTCCTCGAATGATTTAATTGAAATCGGTTTCCCTACATCAACAAAAACTTTACTTCTAAAACGAGGTGCTTCCTGGAAATTAAGTCCAACCGGAATAACCAGAATATCTTTGGAATAGTCGATGGATTCTAATGTTTGAAAAACAATGCGCGACAATCCTTTTTTTAAAGGTTGAACTCTGCGCTGTTGAACACATAACCCTTCAGGAAAAATCAACAATGGTTTATTTGAGGTAAGCAATCTTCGACATTCTTCAAATGATTTGTCATTCTTTTTAATTTCGGCATACCCTTCTTGCATGCGGTACATCGGACTTGCATTCATTTGATTCAAAACCCATTTCGCAACTTTGCCTTTAAAAACATCTCCTCTTGCAAAAAAACGAACTTTCGGACGCAAGTACACTGGCAACAATACCGGATCAACAAAACCATTTGAATGATTCGGAGCAAGAACAAAAGGTTCATTCAGGGGAATGTTTTGTAAGCCTTTAATATCTATCCGATAATAAACATTCAAACTAACATATACAAAAGGGCGAAGGAAGGTATAGAGTATTGCCATACAACGATGTTATCTTGTGAATGTTAAACGCTCACCTTTTGTTTCTTCATTAAAATATCCATTTTCATAAACCAAGTGGCCGCTGACAAATGTGTATTTAACTTTTGAGTGAAAAGTAACCCCTTCAAAAGGCGACCAACCGCACTTGTAAAGAATATTCGACTTGTCAACTGTTTCACTACCATTTAAATCTACCAAAACTAAGTCAGCAAAATAACCTTCACGAATATATCCACGCTTCTCAATTTGAAAACAATCTGCTACAGCATGTGCCATTTTCTCCGCAATACGTTCCAATGTTATTTTTCCTTGTTTGTGCATTTCAATCATTGCAACCAAAGCGTGCTGAACAAGCGGACCACCTGATGGTGCTTTAAAATATTTTTGTTCCTTCTCTTCAATTGTATGAGGAGCATGGTCAGTTGCAATCACATCAATTTTATTCTCTAATACTGCTCTTAGGATTGCATCTCTGTCGCTTGCTTTTTTCACAGCCGGATTCCACTTGATATAATTTCCTTTTGTTTTATAATCTTCATCCGAAAACCAAAGGTGATGAATGCAGGCCTCTGCTGTAATTCTTTTTTGTTTTAGTGATGTTTTATTTTCAAACAATTCCAATTCCTTTGCTGTGGAAATGTGCAAAATATGCAATCTTGAATTGTACTTCTTTGCTAACTCAACTGCCAAAGAAGACGATTTGTAGCAGGCCTCCTCACTTCGAATGACCGGATGTGCCTCCACAGGAACATCTTCTCCATATTTATCTTTGTATACCTGCATATTATGTCTGATTGTTGCCTCATCTTCACAATGCGTTGCAATCAACATCTTGCATTTGGAAAATAAACCTTCCAATGTTTCACGTTTATCTACCA
Organism: Bacteroidota bacterium; assembly: GCA_016722565.1. Lineage (NCBI taxonomy): Bacteria > Pseudomonadati > Bacteroidota > Bacteroidota bacterium. Next base: position 114,769 of record JADKIU010000007.1, read on the forward strand.
ACATATTTCCAGTAGAAGAGCCCATGAACACTTTAATACCACAAACATTTTCTGGATTTGTTTTTAGCACTTCTTCTAAGTTATCGTTAGAAGCGCCCATAAAAAAGGAGTAGTTCGCCAACGAAACCTCTGATGCACGTTTGTATTTATCTTCAAGTAACTCCTGCGTGAATACGTTCGGAACCGTGTTTGGCATTTCCATATAAGAGGTTACACCACCTGCAACAGCTGCTTTTGCCTCTGTATAAATTTCACCTTTATGTGTTAAACCCGGCTCACGAAAATGAACCTGATCATCTATACATCCCGGAAACAAATACTGATCAGTACCATCTATTAGTACATCTGCAGGATCATTTATTTCCGACTCCGAAATTTTTTTAATGTACTTTCCTTCAATCAATACATCGCCCTTAAAGACTTTCCCTTCATTAACGATGTTGACATTTTTTATTATTGTTCTTTTCATCTTTCTGATTAATAAAAAAGCTCCTTAAAAAGAGCTCTATTTTATTTTTTTAAATCGCATTTGCAAAACACCCCAAAATGCTTCTTTGAAAATCCCTTTACTCATTTTAGAAGCTCCTTCTACTCTATCTGTAAAAGTAATCGGCACTTCCACAATTTTAAATCCTAATTTATAGGCAGTATATTTCATTTCTATTTGAAAGGCATAACCTACAAATTTAATATCGTCAAAATTAATACGCTCCAACACTTTTCTTCTGTAACATTTGAATCCTGCTGTAGTATCGCGAATTGAAACAAACAACACCATGCGAACGTAAACCGAAGCATAGTAAGACATCAACACTCGACCTTTGGGCCAATTTTCAATTTTTCCACCCTCAATGTATCTGGAACCGATTGCCACATCCGCCCCATTAACAGCGGCCTCACGCAAGCGGATTAAATCATCGGGATTGTGAGAAAAATCGCAATCCATTTCAAATATATATTCGTATTTTCTTTGCAATGCCCACTTAAATCCATGAATATAAGCTGTTCCTAACCCTAATTTGCCTTTCCGTTCTTCAATAAATAAACGACCAGAAAACTCTTCCATCAATCGCTTAACAATATCTGCTGTTCCATCCGGGGAACCATCATCCACAATTAATAAATGAAACGGAACAGACAAGGAAAATACTTTGCGAATCATTCGCTCAACATTTTCCTTTTCGTTGTAGGTTGGTATGATAACTAGACTATCTGACACGGCTGTAATTAAGAAACGAAGATAACGCACTATTCAATAATAACCAAAGTTTTAAGATATTTTGGCGTTTTTTTTGAAATATCATGCCATTCGAACTCAAAACCCAACTTTCGTGGACTTTATTCATCTAATTTAAAGCATCCCATTAACTATAAATTATACTTTTCCCAACTGATTTTAATCCTTAAGTTTGTAGTATCTAGATGCTATTCCATGAAAAAACTACTACTTTCTCTTTTGTCCGTTTCATCTATCTTAAATCTTTTTTCACAAGAACCGTTAAAATATTGTGGGGCAGATGAACTGCGAATTTCTACACTTCAGAAAAACCCTAAAATCGCGGAAGCTGTTATTAAACGTGATATTGAACTAGAGGCATTTACCCAAAAGTTTGTGAACGACTTCTATGCAAATAGAACAAGTTCCGCTACTTATATTATCCCCGTTGTATTCCATGTAATACATAACTACGGAGCAGAAAATATCAGCGATGCACAAATAAAAGACGGGCTGGATGTTTTAAATAAAACATTCAGAAAACAATTGGCTGATACCGGCTCCATCGTTGCTGCCTTTAAACCACTTCATGCCGATTGCGACATTGAATTTCGCTTGGCACAACTTGACCCCAGCGGAAACTGCACCAGTGGAATCAATCGAATTGCTTCCTCACTCACAACCGTTGGCGACCACTCCGTTAAATCATTAATCCAATGGCCAACGAATAAATATCTGAACGTTTATATTGTACAAAATGCGGCAGGTTTAGCGGGACACTGTGTATGGCCTGCTGATGCGGATTCGATACCGGCTTGGGATGGAATCGTTATTGCACACGACTACGTGGGAACCATCGGAACATCCAATTATACACGTTCGGTTGCATTTGCCCATGAATGCGGACACTATTTGAATCTACAGCACATCTGGGGAGGAAACAATGTCCCGGGCTTTTATTATTATCCCTGCGCAGATCCTTTTAAAGATTGCAGCATTGACGATTTAGTAGCAGACACACCACCAACAATCGGCTGGACGAGCTGTAATTTATCTGGTGCATCGTGCTTAAATCCTGTTGATAATGTTCAAAACACAATGGACTATTCTTATTGTAACCGCATGTTTACGTTCGGACAAAAAGCCCGTATGCAAGCCTGTCTCAACTCTCCCATTGCCGGAAGAGATAATTTATGGCAAACTGCCAACTTAATTGCAACCGGTGTTGATACACTCCCTGGACCTTTATGCAAAGCTGAATTTACAAGTAACAAAAGAGTAGTTTGTTCGGGTGCAGGCGATGTTATATCCTTCACCAACACTTCTTACAATGGTTCGTTTACAACTATCTTTTGGACATTCCCCGGAGGAACTCCTTCTTCATCGACACTCGCAAGCCCTTTAGTATATTACACCTCACCAGGAAAATACAATGTCACATTAAAAGTAGTGAATGGAAGTGATACAGCAGAAATTTCAAAATCGAATTTTATTTCTGTTTTGCCAACTACCGGTACTGTTTATCCTTTTTCGGAAAGCTTTGAAGCGACTCCTTCGTTAGATGGATTGGAATGGTTTTCAAGTAGCTTTGACACCATCAATGCTTGGCAACTGACAAACACAGCAGCTGTTACTGGATCAACATCGGTAATGCTTAACAACTTTAACAACACCATGAATACCAAAGATGAGTTGTTTAGCAATATTATTAACCTCACCGGAGCAACTTCACTGAACATCAGCTTTAAATATGCCTATGCTAAAAAAGATTCCAGTAGCAATGATCGACTGCAAGTGTATGTTACCAGCAATTGCAACACCACTTGGATTCAACGATTAAATTTAGTTGGAACAGCATTAGAAACAGCTTCAATAACAAGTTCTCCATTTACTCCTTCTTCATCTAGTGAATGGAAACAGGGTGTAGCGAACATCCCCGGATCTTATATGACATCTAACTTCCGTTTCAAATTTGTGTATACTTCCAGTGGTGGAAACAATGTTTATATCGATGATATAAATTTAGATGTGAATTCAGGAGTAGAAGATTTACATTCCATTGAAAATATGTTTCATCTGTTTCCAAATCCGGCTAATGAGCATGTAAACGTTTCGTTTTCATTAACACATTCGAAGAATCTAAGGCTTTCAATCATGAATGTATTCGGACAAACAATTTTAGAAAAAGGGAAAGAAAATTATTCAATGGGCGAACACATTGTTTCTATCGATACAAAAAACATTGCTCCTGGAATGTATTTCTTAAAAGTTGCAGATGACGAAACAAATTTTCTGAAACCGCTGATTATTCTTGCACAATAAACTTACTTTATTGCACCCGCTTTTATCTCTTCAACTACTGAAGGATCAAGCAACGTAGACGTATCTCCTAAATTCGATACATCTCCTTCTGCAACCTTGCGTAATATCCTTCGCATAATTTTGCCACTACGTGTTTTGGGCAAACCACTTACTACTTGTATTTTGTCAGGTTTTGCAATCGGACCAATAACCTTGGTGACTTCAGCTAAAATTTCTTTTCGCAATGCATCTATATCTTTATTCTTATTTGTACAAATCACATATGCATAAATCCCTTGTCCTTTGATATCGTGAGGGTAACCAACCACGGCACTCTCCACAATATCTGCATGCATATTAATTGCACTCTCCACTTCTGCCGTTCCTATGCGATGCCCACTCACATTCATTACATCATCCACCCGTCCGGTAATCCGGTAATATCCATCTTCATCGCGTTTGCAACCATCTCCTGTGAAATATAAACCAGGATAAGTTGCAAAATAATTTGTACGGCAACGTTCATGATCACCATATGTTGTTCTGATAATCGAAGGCCAAGGAAATTTAATACATAAATTCCCTTCTACACCGTTTCCAATAATTTCATTTCCTTTATCGTCAACTAAAATTGGTTGCACCCCAGGCAAAGGCAAAGTTGCAAAACCAGGTTTTGTTTTTGTGATTCCTGCAATTGGAGAAATCAACATTCCACCCGTTTCTGTTTGCCACCATGTATCCACAATTGGGCAATTCCCTTTCCCAATATTTTCGTTGTACCAATTCCAAGCTTCTTCGTTGATGGGTTCACCAACACTTCCCAATACTCTAAGAGAATTTAATTGATACGGTTTTACAAAATCCAAACCTGCTGCTTCCAAAGCTCTGATTGCAGTTGGAGCAGTATAAAAAATATTCACCTTGTATTTATCAATCACATTCCAAAAACGTCCTGCATCCGGATACGTTGGAACACCTTCAAACATAACGGATGTTGCACCTGCTAACAAGGGAGCATACACAATATAAGAATGCCCCGTAATCCAGCCAATATCTGCTGTACACCAATACACTTCTTTATCTTTGTATTGAAACACATTTTCAAACGTATACTGTGTGTATACCATATAACCACCACACGTATGGACAACGCCCTTTGGTTTACCGGTGGAACCGGAGGTATACAAAACAAACAACATATCTTCCGCATCCATGGGTTCAGCCGGACAATCACCATTCACCTTTTCCATTTCTTGTTTCCAAAAAACATCACGTTCAGGATTTACACGGATGTTCGAATGAGTATGTTCCAATACAATGACTTTATTCACAGAAGGACAAATTTCCAGTGCTTCATCCACAGTATCTTTCATCGGAATATCTTTTGCTCCTCGATAGGCTCCATCAGTTGTAACAACAATTTTACAATCACTATCTTGAATCCTTCCTGAAAGTGCAGCTGCGGAAAAGCCACCAAATACAACGGAATGTACTGCACCTATTCGTGCACAAGCTAAAAGTGCGATGGCCAGTTCAGGAACCATTGGCATGTAAATACAAATTTTATCACCTTTTTGAGCTCCATTACTTTTCAATACATTTGCAAATTTACACACTTGCTCATGCAGCTGTTTGTAGGTGAATGATACAGCGTTTCCATTTATGTCATTTGGTTCCCAATAATAAGCCACCTGATCTCCGCGTGTTGCCAAATGTCTGTCTAAACAATTCTCAGTGATATTTAATTTACCACCCACAAACCATTCAATTTTCGGATCTTTAAAATTCCAATCCAAAACTTTATCCCATTTCTTCTTCCAAAAAAATGTTTCTGCTTGCTCTGCCCAAAAAGTTTCAGGTGTTTCTACACTTCGTTTATATTCTTGATGATAGTTTTCGATGGAACTGATTCTTGTCATACGAGTATTTTTTGTAATCATTCAAATTTACGGGATTTTTTTGCTATTTTTAAGTATCAAATTGTAAACATGAAAACAACTGTCAACATAGTACTTGGATTATCTTTGGTCCTCTCCCTTTTTTCTACATCTTGTAAAGACAAAAAAGACACAGAAGAAACACCGCCACCAGTGAGTGGTTCGGGAGGTATAGATGCAAGCACAACCGTTACCGGCTACAATATCCTTTCTCGGCTACCGGGTATTTGGAACGGACCTGTAACATCCACCACTGCATTGGGAAGCTATCCTGAATGGATTGTAGATTTCAGACCCGTTTCAGCGGCACAAGTTTCAGCAAAAAATGAATTGGATTCTGTCAATAATATTCTAATGGGTTTCTTTATTGTAAAACATGACGGAGCCTATAAAATGGCCTTTCGTAACGGAGGAGGATTTGCCGGATCTCAGCGTATTGCATACGCTGTAATTGATAGCGTTTCAGAAACAACAAATAACTATTTCTACCGGTTTTCTGATTTTAAAGCCGGGCAAAATCGTGTGTATACAAACGTACTATTTAAAGACGACAGTCTGATTGTTCATGTGTATACAAACGTTTACAACACACTTTCCTCGCCACAAACGCACATGCTTTGGAGAGCACAATTAAAAGATAACACATCCGCACAACCGGCAATAACTGCATTTAGTTTTCCACAAAAGCAAATGGTAAAAGATTTTTCCAACACCTTTGATGCTGTAAGTGAAGCTATTTACTACAATTCGAGTACAGACCCTTACGATGAAGCTTCACAACCCTATTTAGGAAAAACAAATGTAAATGTCAGTTTTGATGGCACACACGTTCCCGATCCTGTCAAAAAAGTTTTTCTTATGATTACAACGCAGCCATTGTTTTCAGGATTCACATATCTCCCAGCACAATTAAAATACCGCTCGCGTTATGTTTTTCTAGCATCAACCGACAATGCATTTACATTTAACTACATGCATCCAGGAAGTTATTATTTATATTCCCTTTACGATGCTAATGGAGATGGAACATTCTCTTCAGGCGACTGGATGAGTAGTAATCTAACGAATACATTTACACTCGGAGCATTAGGAACACAAAATGTAAATACACTGATTGATTTTACAATACCATAAGCTGAATACCATTCTTGAGTGGAAGCGGTTGGTATCGAACCAACATCAAAGAATTTTCAGTCCTCTGCATAGACCATCTTTGCTACACTTCCTACATTTATAAATTGACATTATCGAGATAATTCACTTGCCCTTTCTTTAGCTTTAATAATCCCTTTTTGCAAATTTTCACCCACTTGATTTTCAGTAAAAAAAGACAATGCCGCTTCTGTTGTTCCACCTTTTGAGGCAACGGCCTTAATCAGCTCATCCAATGATTTATCAGCCGTATTCAACAAATGAAACGAACCCAACATGGTTTGCTTGACCAACATTTCGGACGTATGTTGATCAAACCCCATTGCTTTACCAGCCTCAACCATTTGTTTAACAACATAAAAGAAGTAAGCAGGACCACTTCCGCTTAATGCTGTAACAGCATCCAACAAATTTTCATTTTCAAAAAAAACGGTTCTTCCAGTGGTGGATAACAAATTTTCAGCCTTGCGTATTTGCTCTATCGACAAGGATTTGCTACTTGTAAAAGCAGTCATTCCCATTCCTAATTCAGCAGGAGAATTGGGCATCGCCCTAACAATAAATTTTTGACTGAGTGTTTTTTCAATTCGCTCCAACTTCATTCCAGCCATAATCGATATAAGAATGTTGTTTTTGAGCACTTGTTTTAACTCTTTACCTAGCTCATCAAAATCCTGTGGTTTTACAGCCAAGATAATAATATCACTTTCCGAAATACGTGAATCATTTACCACACAAACTTGTCCAATGTTGAGATTCGCCAATTCTTTTTCCTGGCCTCATTTTTTTCAGCGAGCAACAAGTTTTCCTTTGAAACGATGTTATACTTTAAAAAAGCTCGAGCATAGATCAAGCCCATATTTCCACAGCCTACAATTGTAATTTTCATAATTAAATTTTTAGTTCATAATTTCAGTTTGTTTTCGGATTGATTCTTCATGAATCAAAATGTATAATGCCTTAACAAATTCTTCGCTCAACCCCATCATCGTTGCATTACTCAACCGTTCGTTTAATAAACTTTCCCAACGATTGGCTTGTAATATGGTTACATCATTTTCTTTTTTATACATTCCAATTCTTTCAGCGACCTGCATCCTGTTCATTAAAATCTGCAATAATTCATCATCTGATTTATTAATCGATTCACGAAGTTCTTCCAATTTATTTTTGAACTCAACATTTTCAGATTTTGATTTTCGCACAACCAATTTACTTAACAAACCTGCTAATTGGTTAGGATTCAGTTGCTGCTTTGCATCGCTCAATGCCAATTGTGGCATGCAATGCGTTTCAATCATCAACCCATGCATATCCATATCCAAAGCTTTTTGAGAAACATATGGGATTAAATCAATATTTCCGCAAATATGACTGGGGTCACAAATAATAGGCAAATCCGGGCAAATCGTTCGCAACGCTATAGCCATTTCCCATCTCGGGTCATTTCGAAATGCAGCGTTCGAATATGAATATACACCTCGGTGAATCGCTGCGATTTTAGTAATGCCGGCATTGTTTATTCGCTCCAATGCACCTAACCACAATTGCAAGTCAGGAGTCATCGGATTCTTTACAAAAACAGGAATATCAACACCTTTTAATGCATCAGCAATTTCCTGAACAGAAAACGGATTAACTGTGGTTCTTGCCCCAATCCAAAGAATATCCACTCCGGCTTTCAAACATGCCTCCACATGCACGGCATTTGCAACTTCGGTTGACGTTAGCAAACCGGTTTCTTGTTTCACAGCTTGCATCCATTCCAAACCAATACCTCCAACACCTTCGAAGGAATTCGGACGTGTACGTGGTTTCCAGATACCTGCCCTGAAAATTATTTTTTTATTAATCTCAGCAATCCCTTTTGCTGTCGTTATCATTTGAATTTCCGACTCTGCACTACATGGTCCGGCAATAATAAGAGGACGTTTCGCTCCTTCAAGCCAATCACAGACAGGTGTGATATTTAAGGTTGTTTTCATTAGAAAAATTATTAATTAACAATGTTAGCTTTGATATACTCACCTAAAACGGATAGAGAGCGAGTTGATCCTTTTATCTTTTTTAATGCCTTTTGAAAATCGGTACGATGTACCCATTCCAAATCGGCATGAAATGAATATTCCAGAGGCTCTCCCGCAACAGGAACACTTTGAATTTTAGATAAACTCACGCCATTGCGTTTCAAAACATTCAACACATCTGACAATGATCCAACTTCATGTTTTAATCGAAAGCAAACCGATGCCTTATTCGGATGTTCCGGTTTCGAGTCTCCTTTGGATAAAATGATAAAACGAGTAAAATTTTGTTTGTTATTCTCAACATTTGAAAACAACACAGGAACGCCATAAACAAGTGACGACAATTCATTTGCAATCGCTGCTGTATTCTTCAAATTCAATTCTTTTATCTTTTTCACACAAGAGGCCGTATCTCCTTCTTCCACAATCGTAACATGGGAATGTTTCTGCAAAAATTCAGAACATTGTGCCAATGCCATTGGATGTGAATGAATGTACTTTATATCAGTCATGCTTACACCCTCCAATGCCAATAAATTCAATTCTATCTTCAAATATTGCTCTCCGATAATTCGAAGTTGATATTCGTCTATTAAATTATAATTTGACAAAATGCTACCAGCAATTGAATTTTCTATGGCCATGACAGCATAATCTGCATGATTGTTTTTTACCAATTCACAACATTGACGGAATGTAAAACATTCGATTGCTTCTACTTCTTGACCATAAAATTTTTGCGCTGCCAAATCATGATAGGAAGCTGCAGTACCGAAAATTGCTACTTTGAAATTACGCATGTTGTTATTGTTTAATTTATTATTGAATAAAAAAAGGCGAGTCCCGATGTTATCGGGACTCGCCTTTGAGTAATTACTATGTTTATTAAAATTTACATACTACTTCCCAAGCGGTGTCCCGTATAAGAACCCGGATAAAATGGAAAGAAGAAATATAAATTATGTAGTGTCATTTTGTTTTTAATCTGCGACAAAGATAATGGAGAAAATAAATACTATCCAAATTTATTTATAAAATAAATTAACTTCTCACTATTTTAGATATCTTCAGAGCCATTTCCATTCTTATTTTATCATTGCATAAATTTCCAATGCTACCTGCATGAGTATGATTTAATTCAAAGTCCGAATCAAAATCATTCTTTTCAATTGCATTTCCTATATTTCTATAGGCATCTCTGAATGGAATTCCATTTAAGACTTGTTCATTCACAGCTTCAACACTATACAAAAAATTGTACTTATCATCTTTCAGAATACCTTCTCTAATTTGAATCTGCCCCATCATGAATTCAGTCATTTCCAAACAGCTCTTCAGCTCACTTATAGCCGGAAATAAGCTTTCCTTTGTCAATTGCATATCACGGTGATAGCCAGACGGCAAATTAGTTGACAACATCGTTAATTCATTCGGCAAAGCTTGAATTTTATTGCATTTACCTCGAATCAGTTCAAACACATCGGGATTTTTTTTATGTGGCATAATACTACTCCCCGTTGTCAATTCATCCGGAAAAGAAATAAAGGCAAAATTTTGATTCATATACAAACAAACATCATACGCCAATTTAGAAAGTGTTGCAGCAATAGATGACATTGCCATCGCAACAATCTTTTCCGTTTTCCCTCTTGTCATCTGCGCATACACCACATTATAATTCATCGTTTCAAAGGAAAGTAATTTCGTAGTCATTTCTCTATCCAAAGGAAATGAGGATCCATATCCTGCTCCAGAACCTAATGGATTTTTATTTGTCACATTGTAAGCCGCAAGAACCAACTCCATGTCATCTACCAAACTTTCGGCATAAGCACCAAACCACAATCCGAATGAGGAAGGCATAGCAATTTGAAGATGTGTATAACCCGGAAGCAATGTATTTTTATGCGCATCACTCAAGTCTATTAATAAATTAAATAATTTTAAAACAGAAGAACTGATCTCCTTCAGTTCGTAACGCAAATACAATTTAATATCGGTTAATACCTGATCATTCCGTGAACGGCCACTATGAATTTTCTTGCCGGTTTCTCCTAGCTTCATCGTCAACAACAATTCAATCTGAGAGTGAATATCCTCCACCCCATCTTGAATTCTAAAATTTCCTTTCCATATTTTGTCTAAAATGACAGCCAATTCTTTATGAATCGCATCCTTTTCATCTTTGCTAAGCAGGCCAATCGATTCAAGCATTTGCGCATGAGCAATGGAAGCTTTCACATCGAATTCAGCCATTACTAAATCTAATTGATTATCATTTCCAACAGTAAATTTTTCAATCAACTCAGAAGTTGATTTGTTTTCTTTTTGCCACAATTTCATATTATTTCAACTAGCATTTTAATATACAATTCTATTCCAGCTTCAATTTCATTCAAATAAATGAATTCATCTGCGGTATGCGAACGAGCAGAATCTCCCGGACCTACTTTCAAACTTGGGAAATTCATCACTTCCTGATCTGAACTTGTAGGTGATCCATACGTTTTTCTACCAAGACTAATTCCTGCTTTCACTATGGGATGATTCTTATCGATAAAAGAAGAGTTCAAACGCAATGAACGAGGCTTGACTTCACAATCTACATGTTGCTGAATAATCGCTAAAACATCTTTGTTTGAATACACATCCGTTGTACGGATATCCACCGTAAACTCACAACAATCCGGAACCACATTATGCTGTGTTCCTGAACGTATCATTGTTACCGACATTTTAACGGGCCCTAGTGTTTCTGAAACAACCGGAAATTGAAATGTACGAAACCAATTCATTATGTTTATTGCGTTGTAAATGGCATTTTCACCTTCTTCCCGAGCAGCATGACCGGATTTTCCTTTTACCAAACAATCAATTACCAACAATCCTTTTTCAGCAATTGCCAACTGCATTTGTGTTGGTTCTCCGACAATTGCAAAATCAATTTTTCCAAGTTTCGGCAAAATAAGTTCCACACCATTCTTCCCCGAAATCTCTTCTTCACCTGTTGCAGCATATAGTAAATTATAGTTTAAATGCTCATAATCTTTGAAATACAAGAAAGTTGCAAGTAAACTTACCAAAGCACCACCGGCATCATTACTTCCTAAACCAAACAATTTATCATCACGAATTGTCGAATTAAACGGATCAATAGAATAACCAGCATTCGGTAGTACCGTATCGTGGTGTGAGTTCAACAGAATCGTAGGTTTTGTTTTATCAAAATATGAATTGTAACACCAGACATTATTCTGCTTTCTGAATGCTTGAATTCCCTTCGCCTGCATCCATTGCTCAATAAGGTCAGCCGTTCGATTTTCCTCCTTGCTAAACGATGGAATTACAATCAATTGTTTTAACAATTCGATTGCTTCAACTTTAAGTGCTGCAACTTTAACTCTATCAAGCTGTGAGTGTTGTTCCAATGTATTCATTCGTAGTACAATTTTTAAGTTCATCTGAATGTGCGATCACAACCGACCTCACACCTTTTTGTATTGCATCAAAAGCATTATCCATCTTAGGAATCATCCCTTTTGAAATAGTGCCATCCAATACCAGTTGTTTATATTTGGTTTTAGTAATTAGCTTCATAACAGAATCTTCATCAGCAACATTTTCCAAAACACCTTTCTTTTCGAAAAAATAATTTAATTGAACTTCATAGGTCCCTGACAAAGCAATTGCCAAAGCAGATGCAATCGTATCTGCATTTGTATTCAGTAATTGTCCATTTCCATCGTGACAAATTGCAGAGAAAACAGGAACAATGCGATTATCCAAAAACTGACTCAATGCCTTTGAATTTACACCAGCCGTAAAAACATCTCCAACAAAGCCATAATCGATATCCAACACTTCCCGTTTCTTTGCGGAAATTAAATTTAAATCAGCGCCAGATAAGCCGATGGCATTACATTGCTTTGACTGAAGTAACGCGACAATCTGCTTATTAATCAATCCGGCATAAACCATGGTCGTAATCTTTAATGTCTCCGAATCTGTTATTCGTCTACCATTCACCATTGCCTGCGAAACGCCCAAACGTTTCGCCAATTCAGTTGCCAATTTTCCTCCTCCATGCACTAATATCTTTAACGCATCTATTTTAGCTAATTCCATTAAAAATTGCTCTAAGGCAATCGGATTATCAATTACGTTTCCTCCGATTTTAATAATGTATAATTTTTTCATTTTCTAACAATTCATCTATTACAGTAAAATTATCGTCTAATAGTTTTTTTAACACAGCTTGTGCAGCATACACGCGGTTGCTCGCCTGTTCTAATACCAACGAATTTCTCCCATCCAATACTTCATCACTTAACTCCACATTTCTTCTTACCGGCAAACAGTGCATCACTTTGGCCATGTTTGTGGATTTAAGTTTTTCATTTGTAAGCATCCAATCGGAATTGGTAGATACTACTTTTCCATAATCCGAATAGCTCGACCAGTTTTTCACATATACAAAGTCGGCATCTCTTAAAGCCTCCTGCTGATTATAGTGGACAGTCGCACCTTTAGTAAACTCTTCACACAAGTCATAACCTTCAGGATGTGTAATCACAAATTCTACATCCGCTTCACACATCCATTCACTAAAAGAATTCGCAACAGCTTGAGGCAAGGCTTTGATATGTGGAGCCCATGAAAGCACAACTTTCGGTTTTCGACTTTTATTCCAGTTCTCAGTAATCGTTATTAAATCGGATAGGCTTTGAAGTGGATGAAGTGTTGCACTTTCTAAACTAACTATTGGAACGTGGCAATGTTTCATGAATTTCAACAACACTTTCTCACCATAATCCTCCTGCTTGTTAATCAAAGATGGGAAACAGCGAATCCCAATTATATCACAATATTGACCTAATACTGCTGCTGCATCCTTCACATGCTCAACACCTTGCCCGTTCATTATAGCTCCATCTTCCATCTCCAACGCCCAACCTTCTTTATCAATGTTCATGACTATCACATTCATTCCTAAATTCATTGCTGCCTTTTGTGTACTCAAACGTGTACGCAAACTGGGATTCATAAAAATTAATCCTATTGTTTTATTTTTCCCTAATTGAGAAAAAGCATAGGGATTCTTTTTAATAATTAAAGCTTCATGCACCAAGTCATTTACATTTTTGACATCATGCACTGTTGTAAAGTATTTCATGTGTTTTAATTTTTTAAGTACATGGCTATTTCATTTCACAAATTGTTTAGATAAAACTATTTTAAATGCATTTAAAAATTGATCCAAATCTTCTTTCTTGATTGCCAGTGATGGAAGAATTCTCAAGGTGTTTTTATCAGAAGATGAGCCGGTAAATATGTGATGTTTCAACAACAATTCATTTCTAATATCTGAACAAGGGAATTCCAATTCGATACCAATCATTAATCCCCAACCACGTACTTCCTTAATGCCTTCTAAAGATTTCAACTCATTGCTCAAATAGAAACCCATTTCAAGCACATTATCCAACAAATTTTCCTCTTTTATAACATCCAAAACAGCTATAGCAGCTGCACAAGCCAAATAATTTCCACCAAAAGTTGTTCCAAGCATTCCTAATTTCGGTTGTATATTTGGATGGATTAATACTCCTGCAACCGGAAAACCATTACCCATACCCTTTGCCACAGTTATTAAATCGGGCTGTATTTCTGCATATTGATGCGCAAAGAATTTTCCTGAACGACCATAACCGGATTGAATTTCGTCTACAATGAGCAATGCTCCGAATTTCTCGCATTCTGTTTTCAATTTTTTCAAGAACGAAACAGTCGGGATATTCACTCCACCAACCCCTTGAATTCCTTCAACAATAACGGCACATACATCTTCATTCATCGCTTGTTCAAAAGCATTTTCATTGTTTAATGGAAGAAAAAGAATATTTTCTGTTTCATTTACCGGTGCACTAATTTTAGCATCGTCTGTAGATGCAACCGCCAAAGAAGTTCTTCCATGAAAACTTTTTCCAAAGGCAATTATCTTCTTCCTTCCGTTATGAAAAGAAGCCAATTTCAGAGCGTTTTCATTTGCTTCAGCACCACTATTGCACAAAAACAATTGGTAGTTCAAGTAACCTGATATGGCTCCCAATTTTTCTGCAAGCTCCTCCTGCATTGTAATTTTAACAGAATTCGAATAAAAACCAATTGCATTCAACTGTTCTGTCAACTTTTTAACATAGTATGGATGAGTATGACCGATGGAAATAACAGCATGACCACCATACAAATCCAAATACTTTACACCTTTACTATTCCAGACAAATGAACCTTCCGCTTTTATCGGTTCAATATCAAACAATGGATACACGTCAAATAATTTCATTTTATAGATATTTAAAAATAGTTTGCCTTCAATTTTAATCCTGTAGTCTCTTCCAACCCAAACATCAGATTCATATTCTGAATTGCTTGTCCGGATGCCCCTTTCAATAAATTATCAATACATGCAGTTATCAAAACTTTATCATTGTGTTTTTCAAAATGCAACAAACATTTATTTGTGTTCACTACTTGCTTTAAATCAATCGCTTCATTCCAGATATGGACAAATGGATGTGTTTTGTAAAATTCAATAAACATTTTTTTTATTTCTTCTAAACTCAATACATTAGAAGTATAGATGCTTGCAAATATTCCACGCGTGAAACTACCTCTCTGAGGAATAAAATGAAGATCCTTTTTATAATCAGGTTGCAGCTGTTGAATACTTTGTCCGATCTCAGCTAAATGTTGATGTTCAAAAGCTTTATAAACACTTAAATTGTTTTGCCTCCAACTAAAATGAGAGGTATGTCCAAACGCCTGTCCTGCTCCCGTTGAACCAGTAGTCGCTGAAATATGAATATCTTCTTTCAGTAAACCCTCATTTGCTAAAGGCAAGAGTGCTAATTGAATGCAAGTGGCAAAACAACCCGGATTAGCAATTCGTTTTGCTGATTGAATCGTTATTTTATTCAGTTCTGGCAAACCATATACAAAGTTTGACATTGCTAAACGATGATCTTGACTCAAATCAATGATTTTAGTTTCTGCATTAAGTGTATTCTCACTTAACCATACCTTTGCTTCACCATGTCCGAGACATAAAAACAAAACATCAATTAAACCGGTGATCCTTTCTGTAAAAACAAGATCTGTATCTCCCACTAAATCCGTATGCACCATTGCTACTGCTTTCCCTGAATTACTTTTACTATTCACAAAAACAATCTCTGCATTGGGATGATTCAACAAAACCCTTAACAATTCACCGCCAGTATATCCTGCACCACCAATTATTCCAATTTTTATCTTTTTCATTCTACTTTATTTACTTGATGGTAAATACTCATTTGATTACTCATAATCTTTGTAAAGCCCTTTACATCTTCACCCGTCCAAGTTGAATTCATTTCGCCATAACTTCCAAACTTAGTTGACATCAAATCATGTTTTGACTCAATTCCGATAATCGAAAACAAATACGGGCTTAATTTCACAAACACTTTTCCGGACACATTTTTTTGAGTTGATTCAAAATAACTTTCCAAATCGCGCATCACAGGATCCAAAAACAAACCTTCATGCAGCCAGTTCCCATACCACATTGCTTGTTGATCTTTGATAATTAATTGCAATTTTGTTAACGTATGTTTTTCTAATGCATGATGCGCTTTAATCGTAATCAAAGCTGCTGGCGCCTCAAAGCCAACTCTCCCTTTTATCCCGATAATGGTATCGCCCACATGAATATCTCTTCCTATTCCATAAGGAGAAGCCAACACTTCTAATGCCTTAATTGCCTCAGTGGGATGTTGATAGACCACCCCATCAACTGACTTCAATTCTCCTTTCTCAAAAAGCAATTCCACATCTTTCACTGTTCGTTTGGTTGCAGGACTAGGAAAGGCATCATCCGGAAGAGTAAGGTGCGAAGTCAATGTTTCCTTTCCTCCCACAGAAGTCCCCCAAATTCCTTTATTGATACTATACTTTGCTTTTTCAGCATTGATGTAAACTCCATTGGCTTTCAAAAAGGAAATCTCTTCCTCACGTGAAAGTTTATTATCGCGAATAGGAGTAATTACTTTTATTTCAGGAATCAAAATGTTAAAAATTGCATCAAATCTCACTTGATCGTTTCCTGCGCCTGTACTGCCGTGTGCAACAAAATTCGCTTGAATAGCTTTTGCATAATTTGCAATTGCGGTTGCTTGCGAAATACGTTCAGCACTTACGGAAAGCGGGTAAGTATTATTCTTTAACACATTCCCAAAAACCAAATATTTAATCACTTTTTCGTAATAATTTTTTGTTTCATCAATCGCCAAAAAAGAGGAAACGCCTAATCCAAGTGCCTTTCTTTCTATTTCCAACAATTCATCTTTGCTAAATCCACCTGTGTTTACAAGCACAGCATGAACTTCAAGATCCAACTCTTTTGATAAATAAATGGCGCAATAAGAGGTATCCAATCCACCACTAAATGCTAATACAACTTTCTTTTTCATATTTCTAAAATGTTAATACCGATTTGACAATTTGTTTCATGGATTGTTTTTTAAAAAACTTAAACAGCTTCTGTTGTTTGAGTCGCATGAAACGTTCATACAATTTTGAATTTTTTGTAAAATCCCACTTACTTTTACTTTCCATAGGATTATACAGCATAGCCGTACACATGCAATTTTTACGTTCCTTACTTTTCAAAATTTCAAAATTTACACAACTCTGACAGCCTTTCCAAAATGCATCATCTTGTGTTAACTCTGAATAGGTTACTGGTTCATAGCCCAACTCTGAATTAATTTTCATTACCGCCAATCCTGTTGTCAATCCAAATATTTTTGCATTGGGGTATTTTTTTCGAGACAATTCAAAAATTTTCTTTTTGATTTCACGCGCCAAGCCACTTTTCCGAAACTCGGGTGCAACAATTAATCCTGAGTTGGCAACATAATTTCCATGGCTCCAGGTTTCGATGTAGCAGAATCCTGCCCACATTCCTGAATTGGAAAAAGCAATCACAGCCTTCCCTTCTAACATTTTTTGAGTGATATAATCTGGAGTACGTTTTGCAATGCCTGTTCCACGGGCTTTTGCAGACGCTTCCATTTCATCACAAATAATTTGAGCATACGATGTATGTTGCGCATTGGCAACAAGCACCTGTGCTACTGATTTTTCCATCAGTAAAAAATTAAGAATGAAACATAGAGCAAATCGCTACATAGTAAAACGAAGCGCTCGAAATTTTAAATAAAGTTTTTGAAAAATGACCTCTACGTAAGAGGTCGAGATAGATTGTACGACTTAGCGTCTCGGGAAATAAGATACTCGGATCGAAACAGGAGAAGCAACGATTTTGGAAGTAAACAAAACAGCAAGTACACTGAACATCTTGTCAGCTGCTGAAAGGAAGTCGAAAGACAACTTTGCTTTTTTCATTTCTTTTAAGTGTAAAAAGATTAAAACGTATTCGATTAATTATTTTATTGCGATGCAAATGTGATACATTTTTTTTATTATTTCCAAATAAATTTTTAATTAATTTACTTTTTACAGCAAAATCAACACTTACAAGGCAAAAAAAATCCTCCTCAAAAACTGAGGAGGATTAAACATTTATATAACGTTCACTTACAATCCTAACACCACTTCATTAGGATCTTTTCCTCCAAACAACATCTTGGTTGGATTCTCTAACATTTCTTTTACTTTCACTAAAAATCCAACCGATTCACGACCATCAATAATGCGATGATCATAAGAGAGTGCCACATACATCATCGGACGAATCACGACTTGTCCGTTTACTGCAACCGGTCGTTCTACCACATTGTGCATTCCCAAAATTGCACTTTGCGGAGGATTGATAATCGGGGTACTCATCATCGAACCAAACACGCCACCATTTGTAATGGTAAATGTTCCTCCGGTCATATCTTCTAAAGTAATTTTATTGTCTCTTGCTTTTAATGCCAAATTCTTAATTTCCGTTTCGATACCTGCCAAACTTAATTGTTCTGCATTTCTCAAAACCGGCACCACCAAACCTTTGGGTGCACTTACTGCAATTCCAATGTCAGCATATTTATGATACACAATTTCTTCACCGTCAATCATTGCATTTACAGCTGGATACAAGTTCAATGCTTCCGTAACGGCTTTTGTGAAGAAGCTCATGAAACCTAAATTTGTTCCGTGTACTTCTTTGAATTTATCTTTATACTTTGCACGCATTGCATAAATGGCACTCATGTCTACTTCATTGAAAGTAGTCAGCATAGCCGTTTCATTTTTAACAGCAACTAAACGTTGTGCTAATTTCTTACGCAATGGTGTCATCTTTGTTCTGTCAGTATCTCTACTTCCACCCCAACCTGAAGTTGTTGAACTATCGAATCCATTTGCCAAAGCATGTAAAACATCTCCTTTGGTAATACGACCATCCTTACCTGAACCATTCAATTTAGAGGCCGCTACTTTATTTTCATCCATCAACTTTTTAGCAGCCGGAGATGGAGTGCCATTTGCATAGGATTCAGATTTCACTGTTTCTTTCACAACTTCCTTCTTCGCTTCCACTTTCACTTCCGCTTTCGGTTTGCTTTCGCCTTTTACACTGGTGTCAATTAAAAAAACAACTTGACCAACTTTAACCGTGTCGCCTTCAGCAGCTAAAATTTTAACCGCTCCGGATTCCTCGGCATTGATTGTTAATGTTGCTTTATCCGAATCCACTTCTGCTACTTCTTCATCTTTCTCAACATAATCACCATCCTTTTTTAGCCAACGAGCAATTACCACTTCTGTAATGGATTCACCCGGACTCGGTACTTTCATTTCTACGATTGCCATAATTTTATTCTTTAATAATTTGTTTTTAGACACATTCCATTTAGTCCAATACCTATTTCGTTACCAATTGTCTTGAAACGATTGCATCAATAATTCGTTGTTGTTGTTCTCCATGAGATTTAGAGAAACCTGTTGCAGGACTTGAACTTTCAGCTCTTCCAACATATTTTAAAGTCACACCTTTTGTCTCTGGATATTTTAAGAAGAAACGCATCATGTGTGCCCATGCGCCCATATTTTCAGGCTCTTCTTGCGCCCAAACAAAATCTGTTGCTGTTTTATATCTTTCAAGAATTGCTCCGATTTGTTTTGCAGGGAATGGATACAATTGCTCCACACGAACAATTGCAACATCATCTGCTCCGGCTTTTTCTTTCCCTTCAATCAAATCATAATAAATTTTTCCGGTACAAAAAACAACTTTGGTGATTGCTTTTACATTCGCTGTTGCATCGTCAATTACTTCTTGGAAACCACCGGTAGTGAAATCTTTTAGTGAAGAGACACAGCTTGGGTAACGCAACAATTTCTTAGGCGTAAAACATACCAAAGGTTTTCTGAAATCACGTTTTATTTGTCTGCGCAACACATGAAATTGATTTGCAGGAGTTGTACAGTTTACCATCTGCATATTATTTCCGGCACATTGCTGCAGGAAACGCTCCATACGTGCACTGGAATGCTCTGGCCCCATTCCTTCATATCCATGAGGCAACAACATCACCAATCCATTCATTCTTCTCCATTTTGCTTCAGCAGAAGTAATAAATTGATCGATTACTATTTGAGCACCGTTAAAGAAATCACCAAACTGCGCTTCCCAAATGGTTAATGTATTTGGAACGGTAGATGCATAACCAAATTCAAAACCGAGCACACCATACTCTGATAGCAATGAATTATAAATGGCTAATTTTCCTTTCGCACCAAAATTATTTAAAGGTGTATATTCTTCTTCTGAGTCTTCAAATTTTACAACAGCATGACGATGTGAAAATGTTCCACGTTCAACATCTTGACCGCTGAATCTCACGCCATGTCCTTCATTCATCAATGTTGCGTAGGCCATCAATTCACCCATTGCCCAATCGTACGCATCATTAGTGATCATTGCTGCACGATCATCGAACAACTTCTGAATCTTATTAAAGAATTTTTTGTCTTTTGGCAACTCCACTGTTTTTTTAGCAATCTCCAAAAACACTTTTTTATCAACAGATGTATCCGGTGATTTATCAAAAGCATTGGCATCAGCCATCTTTAATCCACTCCATTGACTTTTTAAAAAAGAAGTCACTTTTGTTTTACCAGATTTTTTTGCTTTATCTAATTCTTCTTGCAAAAGTTCTTTAAAGTTCTTTTCCGATTCCTTCGCAAATTCTAAATCAATATCTCCTCTTGAAACTAACTGCTGTACATAGATTTCACGTGGATTCGGATGGGCTGCAATCGCTTTGTATAATAATGGTTGTGTGAAACGAGGTTCATCACCTTCGTTGTGACCATATTTACGATAACACAATACATCAATAAATACATCGCGATGAAATTTCTGACGAAACTCCATTGCCAATTTCACAGTAAACACTAATGCTTCAACATCATCTCCATTTACATGGAATACCGGTGAAAGCACAGTTTTTGCAACATCGGTACAATAAGTACTTGAACGAGCGTCCAAATAGTTGGTTGTAAATCCTACCTGATTGTTAATTACCAAATGAACGGTTCCTCCTGTTTTGTAACCATCCAGCTGACTCATTTGTAATACCTCGTAGACAATACCTTGACCGGCAATTGCGGCATCACCATGAATTAAAATCGGGCAAACTTTTTTAATATCTCCATCATGGAAGTTATCAATCTTTGCACGAGCAATACCTTCTACTACCGGATTCACCGCTTCTAAGTGAGAAGGGTTGGGCGTTAAACTGATGTGGAACGCATTTCCATTATCACTGATACGATCACTGGAATAACCTTGGTGATACTTAACATCGCCATCAAAATCGGCTTCTTCTGAAAGGAAACCTTCAAACTCCGAAAAGATATCTTCGTATTTTTTATTTAAAATATTGGTGAGGATATTCAAACGGCCACGGTGTGCCATTCCAATAATAAAATCCTTAATCCCCATATCGGCACCTAACTCACAAACCGCATCCAATGCAGGGATTGTTGATTCAGCACCTTCTAACGAAAATCGTTTTTGGCCAACAAATTTTGTATGTAAAAAATTCTCGAACAATACTGCTTGATTCAGCTTATGCAAAATCATGAGTTTATCATGCGGCAAAAAATTCGGAGTATTTTTAGTGGTTTCCATTTTTTCCTGCAACCATTGAATGATTTCAGGAGTACGGATATACATGTATTCTGCACCAATCGACAAACAATAGGTTTGGTGCATGTGCGCTATAATATCTTTCAATTTGGCTGGTCCGATGCCAATTTGTGTTCCGGCATGAAATACCGTTTCCAAATCAGTTGCAGCTAAACCAAAATTTTCAATATCTAAATTCGGTTGATATTGTCTTCGTTCACGAACGGGGTTGGTTTGTGTGAACAAGTGACCGCGAGTACGATAAGCATTAATCAAACTAATTACATCAAATTCCTTTTTTACATTCAAAGGAATTTCACCACTGTCCTCATAATTTTTTCTGGCAAATTCAAATCCGGCAAAAAATTGTGCCCAACCTGCTTCTACCGAAGTATTATCTTTTAAATACTGTTGAAACAATTCTTCAATTGCTCCAACATCTCCATTACCTAAATATGAAAATTTATCCATTATGCGTCCATTCTGTTATTACGGGCGCAAATTTAAGCATTTTAGTGGAAAGATGGAAGTAATTTCAGAAGGCAAAATTTACGTCAAACTACTGAATAACAATACTTTAAATCAAAAAACAGGCTTAACGCAGGCTTGCATTAATATCTAAAAGTGCTTCCGAACCAGGACAAAGCTCTTCCTTTGTAAGTGTATTTAGAGGTTTATCAGCTGTTTGAATCATGTGGTGCAAATCATGTGCATCTGGATTTACATACAACAATCCGGTTAAAATTTCATTCTTTGCTTTTGCGTTTAACACCGCATTCATAGCTGACTGACGATTTAACGGATCCCACTCTTCGGCCAATTTATGCAATTGAATGACCGAACCATCATGCATGGTTACATTTTTATGTGTTCCTTTTCCATACTCTACACTAATCTCTTGCATTTCAGGAACAAAATCGATAGTAGCAGTTGCTTCCACATACTCGCGAACATAATCATATGATTTTGTTGAACCCAAGTTATTGTTGAATGTCACACACGGAGAAATTACATTAATAAATGCAAAACCTGGATGTTTCATTGCAGATTTAATCAACGGAACCAATTGCGATTTATCTCCAGAAAAACTTTGCGCCACAAAAGATGCGCCCAACTCAATCGCTAAACTTGCCAAATCAATGGATTCGAACAAATTCACATTTCCACTTTTATTTTTCGAACCTTGATCTGCAGTTGCGGAATCTTGCCCTTTTGTTAATCCATAACAACCATTGTTCATCACAATATATGTCATGTTTAACCCTCTTCGGATGGCATGAACAAATTGCCCCATACCAATACTTGCGGTGTCGCCATCACCGGAAACACCAAAATAAATCAAGTCTTTGTTCGCCAAATTTGCTCCAGTTGCAACCGATGGCATTCTACCATGAACAGAGTTAAACCCGTGTGAGTTACTTAAAAAATAGGCAGGTGTTTTGGATGAACAACCAATTCCTGAAAGTTTTGCCAACTTGTGTGGCTCAATATTCATTTCGTAAGCTGCTTGAATAATTCCTGCAGAAATTGAATCGTGACCGCAACCCGCACAAAGCGTAGAAAGCGCACCTTCATAATAATCAACAGAATATCCTAACTTATTTTTTGGTAATTCAGGATGACGGAATTTTGGACGAATATATGTCATAGTAATCTATACTTTAGATGCAATAATTAATATCAAATTTTATTTTCTCTTTTTGATTATTTTTTTAGCGCTGCTCTTTTTCTTAGCAGCAACCTTTTTAACAACCTTTTTTGGAATTACTTTTTTGGCAACTTTCTTAGCTACTTTTTTAATTGTTTTTTTAGCTACCGTTTTCTTCGTAACTTTTTTAACAACCTTTTTAGGAGTTGCTTTTTTTGCTGCCTTCTTTGCAGCTTTCTTCGCAACCTTTTTAGCTTTAGCTTTCTTAACTGTTTTCTTTGCTGTTTTCTTAACAACTTTCTTTGGGGCAGCTTTTGTTGCAACAGCCTTTTTAACCGGAGCTTGTTTTGCAGTTCCTTTAGACGATAAATTTGCTTTGATTTGATTCAAGATATTATCTGCTGTAATCGGCATACCATCATAGTTCAATACAGAAACCAATTTATCCGGAGAAGCGTTCATCTCAATCATCATCAAACTGCGCATTTGTGCATCACGATTTTGTTCTATGACAAATACTTTGTCGTGTGATTTCACAAATTCTTCTATTTCTTTTGTAAACGGAAATGATTTTACACGAATAGCATCGACCACAATTTTCTCTGACTTCAAAATATCCATTGCTTCTTCTGCAGCATATTGAGATGTTCCAAAAAACAAAATTCCATTTTTCGACTCATTCTTTTTCTGATATACTTGCGCTGCAGGAACCATTGTTTTAGCTGTATTCCACTTGCGTGTCAAACGATCCATGTTGCGCTGATATGCGGCACTATCTTCGGTATAAGTCGCATATTCGTCACGTGAAGTTCCTCTAGTAAAAAACGAACCTTTTGATGGATGAGTTCCTGGCAAAGTCCGATATGTAATACCATCTTTATCCACATCCAAATACCTTCCGAATTTTTCAATTTTCTCCAACGCTGCTGCATCCAATACTTTTCCACGTTTGTACTCACGTTTATCATCAAATGTTAAAGGCGGAGAAACGTGGTCGTTCATTCCCAAATCCAAATCCGTCATCACAATTACCGGTGTTTGCAATCCTTCGGCTAAATCAAAAGCATCCAGCATACAATCAAAACACTCTTTTGGAGTTGAAGGAAATAACAATACATGTTTTGTATCACCATGCGATGCGTACGCAGCTTCCATGATATCGGATTGCTGTGTACGTGTTGGCATACCCGTTGATGGACCTGTACGTTGAACATCTACCAATACTGTAGGGATTTCAGCAAAATAAGCCAATCCTAAAAATTCATTCATCAAAGAAACCCCCGGTCCACTCGTTGCAGTAAATGAACGTGCTCCATTCCAATTAGCACCAATCACCATTCCGATTGCAGCCAATTCATCTTCTGCTTGCACAATGGCCACATTTCTTTTTCCGGTTATTTTATCGGTACGAAATTCATCGGCATAATC
The DNA here is from genome assembly GCA_016722565.1 of Bacteroidota bacterium. Taxonomy (NCBI): domain Bacteria; kingdom Pseudomonadati; phylum Bacteroidota; species Bacteroidota bacterium. The sequence goes on from JADKIU010000007.1 coordinate 139,661, forward strand.
CATGAATGCTTCAACAACAGAAGTCGATGGAGTAATCGGATACCAAGCAGCAACTGTTGCTCCTGCATATACGGCACCTAATCCGCAAGCTGCATTTCCTTCCATCATAATTTTATCCTTCACCAAATTTCTTCGTTGTACTCTAAATTCTAACGGATATTTAAAATTGGCCTGAACATAATCTACTCCCAATTTCAATGCTTTCACATTTGCGGGAATCAATTTTTCTTTTCCTTTAAATTGCTCTGCCAATAATTCTTCTAAAACTGAAAATTCTATTTCGAACAAGGCAGCAAGTGCTCCTACATAAATAATATTTTTAAAAAGTTGTCGCTGACGCGCATCCGTATACGCTTCATTACACATCTGCATCAATGGAATACCTAAATAGGTAATGTCTTCACGAATGTATTCTTTGTGTAAAGGTTTTGAGCTATCATACATAAAATATCCACCTGTACGAACATCTTTTACATCTTTCAACATACTTTGTGGATTTACTGCCACCATCATATCAATTCCTTCTCTGCGTCCTAAATATCCTTTTTCACTCACACGCACTTCGTACCATGTCGGCAATCCTTGAATGTTTGATGGAAATATATTTTTAGGAGTTACCGGAATTCCCATTCTGAAAATCGCTTTTGTAAAAAGAAAGTTCGCACTTGCAGAACCCGTTCCATTCACATTTGCAAACCGAATTACAAAATCATTTATTTTATCTTTCTTAGTTGACATATCTTCTGTCTTTAAATTGCCGACCGCTTGTGTCGCTTTATTTTATTTAATACCTATTTATGTGATGCGCAACCTGAATGCGCCTTCGTTACATTATAGAAAAATTTCTGCATATCCCAAGCAGATGTTGGACAACGTTCTGCACATAAGCCGCAATGCAAACAAACGTTTTCATCTTTTACCATTACTCGTTTTGTTTTCAATTCAGAAGATACGTACAAATCTTGTGTTGCATTCGTTGCTGGCACTTTTAACATTGTACGCAAATCTGTTTCATCCGCATTTTCAGTAAATGTGATGCAGGCAGTCGGACAAATATCCATACATGCATCGCACTCAATACATTTATCGGTTGTAAAAACAGTTTGGATATCACAATTCAAACAACGTTCTGCTTCTTTAAATCCGGTTAATCCGTCAAAGCCCAATTCCACTTCTTTCTTACGATCAGAAAGCGTTACCTTCTTCTCAGCTTGGGGAACAACATAACGCTTGTCGGTTACAACAGCACTATCGTATGCCCATTCGTGGATTCCCATTTTTTGAGAAACTAAATTCACATAGGGTGAAGGACGAACCGTTAATTTTTCGCCACGGCAAAACAAATCAATAGAAATTGCAGCTTGATGTCCGTGCGCTACTGCTGTGATTACATTTTTTGGTCCCCAAGCTGCATCGCCACCAAAAAATACTTTTGGATTTGTAGAACAGAAGGTCACTTCATCTACTTTCGGCATGTTCCATTGATCAAACTCAATTCCTAAATCGCGTTCAATCCATGGGAAACTATTTTCTTGTCCAACAGCAATCAATACATCATCTGCTTCAATAAAAACATCTTCACCACCTACTGGAACCAATTTACGTTTTCCATTTTCATACACAGCTTCCACTTTTTCAAACGTCATTCCTTTCAATACTCCATTCTCCACCACAAATGTTTTTGGAACATGATTATCGATGATTGGAATATCTTCGTGCATTGCATCTTCTTTCTCCCATGGTGATGCTTTCATTTCTGCAAACGGACTACGCACCACAACTTTTACTTGTTCGCCACCCAACCTGCGAGATGTTCTACAACAATCCATTGCTGTATTTCCACCACCCAAAACAATTACTTTTTTACCAATTTTTTTAGTGTGCTCAAAAGCTACATTCGCCAACCAGTTAATACCAATGTGAATGTTGGCAGCACCTTCTTGTCTACCGGGAATATTTAAATCTCTTCCCTTCGGAGCACCTGAACCAACAAATACAGCATCATAACCAGCGTTCAAAGTCTCTTTTAAACTCTTTACATATTGATTAAAATGTGTATGAATACCTAAATCTAAAATATAATTTACTTCTTCATTTAAAACCGATTCCGGCAAACGGAAAGAAGGAATTTGGCTACGCATAAAGCCACCACCTAATTTTTGTTCATCGTACAAATGAATCTCATATCCCAATGGAGCTAAGTCGCGAGCAACAGTAAGCGAAGCCGGACCGGCACCTACCAGTGCAATTTTTTTACCATTTGATTTAAACGGACCTTGTGGCATGTGTTTTTTTACATCGCCTTTGTTATCAGCTGCAACGCGTTTTAATCGGCAAATCGCAACTGGTTCATCTTCTACACGACCTCTTCTGCAAGCAGGTTCACATGGTCGATCACAGGTACGCCCCAATACACCGGGAAACACATTCGAATCCCAATTAATCATATACGCTTCTGTATATTTTTCTTCTGCAATTAAACGAATATACTCCGGAACAGGAGTATGAGCCGGACAAGCATGTTGACAGTCGACCACCTTGTGGAAGTACTCCGGATTGTTAATGTCTGTAGGTTTCAATAGAGTATCTGTTAAAGATTATAACGCGTAAAAAATTACTAATTGTTACTTAATTAGCCATATGATAACGCTAAAGTGTAAAAAATTGGTTAGAATTCCAAATAATCTTTCGAACAGGGAAAAGGCCTTTATCAGCGGGACTTATAATGATTGCGAATGACCACTTTTTGGAGTTCCCGCTTGATAATCAAATCGGTAACAATCACCGAAAAAGGTTCCGTAGAATTAGAATTAACAGCCATTTTGATTTGTTCATCGCTGAGGTCGATGCGGTATAAAATACCTAGAAATTTCTGGCGGTTGGTATCCACCATTTTTTTTATGTGCGGCTCTACCTGATCAAATAATTCTTCATAGGCATTATAAGCATTTCCTGAAAACTTCACTTCCATTCCAAACATCTCAAAATCTTTGATGATTTGAGCTGCGGTATCTTTAATGATATCGAGTTTGTTGAAATAGGGAGTCAGGTCCTGAAAATTCATTGGCATTTTAACCGCAGAGAACGCAAAGAAGGCGCAGAGGTCGCGGAGTTTTATTTTTTTTCTCGTACATTTTCTAGTTTCAATCGCTCTACTACTCGATTGTTAATAATGTGTTCATTAATAATTTCATCCACATCACTCACTTCCACTCCAACATAAAAAACACCTTCGGGATAAATCACAATTGTTTGTCCGAAATCACAAATATCCAAACAACCTGCTTTTTGCGCACGCAGTTTTATTGGAAGATTTAATTCTTTTAATTTTTTCTTGAATGCATCTACAATCTCCAATCCATGAGCTTCTCCGCAACTCTTTCTTGGAGCTTCGGGAGCACGTTGGTTGACGCAAATGAATATATGTTTGTTGTACACCATCGAATTACTAATTTTTACGAAATATACGAATTACTAATTTGAGCGCCCTGTTTCAAATGAAATTCAAAAAGCAATTCATATTCTTTACCCGACAATTTTTCCTCATACTTTTTTATTACTCCTCCAAAATTATCTAGAACTCTAATTCTATAAATCTTGTATTCAACAGTTTGAGAAGGAATAAAGAAAAAAATAAAATCTAGCCATTCTGGATCATGCTCAAAATTATCATAATCCACTTCTCCTTCAAATAAAAACAGTTTTATGTCAAACCTATCGGCTATAGAAAGCTTTCTTTTTACAGGAACAATTCCTGAACAATAATACTTTGTAATCTCAACACTATTGGCATGCACTACTATTCCTGTTATTGAAAAAAAAGAAAAAATTACGAGAACCATAATTGTCAATACAGCATAATCAGAATATGAAGTATAAAACAAATAAATAGTGAATAAAAGAAGAGTAATGTAGCTTATTCGAAACAAAAACAATTTCAAAAATATATTACGTCTATACAATTCCATCTCACATCTTACGATTCGTAATTTCGTCTTATTCGTTATCCGTATTACATTTCGCGCACCATCAAACTTTCAGCAAAAGCAATCAAACTTTGTTTTTTAGATTCAGAAACAGGAATATCCTTTAAGAAGGTCAATGCCAATTCATAATGCTTTTGCATTTCTGTTCTAGCCAGCTCTTTTACATTTAAAAAGTTATAGATATTGATGACTGCTTCTACTTTTTCTTTCGCATCAAATTGCGGAGCGGCAATCCATTGATGCAACTCTTCTTTCATATAACGATTACTCTCAGCCATTTCGATGGCTTTTAGCAGCAAGTATGTTTTTTTGTTTGCAATGATATCTCCACCTTTTTGTTTTCCAAATTTTGAAGCATCGGCATACACATCTAAAATATCATCTTGCAGTTGAAATGCAATTCCGATGTGCTTTCCAAAATCGTACAAACGTTGTGCATCTTCTTCTCTTGCTCCACCAATCACTGCACCAATTTTTAATGCCCCACCCAACAAAACAGCGGTTTTCAATTCAATCATTTTGATGTATTGCTGAATCGAAACTTTTGTCATCGATTCATAATTCATATCGTATTGCTGTCCTTCACAGACTTTCACTGCTGTATCACTAAAAATTTCGAGTAACTGTGGAAGCATTGATGGGTCAGCCAAACAAAGTTCTTGATACGCTCTCACCATCATGGCATCACCACTTAAAATGGCAATGTTATTATTCCATTTTTCGTGAACAGTTGGTTGATTTCTTCTCAAAGGCGCTTTGTCCATTAGGTCGTCATGCACCAATGTAAAATTATGAAACAACTCAATGGCTAATGCCGGATGAAGTGCTTTGGCAGCATCGCCATCAAACATGTCGGTAGCAATAAATACTAAAACCGGGCGTAATCTTTTTCCACCCAACGACATAATGTAGGCAATGGGTTCATACAATTCTTTCGGATTAGAACCGTATTTTTTATCCTTTAGGGCAGCTTCAATTTGCTGCTGATAGGTGGCAATTGTTGTCAACTCTAAAAATCTAAATTATTGTTCAATTAACTTCATTAAATATTTTCCATAACCGCTTTTCAATAACGGTTCAGCAATTTTCTTCAGTTGTTCTTTATCGATGTATCCCATTCGATAAGCAACTTCTTCAATACATCCAATACTTAACCCTTGTCGTTCTTCAATCACTTGTACAAACTGACCTGCTTGTGTTAAGGATGCAAATGTGCCTGTATCCAACCAAGCTGTTCCTCTATCTAAAATACCCACTTTTAATTTTCCTGTTTGTAAATAATATTTATTTACATCGGTAATTTCATACTCACCGCGTGCACTTGGTTTTAATGTTTTTGCAACTTCCACCACACTGTTATCATAAAAATACAATCCCGGAACAGCATAATTTGATTTCGGCTTTGTTGGTTTTTCTTCGATAGACATTGCATTTCCTTGTGCATCAAATTCCACCACACCATAACGTTCCGGATCAGAAACATGGTAAGCAAATACTACTCCGCCTTCCGGATCTTGATGCTGTTGCAGCAGTCTTCCCAATCCCGCTCCGTAAAAAATATTATCACCCAATACCAACGCCACTTTATCCTTTCCGATAAATTTCTCTCCAATTACAAATGCTTGTGCAAGCCCGTTTGGAATTTCCTGAACAGCATACGAAAATTTACAACCCAAACTTTTTCCATCACCCAACAATCGTTCAAATTGAGGAAGATCATGTGGTGTAGAAATAATCAATACCTCAGAAATACCTGCCATCATCAAAACAGATAACGGATAATAAATCATAGGTTTATCATACACCGGCATCAATTGTTTACTAACAGCAAGTGTTAAAGGATGTAGTCGAGTGCCGGATCCACCGGCTAAAATAATTCCCTTCATTTTAGATAGTTGTTAAATAGTTATTCCTTAATAGTTTTATTCAAATAGTAGTACAAGTATACTATTTTCAATCTTTCTTTTTCTCTTTTCCACCAATCTCCAATTCATTCAAGTTGATATCCTCTTCCTCATCGTATACTTCAATTAATGGATCTTGTAAAAATACTTTATTTGTCAATCGTTTTTCCAACGAAAGCAAAAAGCAAGGCAACAAAATTAAGTTTGAGCAATAGGCAATTAATAAGGTTACTGAAATTAAAATTCCCAATGCAGCCGTTCCGCCAAAGCTGGATGCTGCAAAAATCCCAAAACCGCAAAATAAAATTATCGCTGTATAGATCATGCTCACACCTGTTTCTTTAATAGTGAGGGAAACTCCTTTTGAAATGCTGGTGTGTTGATTCTTCATCTCCTGACGATACTTTGTAAGGAAATAAAGTGTTCCATCCGAAGCAATTCCAAACGCAATGCTATATACCAAAATGGTGCTTGGTTTAATGTAGATATGAAAATAACCCATGATGCCGGCAGTAATTAACAATGGAATTAAACTTGGCACTACTGAAATAAAAATCATGCGTGGCGACATAAACAAGGTGTACAATACAATCGCGATTAACAATACCGCCAGTAATACACTTTCCAATAAATTTTTCACCAGAAATTTATTCCCGTGTAAAAAAATCATACTGTTTCCGGTAATCGATATTTTATAATTTTTGTATGCAGGCAACCATTCTTCTTTTTCGTAATCGTAATTAAATACACTATCGATGCGAGGTTGTAAACGTTTTAACACTTTCAACAATTCAATAGATCCAACATCTTTCATCTGAACACTCACACGTGTAAATTGACGCGTACTATCAATAAATGAAGCAAACTGCCCCGACTTATCATCAGCATCCGACTTTGCAAAATCGGCCAGTTTTTGTAAATCCATTGCTCCTGGTAAACGGTATTCTTTTTTAGCCCCATCATTATACGCCTGATTAAAAAACTTAATCCCTTCTACAACTGAAACGGCTTTTGAAAAAATGGAATCTTGCAAAAACAATTTTTGAAGTTTGTTGATTTTATACAATGTTCTGCCACCATCCGCAAAAACGCCATTCGGCTTTTTGGTATCAATTGAAATTTCAAAAGGAAGGACTCCATTGTAATTTTTTTCGAAATAACGCATATCCACCAAAATAGGATCATTCTTAGGCAAATCGTCTACAATATATCCCAATGGCAAAATTTTTGTTATTCCATAAATCGCAACAATCACTATCACGATTACAATTGCATAAATTCTTGGTCGATAATGGTGTACCCAATAATCAATTTTTTGCAATACAACGGTAAGCACTTTGTTTTGCAAATGTTTGATGTGTTTCACCGAAGGAGATGGTAAATAACTAAACACAATCGGAACCAACATCAACGAGATGATGTAGGTAATCATTACGCTGAGTGACGAAATCAATCCAAATTCAAAAAGTGGTTTACTATCGGTTGAACAAAATACTGCAAATCCAATAGCAGTTGTCACATTCGCCATAAAAAGAGAAATCCCAACTTTCTCAATTGCAGTAGAAAGTGCCTGCTTTTTATTTCCATGCAGTTTAAATTCTGTATGGTATTTGTTCAGCAATAAAATGCAATTCGGAACACCAATCACAATCAGCAGCGGAGGAATTAACCCAGTAAGAACGGAAACTTGATATCCAAACAAGACCAATAGTCCTACAGACCAAACCACACCAATAAAAACAACTACGAGGGAAAATACAACCGGCAATACTGATCGAAAAAACAACATCAAAATGATTGCAGTCACAATTAATGCGAGCAATGTAAATAATTTCGTTTCACCTTGAATCATTCTCGCTACAGCCGTTCGGATATAAGGCATGCCAGAATAACTGACTTTGATATTTGTTGCACCAATAAATTTTTCAACTTGAGCAACAATCGAATCCACTATCACCAAACGATTTTTAGTATTCAACAATTTATTGTCGAAGGTGATTGCCATTAACGTGGAATGTGCGGTATCGTTATAAATAATTCCCTTATAAAAAGGCAAATCATACACCATCTGTTTGATGCTGTCCACTTCTGCTTGCGATTGTGGTTTTCGCGAAAGGATAGGGAAATTTTCAAATTTCTGCAGACTGTCATTCCGGTGTAACACCTGTAAACGAGCAACTGACAATACTGCTTTCACGCCCCAGGCGGCCTTTATTCGATTGCCTAAGTCGTACCATTCATTGAAATTTTTAACATTGTACAACGCACTATCAGAAATCCCCAGAACCATTACCGCTCCATCCTGACCAAATCGTTTTTTAAACTTTTTATACTCGAGGGAAGTGGTATCGTGAGCTGGTAGAAGATTAGGCGCCTCATACGAAAGCTCTGCTTTCATGGCATAAAATCCAAAAAAGGCTGTCATCCCCAATAAAATGATGATAATGGGTAATCTACTTTTTAAGATAAAGCGACCTAGGAAATTCCACATAATTTTTAAATAAGCTGAAAAGTTGTTTTCTCCCCGAAATTAATCATAATTAACGTACGAAAACAAGAGAAATGAAGAGAATTAGGCGTGACAGTATTTCGTTTTTTCGAAATAAATGTTAGAATGTAAGCACAAGCGAGAGCTTATAGGCCATATTTTTCTCCACTTGAACATCGGCATATGGACCATACCGCATGAATGCACCGCCCCCCAAACCCAGATAGACGATGTTGTAATAGTTCACACGAAGGAGATTATTGATTAGCAAACCACTTTCATAAAAACCTTTCTCCATGGTTTTAAATCCTAAATGTGAGTGTTGCTCACGGTGCTGCAAGCTTCCAATACCTGCATTGGTAAATATCACTAGTTGAGGTTGAAATTTCGGGCGTTTAAATAACAATGACCCGAAATTGTGTGAGAAAAATAAATTCACATATTTATCTGAAACAAATTCATATAAACCCATTGTTTGAAATGTATTTTCTACATACAAATAACTTCCTTTCGAATTACTGCCATTCCCATTAAATAAATAGGAATATGGCACATTGCCTTCCATCCAACCGCCTTCCAATAAAAATTTGCTACGACCTAAATTTTTAATTAAAAATGTTTTCTCAATTCCCAACGAAACTTTATTATAATCGTATTTAGCAGTGGGCACATCCAATTTTAATCCGCGGGTATATGCAAAATAAATCACAGGATAATCTGTTCCATCGGATAATAATTGTCCGAACGACTGTACAAATTTTTCTTTGTATGCATACCTTCCTTTCACTCTTATTTCGGTTGATTTAAAATCGATAGAAGTTTCAGTAGAATCTACACGATTGGGTAAAAACATATAATTGTATTTCGGTACACGAAAACTTTCGTTGTAAGCAACATTTGTTGTTAAATACTTAAACACTCTAAAATTAACCGATACTTCTTTTTGCTCCAAATAATCCATGCGAGCGGTCATTTGCATGCGATTAAAATTGTAACGCGTATAAAAATATTGTGTGCGACCTGGCTCTGCAATATCTCGCGAGTACAAGGCTTTGATAAAATAATCCTTACTGTTTTTTTTCAGAAATAGTTTTGCATCAAAACCAAATTTGGTAATTGAATCTTTATATCCGTAAGCTATATATCCACCTACATTCCCCCAACGTGCCAACCGATCGTTGGTATGCAAACCAACACCTCCACGAATAATCTCATATTCATTAAAACCGATGATGCGGTTCAAATCAATACTAATCGGTCCGATAGGAATTTGCAAAGTGGTTAAGCCTTCAAACACTTTTAATACTCGGTCGAAATGCTGCTTTTTACCTAAACTATCAATTACTTTGTACGTTTTTTGTTCTTTAGTATCAAGGGTATCAATGCGATGTTTTTCCCAGTAAACGTTATCCTTCCGTGTGGCATCCGGTTCGATGGTCAGCGTTTCAAAATCGAAATCTTTTTTCTTTAAGTCCGCATCTAATTTCACATCTGTGATATAACTTTTGCCAATCAATTTCATCCCGATGTATTTGGTGGGATACTTTTTATAATGTAATTCATAATTCAACTGTTCGGGAAACCATTGACGATTGTCTATTAATTTATATTGTTGTTGAATTTTAATATCCACTAAACTTTTTTCGAACGGAGCAGCAATCACATTTTGAATGGCATATCCATTTGTATGAATATACAAAACACCTTCTAGCGCTTCGAAGTTTTTTCCTTTTAACGGACGATACGAAATAATATACACTGAATCATTTCCCTGAAACAAAGTGTCTTCAATCGTAAAAAAATATTTGTTGGTGCTTCCTGCTGCAATCGGGTTCAGATAGTCTTTTCCGAGAATTTGAAAATAATCCTCATAAAAACTAAAAGGTTGTAAATCGGTTGAAGAAACGGTAAAAGAGGGATCTTTAAAACCTGAAACTTTATTTGCGACTACTTTTTCGTTTAAATTTCCGGGATATAAATATTTTCGCTCTTTCACATCCTCCATCATCAACAGGTGGGAATTTTCAGAATAAACTCTCAACCTCGATTTTAAAGAATCCGTTGCGACTGAATCTTTTTTGTCCACCACCTCATCCTTGTTATAAACCAAATCCCAATAGGTTTTACTATAGGTGTTACAAGTATAACTTTGAATCTTATCCGGATTGTTTTTATCACGATTTTTAGTCGCCAGTTTAATAATGCGGTGCGCAGGATTTTCACCCGGGCGAATCACAACCGTATTTAAATCAAAGGTTTTTTTCTTTAGCCGAACCGTAATTTCTTTTCATCACCTACGGTATATTTATACGACTCATAACCCACATAGGTAAACACAATTCCAAGAATGGGTTCTGTTGAAGTAAGTTTGAATTTACCATCAATATCAGATATTGTTGTGTTTTCTGTACCAACAACACCAATATTTACAAAGGCAAGCGCTTGTTTTCCGGATGCATCAAGCACTTTCCCTTCTACTGAATATTGTGCAGAAAGGGGAAGAAAAATGGTGACTAGGAAAATGGTTAATTGTAAACGAAGCACTGGAATTTGTTTTGTGCTAAGGTAGGGGTTTTAGAGGAAATTAAAACCAACGAAACTTTTCTTGTCCCATTAAAAATTCATGATTCCAAATTTCAAAATCTACATATTCATTTTCAGGCAATATTAAAGGACGATTATCCTTATATTTATATGTAGTTGTACTAACATGCTTGCGATTACCACTTGTTGAATAATGGTCTACACATTTTATTATTCGACCTAAAGAATCGTATTCATACAAGCAAATATTTTCTTGAAAATCCTTTGATGATATACTAAGCGTATCAGTTGGAATAAACTTTCCATCGATATATTTATTTTCTATCGCCATAGCAGAGCATATTGTTTTTATTATTTGTCCCTTTTTATTTCTGTAGCAAATAAATTTGAATATTCTATAAGTGGAAGCAGCCGTTTCTGTAACCACATTATCAGCACCATACTCAAAATAAGTAGTGTAATGATTTTGAATCCATTTGTCTATTGAATCCTCTTTAGGATCTAGCTTATGTAAACGCCCTTCTTGATTATAATTAAAAAGCTCCTCTGAAATGCGATTTTTTTTATCATAGATAAAAACAGATGAACCAGAAAATTCATTCTCGATTAATTTAGGCAATTCTTCCTTTATTAATTTATTTTTGGAATTATACGAATATTTGAATAAAGCAGCAGTATAAACAGCCCAGCCTTGAAGAACAACTTCTTTTTTAACTTTAGCATACCCCGTAACTGACTTTATTTCACCATCTGCCTCAACCATTCCCAATTGTTGTGATGTATCAGAACTATCCCAAGGAACTAGAATGGGCTCATCAAACTCTTTTAAATTTTCAACAATTGACTTTTCAGTAACAGGTAAGTAGTTTAAGTATGGGTAGGAAATTATATTAACCAAACTGTCAGGATGCTTCTTACCATTATAATAATATCTTGAATCAAATGATCTAAATGCATTTTTTAAGTAGGTAGTATCATAAGTAATTTTTTGAATCAAAGCATTCTTCTCACCATATGAATAAACCGTTAATTTTTGAGACTCTCCTCCATAAAATGGAAACCCTTTATATTTTCTAGCTAAATTCCCTTCCTTGTCAAACTGATATGATATATCAACAAATGATGTATCTCCGGTTCCAAATTTACTTTTACGATGTATGATTTTTTGGCAATCTGAGAAATGATGAAAATCTGATATGTCGATTTTGTTCTCAGAAACTTGAGAGGAAATACTAAACGGAATAATTATAAATAAACTTAAGGTAAAAAATCTTTTTCCCATTTGAGGTTTTACTATGTATAAACTAAAAACGCGAAAAAGATACAACTTATTCTATCTTCAAATCCCTCTTCTCCAAAACCTCTTTCAAATTCGGACGCAATCTACTTTTATATACAGACAGACAATCTTCTTTCTTTCTTCCTTTGCGTAATGCTCTTTGTTCTTCTACAGGAAGTGAAGCAATATGAACACATTCAGGTGTGCAGCAGCCTTTCATTTTTTCGGCACATTCATCACATTGGATAAATAATAAATGACAATCATCGTTGGCGCAGTTCACATGTGTATCGCAAGGTTTTCCGCATTGGTGACATTCGGCAATTACATCTTCAGTAATGCGTTCACCCACGCGTTCATCAAATACAAAATTCTTTCCAATAAATTTCGATTCCAATCCTTCTGCTTTTATTTGACGCACGTAATCAATCACACCACCATGCAATTGGTTTACATCTGTAAATCCATGGTGCTTTAAATACGCACTTGCTTTTTCGCAACGCACACCACCGGTGCAATACATCAATATTTTTTTGTCTTTTTTATCTTTCAGCTCTTCAATCACCATTGGTAATTCTTCGCGAAAGGTATCCGCATCGGGAGTAATGGCTCCTAAAAATTTTCCAACTTCACTTTCGTAATGGTTACGCATATCCACAATAATGGTATCCGGATTTTCCATGGCAGCATTAAACTCCTTTGCTGTTAAATGATTTCCAACATTGGTTACATCAAAGGCATTGTCGTCCAATCCATCCGCAACAATTTTCGGTCGCACTTTAATGGTGAGTTTATAAAATGATTTCCCATCGTCTTCAACGGCAATCTTAAAAGGGATTCCGGCAAACAAGGAATTTTTATGAAGGTTGTATTTAAATATTTCCCAATTTTCTTCGGGCACACTCATTTGTGCATTAATCCCTTCCTTGGCAACATAAATGCGTCCGAGAATTTTCAGATTATTCCATTGCTCAAACAGAGCATCACGAAGTTCTTGTGGGTTGTCGATAATTACGTAGCGGTAAAACGAAACAGTTATCCGTTTAATGGTTTCTTCCTGAATTCGTTTTTTAAGCTCCTTTTTGTTAACTCTGTTTTGCAGTAACATAGTGTCGAGGGTTTAAAATCATGACAAAGGTAAAGTTTTTCGCTGAATTGAAACATGACCTTTGTCACTCTAGTATTTGGAGTGTTTTTTTGGAGGAGCAATTACTTTTACCTCCGAAGCCTTGATCCACCCGCCATTCACTGCAAGTCCTCCTTCGTGCGGGCTTTTCGTTACTGTCGGGGCTATTAATTGAACTTGTCGCTATTAAACAACTCTTACTAACTTTATTAGCCCCGATTGAAGAGGAAATCCTTTCCTGCTAATTTAGCAGGAAAGATTGAAACGAAAAGCGGGACAAATGACTATTGCACATATAAAACAATATGCTCCTAAATTGGATAAGCATCTAAAATCGATATTCTTTATAGATATGCATATTTCCGTGATAAATTTATTTTGATTTTAAAATATAATAGTGATATTTAGCCTTTCAATTCTTTAATGCATATGGCCACGAGTGATAAAATATTGGTAATTGGTTCATCCGGACAAATAGGTACGGAGCTGGTTCAAAATCTAAGAGATATTTATGGTATTGACAATGTGGTGGCTTCGGATGTGAAGGTGACCGAGCAAGCCAAAGAAGGACCATTTGAGGTGATAGACGTGATGAATGCCCAAGGATTATTGGAAATTGTAAAGCGTCACAAAATTAATCAGGTATATTTATTAGCTGCTCTTTTATCGGCTACTGCCGAAAAAATGCCAAAATTTGGTTGGGACTTAAACATGCAAGGATTATTTAACGTGCTTGACCTGGCGAAAGAAAAGATTATTGAAAAAGTATACTGGCCGAGCTCCATTGCTGTTTTTGGTCCGAATACCCCCAGCATTAATACCCCACAATTTACAATTATGGAACCTAGCACTGTTTACGGTATAAGTAAACAAGCAGGAGAACGCTGGTGCGAATACTACTTTAACAAATATGGGGTGGATGTTAGAAGTTTACGCTATCCGGGCTTAATTGGATGGAAATCGGCACCGGGTGGTGGCACAACTGATTATGCCGTTCACATTTTTCATGAAGCCTTAAAATCAGGCAGTTACGAATGTTTTTTATCCGAAAACACCACACTTCCAATGATGTATATGCCGGATGCAATTAAAGCTACGATTGGTATCATGCAAGCTGATTCTCAGAAAGTTAAAATACGTTCAAGTTATAACTTATCGGGGTTCAGTTTTTCCCCTAAAGAAATCGCCTTGGAAATCAAAAAACACCTTCCGAATTTCAGCATTTCTTATAAGCCAGATTCACGTCAGCAAATTGCCGACAGTTGGCCCAAAAGTATTGATTCCAGTGAGGCAAACAAGGATTGGGGATGGAAGCCGGAATACGATTTGGCAAGCATGACTGCCGATATGATAAAAAATTTAAAAAAATAATTAAAAAACTGTAACTTTCCGTTATTGTTGACGTAAAAACATATAGGCTACTGGATTTAGCGAATTGAAATCGGTCGAAGGAAATTTTTAGTTGGTCTAAATTGTGTAGTGGCTTAAAATAATTGTTATAATTTTATCTTAGAATCTAAAAAGATACTCCAAATAAAATGAAAAAGGCTTTCCTAATATTATTTTTTGTTGCTTGTAATATTGCTATTGCTCAGTCATCTGTTGGAAAAGACACAACCAACTTTACCGACATTAACGGCAAAAAGCAGGGCAAATGGATTATTTACAACAAGGACTTGCACAGAGAGTGTTTCAAGGACGACCAAAAGGTTGAAGAAGGAAAATACTTGGATAGCAAAAAGACCGGACCTTGGAAAGAGTACTATTGTAACAACAATGTAAAAAGTGTAATTACCTACGAAAACAATCGCCCAAGCGGATACGCTAAAATGTATCACGAAAATGGTAAGATTAAAGAAGAAGGTCTTTGGAAAAACAACCGTTGGGTTGGCGATTACAAACTATATTACGATAACGGACAAGTTCAACAAGCATTTAAATTTAATGCTACCGGAAAACGCGAAGGAAAACAAGAATACTACTACGAGAACGGTCAAATTATGATCGAAGGAAATTGGGCAGAAGGAAAAGAAGCTGGTGTTTTGAAAGAATACTACGAAAACGGGGATGTAAAATCTGAGAAAAACTTTAATGGCGGAACATTGGATGTTGCTTCTGTTAAAACCTACAACCCAAAGAAACCTATCCCGAAAGCTTCTCCGGATGTAAAAGTGGAAGCACCTCCAGTTGTTGCTCAAAAGAATGAAAAAGACAACTTGGGTAAAGTGTTTAACGGTGAAGGATACTGGAAACTTTACAACCAAAACAAACAAGTTTCTAAAGACGGAATTTTTAGCAAAAATCGTTTAATGGATGGTAAAGTTTACTCATACGATAGCGATGGAATCTTAACCAGAATTGCAGTATACAAAGGCGGAAAATACGTTGGAGATGCTGTAATGGAAGAATAATTCAGACACAGTTCGTAAAACCTACGAAAACTTAATATCTTTGGACTTATGAAAATTTCATAAGTCCTTTTTATTTTCAGGCAAGTCCTGTTTTTATTTTAATGGACCAACAAGTTTTAAGTAATAACGTATGCAAAACAATTTATTCATTTACAATACACTTTCTCGTACAAAGGAAAAATTCACACCCATCACTCCAGGAAGAGTTGGATTATATGTTTGCGGTCCTACCGTATACAGTGACGTCCATTTAGGAAATTGCCGCACGTTTATTTCGTTTGATTTGATCTATCGTTACTTATTACACCTTGGATTTAAAGTTCGCTACGTGCGTAATATTACGGATGCAGGCCATTTGGAAGGCGACAGAGATGAAGGTGATGATAAGTTTGCTAAAAAAGCAAAACTAGAGCAGCTCGAACCGATGGAAATCGTTCAAAAATATACGCTTGGTTTTCACGATGTAATGCGAGAGGTCAATGCGCTACCTCCCAGCATTGAACCAACGGCAACCGGACATATTTGCGAGCAAATAGAAATGATTAAAACCATCATTGAGAAAGGATATGCCTATGTTAAAAATGGCACCGTTTACTTTGATGTAGAAAAATACAATACCGAATTTTCATACGGACAATTGACGAATCGTAAATTGGAAGAATTGCTGGAAGGCACCAGAGAGCTGAGCGGACAGGATGAAAAAAAGGGCCGATTGGATTTCGCTTTGTGGATTGTTGCCAAACCGGAAACATTAATGAAATGGCCTTCCCCTTGGGGATGGGGATTCCCGGGCTGGCATATTGAATGCTCTGCTATGAGCAGTAAGTATTTAGGTGATACATTTGATATTCATGGTGGAGGAATGGATTTACAAGCCACACACCATACCAACGAAATTGCTCAATCACAAGCTTGCAATCACAAAGCTCCTGTAAACTATTGGATGCATACCAACATGCTTACCGTAAACGGAGTGCGCATGTCAAAAACGGCCGGCAACGGATTTTTACCAGGAGAATTATTTACCGGTGATCATCCACTTCTGGAAAAAGGATACAGCCCCATGGCCGTTCGCTTTTTTATGATGCAAACCCATTACAGAAGCACACTCGATTTTTCAAATGAAGCATTGCAAGCCTCCGAAAAAGGATATGCACGCTTAATGGCATCCATCAAAACATTGGCAAATTTAAAAACTGCAGCCTCCTCTACTTCGAATATCAAAGAGTTAGAACAAAAATGTTACGAAGCAATGAATGATGATTTTAATTCGCCCATCTTAATTGCTAATTTATTCGAAGGAGCACGCATCATCAACTCGGTGAACGATGGAAAAGAAACCATTACTGCAGATGATTTAGCCTTATTAAAAAACATCATGCAGCATTTTACATTTGATGTGATGGGATTAAAATCCGAAACATCCAATTCGGCATCCGACAAAGCCTTACAAGGTGTGATGGAAGTGATTCTCGATATTCGTAAAGAGATAAAAGCAAAAAAAGATTTTGCGGCTTCCGACAAATTACGTGATGATTTAAATAAAGTCAACATCACCATCAAGGATACAAAAGAAGGTGCTACCTGGTCGATTCAAGAATAAAGTTGAAAAAAATACTCATCATACGTTTCAGTTCTATTGGCGATATAGTTTTAACAACGCCTGTAATACGCTGTATCAAAGAGCAGAAACCGGAGTATGAAATTCATTACCTTACAAAAACTGCGTTCAAAAGCATTTTAGAAAATAATCCCCACATCTCAAAAGTGCATGCGATTGATAAAGATGTAAAGGAAGTAACTGGTGCATTACAACAAGAAAAATTTGATTTTGTTGTTGATCTGCACAACAACATCCGGTCGTTGCAAACGAAAAAGGCATTAGGTAAACCTTCCGCTTCATTCAAAAAATTAAATTTTAAAAAGTGGCTGTTGGTGAATTTCAAAATCAACAAAATGCCGACAGCACATGTGGTAGACCGCTACATGGATACCGTTGCATCCCTTGGAATTGCAAACGATAACAAAGGACTAGATTATTTCATTCCAACAAAAGATGAGGTAAACCCAAATCAACTTCCTCCATCACATCAAAACGGATATATTGGTTTTGTAATTGGCGCCAAACATTTTACCAAACAGCTTCCCATCGAAAAAATAATTTCTATCTGTAAAAAAGTTGAATCAACCCATTGTTTTATTGGGTGGCAAAGAAGATGCAACAAGAGCGGAAGCCATAGAGAAAGCAGTAGGAAACAACATTTACAATGCTTGTGGCAAATACAACTTAAATCAATCTGCATCCATTATCAAGCAAGCCAATAAAATCATTACGCACGATACCGGATTGATGCACATAGCTGCTGCTTTCAAAAAAGAAATTATTTCTGTTTGGGGAAATACAGTTCCGGCATTTGGCTTTACTCCTTACCTCCCCGACCCAAAATCAAAAATGGTGGAGGTGAAAAATCTATCTTGCCGACCTTGCTCTAAAATAGGGTATGATAAATGTCCGAAAGGGCATTTTAAATGTATGATGGAGATTGATGAAAATTCGTTTAATTAAGCAAACAACGCTTTCAACTCCGTAGCATCACTCGGCTTCATTTTTCCTGCTAATATCAAGCTTAATTGTCTTCTTCGCAATGCTCCTTCATAACGAGCTTTCTCTTCGTCTGTTTCAGGAGTAACAGCAGGAACAGGCAATGGTGAACCATTTTGATCAACGGCAACAAATGTATAAATGGCTTCGTTGGCTTTCACCTTTTCGCCAGTAACAGGATCTTCTACCCAAACATCAATAAATATTTCCATGGAAGAAGTGAATGCACGCGAAACTTTCGCTTCCAACGTTACCAAACTCGCATGGTTTATAGGCATATTAAACGATACATTATTCACAGAAGCGGTTACCACAACACGCTTACAATGACGGTGCGCTGCAATAGAAGCCACAATATCCATCCATTGCAACAACTGCCCACCAAACAAATTTCCTAAGGTATTGGTATCGTTGGGTAATACAATTTGAGTTTGTATCGTAAGTGATTCTTTGGGCGTTTTTGATTTCATGTGTAATAATTTCTACAAAGATATGAGTATCTTTACCTTAAATTTCAAAGAATGGATAATTTATTTAAATACGCATTGGCCTTGCACATCATCTTCATTGTAACGTGGTTTGCCGGCTTGTTTTACATCGTTCGCTTATTCATTTATCATACAGAAGCAGAGCAAAAAGCAGAACCCGAAAGATCCATTTTACAAACCCAATACAAAATCATGGAAAAACGATTATGGTATGGCATCACTTGGCCATCCATGATTATTACCTTACTGCTCGGACCATGGGTGATGAGTTATAATTTCATGTATTACATCACCTCTGCATATTTCATTTTAAAATTATGTTTTGTTGCTGCCTTGGTTTTGTATCATATTCAATGTCATGCAATGTTCAAACAATTGCAAAATGATGTCGTAAAACACTCGTCCTTTAAATTACGTTTATGGAACGAAGTTGCAACGGTACTTCTATTTGCTATTGTATTCTTAATTGTATTAAAAAGCAATACCGGCTTGGTTTGGGGGATGTTGGGTTTGATTATCTTTTCAGGAACCTTGATTTTAGCAATTCGAATTTATAAGAAAAGTAGAGAGAAGAATACTGAGCAGTCGTGAGTCGGGAGTTCGGAGAAAGAAGAGAATCTGTAGACCGTTTTCAGCAGACAAATGACAAACAAGACAAGATTCGTTCTTATCGTATTGACACTTTCCTTATATATTTTATGGATATCCGGATGCTGGAAAATGGTGAATGGGTTTGCAGGAAGTTATCCATATGCGGAATCTTGGGAGATACAGGCAACGGAATCTAGTGTGATTGAAATTATTACTCAAATAAAACAAGAACATCCCGAGTTGATTCCCCCAGGCGAAATGTCATCTTCAATAGACAGAGACAACTGGTGTTTTATTAACTTCTACTATCCAGATACAAAAGAAATTGCCCACACCATATTGTCAGAAACATATGCCGACATTACAACAATTTCATTCACCAACCTTTCGAATTATGAAAAGGAACACCCGCAAATATTTGATTCCTTAAGTATAAAACTAGAAATCGACACAACCAAGGTTCGGGAAAGAACAACTAGTAATTCCAGAACCATAAACAAGGATTATGGTTATTTTGCAAATAAAAGGGAACTGTTAAAATTTGAGGAATTGATTTTAGAGAAGATCAAAGAAAAACTGAAGTAAAATCAGAAGAAATTGGAATAGTGTTATACCTGCGCACAGATTCGTAATTTCGTTTTATTCGTCCCGATAGCTATCGGGATCCGTACTAGTTTCTGTATAACCAACTATTTGGTAATACTTTTCGAAGGGAACTCAATTCGTTCAACGCATCCTTGCGAGTAAGGAAGTCGCCACAAGACACTACATACAATCCTTTATTGTTTTGACCAATAATCGCAGCATTTAAATTTTGTGCCTGCAACGATTGAACATATTTCACTGCATTTTCTTCAATTTGAAAACAACCTGCTACTAAATGAAATTTATAATTCAAATTGATTTCATTTTTTACAACTGCAGTTGTATCTGCAGCAACCATAGTAGTTACAGCAGGCACTTGAATGGTATCGTAAATAATTATTTTCGTAGTTGTGGTATCTTTATTTGCCAACGGAACAACATTCGTAGTTGTATTTGCTTCCGGCAACTTCACTTCATTTTTAGCAAACGGATTTAAATTCGAATAATTTACGTTCTTTAAAAGATCCGTTTTTAAAGGAATCCAAACCATTGCAAACAATAGTGGAAGTGCAACTGCTATGGCAACATAGCGCTTGACATTGCTTTTCTTTTTCTCTGCAGGAATCGGACCTCTGTCTTTAAATTCTTTTTCAATAATCCGTTTTGCAATTGCATCCCGCTTGATGGCAGGCGAATGGAAAGAAGATAAACCAAATGCATCCAATAAAAAGTTGGTTGGTGCCGGTTCAAATTGAATATTTTTTTCTACATCTAAATACAAAGTCCCAACCTCATCAATCTTTACTTTCGCACCTTTTTTCAATTGAATATTTACTTCTTTCACGAAATAATCAATGTATTTTAAGGCTTCGGAATAGGATTTTTTTTCAAAAGTAGCAATTTGATTGGCCAACAAGCCATCGTTGGTTTTCAAATTGATATTAAAAACGATGCTTTTTGATGGAGGGGTGAATGTATGTTGAGTCGGATGAATTTTTGCTGGCGCATAATTGGCCACAAACCCACCTAAATCGGGAACGATTACACAATTGTGGTCGTACAATAATTCACCAATATGTTTTTCTACATTCATACTTTTAATTGTCATTTCGAGCTGTCACCCTGAGCGGAGTCGAAGGGCAAGAAATCTGACTAGGGGGTAAATTTACAAAAATTTAGTGAGTTTTTTAAGGTCATCTGGGGTATCCACTGCAACGCTCTCAAAATCAGTTACCTCAACATTTATTTTATACCCATTCTCAAGCCAGCGGAGCTGTTCAAGCGATTCAGCCAGCTCCAAATCAGACGGTTTTAAGGCTGTAATTTCTTTCAAAATCTGAGTTTGGTAAGCGTATATTCCAATGTGTTTGTAAAATGCGTAACTCTTCAGCCAGTCCTTCATTTCTTTTCCTCGGATATGTGGGATGGTTTGACGGCTAAATAAAACGGCTTCTTTGTTCTTATTCAAAACTACTTTCGGGATATTCACATTAAACAGCTCTTCATCGGTAGTAATCTTCTTCACTAAGGTTGCAATCTGCACCTTGGGAGAGGAAAAGCAAGAAGCCACTAAATCGATCTGTTCGGGACGAATAAAAGGTTCATCGCCTTGAATATTCACCACCACATCTGCGTCTTTCGAAAACTGCTGAATGGCCTCATAACAGCGATCAGTACCACTTTGATGGTTTTCGCTGGTCATCACCACATTTCCTCCGAATTTCTTCACATGCGAAGCGATGCGTTCGTCATCCGTTGCAACAACCACATCAGCGAGGAATTTCGACTTTTTTGCTTGCACATATACGCGCTGAATCATGGATTTTCCGCCAATGTCAATTAACGGTTTGGCCGGGAAACGGGTTGACGCATAACGCGCAGGTATAATTCCGATGATTTTCATTCTAAAATTATTGAATCGTGGATGCCGCAACATTCGCTGAGGCGCTACGAATTTACTGAATTAATAAGAAATTCAAGGCCATTTTTTTAGTAAATTCGCTACGTGAAAATTGCAAGAACCATACTCATTGTATTAATTGCCGCACTATTTGTTGGCAGCGCTACTCAAAAGAGTACTCCGTCTTGCCGCGAGATTGTGGAGCACATGCTTGACAGCATTAAAAACATTCGGACGCAATCCTGCAGCGTAAAAGCGACTGAGCGCATTGGGAAACGCTTTCTGATTGCTCAATCCTACATAAAAATCAATGTAAGTCCGCGTAAAATCTATTTCCACAGTCCGGAAAAAGGCGCTGAATTACTTTGGGTAGAAGGCAGCAACAAAGGCAATGCAATTGTTCACACGAAATCCATCCCTTTAATGAGTTTTGACTTGGATCCTTACGGCAGTATCATTCGTAAAGATCAGCACCATACCATCTTTGAGTTGGGAACCTATTATATCGGCACAACAATTGCAAATACCATCCTGAAAGCACCGAAAGATTTTGATAAACATTTTACGTATGCAGGCACACTTACCTGGAACAATAAAGAATGTTATCAGATCATCATTAGTTATCCGGATTATAAATACATTGATTACGTGGTTCAAAAAGGCGAAACCGTTACCAGCATTGCACACAAGCTGAATACCAGCGATTATAAGATTCGTTATAAAAACGACCTGTCCAGCTATTTTGGAGCCATCAAAACAGGTAAAAAACTGACCATACCTGTTCCCTATTCTAATAAAGCAATCATGTACGTGGATAAAAAAACGTATATCCCGATAAGCGTTACTGTATATGATGAAGAAGGCTTATATGAAGCATATGAATTTACCCACATGAGGATTAATCAAACCTTTAAATCCGATGAGTTTTTAAAGAGTTTTAAGGGCTATGGGTTCTAATAACAACGTGAATCTTAAATTAATTGAACGTTAAATTAAAAATGAGATTATCTTTGCAAACTATTTTATTAAAGCATGTTATTTAAACCGCGACATATTTTCTTTTTTATTCTGACGAGCACCTGCATTTTGTTTGTGTCGTTTGGTTTTAAAAAAACAGATAACGTATCCAACAATCGTGAGTTGATTGATAATATTTTTGAAGCGGTTGATAATATTAAAACCATGCGCTTTAACCTTCAATGCAACGAACGCATCAAAGGTAGAATGACCCACTATGAGTCAAAAGTAAAATTACAAATCTCTCCACGTAAAGTTTATTTATCCTTAAAAGGTCCGGAAGTATTATGGGTACAAGGACAAAATGGTGGCGATGCATTGGTAAATCCTGGAGCATTTCCATACATGAATTTGAATTTAGATCCTTACGGTTCAATTATGCGCAAAGACCAACATCATACAATTCATGAAATGGGCTTTCAGTACCTGGCAGATATTTTAAAAGACGGAATGAAACGTGCGGGTGATAAGCTGGATAAATACTTTGTTGTGGTAGGTGAAGAAAAATTAAACGGCAGAAATTGTTATAAACTGGCCATCTCTTTCCCTGATTTTGCTTGGGGAACATACACCGTAAAAAAAGGTGAGAACTTAACAACCATTGCTCGCAAATTAAGAATTAGTGAATATATGGTGTTGATGAACAATCCAAAAATAAGCTGGTACAACGATGTAAAAGAAGGACAAATTATTCAAGTACCGAATGCGTATGGTAAGCTAACGATTTTGTTGATTGACAAAGAGCTATTACTTCCTGTAAGCAATAAAGTATTTGACGATCGTGGTTTATTTGAAACTTACGAATACCATGATTTAGAAATTAATACCACCATCCAACCGGAAGAGTTTACAAAAGACTATAAGGATTATAATTTTTAAGGCGCCTTTTGTTATCGACTCCCCTCGAAGCGACAGGGTATCATGTCAGTTCGAGCAGAGTCGAGAACTTTATAACTGAAAGACTAATGTGCCTCCAACCAATTTTTGCCAACACCCATTCCTACTTCCATCGGAACTGTTAACGAAGGAATTGCATTTTTCATTCTATTTTCGATGATTGGCTTTACAATTTCCAACTCTTCCTTCAACACATCAAACACCAATTCATCATGCACTTGCAAAAGCATTTTTGATTTTATTCCTTTATCAATAAAATCTTTGTGAATGTTGATCATTGCAATTTTCAACATATCTGCAGCACTTCCTTGAATTGGAGAGTTGATCGCATTTCGTTCTGCATAACCTCTTACGGTATGGTTACTTGAATTGATATCGCGGAGATATCTTCTTCTTCCCATGATGGTTTCTACATATCCTTTTTCGCGTGCTTGTTCAATACTTTCATCCATATAGGCTTTGATGCGCGGATATTTTTCAAAGTAATTTTCAATAATCGCTGCGGCTTCTTTTCTTGGGATATTTAATCGTTCGGATAATCCGAAAGCAGAAATGCCATAAATAATTCCGAAGTTCACCATCTTCGCATTTCTACGCATATCAGATGTTACTTCTTCCAACGAAACGTTGTATACTTTTGCAGCTGTAGCTTTGTGAATATCTTGTCCGGATTGAAATGCATCAATCATCCCTTGATCTCTGCTCAACTCAGCAATTACACGTAATTCAATTTGCGAATAATCGGCTGATAATAATACGTGCTGCTCATCACGAGCAACAAATGCTTTTCTAATTTCACGTCCACGCTCGGTACGAATCGGAATGTTTTGAAGATTCGGATTATCGGAGCTCAAACGACCTGTTACGGCTACCACTTGATTATAGGAAGTGTGAATGCGATGTGTATTCGGATTAACTAATTCGGGTAAGGTGTCTACATAGGTGTTTTTTAATTTTACCAATTCACGGTAATCCAATATCTTCCCTACAATTTCATGTTTCCCTACTAACTTCGCCAAAACATCTTCACCGGTAGCATACTGTCCCGTTTTTGTTTTCTTAGGCTTTTCAGTAATCTGCAAAACATCAAACAATACTTCACCAACTTGTTTCGGAGACGAAACATTAAATGCAGATCCACCCAAGTGTTGAATTTCTTTTTCAACTTTCAAAATATCTTTTTCGAGCTCTCCGGAAATTTCTTTCAAGGTATTTTTATCCAATGCAATTCCTTCCGACTCCATTGCAGCTAAAACGGGGATGAGAGGAATTTCAATTTCTTCAAATAATTTTTTAGTGGCAGGAGTATTCATCATGTCCTCAAACTTCGTTTTCAATTGAAGTGTGATATCCGCATCTTCTGCAGCATATTCTTTGATTTCCTCCATCCCTACTTCCCGCATGCTGATTTGTCCTTTCCCTTTTTTACCAATAAAAGTTTCAATAGAAACAGGAGAATAATTCAAATACGTTTCAGCAAGCACATTCATGTTGTGTCGCATTTCTGGCTGAATCAAGAAAGTGTGCAACCATCGTATCAAACAATTTCCCTTTCAAATCAATGTTGTATTTTTTCAACACCAATAAATCGTATTTAATATTTTGTCCGATTAACGTTATTTTTTCATTTTCAAAAACCGACTTAAACTCATTTACAATTTCTTGTGTTTCGGTTTGATTTTCCGGAACAGGAATATAATAGGCTTCTGAGGCTTTGAATGCGAAAGACATCCCAACCAATTCAGCTGTATGCGCATCCAATCCGGTTGTTTCCGTATCAAAACAAATTTCAGATTGTTGGTTCAACTCAGCAATCAATTGTGCACGTTTCTCTTTTGTATCAACAAGGTGATATGTATGTTGAACGGTTTGAATGGTAGAATAATTTTTAGGAACATCTTCTTCATCGGCAACTTCAGCATACACTTGCTCATTTGTTGTTTCACCTGCTTCTGATGCTGCACCAAACATATCCATTTGATCCGGATTTGTTTTTTTTACTTTCGGAGCAGGAGTTTTGATTGTTTCGGTGGGTGCTGAAAGCGATTCGCCTAATATTTGTTCAGCCAATCTTCTGAACTCCAGTTCTAAAAACAATTCCTTTAGCGCCTCTTTGTTCGGCTCTTCGATTTCAAGTGCTTTTTCATCCAATTCCACTGGCACATCACAAATGATGGTTGCTAACCATTTTGATTGAATCGCTTTTTCTTTATTAAGTTCTACCTTTTCCTTCAGTTTTCCCTTCAGCTTGTCTGTATTTTGAATAAGATTTTCGATCGTCCCAAAATCTTTCACCAGTTGAATAGCCGTCTTCTCTCCTACTCCAGGGATTCCCGGAATATTATCCACTTTATCCCCCATTAATCCTAATATGTCTATCAGTTGATCAACATTGAGAATGTCCCATTTTTTACAAACCTCTGCAACACCCATTATTTCTGCGCCATTTCCTAATCGTGCAGGTTTATAAATAAAAATATTCTCTGATACCAATTGACCATAATCTTTGTCGGGCGTCATCATGTAGGTTGTGAATCCTTTTTTCTCTGCCATCTTCGCCAATGTTCCAATCACATCATCCGCTTCATAGCCGGGCATACCAATTACAGGAATATTAAACCCTTCAATTACTTTAATAATATACGGTATAGCTAAGCGCAAGTCATCCGGCATTTCTTCACGGTTGGCTTTGTATTCTGTAAACTCAATGTGACGTACTGTTGGTTCGGGAGTATCAAAAACAACGGCAATATGGCTTGGTTTCTCTTTTTTTAAAACCTCCAGCAATGTATTCGTAAATCCTAAAACAGCAGAGGTATTTAAACCTTTTGAATTGATTCGATGATTGTTTGCAAAAGCGAAATAAGCACGGTAAATCAATGCAAAGGCATCCAGCAAAAAGAGTTTTTTATTGTTATCAGACATGTCAATTATAAAATTAGATTGGAGTATAAAAATAGGTCAAATTGCTCAGTTATTACTGAGTGTTTATAAGTATTTCGGAATAAAAAAACCCGGAGGTTTGCTCCGGGTTTATACTATTATAAGGATAGAATCTGTTTAGTTAGACGATTTATTGTAAGCATTAAATAGCTCTACAATGTTATCGTATTCATATTTTTTCTCGGCTAATGCTTTCACGATTTCTTCGTTATCCGACATTACTTCTTCAACTTGTTTTTTGAATTTACCCGATTTGATTTTCACAAATTCACCTGATTGTTTTTCCATATAATAATCAGATTTTACTTTGATATCATTCATTTGCAAAACTTCAATCTGAGATTCATACAAATTCACAGAACCTTTTGACAAACGTTTTACAAACACTTGTTCACCATCCACATTGCGGGAAACAAACACAACACCATCCACGCAATACTCCTTAATTTTGGTTGGGTTAAAGGTTTTGATTTCGCCACCTTCTTTTTTGCGGTAAGCAGCTTTTGCAAAATTATCGAAATCCCGTTTCGGATTCTTTTTAATTTCCCCTTTTAAGGTGTCGCCATTCAGCATGATTACATAGCCCGGAAAATATTTTGCCTGAGCGGATGCGCTTTTGTTAAAAGCTACAACTATAGCCACCACAACTATAGAGATAGAGAAAATGTTTTTAATTTTCATAGTTTAGATTAGAATAAATACCTGTTTTAGCAGCCACAAAATAAGAAGAAATCTCCTACAACAATACCTCAAGTTAAAAACTTTGAACAATTGTTAACAACTTATTTCATCCAGAGATGAGCCATAGGCAACGTTATTTTGCAAAAACGCTCTGTAATATTAATAAAATAAGCTGTTTTGATTGATGTAACAGCAATTTTGTAAATTTGACAAAAATTCAACCTTGAATTCCTACAAACTCTTATTCTTACTTCTTTTCACTTCCATCATTGTTGCTTGCAACAAATGTTCGGAAGAACAGCCCAAAGAAATTGTACTCGTTGAAAAGCCAGAAATGGTGAATGAAGAAGTACAAAAATTAATTTCTAAAAAATTAGTCGATGTCGATACTTCAACCATTTTGATTGTTGAAAAGGACAGTTTATTCGCTATACAGTTTGTTTCTGATTTTTACAAAAAAAGAAAATTTGAAGTCGCTTTTACAAACAAAGGCATTCTCACCAATCAAGGCGACACACTCTTGGATGTGATTAAAAATGCTGAAGTATACGGACTCATTCCGGATGATTACCATTATTCTAAAATAGCCTCACTTTTAGAATCGGCACAAGACAGTGCAACAAAAAAATTTGATGCTGTAAAAATTTCTGATGCCGACCTACTCTTAACGGATGCCTTTTTCACTATGGCCGTGCACATCAACAAAGGCAGATTAAATGCTGATAGTTTAACCATAGAATGGAAAGGCAAACAAGTCGACACCAACTTGGTGGAAATATTAAATTCCGTGTTGAAATCAAATTCCATACGCGCTGCTATCGATTCACTCGAACCGAAAAACAGCTATTATCAAGGGCTCAAACTCGCATTAAAAAACTTTCAATATGAATTTAAAGATGTGGATTGGGATAGCATTGCGGATCGAAATTCTGATTCCACAACCTTTATGGCTAGACTAAAAGATCGGCTAATTCAAAGTCATGATTATATCGATGATTTTACGAACTCCGATTCCATCAAATTATACAGAGCTGCTAAAAACAAGCAGAGTTTTGTGCTCACAGAAACGCTAAAAGATTCTATGAAAATAGTTAAATCAATTAAGGAGTTTCAATGCAAAAATAATCTAACAGAGGATGGAAAAATAGGCAAGCTCACATTCAAAGCCTTGCAACGCACCAAACAAGACTACATCAATCAAATCGCCTTAAACATGGAACGTTGGCGCTGGTCGAGAGTACCCGCTGAAAAACAATACGTATGGGTGAACCTTCCAAAGTATGAAATGATCGTAATCGAAGACGACACCTTGGTGATGAAATCAAGAGTGATTGTTGGTGCCCCCGACCACCAAACACCCTTATTAAAAAGCACGATTCGCTATTTCTTAATTTATCCGTATTGGACGGTTCCTTTTAGCATCGCAACCAAAGAAATTTTACCCATTCTAAAACGTGACACTTCCTACTTAAGAAGAAAAAATTTCCAAGTATTGGATGGCAACAATCAAGTAGTAGATGCATCCAAAATAAAATGGAAAAAATATACGAAGACGTATTTCCCTTGGCGATTGCGACAAAATATCGGAGAAGACAATTCGTTAGGGATTTTAAAATTTAATTTTGAAAACAAATATGGTGTATACATGCACGATACAGATAGTAGAAGATTGTTCAACCGTGAAATGCGAGCGATGAGTCATGGCTGCTGCAGGCTCGAAAAATTTATGGATTTTGCAACTTTCCTAATTCGTGACGACAGTTTAAAATATCCGGTAGATTCCTTGCTGGCAGATACGGCAAGACCCATTCAAAAATATGTATACATCAAAAAACCGATTGCATTGTACTTCGCTTATTTCACAGCTGAAACTGATGCTTATTGCGAATTGAAATTTTTTATTGACATGTATAAAAGAGATGAAAAGATGATGCGTGCTTTGAGAAGAGGGAGAAAGGGAATGCTAATTGAAAACAAAAAATCCAATCCTGAAGGAGTTAAATCTCAATAAAAATAGCATTCCTCAATTAATACAAAAACTTATTGTAAGGATATCTCTTCTGATGTAAGTCTTTTACTTTATCGTAAAGTACTTTTTTGAATTCATCAATGTTTTCTTTCTTAGCAGCGGAAATAAACAAACATTCGGTGTGTAATTTATTCATCCATGTTTTTTTAAGGTCGTCCAGACTCAAATTCTTCTTCGTGCTTTCCGTCAAATCATCCTCATCTTTTTGTTCAAACACAAACGCATCTATTTTATTGAACACGAGTAAAACCGGTTTATCACCAGCTCCAATATCTGCCAGAGTTTGATTCACGACATTCAATTGATCTTCAAAACCGGGATGGGAAATATCAACAACATGAACTAAAATATCTGCTTCACGCACTTCATCCAATGTTGACTTAAATGACTCCACCAAGGTAGTTGGTAATTTTCGAATAAATCCTACGGTATCAGAAAGTAAAAAAGGTAAATTTTCAATCACCACTTTTCGAACGGTTGTATCCAACGTGGCGAATAATTTATTTTCAGCGAACACTTCACTTTTGCTGAGCATGTTCATGATGGTGGATTTACCAACGTTGGTATACCCTACCAATGCCACACGAATCATGTCACCACGATTTTTTCGCTGCGTTTCCATTTGACGATCTATTACCTTCAAACGTTCTTTCAAGAAAGAAATTCGATCGCGCACAATTCGTCTATCCGTTTCAATTTCTGTTTCTCCGGCACCTTTCATACCAATACCACCTTTAATACGATCCAAGTGATCCCACATTTTGGTTAGTCGCGGTAATAAATAAATAGATTGTGCTAATTCAACTTGTGTTTTCGCATGTGCTGTGCGTGCTCGAGCAGCAAAAATATCAAGGATTAATCGGGTACGATCAACCACTTTAACTTTGATTTCCTTTTCTACATTGATTTCTTTCTCCAGATTGCGCTGTTGTGCAGGAGAAAGTTCATCGTCAAAAATAACAATGTCAACATTGTTTTCAGCAACAAAGGTTTTTACATCATTTAACTTGCCGGCACCAATAAATGTTCTGGAATCAGGATGTTCCAAACGTTGTGTGTATCGCTTCAAAACTTTTGCTCCGGCAGTATCTGCCAAAAACTCAAGTTCATCTAAATATTCTTTCGCAGTAGTTTCATCCTGCGTTCGATTAATCAAACCTACTAAAATGGCTGTTTCCTGCTTCTTCCCTGTATCGTACATCCTTTATAAATTTCGAAACCCTCAGAAATTATTTCTTAAGTGTCTCCGTATATTCAGCAACTGCTTTAATTTGTCCTGGAGTCAACATTGTTCCAAACGGACTCATTGCATTTTTACCATTTGTAATGATTTCAATACGTGCATTCAAATCCATTGCAGAAACAGATAAATCTTTTGCACCCATCAAATTCAACTTTCCATCCGCACCGTGACAAGACACACAACTTGCATTATAAAGTTCTTGTCCGTTTAATGTTGTTTCAGAAACATTTTCCATACTTTTTGATTTTTGCTTTTTGCTCATCTCTGCTAATCCATAAGCTGTAATGATTAATAACAATGAAGCAACCGCCAAAATTTTATTTTGCTTTTTAAATCCGATAACTGCCAAAGGGATTGAAATCAATACCGCAGCAATTTTAATAATCATCAACGATTTAATTTCAGGAACCTGTGTCAGCATATAGATTCCGGTTACCAAAAACAATGTGCTGATAATCATTTCAGGCACCTTAACCGTTTTTGTAAATTTTGCTAATCCATCTTGTTTGTTTAGCAACAACAAGACAGTTTTTATTAAGTAAATCGTTAAAAATAAAATAACGGTTAATAAATGGGTGTGACGAATTCCTGTTTCCATAGTGATTACATTTTTATAAGCTCAAAAGTACTAAAAATCCATGGAATTTACCGCTCATACATTTTTAAAGAAAAATCAGTATAAAATGCTATTTTTGTTTAGAACAATCATTGATATGAAAAAAATTATCTTATCCCTTTTTGCAATTTCCATTTCTATTATTGCAAATGCTCAAGAAACGTTTCCTGTAAATGGAACTTCCAACAATAACCACACAACCTATGCATTTACAAATGCTAAAATTTATGTGGATGCGGATGAAATCATCGAAAACGGAACGCTTATCGTAAAGGACGGACTGATTAGTCTGGTTGGTACAAAAATAAATATACCACAAGGTGCTGTTATTTATGATTTAAAGGGAAAATCGATTTACCCCGGACTAATTGATGCCTATTCCAATTACGGAATGCCGGAACCCAAAAGAATATCCGGTGGCGGTTATCCTCAAACCGAAAACGCCAACAAAGGTGCTTATGGATGGAACCAAGCAGTTAAATCAGATGTAGATGCGCTGAAAATTTTTGTAAAAGACAGTAAAGCGGCAGAAGAATTCAGACGATTGGGATTCGGTACCGTGCTGACATTTCAAAAAGATGGTATCGTGAGAGGAAGCGCTATCGCAGTTACGCTTGGCGAAGGTCGTGAAAATGAATTAATCGTAAATGAGAAAGCCGCTGCCATGTATTCCTTTAGCAAAGGAACCTCTTCACAAGATTATCCTTCCTCTTTAATGGGAAGTATTTCTTTATTACGTCAAACCTATGTAGATGCCAGTTGGTATAAATCAGATAAAACAAAAAAAGAAACCAACATTTCATTGGATGCCTTTAATAATTTACAAACGCTTCCTCAAATATTTGAAACAAACGACAAACTAAATGCATTACGTGCTGACAAAATTGGCGATGAGTTTAAAATAAAATACATTATCAAAGGCAGTGGAAATGAATACCAACGTTTGGACGACATGAAGGCGACCAATTGTAAATTTATTCTCCCTGTTAATTTCCCAATGGCTTACGATGTGGAAGATGCCTACGATGCAAATTATGTTTCTTTAACTGATTTGAAACATTGGGAAATGGCTCCAGCAAACCCATTGGCGTTTGAAAAATATTTTATCCCGTTTGCAATCACTACTTCTGATTTAAAAGACAAAAAAGATTTCTGGAAAAATGTGCGTAAAGCGATTGCTTATGGTTTATCCGAAAAACAAGCGTTAAAATCGCTTACCACCATCCCTGCGGAAATGCTTAACCTGAGTGATAAATTAGGAAAACTAAAAAGCGGGATGATTGCAAATTTTATTATTACTTCCGGTAACTTATTTGATGAAAAAACAATTCTTTACGAAAATTGGATCCAAGGAAATGCCTATAAAATAAACGACTACAACACCGTTGATGTTAGAGGAAATTATGATTTCACCTATGGTGCTGACCGTGTATTACACCAATTAAAAATTGAAGGCGACTTAGATAAATTAAAAGCCACCATGTTAACCGATACCTCTAAAACACCTGTAAGTGTTTCTGTGTCGGGTTATTCAATTACTTTGAGTTTCAATTCAAAAGATCCTAACGGAACAATTCGTTTAAGCGGTAACATTTCAACCAATCCTTTAAAACTAAATGGCACCGGCCAAATTGCTGATGGAAGCTGGATAAATTGGAATGCTAATTTTGCAAATGAATTAGCTGCTTCTACTAAAAAAGACACAGCGAAAAAGGAAACCATCACCTTCGGGCAAATTTATTATCCGTTTTGTGCATACGGAAAACCTAATGATGAACGAGATGGTTTTGACAAATACCTCAACGATTTCAAAACACGTTACGATGCTGTATTAATTAAAAATGCAACGGTATGGACAAATGAAGCAGAAGGTGTTTTAAAAAATCAAGATGTATATATTACAGAAGGTCGCATTGTTCGTATTGCAGATGAGATACAAGCAACCAAACTTGCATTCGCAAAAGTAATTGACGGCACCGGAAAACATTTAACCGCAGGAATTATTGATGAACATTCGCATATTGCACTTAACAGTGTGAATGAAGGCACACAAGCGTCCAGCGCGGAAGTAAGAATGGGTGACGTAATCAATTCGGATGACATCAACATTTATCGTCAGCTATCGGGTGGCGTTACCACCGCACAATTATTGCACGGTTCTGCTAACCCAATTGGAGGACAATCGGCAATTATAAAATTACGTTGGGGAAAATCACCGGAAGAAATGAAATTTGAAAAAGCGGATGGGTTTATCAAATTTGCTTTAGGTGAAAATGTAAAACAAAGCAACTGGGGAGATGCGAACACCATTCGCTTTCCGCAATCACGTATGGGCGTAGAGCAAGTGTATTATGATATGTTTACCAGAGCGAAAGAATACGATGCCAAACAAAAAACATTTGGTGCCTTATCCGACAAAGCAAAAGCAAATACGACTCCATTCAGAAGAGACTTAGAATTGGAAGCCATTGCAGAAATTTTAAATAAAAAGCGATTCATTACATGTCACTCGTATGTACAATCCGAAATCAATATGTTAATGCATGTAGGTGATTCATTAGGCTTTCAGGTAAATACATTTACACACATTTTAGAAGGATATAAAGTAGCCGACAAAATGAAAACCCATGGTGCCGGAGCTTCTACATTTAGTGATTGGTGGGCGTATAAAATGGAAGTAAAGATGCAATTCCGCACAATGCTGCATTACTTACCAAAATGGGAATTACAACCGCTATCAACTCTGATGATGCAGAGATGGGTAGAAGATTAAATCAAGAAGCTGCCAAAGCAATTAAATATGGTGGATTAACGGAAGAAGAAGCTTTGAAGTTAGTGACATTAAATCCGGCTAAACTATTACATATTGATGATAAAGTAGGAAGTATTAAAGTAGGAAAACAAGCGGATTTGGTTTTATGGTCTGATAACCCATTATCTGTTTACGCAAAAGTTGAAAAAACAATTATTGATGGTCACGTTTATTTTGATTCGGAAGAAGATTTAAAACTGAGAGCAGAGATGCAAAAAGAACGTGCCCGCATCATTCAAAAAATGTTGGATGAGAAAAAAGGTGGAGCACCTACACAAAAACCAACAATGAAAAGAAAACAATTGTTTGAATGCGATAGTATGCAGGAAGATTATTTGGAAATAGCGGAGTAATTCATACTTACATCAAATAGGAACGCAGATCTTTAAGACTTTTATGATTTGCTAAGATAAAAAATTGAACTTTATTTATGATTTGAGATAATTATACACATTCAGATATAACTAAGAAAATAATAAAAGCTTATTACAATGTATACAATAATCTAGGCTATGGTTTTTTAGAAAAGGTTTATGAAAAAGCTATGATCATTGAGTTGAATAGACAAGAGCTTGAATGTGAAAGGCAAAAACCTATTGACGTATTTTATGATAAAATATGCATTGGAAATTATTTTGCTGACATAATTGTAGAAAACAAAGTTATTATTGAGTTAAAGGCATGCGAATATCTAATTGAGGAGCATGAAATTCAATTAGTAAATTATCTGAAAGCAACTGAAATTGAAGTTGGATTATTACTAAACTTTGGAAAGGAAGTTGAATACAAAAGAAAAGTATTATCAAACAATTTTAAAAAAAACATAACCCTAGAAAACATAAAAATATCATAAGACACACAGCTATCTTTTTTTACCCTAAAAAATCTTAAACGATCTGCGTTCCTATCAACATCAGCAACCATGAAAAAACTAATTTTATTCGCATTACTGCTTTCAACAACTTTTACCTTCGCACAAAAAAGTGCGTTGATTATGAACGGCATCGCTCATATCGGGAACGACAGTGTGATTCAAAATTCCATCATTGGAATTAAAGCCGGAAAAATTGTGTTAGTAGCCGATGCAACCACCGCAAAAATTGACCCATCCGGATACGATGAAGTAATTGATGCAAGCGGGAAACACATCTACCCGGGATTTATTGCTCCAAATTCAACTTTGGGATTAACAGAGATCGAATCGGTGAGAGCAACAAACGACTTTAGAGAAACTGGAACAACATTGCCGAACGTTCGTTCCTTGATTGCCTATAACACAGATTCAAAAATTATTCCTACCGTTCGCACCAATGGAGTTTTGTTAGCACAAATCACACCGCGTGGCGGACTTGTTTCCGGAACATCCAGTGTGGTTGTATTGGATGGATGGAATTGGGAAGATGCTGCTTATAAAATTGATGATGGGATTCACATCAACTGGCCTACCATTCAAAGCCGTAAATACTTGGATGAAGACAATATTTTCCCGGGACCATTTGAGAAAAACAAAGATTACATTCAACAAACCAATTCATTAAAAAAATTATTTGCAGATGCCAAAGCATATAATGAGAACCAGACCAAGGAAGAAGCCAACCTTCGCTTCGAGGCGATGAAAGGACTTTACAACGGCACTCAAACATTATTTATTCATAGCAATACTGTAAAAGAAATGGTGGAAGCAATCAATTTTGTGAAAGAAAACAAAATTACCCGTGTTGCAATTGTTGGAGGAAAAGAAAGTTGGATGATTACCGATTTATTAAAACAAAATAATATTTCAGTGATTGTTTCTCGTGTACATGATTTACCAACCTATCCGGAAGACGATGTTGATTTACCTTACAAACTTCCATATTTATTACAAAAAGCCGGAGTTCTTTTTTGCTTAAACAATGAAGGAGACATGGAAGCACCCGGAGCACGCAACCTTCCATTTTTAGCAGGAACAGCAAGTGCATACGGATTAACAAAAGAACAAGCTTTAAAATCCATCACTTTAAATGCAGCAAAAATATTAGGCATTGATAAAACTACAGGAAGCATTGAACAAGGGAAAGATGCAACACTTTTTATTTCAACCGGTGATGCATTGGATATGAAAAGTAACAATGTGGAGAAAGCCTTCGTAAAAGGAAACAGCATTGATTTAAAAAATGATCAAACAGAATTATACGAAAAGTATAAAAAGAAATACGGAATTAAATAACCTTAAGTCTGCTAATTTAAAAAATGAAACATTTCATTTCTATACTTATAATTTTTGTTTTTATTGCTTCATGCAAAAAAGAACCAAAGACGGTTACCGTTTCATATAAAATTTATGAAAAAAGTACCGCTGTTCCTACCTATACAGTTCGGTATACCCAAGCAAATGGTGTTTCTAAATCAAAAGGAGGAATTACACAAGCCAATTGGGTTTCAGAAACTATTCCGGAAGTGGAATTAGGCAAAACCGTTTCTCTTTCTGTGGAAGGGAATGGCGGTGGCGTTTACGAAATGTATATTTATGTAAATGGTTCCGTGAACGCACATCGCAGTGCAGGCGATGGTTATGGCGAACAAACACTCACACTGGAGATACCATATTAAATCTTAAATCCTAACTTTTCTCTCACACGTGTTAGTGTAGCTCTTGCTATTTTTCTGGCTTTATCGGCACCCACTTGCAGTTTCGCATCCAGCTCTGCACGGTTGTTCATGTAATACGAATAGGTTTCCCTTTCCTTTTTGAACTTTTCTAAAATCAATTCAAATAAAGCTGTTTTCGCATGACCGTAGCCATACCCCCCTTTTAGGTAATTCGCTTTCATCTCTGCAATTTGAACATCGTTGGCCAACAATTTATATAATGCGAACACATTGCAGGCATCCGGATTTTTAGGAGCTTCCAGTGGTGTAGCATCTGTAACAATACTCATCACTACTTTTTTTAATTCTTTATCCGTAAGAAATATGTTGATGAAGTTATTCAACGACTTGCTCATCTTTTTTCCGTCAATACCGGGAATCAGCATGGTTGCTTCATTTACTTTGCCTTCCGGAATCACAAATACCTCACCATAGACATTATTAAATTTTTCAGCAATATCGCGGGTCATTTCCAAATGCTGCATCTGATCTTTTCCAACAGGAACATAGTGCGCATCATACAAAATAATATCAGCTGCCATCAATACCGGATAAGTAAATAAACCTGCATTCACATCCGATAAGCGCTCCGACTTATCTTTGAATGAATGTGCATTCGCCAACATGGGAAATGGAGTGAAACAATTTAAATACCAGGTCAACTCACATACTTCGGTGACATCACTTTGACGATAGAAAATATTTTTATCCGTATCAAAACCGAAAGCCAACCAGGTAGCAGCAACAGCGTCCGTACTTTCTTTAATAAAAGCGGCATCCTTAATGGTTGTTAATGAATGTAAATCCGCAATAAAAAAAAGTGATTCATTCCCTGCTTGCTTCGACATTTCAATCGCAGGTATAATGGCACCTAAAATATTTCCCATGTGGGGAATATTGGTACTTTGAACTCCTGTAAGTATTCGTGACATAATTGGTAGTTAGTTGTTTGTTATTGGTTGATAGAGAATCTAGGTCAAATATACAGAAATTTAAAACCACAAAAACAGCCTTAAAATTTGCTATATTTGTCTTCCCAATGAACTTTTTGCTAATCATACCTCGAACACTTTGGAAGCTGGTCTTCATCCTCAATTTTGTATTGGGCTTGATTGTTCTTTATCCATTGTTTTCTATTTTTCTTTCGAAGCGAGAATGGTATCCAAAAGCTTTTGAGTTGAAAAAGTTCTGGGCAAAGTGGATTTTATATGTTCCTGGAATTTTTATCAAAGTAAAACGAGAAGTTCCAATTGAAAAGCTTCCACATCCAGCAGTGTATTGTGCTAATCACTCGTCTTATTTGGATATTGTGATGAGCTATTTGGTGATTCCGAATTATTACGTTTTTATGGGGAAGCAGGAATTAGACAAAACACCTTTGTTCCGAATTTTCTTTAAGGACATGAATATTTTGGTGGATAGAGGAAGCAATACATCATCGCACCGAGCGTTTATGCGGGCAGGAAAAGAAATTGACAAAGGAAATGGGGCATTTATTTATCCCGAAGCAGGTATTTCCAGCAATGGAAAATTAAGAGGATTCAAAAATGGTGCGTTTAAATTGGCGATTGAAAAGCAAGTGCCAATTGTTCCGATTACCTATTTAAACAACTGGAGATTATTACAAAATGGTGGTTTCTTTAAATCCTTTGGCGGAGATAGGCATCTCGCATATTATTGTCCACGCACCCATACCCACAAAAGGATTAACTGAAAATGATTTAGTATCTTTGAAAACAAAAGTGCATGATATTATTGCAAAAGAATTAGAAAAGCATGATTCCTCGACATCCCGATAGCTATCGGGACGAAATCACATTAAAGGATAAAAAATGAAGATAGATAACGACACCGTAGACAAAATTGCTCACTTAGCACGTTTGGAATTTGCAAACGAAGCAAAAGAGGAAATTAAAAAAGACATGAACAATATGTTGGGCTTCATAGACAAGTTGAACGAATTGTACACGTCTAATGTTGAACCGTTAATCTATATGAGTGATGAAGTAAATGTTTTGCGTGAAGATGAAGTGAAGCAGGTAATCACTCAAGAAGAAGCGTTGAAAAACGGACCAAAACATGATTCGGATTACTTTAAAGTTCCGAAGGTGATTGAGAAGGCTTAAAAGACAGCCACTTTTTCCAACTCAATTTTATTTCCGACAAACCATTTATCGTTTATCTTGCCACAACCCCAGAGTTTTAATTCGTATTTATATTCTTTATTGTCGGTAATGGTGATAAAGATATCGGCTCTTTCCTTGTAAATTTTATCTCCATCCTTCAATACGGCTCTGGTAGAAGAGCTCAACGTTTTTGAACCTTTTAGCGGTTTCAAATCTGTTGAAGAGATTTGCTTCAGTTTTTCAAGTATGTTTTTTTGCTCCACTGAATCAGTCGACAGAAGCACTTTCAACTTCTCTTCATTATAATTCAAAAGTGAATTTGTAAACGTCTTGCTCAATTCCTGAGGAGTTGTTTGTCCGGTTATTTTTAACGAAAACAAAACAAGAAAAAGTAAAATTGGAAGTGTTTTTTTCATTTTAAAATTTTCAAATTAACAAATTTTCAAATCCACCCCTTTTCAAAAATATCCTTCGTATGATAGGTAATAATGATATTTGCTCCTGCTCTAGCAAACGCGTGCATATTTTCCATCACAATTTTTTGCTCATCAATCCAGCCATTTTGCGCTGCGGCTTTTACCATGGAATATTCGCCTGAAACATTATAGCAAGCAATTGGTAAAAGTGTGTGCTGACGTAAATTAAAAATCACATCCATGTATGCCAATGCCGGTTTCACCATTAAAATGTCTGCCCCCTCCGCTTCATCCAACAATCCTTCTGTCATGGATTCATTTCCATTACGGTGATCCATCTGATACGATTTCCGATCGCCTTTTTGTGGGGCTGAATCTGCTGCTTCACGGAACGGACCATAATACGCAGATGCATATTTAATAGAATACGACATGATTGCTGTATTCTCAAAACCATTTTTATCTAACAATTCACGCATTGCTCCTATTCGACCATCCATCATATCACTTGGCGCTACCATATCCGCTCCGGCTT
This sequence comes from Bacteroidota bacterium, assembly GCA_016722565.1. Taxonomy (NCBI): domain Bacteria; kingdom Pseudomonadati; phylum Bacteroidota; species Bacteroidota bacterium. Next base: position 179,511 of record JADKIU010000007.1, read on the forward strand.
GTGCATGCGCCAATGCCATTTTTGCTAAGACCTCCACAGATGAATCGTTATGAACATATTCATCATGCAAAATACCACAATGTCCGTGGGTTGTATACGCGCAAACACAAACATCGGTAATGACATAGAGGCTGTCACCGAATTTTTCTTTCAATGCTTTTACCGCTTTTACAACAATAGAATTATTGCTGAAAGAAGAACTTGCATCTTCTGTTTTTTGTTCGCCAACACCAAACAAGAGAATTTTGTTGATCCCAATTTTCAAACCTTTCTCAACATCTTTCACCAATTCATCTACAGAATAGTGATTAATTCCCGGCATGGCATCAATACCATGTACTACGTTTTTTCCATCTACCACAAAGTAGGGATAGATAAACATATCTTTTGAAAGTCGGGTTTCAGCAACCATTTCACGAATGATTGCATTTTTTCTGAGTCTACGAGGGCGTTGTAACATATTAGTTGTTAGTTGTGGGTTGTTAGTTGTTAGTGTTGCAAGATTGCTAGTTTTATTTTTTTTCCAACAACCAATAACTAACAACCATCAACCAATTTATATTCCAAACACAGCTTCCGCCAAACCAACTTCATCAAACGAAGCTGGCAGCAAACAATTTTCTACTCCGTGTTCTGTTAATTTTTTTTCAGTTGACTTTCCGATGGCAATTACTTTCTGTGTCGCTTCTATTTTACCTTTTTCGAAAAACGATTCGACATTAGAAGGACTTGTAAATACTAAAATTTCAGCATCTGGTAATTTTGCATTTTCTTTTTTTACTGTCTCATACACAACCAAATCAGTCAATTTAGAAGCATCTTCAAATTGTTGTTGAATGGTGCGTAATCCGCCTTTTGCCTGCGGGAACAACACCGTTTCATCACCCACTGTTTTTGCAAATTTTTTGCCAACCACTTTTGTATCAGGGACAGAGCCGACAAATGCTGCGTTTCTGTTGTGCTTTTTCAATTCTTGTTCGGTCGATTTTCCAATCACTCCGAATTTTGTTTTTGATTTTAATTCCGGATTTTGAGAAAAGAAATAATCAACTGCATTTGAGCTGGCGAAGAATACCCAATCTGCCTGAGGAACAGACAGAATATTTACTTTTTTAGTTTCGATAAAAGAAACACCTTCTACGGTATATCCGTTTCCTTCTAAAACATTTTTAAAGAAGGAATCTTGTTTTAAATCACGGGTAATTAAAACTGAACAACCTTTAATTGCATTTAATCGGTTGACAATTTTTTGTGCAAAACCATCGGCAGTAAAAGATTCAAAATACAATCGTTTGGGCATGGTATCCCAGGCATCCGACTTGGAAGTCCACACTTTAAATTTATTATCCTCTTTGATACAGAAAACGCCTAAAGGCAATTGACAACCGCCATCAAATAAGTTAAGGACTTTGCGTTCGATACCGATAGTATCTTCAACTTTTTCGGAATTTAGCTTGTGGATGTATTCAAATAATTCATGGTCATCCTCGCGAATTTGCAATCCTAAAACACCTTGAGCGGGAGCGGGAATAAATTCTTTTGGATCTAAGCGTAGTACTTTAAATTCACTTAAATCGATGCGTAAACGTTCCACACCTGCAGCAGCTAACATGATAGCATCGTATTTTTTATCGCGTAATTTTTGAATACGTGTGGGAACATTCCCTCTTAAATCTTCAATTGTAATATCCTTTCGAAATGCGAGCAATTGAGATTTTCTTCTTGCGGAAGATGTTCCAACAACTGCATTTTTTTTGAATGCATATTTTTGTGCATTGTCAACACATTCTTTGCGAATCAAAATTAATTCTGCAGCATCTTCACGTTCGGAGACAGCAGCAATTTTAAGTCCTTCAGGAGAAGTGGTTGGTAAATCTTTGTGAGAGTGAACGGCTAAATCAATTTCTTTATTTAACAAGGCCTCTTCAATTTCTTTTGTAAAAAAACCTTTTCCTTCCAGTTTATCAAAACTTAAATTTTGAATTGCATCCCCTTGGGTTGTAATAATTTTCAATTCGGCTGTTAGCCCTAATTTTTGAACTTTACGCAATACGTGATTGGCTTGCCACAATGCTAAGTCGCTTCCTCTAGAGCCAATTATTATTTTTCTTTCCATTTATTTTTAATTGGAACGCAGATCTGCCAATTGGCCGTCAGGTTCTATTTTTGATTCGTCAAAATTTCCTTTGCCATTTTCATCGGCACACTGATGTATTTTTTTTCCATATAGGAAATTATTTTATCCAGCACTTCTTTCGATTCCGGATTGAGTGCATTCAATTCTTTGGCAAATACTTCATTCGCTGTTTCACGTATTTCCTTTACCTTTTTAGGTACTTCACTCATTGCCAATTCCACTTTGCGTGTTTTGAGGATTTGACGAAACTCATAAATATTGGCTTCAATAATTACTTTGCACGTATCCAATTCCTGTTCACGTGCCTTTAAATTTTCTTTTGCAATTTCCTGAAGGTTATTTACTGCGATGAGGTTTACATCGTAGTTATTTAAAATTTCAGCATCCAAATCATTCGGGATGGCAAGATCGATGACTATTTTTTGTGATTTATCATTCCCAACAAGATGCTTATACAATTCGAGAGTGATAATACTTTGAGCTGCACCTGTACAGGTTAGAATGATATCAAAACCTTCTTTATAATTATTCAATTCAGAAAGTGGAAATGCTTTTCCATTGAGTTCTGATGCTAATTTTTGAGCATTAGAAAGTGTGCGATTGAATACGGTAAAATTTGCAAACTTATGTTTTTTCAAGTATTGCGCCATGGTGGTGTTGGTAACACCGGAACCGATGATGATAAAGCGGGATTCTTTTTTTACGTTAAGAGAACGTAGTTTTCTGTAGGCCAATGAAACAACAGAAACAGGATTTCTGGCGATATTGGTTTCGGTATAAATTTCTTTTGCTGTTTCAATCGTCTTTTTTACAACCAAGCGAATTAAGTCGCCAGTTAATCCATATTCATTACATTTTTCATAGGCGTTGCGAACTTGTGTAATGATTTCTCTTTCTCCAACAACTAATGAATCAATGGAAGAAGCGACATTGAATAAATGACGCAATGCGGCTTCACCATCAAATACCTGAACATTTTTTTGAATCCAGTCGAGGTAGTCTGCATTCCAATCGTCATTAAAAGCTTTGAAAAAACTTTCGATATAAAGCGCATCGATTTCCTGTTCGGTGGAGAGCATAAATTCCATGCGATTGCAGGTACTGAGGTATAACAATTCTTCGATATCCATTACCGCCTTCACCAATGCTAATTTTTCGCTCGCAAGATGATCTTCCACGTGCAATTTTCCGATGTCGTTCACATCGGTTGTTTTATGGGTGAAAGCGATTATTTTAAACTTGTTCACTCTTTTTTGTATTACGATGCAAATTTGGGAATCTAGCCGAAGAGATTTGTCACACAATTGTCAGAAGCACAAATTCTGATGAAAGTCATAAATTCTATAAAAAGAGTTAAAATCGGAGCATCAACCAAAAGGTTCCAAGAGGAGAATGACCAAAATAGCTAAACCCGATGGAAGCGATTTTTTGAGCTGAGAGCGGGACGAAAGGTTCCAAAAAATGAGCGGCCGAGCTTTTCAAAAAATAGCAACAAAAAGGCTTTTTAAGGCGTTTTTTAAGCAAAAAACACGAATTTTTAAGTTTTTTCAAGCTTTTTGACGAAAATTACAACAAAAATACGAATGCAATATTAAGACCAGAATGCATGAACCACCTGTACGATGTGTTTCAAAAAAACGGATTTAAGCGATTAATAATGAACATTTATTTGTGAATTATTTTGTCAGAAATAAAAATGTGCTTATCTTCGCGTCCCGTTTTAAGAAAAATACGGCATTTTTAGTACATAAATTAATATCTAAATACAGTGGAAGCAATTAGTTACAAAACGGTTTCAGCAAGTAAAGAAACTGTTACAAAAGGATGGGTTATCGTAGATGCAGAGAACGAAACATTGGGTCGTTTAGCTTCAAACGTGGCTTACATTTTAAGAGGAAAAAACAAAACAAACTTTACTCCTCACGTAGACACAGGTGATAATGTGATCATTATCAATGCTGAAAAAGTAAAATTAACAGGGAACAAAGTTTCTGAAAAGGAATACGTTCGTCACACAGGGTATCCGGGTGGACAGCGTTTTGCAACTCCTAAATTATTACTTTCTAAAAAACCAACAGAAGTAATACGTTTAGCAGTTAGCGGTATGTTACCAAAAAACAAATTGGGTGATGCATTGAGAAAAAATGTATTTATCTATGCAGGTGCAGAACATCCACATGCAGCTCAACAACCGAAACAAATCAAAATAAATACAATTAAATAATAAAAATGGAAGTAGTAAATACTCTTGGTAGAAGAAAAACCGCTGTAGCACGTGCATATGTGCAAAAAGGAAGTGGCGAAATTGTAATCAACAATAAAGATTACAAAACGTACTTCACAACATCCGTTTTACAATACAAAGTAACTCAAGCTTTTGCTGTGACAAAAACACAGGATCAGTTTGATGTGAAAGTGAATGTAAAAGGGGGCGGGGTAACAGGACAAGCAGAAGCTGTTAGATTAGCGATTGCTCGTGCTTTAGTAGAAACGGATGCAAATCTTAAGCCTTTGTTAAAAGCAGAAAGCTTAATGACACGTAATCCTAAAATGGTTGAACGTAAGAAACCGGGTCAGAAAAAAGCTCGTAAGCGTTTCCAATTCAGTAAACGTTAAGATCATCTTCAAAACAGTATTAATCAACATTAAATTAAAGACGCAATGTCAAGAACAAATTTCAATGATTTATTAGAAGCAGGTTCCCACTTCGGACACTTGAAAAGAAAATGGAATCCAGCAATGGCTCCTTATATCTTCACCGAAAAAAACGGTATCCACATTATCGACTTAAACAAAACAGTTGTGAAAGTGGACGAAGCAGCAGATGCTTTGAAACAAATTGCAAAATCCGGTAAAAAGATTTTATTTGTTGCTACTAAAAAACAAGCAAAAGATATCGTTGCTGATAAAGTAAAAGCAATTGGTATGCCTTATGTTACTGAGCGTTGGCCAGGTGGTATGTTAACAAACTTTGCAACCATCCGCAAAGCTGTTAAGAAAATGGCAACCATTGATAAAATGAGTACTGATGGAACATTTGATAATATTTCTAAAAAAGAAAAATTACAAATTTCTCGTGAGCGTGCTAAATTAGAAACCAACTTAGGTTCTATTGTTGAATTGAGCCGCCTACCGGCAGCCTTGTTCATCGTAGATATTTCTAAAGAACACATCGCAGTAGCTGAAGCAAAAAGATTAAACATCCCAACATTTGCTATCGTTGATACGAACTCTGATCCTAATGCAGTTGACTTTGCAATTCCTGCAAATGATGATGCTTCTACTTCTATCGCTTTAATTACAGGTATCATTACCAAAGCAATTGAAGAAGGTTTAGCTGAACGCAAAGTGGATAAAGAAACACAAGCTGAAGAAAAAGAAGGAACAAAAACTTCTCGCGATGAAGCTGAACAATTAAGCGCTGGTGCCAAAGTAAAATCATCAAACGATGGTGAAGCAAAAGGCGGAGCCGGAAAAAAACCAAGAAGAAAAATTAATAGTTAATTAATAAAATACAAAAAACGTCCCCACAGAAATGCGGGGACATTTTTTAATAATATAAAAACACATGACAACAATGGCGATTACAGCAGCAGATATTAATAAGTTAAGACAAATGACCGGTGCCGGCATGATGGATTGTAAAAAAGCATTAACAGAGGCTGAAGGTGATTTTGAAAAAGCAATTGACGAATTACGTAAAAAAGGACAAAAAGTAGCAGCTAACCGTGGTGATAGAGAATCTAAAGAAGGTGTTGTATTAGCGAAACTTACTTCTGACAGCAAACGTGGTGTTGTATTAGCAGTAAACTGCGAAACAGATTTCGTTGCTATCAATGCTGATTTTATTAAAATGACAACTGCAATTTTGGATATCGCAGTTGAGAAAAACGCAAAAACTGCTGACGAATTAAAAGCTTTGCCTTTTGATGCTAAAATCACAATTGGAGAAAAACTAATTGAACAAACAGGAGTTATTGGAGAAAAAATTGAATTAACAAAATACGAAGTTGTGGAAGCTCCTTTCGTATACGCATATATTCACCCTGGTAACAAATTAGCAAACGTTGTTGGATTTAGTTCTGCAACAGTGAATGCTGATGTTGCGAAAGATGTTGCAATGCAAGTTGCTGCAATGGCTCCGGTAGCTGTTGACAAAGGCGATGTAGATGCTGAAACAATCAAACGCGAAATTGAAGTTGGTAAAGAACAAGCTCGTGAAGAAGGTAAACCGGAAGAAATGCTTGAAAAAATTGCAATGGGTAAATTGAATAAGTTTTACAAAGAATCTACTTTGTTAAACCAAGAATTTATCAAAGACAATAAAAAAACCATCGCTCAATATTTGAACGACTCAGAAAAAGGATTAACCGTTACAGGATTCAAACGAATCGCTTTAGGCTAATTCATTATTATTTTTTAAGTCCCGATTTATTCGGGACTTTTTTTTGCCCGGCCGCAAAGCGGCTTTATTTATGAAGTACTTGGTGTTTTACTAAGCTTTGAATAATAACTTTAAAGTTAATCTATATGAAATACAAACGCATCCTCCTAAAACTTAGTGGTGAATCCTTAATGGGTAACAAACAATTCGGCATCGATCACGATCGTTTAACCGAATATGCTGCAGCGATTAAAGAGGTAGCTGCAATGGGTGTTGAAGTTGCCATTGTGATTGGTGGAGGCAATATTTTTAGAGGAATTCAGGCTGCTGAAGGTGGCATGGACAGAGTACAAGGTGATTATATGGGAATGTTAGCTACGGTTATCAATTCGATGGCCTTGCAAGCAGCACTGGAAAAAGCTGGAGTAGAAACGCGTTTGCAATCGGCCATTAAAATGGAACAAATTTGCGAACCTTTCATCCGCAGAAAAGCTGTTCGTCACTTAGAAAAAAGCAGAGTTGTTATTTTTGGTGCAGGAACCGGAAACCCTTACTTTACAACGGATACAGCCGCAACATTGCGTGCCATCGAAATTGAATCGGATGTGGTATTAAAAGGAACACGTGTAGATGGTATTTACACTGCAGATCCTGAAAAAGATAAAACAGCTACTAAATACGATACGATTTCTTTTGAAGAAGTATACTCCAAAGGCTTAGAAGTAATGGACATGACAGCCTTTACGCTTTGTAAAGAAAACAAATTGCCAATTATTGTTTTTGATATGAACAAAAAAGGAAACCTTAAACGTTTGGTAGAAGGTGAAAAAGTAGGAACATTAGTTGAGTTCTAGTTCAAAAAAGCATAATTTTGTAATACACCTAAGGACTATTTATTATGACAGAAGATATTCAATTTATATTAGACAGCGCAAAAGAGCAAATGGAAAAAGCTCTTAATCACTTAGATGCAGAATTGGTTAAAGTACGTGCCGGGAAAGCGAGTCCGACTATGCTTGAAAGCATTTCTGTAGATTATTATGGAACGCGTACACCGCTAAATCAAGTTGCGAATGTGAACACTGCAGATGCACGTACCTTGGTTGTTCAACCTTGGGAAAAATCGATGTTGACACCAATTGAGAAAGCAATTATGGCGGCCAACTTAGGTTTAAATCCACAAAATGATGGTGTATTGATTCGAATTCTAGTTCCGGCTTTAACAGAAGAACGTAGAAAAGATTTAGTGAAGAAAGCTAAAGCGGAAGCGGAAGCAGCAAAAGTTGTTTTACGTACTGCCAGAAAAGACGCAAACGAAGAATTAAAAAAACTTCAAAAGAACGGAACTCCGGAAGATGAAGTAAAAAGCGCTGAAACCCTTGTTCAGACGTTAACTGATGGTTATGTTGTAAAATGTGATAAACATCTAGAAATAAAAGAAAAAGAGATTATGACTGTCTGAGTTTTCGACACTCCATCCATCCATTACTTAAACGCTCTGAAAATTTCAGGGCGTTTTTTATTAAACGCCATTCTACATTTAAATTCGACTGCCACTTCGAGTGGTTTGGTTTAACAAAATTGAATCGAAAAACATTAAAACAAAGCGCTCATTTCTGATAAAAGTCATGGTCGATAATTCAGATTATTTTTCAAACCTATTTCCAATTTATTAAATTTGTTTAAACCATTCATTCATGGAAAAAATAATCTACCCCAGATTTTTGATTGTCAAAGACAATTTTTATGACAAGCCCAATGAAGTACTTCAAACAGCACTTAAATCAAACTTCTATCAACCGGAGCATGCTACAGGCTACCGTAGCGATACAGTATTCCACCCCAAAGGTATTAAAGCGAAACTTGAAAAGATTTTAGGTCTGAAAATTACACGGTGGGACACCGATCCATTGGAAGAAAATGGCGTGTTTTACTTCGGATTTTCAGAGGGAAAGAAAAAAGAAAAACTGGGTGTGCATTCGGATGAACCCTACAACGATGTTACGATTGTTGTTTACCTCACCCCTAACATTCCGATTGACTGTGGAACCTCTTTATGGATGCACAAACAAACCGGGTTAATAAATCCAGTTTCTCCGGCAGATGCAAGAAGATTAAAATTAAATTTCCCAAAGCTACGAGCTCAATTAGAAAAAGAAAGCAAGGACAGGTCGAAATGGATTGAGGTTGACCGTGTTGGATACCGCGTAAATCGAATGGTGGCATACCCTTCAGGTGTTTTTCATTCTGCTACCAATCACTTTGGCGATAGTCTTTCAAATGGAAGAATTTACCAAACATTTAGGGTGGGTGTAGATTGGAGCACTTTTAAAATGAATAACCTTTAATGCTCAAAAATCTGATTCAATAATTTTTGGTAAGCATACAGGTCATTCGTTTTAGCAAAAGGTAACTGAGAAAATAATGTTAGTTTTGGGGATCCGAAATTTCAAACGCATTTACCCACAATGCAACTTCATTTAAAATTGCTTTTTCGTCTCTTGATTTTGGTAGTGACTGTTTCGTTTTTTCCAAAAACAACTCTACGCTTTTCTTTTCAGCCAATGTAGCATCATTCTTATACCTTTTATTAATCATTACTCTGATCTTCTCGGTTATATCGACTACACGAACTGGCGTTTTCTTTTCCATGTTCAAAGCAACATTTGATTCCGTAAATTTCAGCAATACTTTTTCGGTGCTTCGGTAATTTTTTTTCGTTTGAATCTTTGAAAACTCGGAATTTGATAGTTTCAACAGGTTTTTATCAAGAGGACGGAATCCATAACGATAATAGAACCAAAAAGCTCCACTGGTAATGCCATCCGGATTATCTAACCCAAATTGATAGGCTTCAATTTCAAAATAAGAAAGATTGAACGCTTGTTTGTATACGCGTAACAACTGACACATCACATATCCTGATTCTCCACCTCTAAACGATTCTAAAATATTCATTCCAAAATTTGCTCCTTTTCCAAATACCCAAGCACCGCCATAAGAACAAGGAAAACCATTTTTCAAAAGTGTAAAACCAACATAGGATTCAAAAGGCAATTGTCGATCCGGAACCATTCCGTAAATACAAACACTCATGCCTCTTTCCAGATCAAACACCTTCAACGAAGATGGCTCAATAAAAGTGGTTGGATCCGTTTCCCTTGCCGTTAAAGCCATTGCGTTTTTCAAGACATCAATCAACGCTGCTCTTTCCTTCACATCCATCATTCGGTCTGCAGGTAGTTTAGCATTTAGCAACGCTTCATGATCAAATTTTTTAAGTAAGGAATCGTGAAAGAAAGGTTGCTTGATTTTAGTTCGATTATATGTTCTAGAGAACGAAGCATTTTTCGGAATAAGTTTCACATACACCTCCAACCGTTCAAATAAAAAGTCTTTAATTAACGGATGTTCATTCAGGCGTTCGATTTGATTCACTAAATAAAAAAGATACTCTTTAGGGCTTACACCCAATACCTCCAAAAGCTCTTCACCCTCTAAACCGGCAGTAGTATGGGATTTTAAAGCACTCGGCAAAGTCAAATTTAAGACTTCATTAAGCGTCAATGTTGGATCAGAGAAAGCACTAAATTGAAGAGATACATCGGAATGCGTACTCAACCATTTTAAAAAATCTGGAGTAAATCGGGTAACCGTATGCGAATAAGGTAATCCCTCATTTTCAAAAAATGAGGCAGCTGTTTTGGACGACTTTTTTAAAAACAAAGTAATTCTGCTTAATTCCTTTTCAACAACCTCTAAGATTTGTTTATTATTAGGATGCGAACACATGAACAATAAGCATTCATGATAGTCGAGCAATGCTTTATTGACTTGCAACTTAGACCCGCTCAACTCCGATAAAGCCTGTTGTTGGAGCGTCAACGATTCTGAATCAAATTTATTGATTACCGTTTTTAATTTTTTTAAAGTAGAATTGAAATTCGTTTTCATATCCGTTTTTTTTAAATTAAAAAAAGATTAGGCCCATACTTTTGTTCCTTCTGTGCAATTTTTACAAATATCGATTTCGGAGCGAGAACGCAGGACAGCACTTCTAAAGTTTTTATACTTCTCCCCTTGCCACATTTCTTTGAATGATTCGGTTTTCAAATTCCCTAATTGATGTTGCGCATCTTTATCAAAACAGCAAGGAACAACCAAGCCATCCCAGGTGATAACCGTTGAATGCCAAAGCCTCCAGCAATGGTTCAACATTTCATTTTTGATGGTGTAGGTTCCATCGTCTTGCTTTTTATAACGTGAATATTTTTCGATGGTAGGAATCAATTTATTCCCATTTACATAATCATACATCTGAGCTGTTTTAAAACGCACCTCATCCACTCCTACTTTTTTAGCCAACACCTCAACGTCTTTTATTTGATGTTCGTTTGGTTTTACAACTAAAAATTGAAAAATAATATGCGGTGTTTTCGAATTCAACTGTTTTTTCCACTTCACAACATTTTCTGCTCCTTCAATTACTTTATTGATATCGCCACCAATCCTATATTGTTCGTAGGTTTCCTGAGTTGTTCCATCAATTGAAATAATTAATCTACTTAATCCGCTTTCTACCGTTTTTTTTGCTACGGCATCATTTAAATAATGTGCATTGGTTGACGTGGCTGTATAAATATTTTTTGAAGAGGCATATTTCACCATTTCTAAAAACTGAGGATTGAGAAATGGTTCACCTTGAAAATAAAAAATCAAATACGAAATCTCTTTGTACAAAGCATCAATGGTTGATTTAAAAAAATCATTTTGAAGCATTCCTGTGGGGCGTGTAAATTCGCGTTTTCCACTTGGACATTCAGGACATCGTAAATTACAAGAGGTGGTTGGTTCGAAAGTCACACTAATGGGAACGCCCCATTGAATAGGTTTGCCGCTCCATTTAGAAATATAAAAGCTCATCACGACTTTCGTAGCATTCCATGCTCTGCGAAACGTGAGTTTTGATACAAATTGGAGACCGTCAGAAATTCTTGGATTCAATTGCTTTGCTTTTATGTAAAGGTAAGGATGATTTTTAAATGAATCACCTTAACACGTCATTGCGAGGAACGAAGCAATCTCTCACGATGAGGAGAAGAGTTCCACTTTGGTTAAGATTGCTTCGTTCCTCGCAATGACGCATAAAAAAACACCAGCAACAAAATTATCACTGGTGTTTTTTAAATATAAAAGGTTTATTTCGTTACTTCAAATTTTCCTCTGTTAATCACTTCTTTCTTTTCATTCAGAACATTATAAATATAGATTCCGGATGCAAAAGCAGCTGTTTCAATGGTTGTTGTATTTGCATTCATTGTAAACGTTCCAACTTTACGACCAGCAACATCAAGTACTTCAACTGTTTCAGCGTAAACTGAACTTGAAAGGGTGATATTGTTAATTGCAGGGTTAGGGAAAACCGTAACTGTATTCACAACACCATTGATTTCGTTTGTGCTGGTATAACCAGACCATGACATTGCATCAATATAGAATGCGCTACCAATTTTTGCTCCCGGATGGTTGTAAACACTTGAGCTTGCAAACACCAACATTGTATCTGCCCAAACACCACTAAATGCAGGGTTATAGTTCATTGTTAAACTGTTTGCAGCAAAGCTCGTTGTTGTTGCTCCAGTTGCATACTTACCAGAAGCAATTGTATCTCTATTCCCAGCAAAATAACGGGTCAAATATGCCAAAACAAACGCAGAATCGCCAGGCATTGGGGTATATTTTGAAGTGAATGCCAATGTAGAAGGACGCCCAGACATTGGTTTACCATAAGAAATTCCTGGAGGAGAAATATTTATTGCCCCCATCACCAAAATTCCTGCTGTATCAATATTTCCAGTAGTGTAAGGATTTGGAATGGCAGCACCTACAACTTTTACAGTAACAATTTTTGCGCTGATTAAGCCTTGACTTGGAGCTACTGTTTCTTTAAAAACAGATTGAAGAGTTCCAACTGCAGTAAGTGCATTCAAGCTCGCCCAACCTTGTGGGTCTTCAATTGTAACAAAAGGAGGAACAGCTGCACCCCATGTTTCAAACATTAAATCGGGAGCTTGTGCAGAACCATTAAATGCAAAAGCAATAATTGCAGTCGCAGAAAGTAATATTTTTTTCATCGTTTATATTTTAAATGTATCTAACAAATATAACACAAATTTTTTCTTTAGTCAATACCATACAAGCAAAAAACGTCCCACCAAAGGCGGGACGCTTTTCAATTAAATATCAGATGAGATTATTTTACAATTGTAAATTTTCCTCTGTTTAAGATAACATTGTCCCTACCAACAAGTGTATAGGAATAAACCCCATTTGCTAATATTGAAGTATTCACTGGAACTGTTTCTCCATTCACTACAATTAAATCAATCATTCTTCCTGTGATATCCAAAATTTGGATTGAAGCTACTTTTTGAGCTTCTACAGTGAAGGTGATTTGATTTTGTGCCGGGTTAGGAAATACATTTACAACTGTTGCATTTGATTGTTCATTAATACCAACAGTTGGCAATGCTTGCAACCATTTTGCTTCGCTAATAGCTGCTGTTGAATCTAGTTTCAAAGAAACCAATGGAAAACCAACACCGTTTGCCCAGAATGAATAACTTGTAGTTGAATCAGCTGCCAAAAGAGGAGTAAAACCGGGAACCGGATTCCATCCTCCAAGTGAAGAAATTAATACATCGGTTGTATCGCGTCTTATAACAGTTTCTTTTACTCGAAGTACATTGTATGTTCCTAATGGAGTTGTTAAAGAACCCCAAGCATCAACTAAGAGTGTTTTTTTTACTCCAGCTCGTTGTCTTGCAGAATCAATCACAAAACCAACACCAGGATCAACGTTAAAATAGAATGCAGGTGTATTAACTTGATAATTATTTGTGGTCGAACTTAAATAAGTTCCAGGAAAGCTCATCAACACTTCTTCAGGTGTATTTTTATTCATAACAGTAGAACTTCCTCCACCAAAATCAGTATAGGCCACAGAACCTGATGATGTTAAGCCGGTAGCATTGTTTGTCAAATAAATATAATTAGTATCCGTTCCTGAAAAAGCACTTGCAATTAAATTGGACGCAGGGAAATTAGGATTCGGAATCCAAGAATAAGAGATAAACGTTAAACTATCTAATATACTTGAATTTAAAGCCGTCATGTTCCAGGTCTGGTTGATACCAGCAGAACCTTCAGTAACCGTAGGCAAATTATCTGTGGCTTGTTTAATCACTTTAGTAGGCATTGCTACATCCGCAGTAGTAATGGTAATTTGAGCGCTAGCACTCAAAGCACCGATCAATAATGCAGAACTTAGTAGTAAGTTTTTTTTCATGTTTATCGTTTTAAATTAAGGGGTTGAACTTTCAATTTATCTTAACAAATATACAAAATTTGAATATTCGATAAAAATACCAATGGTTGAGTGGAAATTAGACGTTGTGAGTGGGTTTAAGCTTAAAATGGGAAGTCTCATTTAAACCGTCATTGCGAGGTACGAAGCAATCTTGACTTATTGAACGCGAGAGATTGCTTCGTACCTCGCAATGACTTGCTAACCCGCAATCTCTCATTCTCAATAAGCAGAACTAATCATTTGGTAAAGAGTGCCACATCCCGCGAAAAGACGGAATTCGCAATGACGAAATTAATTGGAATTGGGGGAGCTTTATTAAACAAAGGATTGCATTTCGTGCAATTTGGAATAGGTGCCGTTTTTAGCCAATAATTGGGTATGTGTTCCTCGTTCGATGATAACCCCTTTTTGCATTACAATAATTTCATCGGCATGTTGGATGGTGGATAAACGGTGTGCAATTACAACCGAAGTACGGTTTTTCATTAAATTGGACAATGCATCTTGCACCAAACGTTCACTTTCAGTATCCAAGGCGGATGTTGCCTCATCCAATATCAAAATAGGCGGATTTTTAAGCACTGCACGTGCAATACTCATTCGTTGACGCTGTCCACCCGACATTTTACTTCCCCGATCGCCAATATTGGTTTGGTAACCTTGTGGCATTTTACTGATAAACTCATGCGCATTCGCGATTTTTGCTGCTTCAATCACTTGTGCTTCGGTAACATTCTCTATTCCAAAAGCAATGTTGTTATAAACGGTATCATTAAACAAAATCGACTCTTGCGTAACAATCCCCATGAGGGCCCGCACATCGGCAATTTTAGCATCTTTGATGGATACTCCGTCAATTAAGATTTCCCCTTGGGTGGTATCGTAAAAGCGAGGCAACATGTCTGCCAAAGTCGTTTTTCCGGAGCCAGATTGTCCAACCAAGGCAATCGTTTTTCCTTTTTCAATTTTCAGATTAATGTCGTTCAACACCCATCCCACTTCACCTTCACGGTAGGCAAACGAAACATTTTTGTACTCGATTTCTTTTTCGAATTTTGTAATTGGTTTTGGGGTTGGACCATCCTTAATGGTGACATCGGCATTCAACACTTTATCGATGCGTTCGGCAGAAGCCAATCCTTTTTGAACACTGGTATAGGCGGTGGTAAATGCTTTTGCAGGCGCTAACAATTGCGCAAACAAAGCTAAATAGGTGATAAACACTTCCCCATCCATGGAATAATCACTAATCACCATTTTACCACCAACATAGAGAATAACCACCAATACCGAAACACCCATAAATTCGCTGAGCGGAGATGCCATATCTCCTTTTCGGTACATACGAATGCTGATGTCGGTGTATTGCTGATTTTCGCTACGGAATTTTTCGCTAATGATTTTCTCTGCATTAAATCCTTTGATGATTCTTAAGCCTCCCAATGTTTCTTCCATAATGGAAAGCAATATTCCCATTTTTGCTTTTCCTTTTGCAGAAGAACGTCTTAAGCTTCTTCCAATCAATCCGATGGTAGCTCCGGAAACAGGCAAAAGGATAAATGCAATTAACGTGAGCATCGGATTCATGAACACCATCATGATTAAAAAGAAAACGATGTTTAAAGGTTCACGAAAAATCATTTCGAGCGATTGCATAATGCTCCATTCAATTTCCTGAACATCCACCGTCATCCTACTCATGATATCACCTTTGCGTTCTTCTGAATAATAGGCCAATGGAAGCTCCAATGATTTATTAAAAATTTTATTCCGCATATCTCTTACCACGCCATTTCTAATAGGGGCAAGAAAATACATTGCCAGGTAACGGAATAGGTTTTTTAGGAAAACCATGATAACCGTAAACAAACAAATCCAAATTAAGACACTTACTTTTCCATTGTCCACTGCACCTTTTGCCAAGGTGTGATTGAGTAGATCCAACAATCCACTGGTACTAAAGCTAAAAACAGGTTCTTTGGCTGCAATTGCCTGAAGTGCGTTCGGGTCGTTTGAAAACAGAATTTTCAAAAAGGGCAGCAACATTAAGATTGAAAAAAGAGAAAAAATAACGGAAAGTATATTAAAAACGATGTTCAGGATTGCATAGCGCCAATATCCTTTTACATAACGTAGAACACCGAAAAACTTTTTCATTCGGCAAATATAGCGTTTGTAGCCTTAATTTTGCTAATTTTACGCTCATAATAATCGTTAAAATGGATTCAACACGTCAGTTAAAAGTATCACGCTTAATTCAAAAGGAATTGGGAGAAATCTTTCAAAGAGAAACCCGTTTGCTTTTTGGAAATGCGCTTATTACCGTAACGCAGGTGCGTGTGAGTCCAGACTTAGGCATCGCCAAAGTGTATGTGAGTTTATTTAATGTTCCTGATAACAAAGCATTGCTAAAATTAATCCAGGAGAACACCAAGGAAATACGCATGAAACTTTCGGAGCGTATTAAAAAACAAGTACGCATCATTCCAAATTTGGTTTTCTTTCATGACGATTCATTGGATTATGCGATGCGGATTGATGAGTTATTAAAAAAGTAAATAAGTTAATTGTGGAAAATAAGTAATTTAGGTTTGTTTACAATTTTACTTGATTACCCTATTTAACCCAATTAACCTAATCAACTGATTTGAATCTACCCTTCTTCATAGCAAAACGGTATCTGATTTCTAAGAAGTCGCACAATGCCATCAATATCATTTCAGGCATTTCGGTTTTGGGCATTTGTATTGGCACCATGGCATTGGTCATAGTATTGTCAACTTTCAATGGTTTATCGGGCTTGGTTCAATCGCTTTATAATTCTTTTGATGCTGATTTGGAAATTACAGCCAAACAAGGAAAAACATTTGACCCAAACACCACCGCATTTCAATCCCTTTTAAAATCTGAGAACGTAGCACATTATACGGAAGTAATGGAAGGCAACGCATTATTAAAGTATGACGATAAACAATGCATTGCAACTGTAAAAGGTGTAAGTGCCGAATTCCAAAAAATGAGTCGCTTTGACACCCTTGTTCGTGAAGGCGATTTTAATATCAGCAAAAGTAACATTGTGATTGGGAAAGGAATTAGCTATAAACTGCAAACACGAACCAATGATTTTGCTTCACTAATTTCCATTTATGCACCCAAGCGCGGCAAAATAAGTTCCATGAATCCCGAAGACGGCATCAACGAACTAAAAGCTTATCCTGCTGGAGTATTTACCATCAGCGATGAACTGGATGATTACATCATTATGGACATTGCGAATGCAAGAGCATTGTTGGATTATACCACCGAAGTAACCGCCATTGAATTGGGAATGAAAAAAGGAATAGACATTGAAAAATTCAGAACTGAAGTTACAAGTATTGTTGGTGACGGATTTGAAATTAAAACCAGAGAACAACAAAATGCATTGTTTTATAAAACGATGCAATCGGAAAAAGTATGGACCTTCATCATTTTACTTTTTATTTTAATCATTGCCACATTTAATGTGATTGGCTCCTTAACGATGTTGATTATTGAAAAGAAAAAAGACATTACCATTTTGAGTAATATGGGAGCCGACATACAACTCATTCGTAAAATATTTTTGGTTGAAGGAATCTTAATTACATGTATTGGGGCATTCCTCGGTTTGTTTTTCGGCATACTCATTTGCTGGATACAAACAGAGTACAGTGTCATTTCGATGTCCGATAATTTAGTAGCAAATGCCTATCCGGTAACGGTAAAAACACTTGATATCCTTACCATATTGGGAGCAGTACTCGCGATTGGATTTATTGCAGCTTGGTATCCGGTGCGTGTGTTTACTAAAAAACATTTTGCATTATAATACAGGTTCGACAATGGTGCATTTTTCAAAACATCTAATTTGTGTTTTTTTCATTTTCGCACTATTAACATCAGCTTGCCATAACAACGATAATCTGCCACAAGGAAATTCTTCTTTTAATTTTCCAATTGGTCTCGATAACAAAATTAAAGTTGCCATCCTTCCATTTTCAGGAGTTGATCCTACTTATTCAAAATTATTAAAATCGGAAATTGAATTATTCTATTCTTGTGAAGTAACTGTGCTCAAAGAACATACTCTTCCAGCCTTTGCCTTTTATCAGCCTCGTAATAGATATAAAGCGGATAGCTTATTAAAATATTTAAAGCTAAGTCTACCAAAAGATTATAACTTAATAATTGGAATTACAGGAACTGATATTTCCACAAAAGATGACATTCATGAAGACTGGGGTGTATTTGGCTTAGGTTTTATGGGTGGTCCCAGCTGTATTATTTCTGATTTTAGATTAAAAAAATCTGCCATTGACAAAAAACATTTACAGCAACGAATAATAAAAGTTGCACTCCATGAATTAGGCCACACATTAGGTTTGCCGCATTGCACTTCCAGCAATAAATGTTTAATGAAAGATGCAAATGGAACAATTAAAAGTGTAGATGAGGAAGAAAAACAACTCTGTGAAAGTTGTAAAATAAAATTAGCGTCCTTCCGAACGATTAAGTAATTTTTGCAACAACTTACTCTTTGGTTTTTTATACGGATAGAAACGATTCTTCGGAATATTATTAAAAATCAAAGCAACAATTAAGAGTATCACCACACCAACCAATACCGGTGATAGTACATACAGAAATCCCAGTGCTTGAATTTTTTCAGAACCAATGTTGGCAATCAACGCTGTAGCGCCTCCTGGAGGATGAAGCGTTTTGGTAATTTGCATCATGACAATCGATAAGGAAACGGCTAAAGCGGACGACAACCAAATTTCTCCGGGAATTAATTTATGAATAGCCACTCCAATAATTGCACTGATTAAATGTCCGCCAACCAAATTACGAGGCTGTGCCAAAGGGCTGTTGGTAGCGCCATAAATTAACACCGCAGTCGCACCGAACGAACCGATTAAAAATAAATTATCATTTAAAGTAAAATAGCGGGAGTTGATAAATCCGATGAGTCCGATGCCTACAAACGCTCCAAGAAAAGTCCAAAGAATATCTGCTTTATCAACAATTGTTTCGCGGTAAACAACATAACGGGCAATGCGAAAATTTCGCTTGAGTTTATCCTTCATGGCAGTTATGCGACTTCCAATGCACCGTATTGTTTTTCAACTTTATCCAACAGCATAATAATTTCTTCGTAGGAATAAGTCGTCACCAATTTTAAACGAAATTCTTTAAAATTCGGCAAGCCTTTAAAATAGTTGGTATAATGTCTGCGCATTTCAACAATACCTGCATGGTTGCTTTTCCAACGCATCGAGAAATCGAGGTGTTCTTTACATACACGTACTCTATCCGAAATGGTTGGTGGTGCTAAATGTTCTCCGGTATTAAAATAATGTTTGATCTCATTAAATATCCATGGATACCCAATGCTTGCTCTTCCAATCATAATTCCATCTACACCATATCGATCACGCATTAGTTTTGCTTTTTCGGGAGAATCCACATCGCCATTTCCGAAGATAGGAATTTTGATGCGGGAGTTATTTTTGATATCACCAATCAAACTCCAATCGGCTTCGCCTTTATATAATTGAGCACGGGTTCGACCATGAATGGTTAAAGCAGATATTCCAATATCTTGTAAACGTTCTGCCACTTCCACTACATTTTTTGTATTGTCGTCCCAACCCAATCGTGTTTTTACGGTCACCGGGCGGGTTGCAATTTTCACAATGGCAGAAGTCATTTCCACCATTTTGGGAATATCTTGTAAGAGTGCTGCACCGGCACCGCGACAAGCAACTTGTCGGACTGGGCAACCATAATTGATATCAATCAAATCCGGTTTTGCATTGTCGGCAATCATGCCGGCTTCACGCATGGAATCAATATCAGAACCAAAAAGTTGAATCCCAATGGGGCGTTCGTACTCAAAAATATCCAGTTTTTGCACACTTTTAGCAGCATCACGGATAAGTCCTTCGGAAGAAATGAATTCTGTATACATTAAATCCGCACCATTTTTTTTACAAACGGCACGAAAAGGCGGATCACTCACATCCTCCATCGGAGCAAGTAATAAAGGGAATTCGCCTAATTCTATGTTACCTATTTTAGTCAATCGTTATGAGTTAAATGAAAATGGTTAATTGTTTTTTGGTGAAACCTAAATTACTTAATGTACCTAATTAACTATTTTACTAATTTAGCCCAAAGTTACCAAAAATAAGCCTATCAATGCAAAACATCGAGCAAGAACGCCATTCTTGGATTAAATTATCTGTCATTTTTGCCTGGTTATTTTTATATGGAGCCGGAACCGTTATTGGAAGTGGTGCTGAAACAGCGCTCAACCTAGATAACCCGCAAACAGTTTTATTGCTCTATTTCGGACAACTCATCGGAGTAATCGGATTATTTATTGTGCCATCGTTATTATTTGCCGGTTTCTGGACCAAACAAAAAATCGGTTATTTGGGTGTAACTACCAAAGCGTCTTTTCTCACATTAATACTTGGAAGTATTGGAATTTTATTTGCACTTCCAACCATCAATTGGATTGCTCAAATGAATGAACAGATGCATTTGCCGGATGCATTGCACGGGGTGGAAGAATGGATGAGAACCAGTGAAGCGAAAGCGATGGAAATGACGGAATTATTTACAAAAGGAAGTTCCGTTGGCGGATTGATTTTGAATTTATTTATTGTAGCCTTTATGGCGGCCATCAGTGAAGAGCTTTTTTTTAGAGGCATGATTCAAAAGGTTTTGATAGAATGTTTTAAAAATAAACACATCGCTATTTGGACCGGAGCAATACTATTCAGTGCATTTCACATGCAATTTTTTGGCTTTTTTCCACGAATGTTGATGGGTGCTTATTTAGGATATTTGTTCTTGTGGACGGGTTCGTTATGGCCGGGTATCTTAGCCCATTTCGTCAACAACGGAATGGCAGTTTTTTTAATCTGGCTCTCGAACAGGGGCGTTATTTCAGCAGATGTAGATAAAATCGGGACATTCGAGAATGAACTTATGTATGTGATTACAAGTGCGATTCTGGTGACTTTCAGCATGATTTTGGTTTATCGTATGGAGAAGAAACGAAAAAATAGCCTGACAAGCTAAAAACTTTATTACATTTGCAACCCGATTCCGGAGAGGTGTCTGAGTGGCCGAAAGAGCAAGCCTGGAAAGTTTGTATACTCGCAAGGGTATCGTGGGTTCGAATCCCACCTTCTCCGCTGAAAGGGACTTAGGCTCAAAAAGAGAACTAAGTCCCTTTTTTATTAAAGCCAAATCGCCCGTGTGTCGGGCGATTTGTGCAATTATAAAATTAATTTCAGCGGTTCGAAATGCCCCATTTTTCTTGTCATATACCAAACCGGACGGAAATATTAAATTTTGCAATCCTTCTTTTAGTGCTATACCGCCATCTTGCCAAATTTGGCGCAGGTTTTGGCAAATAAATACAGCTTCATTTATCATTTCTTTTAGGTTCGAAATGGAAATACCACAAGTTGCCATTTCCTTTCGAATATTATCAAATTCCTTAGTGTATTTTACTCTAAAACGTTCGTAGGTTTCCTTGGGCATCTCCTCTTTTATGAAGTGCTTCTCCTCAAGCGTTTCAATATCCTTGGTTAGTTCGATAATTCTCGCCTTAAGGATCGCTTCCTTTTCAACGGAGTCCTTATTCAGTTCATGGTAGGTGCTTTCCAATTCGATTTTTATAGCTTCTGTCAATTCAGGTTTTACTTCGTATTTCTCAAGTTCCTCTGAAAACAAACGGTGCATTTCTTTTGCGCTTTTATTGCACTTGCAACCGTTTGTTCTGCATTTGTAATAGTACAAGTTCTTCTTCTTTACAATGTATCCTGTAAAGGGCTGATTACAATCCGAGCATTTAATGAAAACCTTCAGCGGAATATTTACATCTTCTGCTTTATGCGGTACTCCGAATTTAGTTGAAGATGAAATTACCTCATTCACTTTCATAAAGGTTTCTTTTGTAATCATTTTTTCATGTACTCCTTCAACTACTTTTCCATTCAACATTCCGTGCGAAACTAATCCGCAATAAAATGGATTCATAAAAATTTTATGCAATTGTTGTTTGTACATTTTTACTCCGATAGACTGAAGCTTCAAAATAATTTCTTCATTCTTCATGCCCATGAGTTTCCATTCCCACGTTTTTTTAATTTTCTTTCCTTCTGCGTTCACAACAATTTTACGTTCACCACTTGTTCTTACAATATCATAACCCTGCGGTGGTTTCACAACCCAAATTCCCTTTTCAAACTTTGCTTTCATTCCAGCCATTGCCACTTGCTTTCGTTGTTCGTTATCCCACCGCCCGAATAACAATTGCATATCATGAAATAAAACTCCATTTGGATTGGAGGTATCAATTGGTTCTGTTACTGCCTTAATATGAACTCCATGTTTTTCTCTTAGTTCATCTGCAATGGAAATAGCTTTGCCTCCTGTTCTACTAAAGCGAGTCATTTTGTAAACCAAAATGGTGCTTATTTTTCCTTTGCTTGTATTCAAAAAACTCAGCATTCGCTGAAACTCTTTCCTAGCATCGGTTTTAGCACTTTCATAAGTATCCCCAAACGCTGAAACAATTGTGAGATTATTTCTCTTAGCATATTCCTCAATCGATTTGCGTTGAGTCTCCAACGACTCGTTTTTATCGAACTGACCTTTGCCAGAAACCCTTGTGTACATTACTGCTAAATTGGATGTCGACTGTTTTACTTCCTTTTTACCAAAGCGTCCAAACCGACTTGCGATTATTTGTTCTTCTGTCATTTTTGCCTCCTTTCTTTTATTATTAATCTTCTTATGCTTGTTTTCTGTACTCAATTTCCGAAACATCATTTTCAGTATTCAGCAAAATTATTTTTGCTTCACTTGAATCATCGATCTCGTTTTTCTTTTTTAGTTTTGAAAGATGTTCGCATAAAAGAACAGCCAGTTTTTTGATTGATAATACAATCTTGTTTGCTTGTTCATCGCTTACACTTTCATAACCTTTTATCATTCTTAGTTTTTCAACCGTTAATCCTTTATTATTTTCGCTCTCACTTTTCATTTCTCTTTTTGACTTCCGTTCAACACTCCTTTTTCTTCATTATTGTATTGATATTCAATATTATAGCTAATTTACGTACATCTTTTGGAATAAAGAAATACCCCAAAATCGCCCTAAGTTTGCCTAATTTTCAGGTTGATTTTATAGCTTTCTTCTGTACAGTTTATTATCCCAAAATTTGGCAAGGTGATCTTATTTTTATTTTCTGTTTCATATTATGCTGCTTTATTTTGTTGTTGACTTTTTAATAATCCCTGTTTTTTTAATGCTTCGTATCTATATCTCCAATCACTCTTTTTTTCTGTTTCACTTTTACCGGAGATGAATTGCTGCACTTTTTCTTGATGCGGTTTCTCTTCAACAAAATCTATTTCGGAAAATTTTATTTCAGGTGTGTGATGCATTAATTGATGCCTAATGCAAATCAGATGCGCTTTTCTTTCCTTTGTTAATTTGAAAGCAAGCATTTTTAAATGTCTCTTTTCTTCTATCGTTTTATTTAGTCCGAGAAAGAGTTCAATAATTAATTCCTTAAAAGGATAATCTTTTGGAAGCTTGTTAAAAGTTGCACTTGTAACCAATCGCTTAAATGCATCCGTTACGCAAAGCAAGGTGTGCTGGTCTATCCGGCTATAGTTACTAAGCTTTATTAATCCTTCGGATAAACATCTAAAGCGTGTGTTTACCCAAACAATCAGCTTTGCATCTTCGTATTCCCAATAATCAAAAGGCTCTTTTATTTTTACACCTCCGTAATTTTGCTCGTATTTTTTTTCAATTAAATCAATGAGTTTACTGTTGATCCATTTATAACGTGGCTCGTTTTCATTTTCATGTTTCTGCTCAACTTTTATAAGATTTTTTATTGGTTCAATTTCCTTTTCAATCTCTCTTACATTATTCGATTCTGCTATTTTGGTTTCTTCTTCTTCTTCTTCTTCTTCTTCTGCATCCGCCAGCGGTACAAATTCAAATTCACTTTGTTCATCCTTATCGTATTTTACGGTAAGTTCTTCATTACCGTATTTTACGGTATCCTTTTCCTTATCGCATTTTACGCTAACTTCATTAGTAGTAACAGGCTTTACGTTAACTATAGGAACTTGCAAACTTGGTTCTGCTTCCGTTGTTCCTGAAAGCACCAAACCATTTCTTTTAAAGTATGCCATTTGTTTACAGTTATCGCTGCAATATTTTTTGCTCGACCGTATTGCAGTAAAATGCCCTCCGCAATATAAACAGGTGCTTTCCATTCTTTTTAAATTCTAATCGGTTTAATATTCGTTTTCATCATCATCTTCATCCAACATCAAAACTGTATCGCCAAGCAAACCTTTCATGTATTCGCTGTAATCAGTTAATATGCCTTCCATGTTTTCTTTTGCTTCTCTATTCTTAAGAGAGTTTAAATCAAAATTCACATTTAGCAATACAATGTTTTGTCGCTCCTGAATTCCAATAATTTTATGCTTGATATTGTTACCAAACAGAATGCGTAAAATATCCATAAGCAAATCTTCTGGTACTTTATATCGTTTTACAATTAATTTATTTTCCATTTCTTTAATTTTATAAATAAGCGGTTTCATATGTTTTCTTTTTCTCCGGTTGCGTTATTGGTATAACATCTCTGAGTGCATTCATCCCGATTCCTAAATGGGGATTCTCCGTTTCTGTTTCCGATAACACTTTTATCTTCTTGTATTTCTTCTTTACTTTTTCAAAATCTTCCTCAAGCTCCGTATAGTCTTCTTTTAGCTTGAGGTTTTCTGCTTTCAATTTTTCTATTTCCTCCTTTTGCCCTTTTAATTTTATAAAGGCATAGATCAATAAACCGACACCAACCAATAGTGTAATAGGACTTAATACAAGTTTTAAAACAGATCCCATTAATTTATTATCTCCAGCAATGGTATCTGCTCTTTCCCAAACACCTTTTTCGGCATCTGTTCCTGATAAAGTTTTTCGGTCTTGTTTCCGTTTTGTTTTTGTTCTGTTTTTTCTTCTTTCGTTTCTTTCATGGCTATTGTATTTTACGTTTAAAAATTCAAAGGTCGTATACTGTATTTTACTGTTTGCCGATTCCCGAACGCATTGAACCTTATTGGTTCTTATTGAACGGTATTGCGTTTATCGTTTACAAAAACAAAGGTGCAACAAGTGTATTTTTACGCTTTCCGCATTTTGACGTTCATTGCAATCTTTTTCGTTTGTTTTATAATCTTTTCTAAAGTTTTTCGATTTTAGTGTAAAGTAACGGCAGGGGTTTAACTCGCTTTACCGATTTGGGCGGAAACTGCCGAGAAGTGCGCTCAAATGCTCTATAAAGATGTTTAGGTGCAAATTGAAAGGGGGGACTCCTCCTTTGCAAACTATAGTTATTTAGAAAATAATTAAGAATTACTTGTAAATTAGCAACGCAATTGTCTCAAACTCATAACATACTCAACCCTAATAACTGGATCAAAACATACTCCGATGAGTTATATGGCTATGCTATGGGCTTTAAAAATGAGAGTAATTTCACAACATGGACATATCCCATCGCTACTAATTACCTCTTAAACTTGATAGATAAGCAAAAGCGTCAGCAAATAAATTTTGAGATGTTTGCTGTAGACTTATCTCAGGGCTTAAATCATAATTTATTTGGTAAACGATGCAGAGAAAAAATTATTGGTGGAGGAAGTCAAAATCGGATGTTCCACTGGCATGTTACAATGCCTAGATGCTGAAAGTAGAATCACCTATATTTTAGGAGAGATTTTAGAATTAGATTCGATTGAAGATGCCTATATTCAAGATGTATCTATGTTTTTATTGGTTTATAGTAGTTAGACACAAAAAAAGAAAAGCTGTTACAACTCGGATTAACTTATTAAAGCGCATACAATTAAATTCCTTGATTATCAATACTTTAATATTTGTACAGGGCTAGATTTTGTAACCTCTATTCCGAGTAAAGTAGCTTTTAAGAATAACTGTATAACGGTAGTAGATGTATTTGTTTGTTACAGGTTACACTAAAATCCAGAAAAGAAGAGAGATGTTGAAAACTTTTATTTTATATAGTCAGGAATCCTAACTATATTTGCCATGTAATTGCAATTACATAGTTTAAGTATTATTAATATCTAAAAATTAAAGAAATGAGCAAATCAATTTTCTATCACGCAGGTTGTTCTGTATGCGTTAGCGCGGAGCACGACATCATTAATCTACTTGGTGCAAATAATGTAGATGTTGTACACTTCGGTACAGATAAATCAAGAATTGCAGAAGCTGAAAGGGCAGGTGTAAAATCTGTTCCTGCATTAGTAACTCCAAATGGTAATGTACTACACATTAATTTTGGAGCATCAATGGCAGATGTAAAAGGTTAAAAATAATGCCCTGCTATTACTAGCAGGGCATTTAAGTTTATCGATCTATGAAAAATTTAATGTTTTATCACGATGGATGTGACATTTGCGCAGGTGTTGGGCAAGTAATTGTAAATCTAATCGGACTTGCCAAATTGGATATCATTCATGTTGGGGTTAATCCTTCACGAATGGAAGAAGCTAAAAAAATCGGAATAAAGGCCTTTCCTGCCTTAGTAACTAGCAATGGAAATGTACTACATTTTAATGTTGAAGAGCATGAAGGAAGTACATCTTGCTTGTTTTAAAAATTATAAACTTTAATTAAAAAAAAATGAAAAAACTATTTTATACAATGTCGCTAGCGACACTATTTATTGCGTCAAAAGCATTTGCATGCGATAAGTGTCAAAAATTTAAAAACGATAATTTCGTTATTGTATCTACAAGTGCCAGCTACAATGCTAATTTAAAACAAGTGGTAATGTCGATACAAGTAAAAGGACAAGCAGGAATAACTATGCCTGATTCAATTGGAAAATTAGATGGTGCAGGGGTATTGGGGTATGTTTTTCCAACAACATTAAAACCAGAAGATGTAGGATTTAATCAAACGGAAGGTATTGTAGCTTTAGCGCTTACCTCACATCCTGATTTTGATGATTCTCCGTTATGGGATGAAAACAATAATGGTACTTTTTCTGATGATGGCCGTGTTTGGCATCCACACTGGGTCATACTGGTGAAAGATGAGAGGGTAAAAGGTGGGCTTGCTGTAAAAGAATTTAAAAAAGAAGATAAAACAGTAAAGTTACCTCCAACAGCTCCAAATATGCCAATGTATATGGATAGTCCGGCTTTCAGGTGGTAACAAAAGGAAATACAATTCAGGTTGTCATTCCATCATACAGAATTAACAACAAAAAAGATTTTAAATTTGATGCAGTTACCTGCTACATGGCTGTTAACACTTCCGATATGATGATGCCTATGCTAGGTGTAATGGATGTGTATAGCGTTGCATCAGGTAAGTTAACTTTACCATATACAATAAAAGTAAAATAATAATAACCAAAGTCCGTCACGTATATACGATTTTAATGCGTGTAGGCTTACAACTTAGATTCCATGGAAATATCCTTATACAATACCATATTTAAAAAAGAAGATGGTAATCTCTTAAAATTTGACATCATTGTCCCATCCGAATTCAAGGATATTGATAGAATTTATCAATTTGGAAATGAGTTTTTAAAAAAAGAAGGGGTATTGGCAAAAAAATTGATTAGCGCAGAGGAATGTGATTTTTGTCATATGGAAATAGCTAATGAAAAGATTACAGAAGAAATTCGGGAAAAGGGTTATTCAATTTTTAAGCATTGGGGATTCGAAACTTTAGCAAAATAAGTCCAATAATTTTTGTCTTGTAAAGTTAGGATTCCTACCTTTGCAAGACATTACTTCAAATAAAAAAAATAGTAAAGTGAGGATTTTAAATTTATTAATTATAATGCTGTTTTCTTTTTCCGCAAATGCACAAAACTATAAAACAAAAACAATGAAAGTAGCAGTTTGGGACACCTATGTAACAAAAAAAGATGGTAGTGTAATGCACTTCGATATTATCGCACCTGAAACCGTAAAAGACACAAGTATCATATACTGTTATGGTAAAGAGTATTTAAAGTATAAAGGGCAAGAAGGGCAACCATTAACTTCAAAAGAATGCAAGTATTGCCATATTGAAACAGTACGACTCCAATGGGAAGCTGAAATAAACCAAAAAGGGTATTTCATTATTGAAATGGAGAATTGCAAATGAAAGAACGAATTCATTTACTATTTTCCTACGGCACTTTAAAGTTAGAAAAAGTTCAACTTGAAAATTATGGCCGAATTTTAACTGGAACGCCCGATAGACTTAACGGCTATAAAATTTAAAACTTGCAAATAACCAATTCGACAGTTTTAAGTAAAATGTCAACTTGAATTTGACCCAACTGCAGTAAAAAAACAAATACAAATGCTTTTATTGAAGGAATGATACTTGAGATTATAGACACGGAGCTTGCAGAAACAGATAAATACGAAGTAAGTGATTATCAAAGAATTCTTGAAACATTTGAGTCGAGGAAAAAGGCTTGGATTTATATTGCTAAAAATTTGACGATATGAAATATTCATCATTCAACTTAAACGAGCAAAACGAACAAATTGAAAGCCGAATTGTCGTAGCTTTGGAACGAATTTCGGAAGCGTTCAGAGTATTATTATGGAATGAAAGTAAAGAAAACTCATTAAGTCCTATTCAAATTCAAATTTTAATTTTCATTTACTTTCATTCGTTGGAAAAATGCAAAGTGGGTTATTTGGCTGATGAGTTCAATATGACCAAAGCCACTATTAGCGATAGTGTAAAAATTTTACTTTCAAAAGAATTAGTAACCAAGGAAACTGATCCCAATGACACAAGGAGTTTTTCGATATCACTCACAAATGAAGGAAAAAAAATTGCTAAGAAAGCATCTTTATTTGCTTCATCAATAGAACAACCTATTGAAAAGCTGACGCATGAACAAAAAAAAATAATGCTCAGTGGCTTGCTGAAATTGATTTATGACTTGAACAAATCAGGCGTCATTACTATTCAAAGAATGTGTTTTACTTGTTCCAATTATCAACTAGAAAAAGATATTCACTACTGCAAACTTTTAAAGAGTCAACTTGCGGAAAGCGAATTAAGAATAGATTGCCCCGAACACGAATTACAGCTATGAATTTATTAATTGAAAATTTAGACAAGATAAAAAGCAGAATTAATATGCAGCAAAGTTATCAAGTCGTAATCCTAATGAAATCAAACTTCTGTTAGCAACAAAAAACGTTTCAACTCAAAACATAATTACAGCAATTGAAGCTGGTGAAATCTTAATTGGAGAAAACAAAATCCAAGATGAATGGAAAGGAAAACCAATTGCAATTTCAAATCTTTCAGCCAGTGGTTTTAGAGGTACGCAAAAGCTAAGAAAATATTCATTTTTAATGTAAATTATATAGTTGAAGGAGCTGAAGGAATTGCTTCTTTTTCTTCTTCAGGATCAAAAACTTACGCTATATCCTCACATAAATTGTTGTATACAGAATTTATGGTAGATGCGTCTATTTTTTGGAAAGGAAAAGAAATTGATAATATGAATGTGTTTATATGTTTTGATTTAAACACAGGAAAAATTACAGGAAAATTAAGTGATTTAAACATTTTTCAAATTGGGATGCAAATCCACAATCATTTTTAATGTTAAAATATTCTGTAACCTTTCCGGTTGTCAACTACTCTAATGTAGTATAAGTCAAAATTAATTTCATCTCTAAACCAAATTAAAATGGAAAGTATCAATTTAAATCAGTCAATCAAACCTACATTAAATCTTCTAAAACTAACATTTGGCATAGTTCCTATTGTTGCCGGGTTAGATAAATTCACTAATCTACTTACCAATTGGGAACAATACGTTCATCCCGGTATTGCAAGTATGTTACCTATTTCAGCATCTGCATTTATGATGATCGTTGGAGTTATTGAAATTGTAGCCGGAATAATAGTATTAAAGAAAACAGAGATAGGTGGTTACATTGTTGCGGCATGGTTAACATTAATAGCACTTACTCTTTTGGCAAGTTTTAAATTTGTGGATGTGGCAGTTCGTGATCTGGTTATGGCAATTGCCGCTTTCTCAATGGCTCGCATAGCCAAATTTGTTAAATAAACTCCTTACTTGTAACCTTTATTAGTATCAACCACTCTAATAATTCATAAACCTATATAAATGAAAAAAATAATTGTTATCGCCACACTATTAATATCAATAACCGTAGCTTGTAAGTCAAAAAAAGCTACAACTTCAACTGCAAAAGCAGATTCTAATATGGATGCACAACTAACAGCCGTAAATGCCCGGTTTCCAAATACTACAATGGAAGAATTGAAAAAAGGACATTCCATTTATACTGGAGCGTGCACCAAATGTCATGGCGCAAAGGATGTAACAGTCTATACAGAACCAAGATTGTTGGAAATAGTAGATGTAATGGCTAAAAAAGCGGAAATTACAGCAGAAGAAAAACAAGCGTTAATAAAATTTGCTGTTGGAGTAAGAGCCACGTCAAAATAATATTCAACTTTATAGTATGGCGAACGTAAAAGAATTCGAGCATTATTCAGATATTGAAATAATAGGCAAAATACTTGATGGCGAAAGTAAACTCTATGAATTAATTATTCGCAGGAATAACCCCTTTTTATATAAAATTGGTAGAGCCTATAATTATACGCATCATGACACTGAAGACTTGATGCAGGAAACTTACGTCAATGCATTTTACAATTTATCAAAATTTGAAGGAAAATCTACTTTTAAAACGTGGATCACAAGAATAATGCTTAATAACTGTTATCAAAAAAATAAAAAGCATAGTTACAAAAACGAAAATACAGTTGAGGAAATAACACTCGAAAAAAATAAACCGATGTTTCAAAATCACACGAATACCGAAAAAAATATTTTAAATAAGGAACTGGGACATGTATTAGAAAAAGCACTTAATAAAATCCCTGAAGATTACCGGTTAGTGTTCACGATGCGAGAATTAAACGGACTAAACATAGCTGAAACAGCTGAGGCACTTAATATCAGCGAAACAAATGTGAAGGCTAGATTAAGCAGAGCAAAAACAATGTTAAGATCAGAAATAGAAAAAATGTATTCGCCCGAAGATATCTACGAATTTAACTTGGTTTATTGTGACAGAATGGTAGAGCGAGTAATGGCAAAAATTACAACAAAATAAGAAGAGGCAATGATAGAAGATGTTGTAACGGAAAAATTATTACACGAATTAAACGAGGAACATTTAAGCACTTCGATAGATACCCCTATGCGTGAAGATGCTTTTAAATTAAATGACACTCAAAAAATTAAAATTATTGCTGACCATTTTAAACAAATAATGCATACGCTGGGTTTAGATTTAACAGACGATAGCTTAAAAGACACACCACTTAGAGTGGCAAAGATGTATGTTAAAGAAGCTTTTAGTGGGTTAAATCCTGCTAATAAACCACAAGCGGCATTATTTGAAAATAAGTATCGATATAACGAAATGTTGATTGAAAAAGATATTACTTTATATTCTTATTGCGAACATCACTTTGTTCCCATCATCGGCAAAGTCCATGTGGCATATATTCCTAATAAGAAAGTTATTGGATTGTCTAAAATAAATCGTTTGGTACAATATTATGCTAAACGTCCGCAAGTTCAGGAGCGTTTGGTAAATCAAATAGCAGAGGGGTTAAAAGCCGCATTAAATAGTGATGATGTTGCTGTTATTATTGATGCTACACATCTTTGTGTATGTTCAAGAGGCATAAAAGACACAAATAGCAGCACAATTACAGCTCATTACTCCGGTAAGTTTAAGGATGAAAAATTAAAAATGGAATTTATTACTTTGATTAAATAGTTAGATAACTGATACAATGCTATTAATTAAATAACAACTCATACAATCCATTTTCGCTAAAGCTATTTGGCACTAAAACATTAAAAATTCCATATTCTGTTAATTTATATTTAGTCGCATCCCCCATTGCTATTACAAGTTGTCGCGAATCAATCTTGTATTTATTAAAATAAGATAATACGTTTGAAGGGCTTGTGAAAATTAAAATATCAGTATATGGTATGGTAAAATCACTTTTTATACTGGTTTTATACACATAAAGATTATAACAAGTATTAGTAAACGATAATTGTTTCTGTATAGATTGTAAAGAATCGATTGCTTGAGGAAATAAAACAGTATCATTTTTTAAAGCCTCCTTAAAATCTTTAGCGATTTGCAACATATTATTACCTTGACCAATAAAATTAGCTTCCTTACCAAAAGTCAATAAATAGTTTGCAGACACAATACTCACTACTCCATAATTGACGTTTGCAGGTAATATAGGATTTTGTGCAAAAAAATAGGTAATAGAGTTTTTACTTGAAAAAAATATCCACTTTGTTTGAGGTGTATACGAATAACGAACAGGATTAATTTCTATCAAGGGCTCATCAATTAGCGTTATGTTGCTATCGCTTTTTAACCTTGTAAAGGCACCGTTCTCATCTACTTTTCTAGATATAAAAACACTTTTTATATCTTGAGATATAGCTTCACTAATCATATATTTATTAATTAATTTTTAAGACTTATAATGCGTACTAATGTACTAATCTTTACTGCATTTATTTCACTCGTTTAGTATCAATAAATACCACTATTTAACATTTAATTTAAAGCAATTGTCCGTTACTCAGTATATTTGCAATAATTCAAATGAATATTCAAAAATATTTCAGTTTAACAATAATATATAATAAACTTAAATTCAACAATAAAAACATTTAAATGAGTCAGTGAAATCATTTTCTTTTTTAATTAATAGTAATATTTATATTTCATTTGCAGCATCTGTATTAGCAATTGAAACACAAATTCAGTTGGGAATGAGACCTCAGTTGCATCCCTACGTGTTTATTATTTTTTTCGCAACTTTATTTGAATATAACATACATCGTTTAATATTAGTTTTAACTAATAAGGATGCATTAAACCATCATAGACATTCTTGGATCAAAAAAAATCCAAAACAATTTTATTTCGTTGTATTCTTTTCTATCATAGGCTTTTTAGTTTCAATACTTCTTGCTAAAGAAAGAGTTCTTATTGCTTTAGCACCTATAGGTCTATTAACCATTTTCTATTCCTTACCATTTTTTAAAAAATTAAAGTATGTTTTTAGATTGAGAGAAATCCCCTTTCTTAAAATATTTTTAATTTCATTTGTGTGGTCAGTAGTCACAATATTACTTCCTATAATTCAGTCAAATATTACTTATGATATTGGCCATCTATTACTAATGTTAATTGAAAGATTTATATTCGTATTTGCAATTACTATTCCATTTGACATTAGAGATATTTCTGACGATAGGGTATCTGGATTAAAAACAATTCCCATATTAATAGGTCAAAAGAAGTCAATAGTTGTAGCTAATATTTCTCTGCTATTATTTACAATAATTTGTTTAGTTCATTATCCAATGTATAAACTTACATTTATTTTACCTGGTTTAATTTTATCAACATTAACCACCTTGTTTTTTCTTAATAATAAGACGTTACGTAGCCTTTATTATTATCATTATGGCATTTTAGATGGTACAATGATTTTACAAGGATTTTTAGTGATTATCTTTTTCTATTTTTTAAATTAGCCAAAGAATAAATTCATGGAAAAGAATTGCAGTCTCTACAAAAATGATTTATAAATAGACATTACGTTTATGCCAACAAAAAAAATAAAAAGAAGTTATAGAAAGGTTAAGTATGTTTTTTATAAAGAAACGTTAATTGATAAAAAAGAACATTTTTTTACATTTCTCGGTGCATTTTTCGGCATTGGTATTATAGGATTCATTAACAGCAAATATTTTGTTTTTAATGATAATTTATTCTTGATAGGTTCATTTGGAGCCTCTTCTGTTTTGATTTACGGAGCTATAAACAGTCCATTAGCTCAACCACGTAATTTAATTGGCGGGCACATTGTGTCTGCTATTATAGGAGTCACAGTTCACAAATTAATACCAAATGAAATTTGGCTATCCTCAGCACTAGCCGTTGCTCTTTCTATTGTTTTTATGCAGATTACAAAAACGCTCCATCCCCCAGGTGGAGCTACAGCTTTAATCGCAAATATCGGCAGTGAAAAAATAAAGGCATTGGGATATATATACGTTCTTTCTCCAGTATTAACAGGTGTTCTAATCTTATTTTTAGTCGCACTAATTTTTAACAATATCACGCCAAACAGAAGGTATCCTGTAAAAAAGGATTATAGAAAAAGGATTCGATTCATTTTAGGGTTAAAAAAATAATAAAAGATATTTTTGTCTTTTATTTAAAATTGTATACATTTGTACTATAAATATCATTACTATGTTTTCAAAAGCTTGTGAATACGCTATTAGATCTACAATATACATTGCAGAACAGTCCAATTTAGATAAGCGTGTAAGTATTACAGACATTGCAAAAGCGATTGATTCGCCTGAAGCCTTTACTGCAAAAATTTTGCAACAACTTTCAAAAAATCAAATAATAGACTCAATTAAAGGTCCTAATGGAGGATTTTCTATAGAAAAAAAAAATATGCGTAATTTAAAACTTAGTCAGATAGTATTGGCTATTGATGGTGATTCTATATACAAGGGTTGTGGATTAGGCTTTAAAGAATGTTCGGAAAAACAGCCTTGCCCAGTACATAATAAATTTAAAATTGTAAGAGATGAATTAAAATATATGCTCGAAAATACCACTATTCTTGAATTGTCACTTGGGCTAAAAGAAGGGTTAACATTTTTGCATAGATAAAAAAATTAAAACATTAAAGGATATAAAGGTCTTAATATATTGTAATATATAATTCAAAAAATAGAAATCATGAATACATCTAAACAATCACAAATCAATACTCGGAATGGAAGCCAAAATTCATCTGACAGAGGAATTGATACTTGGTTCAACGAGCAAGCAGAAAAATTCGAGAAATCCCGTTTTGGGTGGATGGCAATGGGTATTACAATTCAAAGCTGTTTGGGTTCCATTGCTTGTGGCTTTATTCTTCAAAATAATGCTCACGTTATTTTACTAGCAACTTGTGCAGCAATTACAATGGCTAGCAACGCCGTTTTTATTGCCCTTGGTTCGGGTAAGCTCTGCCTTTCGATGTTTTACTTAAGTATTTTTTTGAACACCATTTTTATTATTACAAACATCTAAATTCAGTCAAAATGAAGCTAAGGCTAATAATAACCACCATACTTATATTTTATGGCTCAACGCTATTAAATGCTCAAGAAGCGAATAACATGATTCATCTTGAAAATTCACCACCAACCGCAACCTTCATATTTATATTATTCATAGGATTATTTTTAGCCATCATTTGGTACTTCCTTAGAAAATTTAATATTCAGGTATCTCTGGAAAAAAAATGGAGAAAAGAAACTACTACTAAAAGATTTTCTTCCTATATATCTAGTTTAAATTCAAATCAGATAACAGAATATCTTAAAGTAAAGCGGTTGCTTCGTTCTAAAAAAAAATCTGATATAAATAAAGGTATAAGCACTATTATACTTATACTTTTCTCCTCATTAACATTATCTGCTCAAAATAATACTAATCCGGAAAAGGGATTGTTTGGTCAAGGCGGTATTATTATAACCCTTATATTAATTTTAATACCTGTTTTGCTAGGATCAATTTTTGCGATTGTTAAAGCAATTAATGCGTTCAAAATTTATAATAATCAAAATAAATTACAAGATTCTAAGCAATTTGCAGAAAATCTTATAGCAATAGAAGATGAGGAACTGGAAAGTACTCTTCTAAAACGTAAAGCTGCACTTGATTATACATTGTCTAACTATGAGCTATCTGGAAAAAATAAGGCAGAAGATACAATAGGCATCATTCAAAATGCAAATCCAGATCACCAGGTTCACTTCACAGCACAAAAAAAGAAAGCAATTCCAAGGCCTAGCCTCGACAAAGATATCACAAAATTAATCCTATGGTATTTGGGATGCGCTGCCTTTTGGCTTGTACTTGGTGGTACTATTGGTGAATATGTAGGAATAAAATTTGTGTCTCCTGATGCGGATCATATTAGTTGGTTGAGTTTTGGAAGGCTAAGACCTGTTCATACGAATATGGTTTTTTGGGGTTGGGCATCATTAGGCATAATCGGTTTAGGATATTACGTAGTACCAACGGTTAGTAATGCAAAAACATACAACATCAAATGGGGATGGAATGCTCTTTGGTTAATTAATGCGATGGTAATCTTTGGTACAATAAGTTTAATGGCAGGTATCAATAATGGTGGCGGAGAGTTCAGAGAATATATATGGCCAATCATGGCGCTATTTGCAGTCGCTCTTATTCTAACATTATTAAACTTTTTAAAAACTGTAGCTAAACGCACTACCAAAGAAATTTACATTTCAAACTGGTATATTATTTCATCCATTATTTTCACAATTATAATTGCCCTAACGGCTTACTTGCCATTTTGGCAAAATGGCATTAGCGAAACAATCATTCAAGGCTATTATATGCACTCCGGTGTTGGTATGTGGTTTACTTTATATACACTTGGGTTGTTATATTATTTTATTCCTCAGCAATTAAACCGTCCAATCTATGCGTATAGCTTAGGTATATTGGCGTTTTGGACACAAATTTTATTTTACACAATTATAGGCACACATCATTTTGTTTTTAGCGCAATTCCATGGTGGCTACAAACAGTTGCTATTGTTGGTAGTGGTGGTATGATAATTCCTGTTGTAGCCGCTACAATTAATTACTTTTTTACATTTAAAGGTCAATGGAAAAAAGTATCGAACAGTTACACTTTACCATTCTTTTTTGTTGCTGTTATGTATTATTTTATTGTTTCTATGCAGGGTACAGCTGAAGCATTTAAGTTTACTAATCAATTATGGCACTTCACCGATTTTACAGTGGGACATTCTCATCTTGGGTTTTATGGCATAATCACATTCGCCATTTGGGGTGGCACCTATACAATAGTTCCAAGGTTAACAGGTATAGAGCCGCAACATCATATTGTTGGAGCGCACTTTTGGTTAGCCTTTATTGGATTATTGTTTTATGCTATCCCTTTATCCATTGGCGGCACGTTGAAAGGCATGATGTGGATGGAAGGTAAACCCTTTATTGATAGTGTTGTAATGATGTTTGACTATTGGTTATGGAGAGCAATTGGTGGCAGTTTAATGTTTTTAGCTCACTTTGTCTTTGCTTATAATTTCTATAAAATGACACGAAAACCAACTGTTGATATTGATATTAAAGAAGAGGCAATTAGACATTTAAAATCAATCATTGGAAATTAATAAAAAGTATCATGAATATATTTAATGATCATAAAAAACTGTATACAACAGCAGGTGCTTTGTTTTTGGGACTAACATTCCTTACGGCAATTATGCCCGCTCTTCAAAATCAAAAAAACACTGAACCTCTGCCCGAATCTAAACCATTAAGTGGTGATGCTTTAGCCGGTAAAATGATTTATATATCCGAAGGTTGTGTTGCTTGTCATTCACAACAAGTAAGAAATATAGATATGGACAAAGTATTCGGCTCTCGCCCAGGAATGGCTGCTGATTATGCCAATATAGAAAGAACCAGTTTTTGGCAAAACACGGCAACATTAATGGGTACCGAAAGAACAGGCCCGGATTTAACCGATGTAGGAAATAGGCAATCAAGTATAGATTGGAATTTAATGCACCTGTTTAATCCTCGTACCGTTGTTAAGCAATCCATCATGCCATCCTACGAATGGCTGTTCGAAACAAAACTTCATCCTACTAAATCAGATGTTGTTGTAAATGTGCCTCCAGAATTTTTAAAGGGTTTACACGGAAAACTAGTTGCGAAAAAAGAAGCCTTACAGTTAGTTGCATATATACAATCTTTAAAACAAATTCCATTACCAGACGGATCTAAAACTCCAATTTTTTTATACAAGAAAGAAACCAAGGTATCACTTGAGTCTAATTCGAATAGCGATGCTGATGGAAAAACGCTTTACATAGCCAATTGTCAAAGCTGCCATCAAGCAAACGGCGAAGGCCTTAAAGGTGCATTCCCTTCATTAAAAGGGAGTCCTATTGTTAACGGAGACAATTTAGAACTATATGTAGATATTATTATGAATGGCTATGATGCCCGAGCAGAATATGGAGTCATGTCCGCAGTGGGCACAAACATGGAATTCAGCGAACATCAAGTTGCGGCAATTATTAATTACGAAAGAACAAGTTGGGGAAATACTGGTAAAAAGGTAAGTCCTGAAGAAGTAAAGAAAATAATGGATTTTATTAAAATTAAAGCGACAGCAGCAAAATGAAAAAGAAAATTGTGATACTAATTATATTTCTGCAAACACTTGCCAACGCTTGCCCTGTTTGTGAAAGACAACAACCGAAAATTTTGAGAGGCATTGTGCATGGTACTGGTCCTGATAATAGTTGGGACTATGTAATCGTTTGGTCAATTGCAATTATAGCAATGTTGACACTTTTCTTCTCAATAAAATGGCTTGTTAAGCCAGGTGAGAAAAACAAATCACACATTAAGTATTTTATTTTAAATAACGATTAAAATGAGCGCCAATAGTAAAGTAATAATATTCTTAGACGACGAGAAAATTCCTTTTGGGGAATTTGAAGCTCCAATAAATTTTGAACTCGATACGCGTAAGTTGGTTGATGGAGCTCATAATCTAAAAATAGTCAGCAAAGATCCATTAGGTAAAGAAGGCATCCGCCTCATTCCATTTACAGTCCGAAATGGACCTGCTATTGCTGTTGAAGGTATTTCAGAAAACGAAGTAGTAGATGGCGTTTTACCAATTATGATAAATGCCTATGGTAAAGGTGATCAAAAAAGATTTTTGATTGAAGGTAGTGAAACTCCCCAAAGCATACCTGCTTGGCTTTGGGCTTTAATTATTGGCTTCGTAGGCTGGGGAATCTATTATGCAGTAACCGCTTTAAATACACTTCTATAATGAAAGAAATAATAACCATTGAGGATATAAAATTATTGGTCGATGCGTTTTACACAAAAGTAAGAACTGACAGTTTATTGGCTCCAATTTTTAATGATAAAATTCAAGATAGATGGCCAATTCATTTAGAAAAAATGTATCGTTTTTGGCAGACCGTTTTATTAAATCAACATACCTATAACGGCAGTCCATTTGTTCCTCATGCTAAACTTCCTGTAGACCAACATCATTTCGATAGATGGCTATTATTGTTTTACCAAACAATAGATGAAAATTTTAGTGGGGAAAAAGCAACAGAAGCCAAGTGGCGAGCCGAAAAAATGGCCGAAATGTTTTATCATAAAATTGAATACTATAAAAGCAATCCAGATAAATTAATCTTATGACAGCAGCTACAAAAGATCCATTAGCATTTGCCGTAATTTATTTATGGATAGGTTTTGTCTGTGCAATCAGTTTTATGGAAGCATGGTTAAAATTTAGAGCGCCCGGTGTAAATCTACAAATTGGATTAGGTATCGGAAGATTAATTTTTAATGCCTTAAACAAAGTAGAATGGGTTTTTGCAATCGCATTAATGATTAGCTTATTTAATTCAAAAGATACTATATATGCACCTTCTAATTTATTCTTTTACCTCCCACTAGTATTGCTAATTATACAAACAACTTGGTTGTTGCCAACCTTAGATACAAGGGCTCAAATGCATATAGATGGCAAGGTAGTACCCGCTTCAAACCTTCATTTATATTACGTTGGAATTGAAATTATAAAAACAATTTTCCTTTTTATTTACAGTATTAAATTTTTAAAATAATCAAATATGGAACAAACAATCATTCATCAAATTGAAGAAAAATATAAGAATTTGGGCGAAAATCCTGAAACATACTTAAAAGGCTTACTACAAGCAAAACCAATTAACTATTGGGATTACGTTGAAGTTGATACGCTATTATCATTACAAAAACCACGTACAAATTTTAAAGATGAAGAAATCTTCATTATGTATCATCAAGTTACAGAATTGTTTTTAAAATTAATGATTCATGAAATTAAACAAATTGTTTATAGTGATTCAATTACAGAAACATTCTTAATTACAAAAATGAGTCGGCTTAATCGTTATACCACGATGTTAATCAATTCGTTTGACGTTATGAAAGATGGCATGGATTACGATGACTATAATACATTCAGAACAACCTTAGCGCCAGCAAGTGGTTTTCAAAGTGCTCAATTCAGATTAATAGAAATTTATTGTACTCGTATTAAAAATTTAATTAATCAAGAAGGTAAAAAACACATCTCAGATCAACCATCAATCGAAGAATATTTTGAACATATTTATTGGAAAGATGCTGGATTAAACCGGAAAACTGGAGAGAAAACACTGACTCTAAGACAATTTGAAGAAAAATATCTTGACCGTTTTATATCTCTAGCTAAAAAAGTAAAGGGAAAAACAATCGAAGAACAAATATTAAAAATTGAAAACCCATCTAATGAACTCACACAAATTTTGCGAGAGTTTGATTGTTTGTATAATATTAAATGGCCACAAGTTCATCTTAACACAGCTAAACAGTATTTAGACAAAAAAGGCGAAAATCAGGCAGCAACAGGTGGTTCTG
Organism: Bacteroidota bacterium; assembly: GCA_016722565.1. Lineage (NCBI taxonomy): Bacteria > Pseudomonadati > Bacteroidota > Bacteroidota bacterium. Next base: position 220,209 of record JADKIU010000007.1, read on the forward strand.
AATGGAAAAAATATTTACACCCACAGTTTCAACAACGAAAATTTTTCCCTGAGTTGTGGACAGAACACGAGATATCAGAATGGGGAAAATCTACTAATATTTAAATGAAATGAATAAACCAGAAGTAACATTACTCAAAAAAGGGGTCGTATTTAAAATATTACAAGTAACAGGTGAAAAAGATATGCAGATGCCTAAACATATCAGTACCAAAGAAGCAGTTATTGTTATTGAAGAAGGTAATGCAATCATTGAAATAGCCTCCAAAGAGCGTTTATTAAAAAAGGGTGATTCAATGATAATTCCAGCTACCGTTCCACATTCATTATTAGTAATGACTAGTCTTAAAGCAATTGTAATGATGCCAGTTGAATCAGAAATAGAATTTATAAACTAAAAATTAATAACATGAATACCACTAAAGAAAAAACAATTGGTGAAATGGTAGCAGACGATTACCGCACCGCAGGAGTGTTCCAATCATTCGGAATCGATTTTTGTTGTAAGGGCAATCAAACGATAGATGAAGTTTGTGAAAGCAAAAGTATTAGTAAAAGCTTATTGTACAATGATCTCGAAAAAGTAAAGATAAGTGAAGATAATCCAGCAACAGATTACAAGTTTTGGCCATTGGATTTATTAGCTGATTATATTGAGAAAAAGCATCACAGGTACGTTGAAGATAAAACACCTGTCTTAAAACAATACCTTGATAAAATATGTACAGTGCATGGTAAGAACCATCCAGAATTATTTGAAATAAAAGATTTGTTTAATCAATCTGCGAGCGAACTCGCTGCTCACATGAAAAAAGAAGAGTTGATTTTATTTCCGTTTGTAAGAAAAATGGCAATTGCAAAACAAGAAAATCAGCCCTCTCCTCAGCCTCCTTTTGGAACAGTTCAAAGTCCCATAAAAACAATGATGCACGAGCATGATACCGAAGGCGAAATATTTAGAAGAATCGAAAAATTAACTGATAATTATACACCGCCACTTGATGCTTGCAATACATATAAAGTAACATTTGCTTTGCTTAAAGAATTTGAAACTGATTTACATCTTCACATTCATTTAGAAAACAACATCTTGTTTCCAAAATCAATCGAGATGGAAAAGGAAGTTAAAAAAGAATACTAAAATATATTTAAGCAAAAATTTCAATAGGGAAATGTCTTAAAATAGATGTTTCCCTATTTTATATTTTAATGCTAATGTCTAAAATCAAATAATTCATTGTTTTTAATTGCCCCCGTGAGTCAAATAAAAGATATAAAAATAATTTTAATTAAAGGGGGTCAAAAAATCCAATTTTTAACTTACACTAATGAGTATAGAAGCCTGATGGAGCTTTTATCGGATAAATTGTATCTAGAGAATTTTGGCGAATGTAAAGGCATGGGACGTTGTTGTACTTGTCTGATTAAAATAAATTCTAAATTCCATAAAGTAAACGATTTTGAAGGAAATGAATTAGCTACTCTTAAAAAACACAATTTTAATAATTTAAATGATAGGCTTTCTTGCCAGATAATAATTGACCAAAATTTAGAATTAATAGAAATAGAATTATAATCATGAAAAATAAACTTAAAAATTACAAAGTTGATGTAACTGATTTAGATTGGAAAACAGGTCACGTAAAGGGGTTTTTAGGAAAGGAATTCATTCAGTTATCAAATGGCGGAGTTAAGTTAATTAAAATTGATCCTATGTCAGTTTATCCTGAACATTTACATCCAGATAAAACAGAATATGCCTATGTAGTTTCAGGAAACCCTGAATTTTCTATTGATAATGAGTATTTTATTGACAAGTCAGGTGATTTTTTTATTTTTCCGTGCAATGTTAAACATTCAATAAAAAGCAATACAGTCGTTGAATGCCTTGTTTTAATAGGCTCTATTAATAATTAAAACTAGTGATAATGAAAACAGTACCAATTAAAAGAAGCATTGCTTTACAACCCTTAAGTCGTGAACATCATCATGGCTTACTGCTATGTTGGAAAATAAGAACAGGGCTAAAGAAAGGTATTGATATCGATAGGATAAAAAAATATTCAGATTGGTTTTTCAAGAATAGTTTGTTAACCCATTTTAATATAGAAGAAGAGTTCGTTTTTCCACTATTGGGCAATGAACATGAGTTGGTCAAAAAGGCACTAACAGACCATCGAAGATTAAAACGGCTCTTTGAAGACACAACGGATATTGAAAAATCTCTAAGTCTGCTTGAAGAGGAACTTGAGAAACATATTCGTTTCGAAGAAAGAGTATTGTTTCCTGCAATAGAAACAATCGCAAATGAAAAAGAACTACAGCTCATTATGGAAATTCATTCTGAAGACAGTACTTATGAAGATTGGGGAGATGAATTTTGGAAAATAATTCGTTAACTAGGTGTTAATGTGATTTAAATCATTCAAAATAGTTGTTAAAATAATTGTGGGGGAAAGAAATGTTTAATACTTTTGTAAGTGAATACTAACTTACATTAAAATTATGAAAGGAAAAAATAACATAGCTATCGGTTTTCTTGTAATGGGATTGTTTATGGCATATGGCTTTTTACTAATCTATTTAAGAGACTTTGCTCCCGGTAAGGACGAGTGGATTAACTCTTACTCAATAGGTAAACACTTTGAAACAAGATTAGCCCATGTACACGGTAATCTTTTCGCCTTCTTAAATATTTTGATAGGTTACTTACTATTACATTTTAAAAATCAACTTAAAAACACAACGGTAATTTCTTGGCTTGGTTTAATTGGTCTGTTAATGCCAATAGGGATTCTGTTAGAAGTGTATTTAGGTGCGCCTCCTGTATTTGTGCTTATTGGCGCAATTAGTATGACGGTGTCAGTAATTTGGTTAGGAATATCTTTTTATAAAATGAAACTTGAAAATGAAAAATAATAAATTCTCTGAAAGACAAATAGAAATCATTGAAGCCGCTACCAAAAGAATTGATGAGCATGGCATTCAGGATTTAACGATTAAAACACTTGCTGCTGATTTAAATTTATCAGAAGCAGCATTATATCGCCATTTTAAAAGTAAAAACGAAATATTACTTGGCTTGTTAACATACTTTATTGAGGAAATGAAAGGGAGGCTTGATGTAATACTTTCTAATAAAGATCGCAGTCCATCAGAACTTTTGAAAGCTCTGTTTGATTCGCAATTAAAAACATTTGTACAAAAGCCTTCGGTAGTTAGTGTTATTTTTTCCGAAAGTATTTTTCAATTTAATAAAGAATTGTCATCTACGGTTTCATCCATGATGGAATTGATGCAGAATCATATAGAAACCATTGTGAAAAAAGGTCAGGCAAATGGATCTTTTAGTAAAATAGTGGGCGTTTCAACAACAACAACAATTATAATGGGTGGGATGCGAATTACAGTTCTTAAATGGAAACTATCAGGTCATAAATCAGATTTGATAAAAGATGGAAATAAAGTATTAAATGGCATATTAAAAATGGTAGAAACTAATCATTAACAAACAACTAATGAAACCAATTATTTTAAAAGCAGCAGCAGTTATCATTACATTATTTGCATTAATTACTCTATTTATGAGTACGTCTGTAATATTTGATTTGTTCGGAATAAGAGCGAAGGAGGGTAATTATGTATTGTTTGTTGTAGTCTCCAATTTTATTGCAGGTTTCCTATATCTGTTTGCTGCATATGGATTATTTACAGAAAAAGCGTGGGCTACAAAATTACTTTTAATCACAACAACAATCCTTATTGTGAGTTTTGTTGGTTTGTTAATTCACGCAAATACAGGTGGAATTTACGAGCAAAAAACGATTAAAGCCATGCTTTCTCGTATTGCTATTACAGGCGCATTTGCAGGCATATCGTGGTTCTTTATAACAAAAAAAGATTAGCATAAATGAAAAAATATTTGGCAATATTAATTGTGGTTCTTATGGGTATTACCTATGGCTGCAATAATCCTGTAAAGGATGAAAATAGTGAGATTTCGAATATTAAATCTATACCATCATCCAAGGAAAGCGAACACCAACATACAGAGAGCGACTCCATTGAATTAAACAACGGAGCTAAATGGACGGTTGTTCCTGAAATGATGGCGCATATTAGGAACATGGAATCAGACATTAATCGTTTTGTTGAAGCTAAACATACAGAACTAAAGGACTTCACACAACTTGGTGCAAGTTTGCAAAAAAACATTGATCTCTTAACTTCAAATTGCACTATGGAAGGAAAAGCCCATGATGAATTACATAAATGGTTGTTGCCTTATATTGATATGGTAGACAAATTGAATAAATCAAAAAATAACGATGAGGCATTGCAAACCTTTGAGGAAATAAAAGCTTCTTATAAATTATTTAACATATACTTTGAATAAAAAAGAAATCATGAACATAAAATCAATCCATACCGAAGAAAAGCCTGTCAGCGCAAAGAAATTATTTTCTACAACTGAAGGAAATGTAACTGCTTTACAAATCAAAGCAAACGGCACATTAAAAGAACATATAACAACTGTTCCTGCATTACTTATTTGTATTAATGGCAATGTAGTTTTTAAAAATGAAAAAGGGGTAACAGAAAACCTTTTAAGTGGCGACATGGTTAACATTGAGCCAAACGTAAAACATTGGGTAGAAGGAATAGAAGACACTCAATTACTATTAATCAAATAAAAAAATTTGCCTAATTATGTTAGTAAACACTCACTTATTAAAATTGAAATTATTAATGGTTCTCACCATTTTAATTTTCACAACCAATTCTGAGGCTCAAAATTGGTCACTAAAGCAATGTATTGATACAGCATTAGTGCATAATAAAACGTTGAAAATAGCACAAGGCGATATTGAGATTGCCAATGAGAGAAACAAGGAAGCAAAAGGTGGTTTAGTACCAAAATTGTATGGCAATGTTGACTATCGGTACTACACCGATCTTCCGTATCAGTTACTTCCTGCATCCGTTTTTGGTGGACCGGCAGGCGTTTACAAAGAGGCTCAATTTGGTGTTCCTCATAATTTAAATGCAAACCTAACTCTTGATGTGCCTTTATACAACCCTCAAGCTATTGGAGCAATTACGATTTCAAAAAGAGCAAAAGAATTAAATCAAATACAGTTTCAACAAACCGAGGAGCAAGTGGTATTTGATGTTTCTAATTTGTATTACAATGCACAGTTAGTATCAAATCAGATTGTGTTTATCAAAAACGGATTAAGTAATAGCGAAAAACTACTTAGCAATATTCAATTGCTTTACTCACAACAAATGGCAAAGGGTACAGATGTAGATAAAATTAAACTTCAGCAAAGTCAGCTAAACACACAATTAAGTAAGGCGAATGCACAGTATCAACAAATTCTTAATTTGTTAAAACTTCAATTGGGCATAACACCAACCCGACCAATTACAATTGAAGAAACATTTAGCACATCGTCAGAAGTAGTAAAATATACAAGCAAACCAACCTCTGATATATTATTGTTTAATACGAAAGAACAGCTCTTAAAATCTGAATTAAAAACATTAAAACTTTCACATTTACCTTCTTTTTCACTTTATGGTACTTATGGAACTACCGGATTTGGAAACTACAGTGGTACAAATGATTTCTTTAAAACGTACCCGATTGGATTTGCCGGGGTAAAAATGTCTTGGATGATATTCTCCGGTACTACTTTAGAACACAAGGTTTTTCAAAAGAGAGAAGAGATAAAGCAAAATACAACTCGATTAGAATTATTAAATGATAAACAAAACGTTCAGATAGAAAATGCACAAATGCAATATGAAGTTGCAAATTCTAATCTATTAAATGCAAAATCACAATTGACATTAGCAGAAACAATTTATTCTAAAACACTTATTCAGCAAAAGGAGGGTGTTGCATCATTAACAGATGTTTTACTTTCAGATAATACCCAAAAGGAAGCACAACAAAATTATTTGTCGGCATTGGTAGATGTGATGAAGGCAGACTTAGAACTAAAAAAAGTATCAGGAAATATTTTAAAAACGAAATAAATTAATAATTAAAAATAACAGATAATGAAAAAGGTTTTATACATCATCATACCATTGGCATTAATTGCAATTGTAGTCATAAAATTAAAAAGTAATAAAGAAATCGTAAAAGATAAAGTTTATCAATATGATAAAGAGCAAGCTATCCATGTTCAGGTAGATACAATCAAATCGGAATTAATAGGAGCTGAATTTGCTTATTCAGGAACATTTGAACCTAATAAAGAAACTAAGCTTAGCGCTGAAATACAAGGCAAGATAAATGATGTTTTAGTTGATGTTGGAACTTTTGTAACAAAGGGGCAATCATTAATTCAGTTAGATAATTCACTATTGAAATTGCAATTACAATCAGCGGAGGTTCAAGTTGAAGGATTAGAAGCTGATGTAAAACGATTTACTGTTTTAGCGAATGCAGATGCTGTACAAGGGGTTCAATTAGAAAAAGCAGAGTTAGGTTTAAAATCTGCAAAAGTTCAAAGAGCAACTTTACTTGAACAAATTAATAAAACAACCATCAAAGCACCGTTTAATGGAGTGGTTACTGCTAAACTTACTGAAGAGGGAGCATTTGCCGCACCGGGTGTGCCATTGCTTCAAATTACAGATATTTCAGTTTTAAAATTTACCGTTAATGTTTCTGAAAATGATTTGAGTTCATTTCAATTAAATCAAACCTTCTCGATTAATGCAGATGCTTATTCGGATGTGCTATTGTCGGGTAAAGCAACAATGATAGGTAGTAAAGCCAATATGGGCAGTAGTTTTCCTGTTCAGTTTATTGTAAGTAACACCTCCGATTTAAAAATCAAATCGGGAATGTTTGGTAAAGTAAATTTGAAAAGTGAAAATCAAAAAACAGGAATCATTATACCGGCTTCTGCTATTGTTGGATCGTCAAGTCAACCTCAAGTTTATAAAGTTAAGAACGGAAAGGCTGTTCTAAATAGCATAAGTATTGCGCAAAAAATAAAAAATAAAACTGTTGTGGCAAAGGGATTAGAAGAAGGTGATGTGATTGTAACAAATGGATTTATTAATCTATTTGACAATGCGAATGTAACTGTTAAATAAAATTTGAATTATGAATATTACAGAAATATCAATAAAACGTCCATCGCTGATAATTGTTCTTTTCAGCGTACTTACCTTATTGGGAGTTATAGGATATAAAAATTTGAGTTATGAATTGATGCCTGATTTTAATCAACCTGTTGTGGTTATTAAAACGGTGTATCCCGGAGCAGAGCCCAACGAAGTAGAAACTTCGGTGTCACGAAAAATAGAGGATGCTTTATCTAATTTAGAAGGAGTGGATTATTTGGTAACTAAATCTTTACCAAACGCATCTATCATTATTGCCAACCTGAAATACGGAACTGATTTGGATAAAACCATGCAGGATGCTCAACGCTACATTGACAATATTCGCAAAGATTTACCGCAGGATATTTTAAGTCCGGTAATGAGTAAGGTTTCTCCTAATGATTTACCTATCATGTCAATTAGTGCAACAAGTAACTTGCCTGCAACAGAGTTTTATCAAAAAATGAAAGACGAGTATCTTCCACAAATTCAACAAATAAAAGGGGTTGCAGAGCTTACGATTTTAGGTGGTGAAGAAAGAGAGATACAAGTAAAAGCAAACCGGGATAAACTGAAATTATATAAAATTTCATTGTATCAGGTTGTTGAGGCTATTAATCGTTCAGGCTTAGACTTACCTGCCGGAAAAGTACAAACGGATCAGGAGAATAACTCCGTTCGTTTAACCGGAAAATTTGCAACAATTGATGATGTAAAAAATGTTCAGGTGGCTATGCCAATGCTCGGCAGCCCAGTCTATGTAAAAGATGTTGCTCAGGTAGTTGATGGAATAAAAGAAACGACATCTATCAGTAGATACAATGGAAAAGATGGCATTGGAATTCTATTAAAAAAACAAGGCGATGCAAATGCTGTTGATGTTTCAAAAATGGTTCGTGCAAAATTTAAAAGTATCGAAGCACAAAATAGTAATTCCTCTGTAAAATTCATCATTGCAGATGATAGCACCGACAATACAATTGCAGCTGTTAATTCTGTTGTATTTGATTTGGGATTAGCAGTTGTTTTAGTTTCTTTAGTAATGCTATTATTTTTAAGAAGTTTCAGAAACTCTTTAATTGTAATCATTGCAATACCTACCTCTTTGGTTACAGCTTTTGCAGTTATGTGGCTTTTAGGATACACTCTAAATTTAATGACCTTGCTCGCCATGTCTTTAATTATTGGAATCTTGGTTGATGATGCTACAGTGGTGTTGGAAAACATTCAAAGGCATTTAGATATGGGAAAAGAAAAACGTACTGCCTCAATGGATGGGCGTATGGAAATTGGATTTTCTGCATTGTCGATCACATTGGTTGACGTGGTTGTGTTTTTACCGATATTGTTTTTACAAGTATTTGTGGCAGATATGCTCAAACAATTTTCAGTAGTTGTAGTAACTTCAACCTTAACGAGTTTGTTAGTTGGCTTTACGCTTACACCTTGGTTGGCATCAAGAATAGGTAAGAAAGAAGATTTACAACCAACCAACTTCTTCAATCGTTTTTTGCTTGGATTTGAACATCAATTAGAAAAATTCACCAATTGGTATGGCAAACAATTAGAATGGGTACTCAGCCACAAATTAATTTTTACAGGAATAGTTGTTTTACTTTTTGCGGTTACTTTGGGAATAATGAAACAAGGTATCATTGGTAAAGAGCTTATCTCTACCGGAGATCAGGGTAAATTTCGTATGGCTTTAGAGTTTGACAAATCAACTTCCATTCAACAAAACAATTTAATCGCTCAGAAAATAGAAACCTATATTATCAAGCAAGCAGATGTCTCTACTGTGTTTAGTAACATAGGTGGTCCGAGTACAGGCATTGGAAGTTTAGGTGTAGGATCAGCTAATAAAACTGAATTTACTATTCAGTTAAAATCCGCAAAAGAACGCAATAAGCAACCTACTGAAGAGTTTATGAAAAAATTGAGGGAAGAATTAAAAATGAAATTCCCCGGAATAAATTATTCAATGGCTGCATTAGGATTGATACCACGTTCAGCTCCAATTGAAATTACTTTAAGCGGCAGTAATTTAGATTTAGTAATGAAAACAGGTAATGATTTAAAATCGGTGATTGAAAAAATACCGGGTTCAGATAATGTACGTTTATCAGTAGAACAAGGAAGTCCCGAATACAAAATAATTCCTGACAAAGATAAAATGCAACGATTAGGATTAACGACAGCTTATGTTGGCATGAATTTAAGAACAGCTTTTACTGGCAATGACGATGCAACATTAACAGAAAACGGAACAGAATATCCTGTAAGAATTTGGTTTGACGGTTACAGTAGACAAAGCTATGAAGATGTACAACGCCTCTCAATTGTTAATCCAATGGGGTTACCAGTAGAAGTATCGCAGTTTGCAACGGTAGAACGAGATAATTCACCATCCTTATTGGAAAGAAAAGATCGTCAGCCAGCGGTAACGCTTACGTCTGACGCACTTGGTAGACCTTCGGGAACAGTTGCTGATGATGTAGTTGCTTACCTTAAAAATAACCCATTACCCGATGGAATTCAAATGACTTGGGGTAGTGATATCAAAAGACAAAATGATAGTTTTGGTGCATTGGGTTCGGTTCTATTAATCTCGTTCCTATTGATTTATTTAATCATGGTTGCTTTATATGATAGTTTCGTTTACCCATTTGTGGTATTGTTTTCAATTCCTGTAGCTGCTATTGGTGCGTTTTTAGCATTGAATTTATCATTAAACAATCTTAGTTTATTTGCTTTGCTCGGATTGATTATGCTCATGGGATTAGTAGTAAAAAACGCTATTTTAATTGTAGACTTTACAAATCAATTGAAGGCGGAGGGAAAACATTTCAAAGAAGCATTAATAATTGCGGGAAAAGGTCGTATGCGTCCAATCTTAATGACAACCATTGCAATGATTATAGGAATGTTGCCAATTGCCCTTGGCAAAGGAACAGCAAGTGAATGGAAGAACGGTTTGGCATGGGTAATTATTGGTGGGCTGTTTTCATCCTTGATATTAACTGTTTATTTAGTGCCAATGGTTTATTATTTAGTAGATCGTTTAAAAGAAAAAATTACAAATAGAAAAACGAATTAAAATGAAACAATTACTCTTATTCGCACTAGTCAGCATATCATTATTGACCTTATCTTCATTTAATAACCAAAAGGGAGAAAACTATTCTTTAACCGTGGAAGTAAATGGTCTACAAAACTCGAAAGGTATTGTCCAGTTTGCATTATATAATAAGGACGGAACGATTCCTGATGAAGATTACAAAAAGTGTTGTAAGATATTGAAAGAAAAAATACAAAATGGATCATCTAAAGTAACCTTTAGTAATCTTCCGGTAGGTAAGTATGCTGTAAATATTCTTCACGATGAAAATGAGAATGGTGAGATAGACAAAGGGTTTATTTTACCAATAGAAGGGAATTGGGTTTTCGAATTATGAATCAATTGGATTAACAAACCGCCCCAACTTTTCAAAAGCAAGCTTTGAGTTGAATTGTGATAAGAAAATCTCAGTAAAAGTCATCTACATGTAGCTATCGAGAATCTATTACAGTATTTTAGCATTGTGAAAAAATCAACTATTTATATTTCTAAAATGGATTGCCCTTCAGAGGAAAACATGATCCGACTAAAATTGCAAGGTCTGCATTTTATGAAACTTGATTTTGACATCCCTAATAGAAATTTATATGTGTACCATGAAGGTGATATAACGTCTATTTTTAATGCTGTTAACGACCTTAAACTTGGGGCTTCATTAATTGGTAGTGAAGAAAGTAATTATACCCATGTTAGCGAAGACCATTCAAAAGAAAAAAAATTACTGTGGACAGTTTTATTGATCAATCTTTCGCTTTTTATTTTGGAAATTATCGCAGGGTTTATTTCAGAATCAATGGGATTAGTTGCCGATAGCCTTGATATGCTTGCTGATGCTATGGTCTATGGATTAAGCTTATATGCTGTTGGTCATTTAGCGTCTAAAAAGAAGCAAATTGCTAAAATGAGTGGATATTTTCAGATGGCATTAGCTCTGTTTGGAATAATTGAGGTTATTAGAAGGTTTTTGGGGATTGAGGAAGTTCCCGAATTTCAATTAATGATCATCATTTCGCTTTTCGCCTTAGTAGGAAATGCGGTTTCACTTTACCTTCTTCAGAAATCAAAAAGCAAAGAGGTTCACATGCAAGCAAGTGTAATTTTTACGAGTAATGATGTAATCGTAAATATTGGAGTTATTTTAGCTGGTGCAATTGTTTATTTCACAAATTCCAAATATCCCGATTTAATTGTGGGCTCCATTGTTTTTATTTTGGTCGCAAAAGGAGCAATAAGAATTCTTAAACTATCTAAATAATATTTTTTGAATTAAGGCAGGAAATTCCCCTCCCCCTTAGAACTTGAAAATCATCAGTAAAACTTGATAAATTTACCGGGAATAAGTTCGGAATCAGTTTTCAGGGTTAAAATTAAAACTCCTTACCTTCCTTTCAACAGCAAGCTTTCACTTAAATAGCGTTAAGAAATTCGTTGTAAAGTCATTTACCTGAGACCCTAAGGGGGGATCTTACAGTAAAATTACCGTAAAATACGATAATAGCCCCTATTTCTGACCAACCCTAAACACCTTGCAGAAGTGACTTATCGCCCGTAAATCAGCTAAAAATCGCTGAATTTCAGCATCTTTCAATTCTTCAGGGTTTTCGTTGGTTATTTGGTTCGAACAGGGTAAATTTGAGCCCGCAATGAATCAAATAAAGTCCCGTTTTTACGGGACTTTTAATTTTTCTATACAGTTCGTAATAGAAAAATTCAACTATTTAACTAATACTAAAAACCTATGAATAGAATGAAACGATACTTTAAAATTGCACTATTAGGCTTTCTTATGTCTTGTACAAACAATTCGAATGAATCAAAAGAATCTATTTTAAATGATATACAAAAAGACAGTTCAAGTGTGGAAAAAATTGAACCAGAAGAAAATGCAAGCCCATTGGTATTTTTAGAAGATGATTCTATTGCATTTTACAATTCAACCATTGCTGAAGAAAAAACAATAAAAGAATATTGTGAATGCGCCCAAAAGAAGGGAGGAACAAGTTCTGCATGCAGAGATTTCATTAAAAAATTAACAGTCCATCAAAACAGAACTGATGAAATACTAAATAAGTATCTAAACAGTACAGCAATTTTTGAAAAATTGAACTTAAGGGTTTCTGCTTTAAATAAAAAATTTAATGATTGCAACAACTATCCTTCAAAATAAATGAAATCTTAACCTATCTAGTTCTTTAATTTTTCATTTAGACAAAATCCGATGGCATATGATTTTAAAATAGAATTCATAGTTGTTAACCCCTACAAAATTTAAGTATTTATTTATTTTATTACTTCCATACTTATTGTATATGCTGCGCTGATTCACTAATTCAAAAAAGAATGCATTTTCAAATTTGACCATCTCGTACTTACCAGTAAAATCGGCCCATCGATGAAAATAATCAGTGTTGTTTGTATAAATATAAATCCCACTTTCGGTCCCGAGAACATTAAAGCCCTTTCGTTTCACTCTTGAATAATACAACGCTCCCAAAACGACAAAAAGAACGAATGAAAGTATACCAATAAAAAGTAAAAGATTACTTAGATTTAATGCATTCAAAACGTTAAAGATGAAGGAAAAGATAAAACAGAATTGAAATTATTGAAACGACTAAAAATCCAAACCCGATTTTGAGATTAGGTTTTTCCTTTGCCATAGAATAGCTAGATCTTGTCTGAAAAAAAAACACTCTTTCGCCCTCAGGATGATTAACTTTTTTTGCATAGTAATTTGACAAAAAAACAATTTCCTTATACGTATCTATTTCAAAATGCTTTTGATATTTACTAACAAAAATGCCATCGGTATCAACACATCCAAACTCAACAATATGGCTAGGGATAGAAGTCGAGTCTCTTCCCCATGGATCTTCAAATACTAAAATTTTTTTAATATTAAAATCTAATTTAATAAGACAATCCGTGCTGTTTAATTTAAATTCATACTGAAAAAGGCTCATCCTTTGAAATATAGTTTATTTAAAAATACAAAAAAATAATTCCCATAACGAATAGTTAACACATTTCTAACAGCAATTTCTAAAAATTTCAATTAAACTAACACAAGGAGAATTATAGCAAAACTAAGAGCATGTAAAAAAAGCAATTATTTTCATTAAATTTACAACCCTATGGAATACATCATCATTTGTTTAGTTGCATTTCTTGGCTCGGGATTAACATTGTTTTCGGGGTTCGGACTGGGCACCTTATTATTACCCGTATTTGGATTATTTTTCCCCATTGAACTATCCATCGCTTTAACTGCCATTGTACATTTTTTAAACAACCTGTTCAAATTAGCATTGGTTGGGAAGCATGCCGACAAAAGCACCATTATTAATTTCGGAATTCCATCTATCCTTGCTGCATTTATAGGAGCATATGTTTTACAACTGTTAAGCGGGATGCAACCGGTGTTTGCTTATACATTGATGGAACATTCGTTTAGTGTATTACCCATCAAGTTAATCATTGCGATTGTTTTACTTTTCTTTTCCTGTTTTGAAATCATTCCGGCTTTGGCCAACCTGGAATTTGATAAAAAGTATTTGCCATTAGGTGGATTGCTAAGTGGATTTTTTGGAGGATTATCGGGCAACCAAGGAGCATTGCGTTCGGCATTCCTGATTCGCTCCAACTTATCAAAAGAAGCATTTATTGCCTCCGGAGTGGTGATTGCTTGTTTAATCGATATTTCAAGATTATCGATGTATTCCAAACAAATTTTCTCATCGCCCTACCCTTTCAACTATGCGCTGATAGTAAGTGCAACATTGGCGGCTTTTGCCGGTGCATTCATTGGAAATAAACTCTTGAAAAAAGTAACAATAAAAACCGTACAACTTCTTGTTGCCATTTTACTATTTATTTTTTCGATTCTTTTGGGAATGGGAATTATTTAATCGATTTTGCAAAAAAACAAACTTTAAAAATATGAAATCTACACTTTTATTATCGCTTACTTTTTTATTCGCTCAATCCCTATTCTCTCAAAAAGAAAAAATCATTGCTGCCCCAGATGGCAATTGCAAGGAAGATCAATGGGAATTGAAATTTGAAGAAAATTTTGATGGGATGCGATTGAACTTAAACACCTGGAAAAACAGAGAATATTCACAAGGTTCAATGAGCAACGAAGGTGTTGAAGTGTATTGCACATTAGATAATGTTTCATTATCGAATGGAATTTGTAAAATCATCGCTAAAACCGAAACCATCGAAAGAAAAGCTGTTAACTGGAAACCGGATACATTAAAACTGGATGATGGTGTTCAAAACTTAAGAACATATTATCATACCGCTTCATGGATTGAAACCAGAGAAACCTATAAATACGGAAAATTTGAAATCCGATGTAAAATTCCAAAAGAAAAAGGATTTTGGCCAGCATTCTGGATGTACGGACAATCCGGTGATGTGAATAATGAAATTGATGTGTTTGAATTTTGGAATCCAACCAATTTTTTCGGAAAATACAATGAAAAGAAACTATCTAAAATTCACCACATGACCGTTCATTACAATAAAAAAATGAGTGGAGAAAATTATGAAGGCCCGGACTTCTCTGCCGACTTTCATACGTTTTCTGTTGTATGGGACAGTACAAAAATTGAATGGTATGTTGATGGAGAATTGAAACGATTAAGTACATATTACCAAACAAAAAGAGGAAAAAATGTAGAATGCAAAAATATAAAAGCCGGAAAAACCTACTACATCAATCCAATATTCCCCAAAGATCCTATGAGTATTATTGCCAACTTAGCCATTCAAACCGGTAAAAATACTCCGGATGTAACTGTATTCAATAGCGCCTTTGAAATTGACTACATCAAATATTATAAAAAAGTAGAATGACAACTACTAAATTCGAAAAGTCAATTTTTATTCTTGCCGTAACTTGGTACTTTATTACCGCCTATTTTAGTAATGGCTATTACCATGCTGATGAACATTATCAAATAATTGAATTCGCTAAACTAAAACTTGGGACCAATATTCCAAGTGATTTATCTTGGGAGTATCACGAGCAAATCAGATCAACAATTCAACCTGCTCTATGTTTTGTAATACTAAAATCACTCCATCTTATATCTATCACTAACCCTTACATACAGGCTCTTCTGCTTCGAATTCTAACCTGTCTATTTGCTGTCTTTACTATTTCATTTTTCAGTTTCTCCTGTAAAAAATATATCCATCCAAAAAATTGGAACACATTTTATTTTCTTTCCTTTTTTATTTGGTTCCTACCAGTTATCAATGTTCGATTCTCTTCTGAAACTTATTCCGGATTACTCATTCTTATAGCTATTTCAATGATTTTAAGGGAAAGAAATTCTTCTCGTCATTTTATAATCATAGGTCTTTTACTTGGACTCAGTTTTATATTTCGATTTCAAACTATTGCATTGACTTTTGGAATTATTGCTTGGTTGAAGTTCATCAAAAAAACACCAATCAACAAATGTCTGTTTCTATTCATCGGATTTTCTACATCAGTAGTCATCGGAGTGATTATTGACTGTTGGTTCTACAACAATTTTGTATTAACTGCTTGGAAATACTTTTATTCCAACATTGTAAACGATGTTGCATCCAACTTCGGAACCTCCCCTTGGTATTATTACTTCTATTATGTTTTCCGTTATTCGTTTTTTCCGATTGGAATTGCCATCCTACTTTCATTCATTCTCCTCCTCATCAAACAACCAAAAAGTATTTTTATCTGGGCAGTTATTCCTTTTATAATCCTGCACTCCATCATTCCTCATAAAGAATTGCGCTTTCTTTTTCCAATTGTTCTTCTCGTTCCAGTCTTTTTGATGGTCGCCTTTCAAGAAATTAAAAACCAAACCGAATATTCCTCTTTAATTATTAAAAGAATTGTTTCTTTTCTTCTTATTTCATTAGGAGTGATTAATTTAATCGGACTTACTGTTGCAAGCACAAAGCCGGCAGGAAACGGAGCTATAAAAATCACAGAAGATATAAACAAAAACACCTCCTGCAATCAGATTTGTTTAATTGAAAAAAACGGCAGCAATCCGTTTGATCCTTGGGATGGATTAGTCGCAAAGTTTTATTTACAACACAACTTGACAACTTTTGATTTAAACTCTTTCCCTGCTTCCGAAATGCTAAATAACAAATGCACCTTTTTAGTTTTAAAAAAGGAAGACGTAAAAGATTCTGTTGTTTGTAATTTTATTAAGCAACACAACCTACAGCATATCTCACAAAGTGTTCCTGAATGGATGGATGGGCTATTAAATCTCTATGGGGGATACGATTCAAAGCAAACGCTCATTTTGTACAAAAAGAAAATATAAACTCGGGACTCAAGTCTTAAATAATTCTTGCAGCTACAACCATCAAAATAATTACACTTTGATGTGCCATTTGATCCAACCCGAACACCCACCAATGGTAAGAATTTTTTGCATCTGCCAAAGAAAACCAAACATTCAGCTTCCCTTTCAATACATCAATACAAAAATGTGTTCCTATTTGAAAGGCTGTTAATATCAAAACGGTTTTAATCGGTGCAAAAAACAAAAGAACAATACACATCAACGTGCCATGAACGCAAGCATGAATAAAAATTGGGAATAAAGGCTTGCCGATTGCTTTCGCTCTTAGCATCCATGGAGTAGACAAATGGGTAAAGTCGGCCAACCAATGACACAACATCAACAAAAAAAGCAATTTTATCATTTGAATAAAATTAAACAGTCATTTCGCCCCTCAAATCTTTCTGCAATAATTTTTCGATTTCTTTTTTATTGGAAGTGGCGCCAAGTACAAACATCAATTTAGCAACTGCTGCTTCCGAAGTAATATCCGAACTTCCGATAACACCAATTTTTTTAAAGGCGGCACTGGTTGCATATTTGCCTTGCTCTACTTTTCCGGCATTGCATTGTGTTACATTCAAAATAACAATTCCTTTGTCGATTGCCTTTTTCAAGGCATCAATGAATCCTTTTTGGGTGCTGGCATTTCCGGAACCAAAGGTTTCTAAAATAACCGCCTTTATATTTTTGGTATTTAAAATTGCATCTACCACATTTTGAGTAATCCCCGGAAATACTTTCAAAATAGCAATATCTGAAACGAGTGTTGTATGCACTTTTAATTTTTTTCCATTTCCTTTTTGCAATGCACTTTGATTGTATTTTAAATGTACACCTGCTTCGGCCAACACGGGATAATTTGCCGATTGAAATGCTTGAAAATGTTCTGCATTAAACTTATGTGTTCGGTTACCTCGATACAATTGATATTCAAAATAGATACATACTTCTGAAACAACCGGTTTTCCTTTATGTTTTGCTGCTGCAATTTCAATTGCTGTAATTAAATTCTCTTTTCCATCCGTGCGAATCATCCCTATTGGCAATTGTGAACCGGTAAGTATCACCGGCTTGTTCAAATTCTCCAACATAAAACTCAATGCAGAAGCAGTAAACGACATCGTATCACTTCCATGCAAAACAACAAAACCATCTACCTTGTCGTAGTTCTTTTCAATCATCTTTGCAATATCCACCCAAACTGCAGGTTGCATATCGCTGGAGTCGATTGGATTTGCAAATGAAACAGCAGACAATGTAACATCAAACTTATTCAGCTCCGGAATCTGATCTGTAAGTTGCTTGAAGTCGAATGGTTTCAGTTGACCGGTTTTTGCATCCTGCATCATGCCGATTGTTCCACCGGTGTAGATTAATAATACTTTACTTTTGCTCATACTTTAAATGTGTTGACTATAAATGGTAGTTCTAACAACCAAAAACTTCTATGGAATTTTTTGTTGTGGTCTCAATTACTTCTTCCAGACTTATGTTTTTTATTTCAGCAATTTTTTGGGCTATCAGTATTAAATATTCAGGAAGGTTTGTTTTTCCGCGGTGTGGAACCGGAGCCAAATAAGGCGCATCTGTTTCCAACACCAAATGTTTTAAATCAATCGCTTCTACTACTTTATCCAATCCCGAATTTTTAAAGGTCACGACTCCTCCTATTCCTAGTTTAAAAGTTCCCAACTCAACCACTTGCTCTGCTTGAGTGACATTTCCACTAAAGCAATGAAATATGGCTTTGATACGATCTTCCTTAAATTCATTGACAATTTCCATCACTTCATCAAACGAATTTCGCGAATGTATCACATAGGGTAAATTGTATTTTTTTGCCCATTGAATTTGTGTGCGGAAGGCATCTTGCTGCTGTTCAAAAAATGTTTTATCCCAATACAAATCAATTCCGATTTCCCCGATAGCTACAAATTTCCGTTTAGCCAGCCAGTACTCCACTACCTGCAATTCTTGCTGATAGGTTGCATTTACCGAACAAGGATGTAAGCCCATCATCGCAAAACAATGATTCGGAAACTGTTTTTCTACTTGAAACATTCCGGCAATTGATTCACTGTCCACATTGGGCATAAACATTCGGGTGATCCCTGCATCAATTGCATTCTGAATCAGCTCTTGCCGATTGGCATCGAACTCCTTTGAATATAAATGGGTATGGGTGTCGGTCACAATCATTTCTCAAAAATAAGCATTTTCAATCTTCCGAATACTACAATATTCTTTATCTTTGTTTACGTGAAACACCTAGCTCAACTATCTCTTTTTATTCTTTTCATTTCTTTTGCCTCTTGCAAAAAATATGAAGATGGTCCTGCTATGAGTTTATTGTCCAAAAAAGCACGAATCGCTAATATTTGGAAAGTGGATACTTATTATTTAAATGGCAAAGACAAAACCACAGAATACCGTCAACTAGTTGTTCGCGAGAAACTCATCTTCTTTCAATCCGGGGAATTTCAATACAGTGAATTGTCAAACTGGATATGGGCCACTCCCGAATATTCAGGAACCTGGAAATTTGTGAACGATAAAGAAGAAGTTGAAGTAACACCCTCAACTTCCACCGTAAAAACAAAAACATATAAGATACTACGATTAAAAAACAAATCGTTGTGGCTCGAAGAGCGCCTATCCAACGACTCATTAGTTGAATATCATTTTTTACCTTATACTGAAAATTAAATGAACATGAAAAAATCTGCTCCGCTTTTAATTGTCCTTTTTATGACAATTCCATTTTTAAACAGTTGTAAAAAATATCCTGATGGACCGGGATTCAGTCTGCTGTCCAGAAAACAACGATTAGCAAATACCTGGCACGTTAAAACCTACCAAGAAAATGGAGTGGACAAAACAGCCGACTTTAACAATGTTTTTCAAGGGGCAATCATCACCATTGATAAAGAAGGTGGATACTCACTAAAATATAAAGCATTTGGAGTAGTCGACTACAACGAATCCGGAACTTGGCGCTTTACCGACAATGACGATTTTTTTGAAACAAACCCTACAAACGGTTCCGGATCAGTAGCTCGCCATGAGATTCTACGCCTTAAAGAGGCTGAACTCTGGTATGTGGATACCGATGCAAATGGGACAAAAGAATACCATTTGGTACCATAAAGGATTACCAAAAAATTTACTTTTTAATCTCCGTTTTATTTATTAGATTTGTTTTATGAATACTATCGGCAAAGCCCTTATTATCGATATCAAACAAATTACCAAACGTAATCCTGAATAGGAATACGCTCCTCATCGTTTTTGTACTTCGTACAAAAAACATCTATTTTCCAGCATTTTAACTTTTAACTTATTTATAATGCCAATCTATCATAAATTGGGTGAATTCCCTCAAAAACGTCATACACAATTTGAAAAGCCGAAAGGCGGATTGTATTATGAACAACTCTTCGGAACCGAAGGATTTAATGGTCATTCTTCTTTATTGTATCAGGTTCACCGCCCGACACAAGTAAAAGAAATTTTGAAATCGTATGATGTTACTCCGAAAATTGCAATCAACAAAAACATCAAAGCACTTTTATTAAAAGGATTTGAAGTAAAACCTGCTGCTGATTTTTTAGAAAGCAGAAAAGACATGCTTGTGAATTCCGATTGTATCATTGGTTTAGCGGCTCCTCAACAATCCTTGCGCACGTATTTTTATAAAAATGCAGATGCAGATGAAATGTTGTTCATCCACAGAGGAAAAGGGAAATTACGCACCATGATGGGAAACATCTTCTTTGAATATGGCGACTATCTTATCATCCCGCGTGGAATGATTTATCAAATTGATTTCGAAACATCCGATAATCGTATTTTTTATGTGGAATCGCATGCTCCTTTTTATACCCCTAAACGTTATAAAAATGAGTCTGGACAATTATTAGAACACTCCCCATTTTGTGAGCGTGATTTTAAATTACCAAACGAATTAGAAACGTTTGATGAAAAAGGTGACTTCTTAATCAAGATTAAAAAAGAAGGAATGATACACGAAGTTGTTTACGCTACTCACCCATTTGATGTTATTGGTTGGGACGGATACAATTTCCCTTATGGTTTCAGCATTCACAATTTTGAACCGATAACAGGACGTGTTCACCAACCACCTCCGGTGCATCAAACTTTTGAAACTTCAACGTTTGTGGTGTGTTCATTTTGTCCACGTTTATACGATTATCATCCGAAATCAATTCCTGCACCTTACAACCATAGCAATATCGACAGTGATGAAGTATTGTATTATGTAGATGGTGATTTTATGAGCAGAAATAATATTGAACAAGGACATATTACGTTGCATCCAAAAGGAATTCCACATGGCCCCGCACCTGGAGCGTATGAAAGAAGTATCGGTCAGAAAGAAACACAAGAGTTGGCGGTGATGGTAGATACGTTTAAACCATTGATGGTTACTGAAGCCGCAATGGGCATTGATGATGGAAAGTACTATAAGAGCTGGACAGAGTAAAAAAATATGTATTATAAATTTAGAATTATAAATTAAAGAGAAATGGCTAAAGAAGTAAAAAATGTAGAGTACGGTTTAGAAAAAATATTTGAAGGAGCACAAGATTTTCTTCCATTATTAGGAACCGATTATGTAGAATTTTATGTGGGCAACGCAAAACAATCGGCTCATTATTATAAAACTGCTTTTGGTTTTCAAACTCATGCGTATGCAGGATTGGAAACAGGATTGAAGGATCGCACATCGTATGTATTAAAACAAGACAAAATCCGATTGGTCTTAACAACAGCATTAGTAAGCGATTCACCAATTGGCGAACACGTAAAAAAACATGGTGATGGTGTAAAAGTAATTGCACTTTGGGTAGAAGATGCTCGCAAAGCATGGGAAGAAACCACCAAACGAGGCGCAAAATCGTTTATGGAACCAACCGTTGAAAAAGATGAAAACGGAGAAGTAGTACGTGCAGGAATTTACACGTATGGTGAAACCGTACACATGTTTGTAGAACGTAAAAATTACAAAGGTGAATTTTTACCGGGATTCAAAAAATGGGAAAGCGACTACAACCCAACACCAATCGGTTTAAAATTTATTGATCACATGGTTGGTAATGTGGGTTGGAACCAAATGAATACCTGGGTGAAATGGTATGAAGATGTAATGGGATTTGTAAACTTCCTTTCATTTGATGACAAACAAATTCATACAGAATATTCTGCGTTGATGAGTAAAGTAATGAGCAATGGGAATGGTCGAATTAAATTTCCAATCAATGAACCAGCAAAAGGTAACAAACGTTCACAAATTGAAGAATATATTGATTTTTATGAAGGTTCAGGCGTACAACATTTAGCGTTGGCAACAGACGATATCATCAAAACGGTGACAGATTTAAAAGCAAGAGGCGTGGAATTTTTACCACCACCACCACAAGCGTATTACGATGAAATTCCAGCACGTTTAGGAGTTCACCGCGATATGATGAAAGAAGATATCGCACAACTTCAAAAATTATCCATTTTAGTAGATGCTGATGAAGACGGATACTTGTTACAAATCTTCACCAAACCGGTAGAAGATCGTCCGACATTGTTCTACGAAATTATTCAGCGTATGGGTGCCAAAGGTTTTGGTGCAGGAAACTTCAAAGCATTGTTCGAGTCAATTGAGAGAGAACAAGCGAAGAGAGGAACGTTGTAGTTTATAGCACAAAATAGCAATAAAAATGCCCCGTTCAATTACAACTGAATGGGGCATTTTTATTGTCTTATTTCCTGCAAAATGCCTATTTTAGTAATCTATTTGTAGTAAGTTCATGAAGTCGATTTTCGCCCTTCTATTCGTTTTTATTATTTCTTTTTCGCAGGTTCATGCGCAGGAGAATCCGGCTGTTGACTCCCTTCAAAAAGTAATTTCTGCTACCAACAATAAAAAAACGAAAGCCGATGCATTGGTTGAACTCTCTGTAGAATATATCAATTTTAATGTACCCAAAGCTTACGAATACGCCAAACAATCCATTGAATTTTCAAAAAAAATACAATACACACATGGGATTATTGAAGGGATGAATTCACTGGCAATGCTTGAAAACAACAGCGGAAAGTTTTCTCAGGCATTGATTGTATTGCGTGATGCCCTCCATCTTGCGCAGGAAAACCGAGATCCTACTGCCACTGCCAGATGTTATTTAAACATGGGAAATGTGCATTCAACACTAAAAAACCATCAAAAAGCCATTGAAAATTATCAAAACGCATACGACCTCTATTATCAACACAAAGATTACGACCAATGCATTATCGCATTGAACCGCATTGCCAATCGTACCATGGATATTGGAAACGAATTGAACGACACCAGTTATTTTTTCAAAGCAATCAATATTTACACCAATGCATTCAATATTGCGAAGCAAATAAATGATATCCCGAAAATCATCAACTCCTATGCAAACATGGCGGATGCCTATAATATTTTAGGTAGCAAAACGAACAACAAAAACTATTTGTTCTATTCTATCAACTACTCCTTAAAGGGCTTAAAGTTATCACGTGAATATAAATTACCACGACAAGAAGGTCTTAACTTTTTGAATATGGGTGAGGCGTATGAGCGATTAAATTTTCCATTTAAAGCCATCCATTTTTATGAAGAAGCGCTGCATAAATATGAAAAAGCGGGAGATAAAAACTGGATTCAAAATACACATCGGCTGCTCGGAAAAATATACCATGCACTTAAAAATTACGACAAAGCAGTTTTTCACATTAACAAAAGTATTGAGCTTGCAAAAGAGCAACAATTAATCGGTTACCTCCGCGACAATTACCAAATCCTGTCAGATATTTACGCATCGAAAAATGACCTCAAAAAATCATTGGAATACCAAGAATTGTATGCTAAATACAAAGACAGCATCCTCAATGAGAACTCTGCCATTAACATTGCCCGCCTCCAAGCTGAATTTGAATTTGAAAGACAAAATCAAGAGATTGAACTTTTAAGAAAGAATACCGAAATTCAGAAAGAAAAAATCAAAACACAAAATACACAACGTAACTTTCTAATTGCTGCCATCATCGGAATTTTTTCATTGCTCGTTATTCTTTACTACCGCTACCGCGAAAAACAAAAAGCAGAAGCACAAATATTAAAAGCAAAAGAGGCGGCAGTACTTGCAAAAGAAATGCAAGAGCAATTTTTGGCAAACACCAGTCATGAAATTCGTACTCCGATGAACGGAATCATTGGAATGACCAGCCAATTGTTGGACAGCAATCTTACCAACGAACAATTAGAATACGCGTTGGCAATCAAAGAATCGTCCAATAATTTATTGGTGATCATTAACGACTTATTGGATTTATCGAAAATAAAAGCCGGAAAAATGGCTTTTGAAATGATTCCTTTCAGCTTAAACGACTTGTGTAAAAACTTAATCTTTACACTACAATACCGTTTAGCTGAAAAAAACATTCATTTAATTTCCAGCATTGACGAAAAAATTCCAAATGTTCTGGCCGGAGATCCGGTACGATTAAACCAAGTTTTATTAAACCTGGCTGGGAATGCTATCAAGTTTACTGAAAAAGGGGAAGTTAAAATCAATGTAAAACTTTTAAAAGACGATGGCAAAAAAGTACGACTGCTTTTTTCCGTACACGATACCGGTATTGGAATTCCAAATAATAAATTAGATAAAATTTTTGAGAGTTTCACACAAGTAAACGCTACAACCACCAGAAAGTATGGAGGAACAGGATTAGGGCTTACCATTGCCAAGCAAATTATTGAGCAACAAGGAGGAACTATTTCTGTTAGCAGCAAGGTAAATGAAGGCTCCGTATTTGTTTTCTTTCTCGACTTTGTGAAAACGAATAAAAAAGCGAAAGAGTTAAAAGAACAAAAAACGACCGAAACGGTTCACCAGAGTGTCAATCTATCAAAAATCAAAATTCTAGTGGTGGATGACAATCGCGTGAATCAACGAGTGGCGTCTTTGACATTAAAAAAATGGAATGTCGATGTAAGTGTAGCGGACGATGCAAAATCAGCCATCAACTTATTAAAAGAACACCAGCACCATTTGATTTTAATGGACATTGCCATGCCTGAGATGGACGGATTGGAAGCAACTCAATACATCCGAACACAACTACCTGCACCGCTCAACAAGACACCAATCATTGCAATGACTGCATCTGCATTAATCGGGGAAGAAGAAAAATGTATTTCTGCCGGGATGAATGATTATATTTCAAAACCTTTTCATCCCAATGATTTATTTGTCAAAATAACTCGTTTAATACCAAAGGAGTTGATTACAACCAGCGGAAAATCAATCGACCTCACATTACTTCATAGTCGCGCAGAAGGTGATAAAGAATATTTAACTGAAATTTTTGAAACCTATATTGCAGAAATGCCAAACTATTTGAAAGAATTAAACGATTTCATCGAAAATAGAAACTGGCCACAAATCTGTAAACAAGCTCATAAAATGAAAAGTCCGGCTGCATTGGTGGGTGCTCATGAATTAAAATATATTTTTGAAAGAATAGAAATAGATGGTCTTTCAGAAGAAAAGCAACCTGAACTAACTGAATTATTTAGCCAAATGAACAAACTAACATCCAGAACCATTGATGATATTAAAAAAGAGCTGAAATCGATTACTTAAAAACAATCTTTCAGAATGCTTTTTTTTAACAATTATTTTTCTGTACTTTGCTTACATAAACAAGACAATGTTAAATCGCATCCTATTCCTTTTCATAATACCTTTTGCATTTGCTTCCTGCAAACACGAAACTGTTTTTACTGAAGTAAAGGTGAATAACAGATATTCTATGAATATCCCGGATTATCTGCAACCTTGCACCGATTTGCACAAGGATGCTTCGTTGCAATATCAAAACATAGAAAAAGATGTGTATGCAATGGTGATTGATGAGAAAAAGAAAACCATGCAGGATTATAGTCTGGATTATGATTTGGACACCTATTTCAACAACATTGCCTCCCAAGGTTTTGCGGACAATATCAAAGATGGAAAAGTAAGTATTCCCGGTCGTCAGGAAATTGACGGACATAAAGCATTGATTGCTGAAGTAACTGGCAAACTTGAAAACAATGAAGTGTATTATAAATTGGGATTGATTGAAACTCCCTATGAGTTTTATCAAATTTTAGTTTGGACACGCGCATCTAACAAAGAAGAGTTGGAACCCGATTTTGTCAAAATATTGGAGTCATTCAAAGAACTTCCTCATCCTGCAGAAGAGCTACCTGAGCCCAAAATAAGTGATAGTGTGGCTATCATTCAAAACTGGGATGCAGCACAATAAAAAATCCCCTCGATATAATCGAGGGGATTTTTGTTTTATATCACTTAGAACTATTTCACTTCTATTATTCTCTTCATTGTTGTTTTTCCATCAATCATAAATTTCACAAAGTAGATTCCAGCATCGTAGCCATTTTCTTTTGCACTGAAAGTGTACTTATATTCACCGGCCGACTGCTTACCATCAACTATCGTTTCGATTTTTTGCCCGATGGTATTATAAATTTCAATTGCAACATTAGAATTTCTAACCAACGAATAATAAATATTGGTTGAACCTGAATACGGGTTTGGATAGACATCGATACCATTAATATTCTCAGTATCATTTAAAGCTGTTGCCAATGGTACAATATAAATTGTATCTGTTTCTAAACTAAGAAGCACATTAGCTCCTGCTGAATCATTTGCTGTATATCCAGAGTAAGAAAAATACATTGGAGTAGTTGCAGAAATAGTGCTGAGCGCTTGAAATCTGAATGTTGCAATCTTTCCAAAACCATCAGTATTCACATGATCAATACGCGTTTCCGCACCATAAGCAGTATTTGCCAAAGGAACTATCTTACTTAGCTTTATACCGTCCAAGCCAGGAGAAGCGAACCAACTTGCAGGATAATTCAAACTTTCTGTTCCGGGTTGAACCATTGATGCATCATAATTAATATTAAATGCTATACCGTACAAATTTTCAACTGGTAGCGCTGATGTACCCAACATCACATCAACATTCACCCAATCACCTGGAAGATAACTACTGCTTGTTGTTGAAAAATACATTGGAGGCGAAAGTAATCTTGCATCATTTGAAGGCTCTGGAGCAAAGGCATGTATGGATGCAAAATTTAAATTCACGGCTAAAGTATCATTAGCATTGATGATACCATCACCATTGCAATCAGCATGATTAATGTCTGAACCATTTGACTGAGTTGTGCCCCATTCCGCAGACGGATAAGCTTGCCAACTATTGCTTATGGTTGATCGTGGAGATCCTGTTTGTGAATAATGCAGACCAATAGGTAATAAATCAAAATTATTTGCAACAGAATCATTGTTTGCATCACCAGGCCAGACATTTGTATAATCAACAAAGATACAATTAGTGTCTAATTTTGCGGCAAACGCACCAGGATTACAACACCCTCCGCCCAAACCTACAAACGTTTGTGCCAAAGTAAAATCATACGAGTAAGTGGATGATATATATATATTTTCATTCGAGTCAATTGACAATGCATCGTTAAAATCATCATCACCAAGCATATCACCTACCAACTTAACCAGATGCTGTGGTCTCAGCAAAGTGTCGGTCTGAAGCAAGAAAAGATTTGAATAAACAGATGAAATTGTAGCTGTAGAAAGAGCTGGAATACCAGCAAAGGAAATTGTATCACCTAAGCCAGGTCTTGCTGATCCTAACAAATAAGCGTGTCCATTTTTTACTGCTGCACCAGAAATGTATGAATTAAATGAAGCCTCTCCTTGTAATATACCCAAAGGTACTCCTCCGGGTGAAAACTTAGCAATAAACACATCATATTGCACAGGCCCAGAAACAGGATTTGCGTTATAAAGTGTGTCACCGTTAAAAATAAAATTTTGTTGGAAATTACCAAAAACATAAATATTTCCTGCTTCATCTTTTTTGAGGATCTTACTCCACACCTTGGGATAAGAAGCAGGAGGAGCAACTTGTATAAAAGGTGTTTGCCAGATTAGAACCCCCATGGGATTAAACTTTTGCACAACCAATCCGTTTTCCGAAACAATGTATGAATCTCCATTCGGATCAACCGTTGCATCTCCATAATAATCCAAGGTTTTTGACCACAATATATTTCCACCGGGATCGAGTTTATAAAAACTTCTTTGTGCGGAAAGATAAATATTTCCACTGGAATCTGTTTTAACGGAATAACCAACTCTTTCAGAAAACACAAGGTTAAAGTATTTCACAAATTTCAGAATTCCGTTTTTATCATACTTGCAAAGAAATTTATTATCAACCGGAACCGCTACAACAGTGCTATTGTCAATCGAATTAAATGAAGCAGGGCCCCATTGCGTATAACCTAAAACAAAAACGTTGCCCTGACCGTCAACATGAATTGCTTTCGCTGCTGCGGTTCCTGCACCTGAAGAATTTAATGCCCACTGAAGAACACCAAACTTATTTGATTTAGAAACGAAAATATTGTCTCCCGGAAGTAATTTAATCGTGTCAGTATTATTCGGTGAAAACAAGTTCAAATTTCCGCCATAGTAATCTCCAAAACAATAGAAGTTGCCAGCGGAATCATTTTCGACCGCATGCAATTGAACGGGCATACTTGGAATGCAATTCATTTGTGATATGTAGCATGACCCGGTTGTATCGTAATTGATCACGTTCACATTAATTTGTGCTGTATCCAAACAACCATTTGGACCGACTGCTATTAATTTTATTACTTTAATTCCTAAACTTGAATAAGAAAACGCAACAGGCGACATTAAGGTAGATGATGGGATTGACGCTCCCACACCAAAATCCCAGGAATAAGTTCCTCCCGGATTAACAGAAGTATTAAAACAATTCACTAATTCTCCAATTCCAACATTATAAGATCCAACAGTAAAATATGCCAAAGGAACTTCAACCGCAATGGTTATAGTATTGGTCAATAAACTAACACACCCTAAATAACTTGTTGCCTGAATACTGAATGTTGTTGTTGAAAGCAAATTTCCAGACGGGAAAGAAATGGTTGAACCATTACCCATCAGTGCTGGACCAATGTTAACCGCTCCCACTTTCAGCTGATACATTGTTCCAACATTCGAACTTCCTACAGTTATAGTTGTTGAAGAATTTTTACAGACGATTGTTGATGTTGCAGAAACGGGCAACAAATTATTATTTGGAATAACATAAACTGTATCATAATTAACCTGCTGATAAGTACCGCATACATTTGTTTTTGTTCCAAGAATATTAAATGTAGTTGTACTTGCCACCGTTCCTGTGGAAAATGAAAGTGTACCTCCTGTTCCATTTTGAGTAACGCCAATTTGAGTGGTACCATTTCTTAACTTATATGTAACACCAACTATTGATGATGCAACCTGCAATGTTGCCGATGTACCCGGACAAATACTATCATTTACCACTGCTGTACTCATTGTAAAATTCAATGCCGGCTGAACATAAGGATACTGATAGACTGTATCATATAATGAGCCGTTAAATGCAACTAAAGAAATAGTATCTGTTTGACCCCCATTCGTAAATGAAAAAGAAGGATTGTATGCTGAAGAAAATAAAACTCCGTTAAAGAACCATTGGTAGGAATAACCAACAGGGCCATTATTAATAAATGAAAATAAAGAATCCTTGCAAAAAGTACTTGTAGAAGTAGAAAAAGAAGCAATTGGTCCTGAAACCCCTCCTGAATTAGTAGTTTTATAAGCATTTCCATTCTTACCAACAAGAATTCCATCGGTACTATTTTGGAAAGCGATGCCATTGTGCACGACTGCAGAACTTACTATTTGTTCCTCCCAAAGTGTTCCGCCATTATTTGTCTTCAGAACAACATTCCCAGATGTTGCATAGCCAGTATCCTGAGCTGTAAAAAACACATCCGTAAATGAATAAGTTCCATATACTGGAACCAGTGACCAGGAAGCTCCTGAATTCGTTGTCTTATATATTTTACTATTGTCTGCTACAGCATAACCTGTTGTTACAGTTGGAAAATAAACAGATTTGAAACTAGTACTTGCAATACTAGTTTGCGTCCATGAAGTACCGCCATTTATCGTTTTCAGTATAATATTGTTTCCAACAGCAAATCCGGTTGATGTACTTGTAAAACAAACTGAAGTAAGAGCTTGTGTTGTTCCTGAAGGGCTTGACGACCATGTTGCACCAGCATTGAAAGTCCTAAGAATCCGACCATTTGTTCCTACCGCAAAACCGTTCGTTGCACTTGGAAAATTTATATCATTCAAATTTCGTGGCCATGCTCCTCCTCCATAAAGACTCACCGTGGACCAATTTACTCCTCCATTTGTTGTTCGTAATATTACTTCATTATTTCCACTAACCATCAAACCGGTTGCAACACCGGTAAAAGCATCAAAAAAATGCACATCATAAAGTATACTAGCTAAAATAGGACTTCCTCCTACATCCAGAAGAGGAAAGGTATTCCATGTTGATCCATTGTCTGTTGATTTAATCAAACCATCTACACCTGTTACATAAATAAGAGGTGGTGAATTATATTGAATGCCATAAAGTTCTTGAGTACTGCCAACACTTAAAGGATTCCATTGTGCAAACAATGATACAGAGGTGCCAAATAAAAAGGAGCAAAAAAACAGAAATTTTTTCATTATGTAAATTTAACCATTAAAAACAACAAAACCCTTGCTTTTCAGCAAGGGTTTTTAATTATATCTGTTGAATTTATTATTATTTCTTCAACCCAATCATCAACTCATCCAATTGCGCTTGTGAAATAGGTGAAGGTGAGTCAATCATTACATCTCGTCCGGAATTGTTTTTCGGGAAAGCGATGAAATCACGGATTACATCTGCTCCTCCGAATAATGAACAAAGTCTGTCGAATCCGAAAGCAAGTCCACCATGTGGAGGCGCCCCAAACTCAAATGCATTCATCAAAAATCCAAATTGTGCTTGGGCTGCTTCTTTGCTGAAACCTAACAAGCTGAACATTTTGGCTTGTAAATTTTTATCGTGTATACGGATAGAACCGCCACCAATTTCAACACCATTAATTACCAAATCATATGCATTGGCACGAACAGCTCCCGGATCAGTTTCCAACAAGGATACATCTTCCAATTTAGGAGATGTGAACGGATGATGTTTTGCATGCCAACGTCCACCTTTTTCTCCAACAGAGGTTGAATCTACTTCTTCACTGAATTCTAATAATGGGAAATCAATGATCCAGTGACAAGCAAATTTATTTTTATCTCTCAACCCTAAACGATTTCCCATTTCTAAGCGCAACTCCGATAATGCTTTACGCGCTTTGTTTTCTTCGCCAGCAATGATCATCATTAAATCGCCCGGTTGTGCATTAAATGCAGCAACCCATTTTTTTAATTCGTCCTCGTTGTAAAATTTATCAACCGAAGATTTAATTGTTCCATCTAAATTATAGCGTGCATAGATTAAACCGGTTGCACCAATTTGTGGACGCTTCACAAACTCTGTCAATTCATCCATTTGTTTACGGGTATATTCCGCAGCACCTTT
The DNA here is from genome assembly GCA_016722565.1 of Bacteroidota bacterium. Classification (NCBI taxonomy): domain Bacteria; kingdom Pseudomonadati; phylum Bacteroidota; species Bacteroidota bacterium. Next base: position 251,450 of record JADKIU010000007.1, read on the forward strand.
TGCACAAATACCAACCACCAATCCGGCATCATCAAATACTTTAAACTCTTTGCCTTTAACGATATCATTCAACTCCACAAATTTCATTTCAAAACGAATATCCGGTTTATCATTTCCATAATACTTCATCGCATCCGCATACGACATGCGCGAAAGTGTTGGAACATCAATCCCTTTCACGGATTTAAACAAATGACGAATCATTCCTTCAAAGGTGTTTAGGATATCTTCTTGCTCCACAAATGCCATTTCGCAGTCAATTTGTGTAAACTCCGGTTGACGATCTGCACGTAAATCTTCATCTCTAAAACATTTTACAATCTGATAATACCGATCGAAACCACCTACCATCAATAATTGCTTGAAGGTTTGTGGAGATTGCGGTAAGGCATAAAATTCACCCGGGTTCATGCGTGAAGGCACCACAAAATCGCGAGCCCCTTCCGGAGTCGATTTAATTAAGACCGGTGTTTCTACCTCTAAAAAATTTAATTTATCTAAATAGTTACGTACTTCAATTGCAATGCGATGACGCAACTCTAAATTTTTACGTACAGAATTTCTTCTCAAATCCAAATAACGATATTTCATTCTGATATCATCTCCACCATCCGTTTCATCTTCAATCGTGAAAGGAGGAGTTATAGCCGCGTTGATAACAACAATTTTTTCCGGATTAATTTCAATATCGCCTGTTGGTAATTTATCGGATTTTGAATACCGCTCCGCAACTGTACCTATAACTGAAATCACGAACTCACGCCCCAAGGTACGCGCCACGTCAATTAGTTCTTTTGAGGCTTTATCCGTTTCAATGGTAATTTGTGTAATGCCATAGCGGTCACGTAAATCAATCCAAAGTAAAGAACCTTTATCTCTTACTCCTTGCACCCATCCGCTGAGTGTAACCGTTTGTCCTGCATTTGAAATTCGTAATTCTCCGCATGTATGTGATCGTAACATAGTAATTTGAAAATTTGAAAATTGAACTCCCGATAACTATCGGGATTGAAAATTGTTTTGCCTTAGGCTTCTGCGAAATTACTAAAAATAAAGCTTGGTTTAGGCATAAAAATTAGGCTTAGGAACACTATCTTTACCGCATGGAATTAACCGTTTTTAGTGACGAATCCTTTATGCGGGAAGCCTTAAAGGAAGCTCAAAAGGCTTACGATGCCGATGAAGTACCTGTTGGAGCCATTGTGGTTTGTCAGAATAAAATCATTGCCCGAGCACATAATTTAACCGAGCGACTGAATGATGTAACGGCACATGCCGAAATGCAAGCCATCACATCTGCAGCCAACTTTCTCAATGGAAAATACTTGAATGAGTGCACTTTGTATGTCACCTTGGAACCTTGTGTGATGTGTGCCGGAGCCATTTCTTGGGCACAGTTTGGAAAAATCGTTTATGGTGCTGCCGACACCAAGCGCGGATTTAATTTGATTACCAATTCGTTGCTTCATCCTAAAACACAAATCATTTCGGGAATCCTGGCAGAGGAAAGCACAACACTTTTGAAATCATTTTTTCAAAAAAAAAGGTGATCAATGGATCACCTTTTTTTCACAATTCAATTACCTCGGGTTTTGAGTATTTCTTGGCGGAGGATTTACTGTATTCGGATCCGAATCCACAGGTCGATCTCCCAATTTCAGTTCGTTCTTTTTTAAATCCGGACCTTTAATTTCATTTCCGTCCATATCCAATTCTATCACTTCATAGCCCAACTTGCGCAACGGCAACAATATCTTCGACTTATCACCCACCACCAAAATCGCCATTTTATCATATTGCAATTGCTTTTTTGCAAGTGCATTGATTTCTTCTTTTGTGATTGCTTTTAAAATTTCATTTTGTTTGGTTGTATATGCTTTGTCTAAGTCATAATCCAAAATACGTTTTACAAATCCAGCTTTTTGACCTGCTGTTTCATACTTCAACGCTTCACTTTGTCCCATCGAACTTTTTGTAAATTCTAATTCCGCATCCGTAACACCTTTTTCTGCGAACAACTTAATTTCTTTCATAAACTCAACAACCGAACTATCTGTTGCATCTCCGCGCACACCTGCACTAGCAGTATATGGACCAGCAAATTGATTTCCTGAAAATCCGGAACGGGCACCATACGTAAATCCATGTGCTTCACGTAAATTTAAATTGATGCGGCTATTAAATGCCCCACCCAATGTAAAGTTCATGATGGTTGATATATAAAACTCACCGGTAGCATCGTAGGGCATCGACATAAATCCGATACGAATTTCCGATTGCGGTGCTTTGTCTTTATTAACAAGGTATATTTTTGTTTTATCGATAGTTGGTGTTGCCACTTCTGGAGCATGCACCACTTTCGGTCCTTTCCAGTTTTTCAAGAAACCAATCTTCGGTAAAATAGCTTCCTGAGAAACATCTCCTACAATCACCAATGAAGAAATGCTCGGTGAAATATTTTCTGAATAATATTTTTTAACATCGTCAATCGTTAGAGCAGAAACCGTTTCTTTTGTTCCTAATGCTGAAATCCCCATGATGTGATCTTTCCCGTACATTAGTTTTGCATACGCATTATTTGCAATGGTAGTGGCTTGCGTTACCTGATTAGCAATCGCTTCCAAGCGTTGTTTTTTCACGCGTTCAAACTCTTCTTTATCAAACTTCGGCTGGAACAACATCTCTTCCGCAATTGCAAGTGTAGCATCAATGTTTTTTGTTAAACAGGAAACATACACAACAATGTCTTGCCCATTATTTACGATGCTAACTGTACTTCCTAAATTCTCCAACAATTCCCCTATCTCTTCTGCCGAATGTTTGGTTGTGGATTCATTCATTACACTCGTTAATAAATATGAAATTCCGGCTTGCTCCTTTTTCTCATAACGATGTCCGGCTTCAATCGTCAACTGAAATGTGGTTGTGGGTACCTCATCGCTTTTCGCTCCGATTATTTCAATTCCATTCGAAAATTTTTGTTTCCAATATTCTGGAGCTTTAACAACCGGACTTGCACCTGCAACAGGTTTTTTGCTTCTATCAAAATTATCTTTCGCTTTGTTGTAGACTAAATTTTTATACTCTGCTCCTTCCGGGGCATTGACATTGCGTTGTGGAGGAGTATAATTATCCTTCTTTGCTGCCAAGTTCGATTTCCCTTTTGGGCAAACACTTAATACAACTGCGAATTTATTTTTGATGTATTGATTGTAAACACGCATGACATCTTCCTTGGTCACTTTCGAATACCGTTCAATTTCTTTGGTGATGTAATTCGGATTACCAGTAAATGTTTCGTTCGAAGCTAACATTGCTCCTTTTCCTTGTACACTAGACAAAGAGTTTACCATCTGTGTTTCAAAACCAGCCAAATACTTTTTAATATCCTCATCTGTTACACCACGTTTTTCAAATTCCAACAACGAATAACGTACCAACGAATCCATTTGTGCTAATGATTTATCCGGGAATGCACGAATAGTAATATCAAAAGTACCTGCTAATTCTGCGGTTGGATGACCGGCACTTGCAGACATTGCCAATTGCGATTTTACAAAATTCTGATAAAAAATAGACGATTTTCCACCTGCCAACACATCTGCCAACACATCCAACGGAGCTTCATCCGGTGAACGAGCAGGAACTGTTGGAAATGCAAAATCTAACATAGGAGCACGCACATTGTCTTCATAAGAAATGTAGCGATCCTTATCCAAAACAACAGTAGGAAATGATTGTGCTTTTACTTCCGGTCCGGGAACGATGGGCCCAAAATATTTTTCCGCTAACTTCACAACTTGCTCAGGAGTAACATCTCCGGATACTGTTAGCGTAGCATTATTGGGGCCATACCAACGCATAAAGAATTTTTTCAAATCATTTACATCTACACGATTCAAATCTTCAATGTATCCGATGGTCAACCAAGAGTATGGATGTGTTGTTGGATACAATGCCGCTGATGATTTTTCACCAGCCAAGCCATACGGGCGATTATCATAATTTTGTCCACGTTCGTTTTTAACGGTTGCACGTTGCACTTCAAATTTTTTCTGAGTAACCGAATCCAACAAAAATCCCATTCGATCTGATTCCAGCCAAAGTGCCACTTCCAATTGATTCGAAGGCATTACTTCAAAATAATTGGTACGATCCAAATTGGTTGTTCCGTTTAATGTGCCACCGGCTTCACTTACTATTTTAAAATGTTGTTCATCGCCTACGTGTTCAGAACCTTGGAACATCATGTGTTCAAAAAAATGTGCAAACCCGGAACGTCCTTCTTGCTCACGTGCAGACCCCACATGGTAGGTTACATCCACATAAACAATCGGATCGGAGTGATCCTCGTGCACCAAAATGGTTAACCCATTTGCCAACTTATATTTTTCATAGGAAATCACCAGTTCGGACCCTTTCCGAGTCACTTTTTCAATCAATTTTGTTTGAGCAATTGATTGGATTGTTCCTGTTAAGAGTAACGCCAGTAAGAGTATTCCGCTTTTTATTTTCATTTTTTTTGAGATTTTGAAGAACAAATATATTGATTTGATTGTTAGAATCATATATTACTGAAATAGGGTATCATTTATAGTACATATTTCGTAAATTTGCACCCACAATTCAATTAGTATAAACATATCCGTCCGAGTGAAATCCTGACGGATGAAAATAATAATAACTATGTATCCAGAAAGTATTGTATCGCCTATGAAAGCAGAATTGACTGCTGTAGGATTCGAAGATTTAACAAACCCTGATGCGGTAAACGCAGCTATCAATAGCCCGGGAACGACATTAGTAGTCGTAAATTCTGTTTGCGGATGTGCCGCAGGAGCTGCTCGCCCGGGAGTAAAATTATCATTGACAGGAACAAAACGTCCGAGTAAAATCACAACGGTTTTTGCAGGTTTTGATACCGAAGCTGTTGCGGAAGCTCGTAAACATTTTGCTCCATACCCGCCATCATCACCGGCTATCGCCTTATTTAAAGATGGCAAATTGGTGCATTTTGTAGAACGTCATCACATTGAAGGACGCAGTGCACAAATGATTGCAGACAACTTAAAAATGGCATTTGACGAGTTTTGTTAATCCATTCATACGCCTTTCGGCAGGTCAAACCCCTCTCTTTGCAAAAGGAGAGGGTTTTTTGTTTCTGAAAGCGAATTCACGGCAGCCATTCATCCATACCTCTAACCATTCATACATTATCTTTCACTTTCTTACAAAAAACGAGTAGAAATTGATGAAATATCTATATTTTCGTATACCTAACCCAATTATAATTATGAAGCACCTACTCCTAATTGCAAGTTTCCTTTTTACAACTGCAATTTATGCACAGACAAAAAATCCGGACAACTGGCCTACTCTTGATCCTAAAAAAGACAAAGCCTATGGTGTTGGTTCGGAACAAGCTTACAAAACGTTAACCGGAAAAACATCCAAAACAGTGATTGTTGCTGTTATCGATAGCGGTGTAGATCCGAATCACGAAGACTTAAAAGACGTGATCTGGAAGAACGAAGACGAAATTCCTGACAATGGAATTGATGATGATAAAAACGGATACATTGATGATGTAAACGGATGGAGCTTTTTAGGCGATAAAAACGGAGACATTAATTTTGAGGCTTCCGAGTTGGCGCGTATCGTTCAAAAAGGAAATAAAAAATACCAAAATGTTACCGATGAGTCGAAGCTGAAAGGTGATGAACTAAAAGCTTATCAAGAATACAAAACATTAAAAGAAAAATTTACCACTGAATTAAAAAATCAGGAAAAACAATTGGAAGGCATCAAAGCTGTTGAATCCTATTTACAAAAAGTAAAAAAGCAAAACAACGGTGTTTTAAATAAAGAGGCATTTAAAAATTACAAGCCGGAAGGTGAGATGGAAATACAATTGAATAAAGCAATTATTCCTGCTATTTCATTGGGACTTGTTAAACCGGAAGAAATTGAAAGCCAAGTAAAAGAAGGAATCGACCATTTTGAACCAATGGTAAAATACAGCAAGTTGGATTCTGATTCGTTGAGAACCTACATGGTGGGAGATGATGTAAACAACCCTACTGAAAAGTATTATGGAAACAATCATGTGCAAGGACCTGATGCTCGTCATGGAACACATGTTGCCGGCATTATTGCTGCTACAAGAGGAAACAACTTAGGAATTGAAGGGATTGCCAACAATGTAAAAATTATGATTGTGCGTGCTGTACCAAACGGTGATGAGCGCGACAAAGATGTAGCCAACTCCATTTATTATGCAGTTGACAATGGCGCTACCGTTATCAATATGAGCTTTGGTAAATATTATTCTCCTGATAAGAAATTGGTTGACGATGCGATTAAATATGCCTTGTCAAAAGATGTTTTATTAATTCATGCTGCCGGAAACGAATCCAAAAACAATGATGTTGAACTTTCGTTCCCTAGCCGTGAATTCCTCGATGGTGGAATTGCAAGTAACTGGATTCAAGTTGGTGCAAGTGGTTATAAAAAAGGATCTGAAATTATTGGTGGCTTTTCGAATTACGGTAAAACAAAAGTTGATTTGTTTGCGCCAGGTGTAGATGTTTACGCAACCGTACCGGGAAGTAAGTACGAAAGTTTATCCGGAACCAGTATGGCATCACCAAGCACAGCTGGTGCAGCAGCCATCATTCGCAGTTATTTTCCTGAATTAAAAGCGGAAGAGGTAAGAGCAATCCTAATGAAAACTGTTGTTCCTTATAGCGGAAAAGTAAACGTTCCGGGATTAAGAGAACCGAGAGGATTACGCAAAAAAATGAAGCCTGTAAAGAAAAAGATGACTGAGTTGTGTATCTCCGGAGGTTTTGTGAATGTGAACAATGCCGTGATTGAATTGCTTAAAAAGAAATAGCTATACGCAACATCCCTAAATCAAAAGCGCCAGGAATGAAAAACCTGGCGCTTTTTTCTCAACCTATCCCAACCCAAAACTATTGCAGCTGTTTCACAACTTCTGCTTTTTCAATAAAACCAACATTCGTCCACGAAAGTGATTTGTTTTTATATACCTGTAAAACCGGTAGTCCATCTATTTTCAACTCTTGACACAATTGTTTGTGATCGTCTGCATTGATGCGAATAACCGTTACCGTGTTTCCCATCTCCGTTGCAATTTCATCCAAATAGGGTTTCATTTTCTTACATGGTGCGCACCAATCGGCATAAAAATCAACCAAAACAATTTTATCTCCAGCCAATAACTTCTCAAATTCTGCTTTATTCATTCCTGCTGACACAACAGCGTTATCTGTTGTTTCAGGAAGATTCGCACTTCTCCACTTCATCATTCCTCCTGTTAGTTCAAACACTTGTTTAAATCCATCTGCTCGCATTTTGTTAGCAGCAGAAGAACTTCTTCCTCCACTTAAACAATACACAAAAACAGGTTCTGATTTATCCAACGTTGCGATTTGTTTCTCAAATTCATTTCCATTCCAATCAAAATTCTCTGCATTTTGAATATGCCCTTTTGAAAATTCATCGGGTGTTCGCACATCAATAATTTTTGCGGAGGGTAGCTCTTTTGTTTTTTGTGCAAACTCAGTTGCCGAAAGTGCTGTGTTTCCCGTTTGTGATTGTCCGGATGAACAGCTATAAAGAATCGTTGTCAGTGTAAATAAAGTGATCGCAATAATAGATTTCATAATTAGAGTGTTTTAAAATTTTGTTTTAGTTTCGAATAGTTCTTGTCGTATTTGATAAAAAAATTAAGCCACAATAAACGCGAAATACGAAACGTCAACGGCATGAATAAAATAATGGAAGTAATAAAAAAAGTTAAGTAGCTTCCAATCTCTGCATTAATAAAAAAGCGATCTACTCCCCATGTAATGATAAACCATCCCGCCATCAGCGCATAACTAACGTACATGGCGCCTTGAAAAAAACCGGGTTCCTTCTCATATTTTAATCCGCAACATTCGCACGACTCGTTCATCTTATCAAACTTCTTTAATTGATAAGGGCCTGAAATAAAAACTTTCGACTGATGACACTTTGGACATTTATTCCACAAGGTCGAATAAAATACATTTTTTAACATCCTTATAAATGTTGATTAATAATATCTTGAAGATTTCGTGCAGAAACCACACCGGATTGCCTCCACTTTATTTCTCCGTTTTTAAATAAGATCAAGGTTGGAACACCTTGTATTTGATATACACTTGCTACCTGAGGATTTTTATCTACATCAATCTTGATGATTTTTGCGTTCTCACCAACTGCTGTTTTTAATTCCTCTAAAATAGGTTTCATCATTTTGCAGGGGCCACACCACTCAGCAAAAAAATCAACCAACGTGGGTGTATCACTTTTAATAATATCTGAAAAGGTTGTTGCCATCTTATTTTGATTTAATTTTCACTTCTTCAAATTTTACGTCTTCTATCGATACATCCGATTTTTGTTCAGGCGTTGTCGTACAGTTTCCTACGTAACAATTTCCTCCTGCACAACCAAAACCAAATAAACCCATTGCTGCAAAGTATCCGCCAAAAGCGACACCCAACCATTGTCCGCTTTCCAATCCTTGCATAATCACCATCGCTCCTAATGCTACATATATAACACGAACAAATGTCCAGCCGGTTAAAAGTCTCTCTTTCATCTTATTGTACAATTATAGTTGGATGCATTGTTACTTTGGATTTTACGGAATTTGAGATCAAACAAGCTGCTTCCGATTTTTGCAAAACACGTTCGGCACGCTCGCGATCTTTTTCATCAGAAATAGTAACTACCGGTTCGAGAATAATTTCACTCATCATAAATTTTCCTTCTTGTTCCAACTTCCCTTTCGAATTACAGGTAAAACTAATAAAGGGAAGTTTGGAATTTTCTGCAATCGATAAAAAGGTGGTCATCAAACAACTGCTTACAGCTGCTGTGAACAAATGTTCTGGGGACCAAATACCTGGTATTCCTTTCGGAAATTCAGGTGGCGTTGCCACTTCAATGCAACTACCAGCATTGGAAGTTAATTCCGGGGAACACATCACACCTTTACGATCGGTGTTCCATTTAATATCTACGTTATAATAATGTGGTTCCATAATTATTTGATTTTATATTGTAAACTACTCCAGCCTCCTCCATTATGAACGGTAGTATATCCATTGGATTTCAAAATACTTTTTGCAGAAGCACTACGCATACCGCTTGCGCAACAGGTAATAATTGGTTTGTTTTTATCTTTTAACTTACTCAAGTTGCTCCCTAAAGCATCCACAGGAATATTGATTGATCCTTTGATATGCCCACCTGCATATTCTCCTTTGCTGCGCACATCTAAAATGATTGCGCCATTTTTTACCAGTTCTGACAAATCCACCTTGGGACCTAAACCAAATAGTTGTTTAATTGTACTTAACATATTTTATAGTGTTTGAGATTGATAATAATTTACATCCAACCAAGAACCGCCATTAAAGCATTCAATGCCTTGGTGCAGCAAGTAGCTATGCGCTTGCCCGCTTCGTCCACCGGAAGCACAACACAATACGAGTGGCTGTTCTAATTTTTTCAATTCATCCATACGTTGCTCAATTTCTTGCAACGGAATATTGATAGAACCTTTTACATTTCCACCGCGATACTCTTGTACAGTACGCACATCTACAATGGTACCTTTTTTCTCTTTAATTATTTTTTCTACGTTCATTTTATTCTGATTTTGGTTTTTCTGTTTTAAATACATTCACTAACAATCCGCCCATCAAGCCACCATACAGTGTGCTGTTTAATGGCTTAGACGTTATTGCACACGTTCCGCTGGCGCATCCTACAAAATAGTAGTAGAGATATCCGCCTATTGCTCCAAGAGCTACTCCGGCAATCGTAAATTTATGTTTTAGTATGAAATTCATTTTTGAAATTGTTTAACGGCTTCACTTAAATCAAATACTTCTGATGCACCCTTTAATTTTGACTTCAAAATACTGCTTCCTGCAGCACTTCTGTATCCACCTGCACAATGCACCAAAATTGGCTTATGCAAAGGTATTTCATTTGTGCGTTCTCTCAACTCGTGCAATGGAATATGAATGGTATTCGAAAATATTTTATTTACTTTCACTTCCGAATCGTTTCGAATATCAACAATTGTATATGCCGATTCATTTTCTTTTAATTCCTCACTATCAAAATAATTCATCTCCGCATTTCCAAAATTTAATAAGAAGGCAGAAATAATTTGTTTTTCATAACCAATTTTTGCAATTCGTTCAATCAGTTGATTTAAAACCATTTCGTTTTCGCCAATTAGATAGAATGGTTCATCCGCATTCACGATACTCCCTAGCCACGTTTCAAATTTGGTGTCGTTCATCAAGTTGATGGCATTTGCCAAATGTTTCTTTTTAAACTCTGCTTCCGGTCGTGTATCAATAATGACAACATCAGGATGTAGGGTATTGGCGCACGACTTGCAGGTAATTGGTTCTCTAATTTCAACCTTTTCTACACTGCTGTTAAAAGCATCTGCTCCCTTTTTGTTCACGCCTACATCAAATGTAAAATACTTAGGAATGAACGGTTGATCTGCTAATAATTCTTTCACAAATGCTTCTTCCGTCATGTTTTGCAAACTCCAATTGCTGATCTTCTCTGCACCGATTGTGCTGCTATTTTGTGCACTCAATCCTTTTCCGCATAAACTGCCGGCACCATGAGCCGGATAAACAAGGACATCATCGGGTAATGTCATTAACTTGTTTCGAAGTGAATGATACATATCTTTTGCTAATACCTCTCGTGCCGCTGTAATAGCGCCTGCTTGTTCTCTTAAATCCGGTCGGCCGCAATCTCCGATAAACAAGGTGTCACCAGTAAAAACTGCTTTTTCTTTTCCTGTCTCGTCTAACGCTACAATGCTGATACTATCCGGTGAATGTCCGGGTGTATTGATTGCCTTTAATGTACCATTTCCTAAAACAATTGCATCTCCATCATCAAAGGTTTGGTGGTCGTATTCTGCCCCCAACAATTTACTCACATAAATTGTCGCTCCGGTAGTGGTATGTATTTCTAAATGACTACTCACAAAGTCAGCATGTGGATGCGTTTCAATGACTGTTGTAATTCTTGCGTTATTTTGTTTCGCAAAATCATAATATGGCTGTGGGTTACGAGCCGGATCGATTAACGCTACTTCTCCATTGCTAAGTATTGCATACGAAAAGTGTGCTAAATTTTTATCTTCAAATTGTTTGATTTCCATTTTTCTAAATTTTGATGGTACAAAGTTCGTTCGATTTGTATTCCCCCACAGCCACTTTTGTTACACAACTGTAAATTAAGTTGCAATGCCCTTAAAACAGGCAATTATTCCTTCTCCTTTTTTCTGGTAGAAATACCAAAAGGCAGATAAAGCGGGCAAAAACTCATAAAACTTGTCAGGATAAATACTCCCGCAAGAATTAAAAGGATGATGGCAATAGTTCCTGAAATAAGGTTTGCGAAATACAAACCTACAATTACGATTGCGACAAGTATTCTAACTACTTTGTCGACTGTTCCCATGTTTTTTTTCATTTTTTTAGGATTTTAGTGGTTGATTTATACTACAAAAATCCATCAATAAAAAAGACTACACAGCAACTAATGTTACACAAGGGTTATTTTATTTCTGCCCAGTTTTACAAGGCCTTCATCCTCCATTTGCTTCAGCAATCGAGAGATAACTACACGGGCAGAACCCAACTCATTGGCGAGTTGTTCGTGGGTTACATATAAAGTATGACTGTTGGTAAGATCGCACTTTGTTTTGATAAAATCGAGCAAACGTTGGTCTAATTTTTTAAAGGCAACGGCATTTACCACATCCAAAAGTTCCTCAAATCGTTTATGATACAAGCGGAAAATATAATCCAGCCACTCCGGAAAATCTTTAATTAATAAATTGACCTTATCGATGGGAATAAATAAAATTTCTGTTTCTTCTTCTGCAATCGCGCGCACTTTACTTGTATCGTGGTGAATGCCTCCTAAAAAAGACATGATACAGCTTTCTCCGGCTTTGATGTAATACAGCAAGATTTCTCTGCCATCATCATCCGTGCGCATCACCCGAATACTTCCGGTTGTAACTATCGGAATGGCTTTGATGTAAGCATTTTCATTCAAAATCACTTCCCCTTCGGCAAATGTTTTTGTAAACCCAAAATTAGAAAGTTTGTCTCTTAACTCCTTAGACGATTTAAATTCAGCGATTGCGTTTAATTCCATGTTTTAAAGTTATACATTTTTATTTTGAGCGATTATTACCAAATCAACCGTTTTTACACCTACCTGTTGCTCATACTCTTTGCGATCTACCTTTAAAATTTTAAAGCCATTTTCGATAAGCATTTTTTCCAAATCAGCATATTGATAGTAATGCATATATATTTCGTCTCCTTTTCTTCCTTTTTGTAGTCCCGACTTACTATACGCTTCTTCCATTGTGCTGAGATAGATAACACCTTTCGTATTTAATAATCCAGCAGCATCTTTAATGAGTTGCTCCGTTTCCGACATGGATAAATAAGGCAAACAAAAACCACACATGAGACCATCATATTGCTGCTTCAGCTTACCGATTTCTCGACAATCCATGATTTCAAATTCAGCTCCGGGGTTGTTTTGTTTCGCCAATTCAACCATGTTTGGAGCCAAATCTGTTCCCAACCATTTAAAATCGGGACGTTTATTTAATACATGCTGTGAAATATTACCAGGGCCGCAAGCCAATTCTAAAATGGATGCATTCGATTTTTCAATTGCAGTACAAAAAGAATCGAATGTATCGTTATACAAACTCACGTCCATATATAAGTTTTGATAATCATTTGCATACTTGTTAAAGATGCTTGCTGCATGTATTCCTTTATCCATGTTACTACTTATTCTTAAGAAACCATTTGTTCGAAAAATCCACCAATTTCTAAATCACGATTTACAAAATGAATTTCATAAATCCAAAAGCGTTCGTTTCCAAGTTTATCTTTTTCACACATCAATGTATTGTTTTCAGGATGGATATAGTTCACTTTTTCTTCACCCAATAATTGTTCATGCGGGAAATTTCCAATTAAATGTCCACAATGCTCATTTCCATATTCCCATCCATATTTTTGCGCCAATGCCACGGTATACTTGTAAAAATCAGCACCTGTTAATTCTGTTTTATTTGCATCATAAAATGCTTTTCCTTCCTTCCATGCAAGTTCCACATCTTGTTTCAATTTATTTTTTCACATCATTCCCGATTACATAGGTCTTTCCAACATCTGCTTCCCAGTCTTCGAAAACCGGACCGAAATCAAAAAATAAAATATCATCGTTCTGTAAAATTAAATCAGGAGGATTTTCACGATATGGCAATAAAGTGTTTTTTCCGGATCTCACAATGCGTTTGTGCCAATACTTTTTTATCTCAAACAGTTCTTCTGCCAGTTTAAAAATATCTGTATTCAATTCGCGCTCTGATTTCCCAGCAACAATCAAATTACGCGCTTGCATCGTATCGAATAAAACGATTGCCTTTTCTTCAGCTGTTCTTAAATTATAAAGTTGTTCATTCATTTGACTCACTTTTAAATACTAAAATGAAGGTGTTAAAATACAAATGACTTTTTAAAATTTCCTTAGGCTACATTTACACCAAAAAGATATCCGACAAAAGCAGATAATCCCATTGCAACGGTACCCCAGAATGTAATTCTGATAATGGCCTTTTTTACTCCCGACCCACCTGTTTTTGCAGCCATCGCTCCAAGCACAATTAAAAATACAATTGCAAAGCCATATAGGAAGTATTCCATATTTTTTAATGGAAGAAAAAGTGTAACCAATACCGGCAACAATCCGCCAACTGTAAAAGAAGCACCGGAAGCGAATGCGGCCTGAATAGGATTTGCTTGTGTAATTTCATTCAATCCCAATTCGTCACGCATGTGCGCACCCAAAGCATCGTGGGCTGTTAATTCTTTCGCAACTGTTAAAGCTGTTTCTTTTTTAAGTCCTCGTTTCTCGTAAATTTCTGCCAACCGCTGCAGTTCCAGTTCCGGCATTTCTTTTAGCTCTTGCTCTTCACGCAATACATCCGCCTTTTCAACATCGGTTTGAGAACTAACCGAAACATATTCCCCGGCAGCCATCGACAGCGCTCCGGCAACCAATCCGGCAACGGATGCTAAAACAATCGGTGCTCTCAACTCACTTGCAGCCGCAACGCCAATCGCTAAACTTGCCGTTGATAAAATTCCATCATTGGCACCTAATACCGCAGCTCTCAGCCAATTGCTACGTTGAACATAGTGCGGTGCTAAATAATCATCTGTCGTAGTTGTCATTTTAGAAATCCATTTTAGTATTCATTAAATCCTTTTCCTTTTAAAATCTGAGGTATACATTTTTCAATTCTCGCTTCGCGTGTTTTAGTTTGTTTAGCTTGCGAAAAATGAAGCAAATAACTTTTTTGGCGACCGGGTGTTAAAGCATCAAACGCTTTTTTCAGCGCAGGCATCAGCTTCAATTTGTTTTGAAATTCTTCCGGCAGAACAAAATCTTCTGGTTTTTTAAACGTCACTTTCAATCCGGCTTTTTCGATTTCTATCGCTTCAAAAAGATATGCTTTCAAAACAGATTTTAGCTTCATGATTTCTTTCACATTCGTAAAACGAATTAAGCGAGCCGACTGTGTATGTTCTCCGGGTTGTGATAAAATGTTATGTGTATCGCTTAACAAACTGCCTTTAAAAAAACTCAGGGAGCAATATGTCTTAAATGCCGCAACCACTAAAATGTTTTTTTTCTGAAAGGTATAAACAGGCACTCCCCATTTTAATTCTTCCTGTAAACCACACTCCAAAACAATTGTTCTTAATGCTTTCAATTCTTCCGGCCAGTTGTGCACTTTACAATTGGGTGTTCCGCCTAAGGAGCAACGGCCACAGCCTTCAGCTAAATAATGATCAACTTGTGGATTCATAGCGTTGAATAATTTAGTCGTTTAACCCTTTTCCAATCAGAATATCCGGAATACATTTTTCAATTCTTGCTTCACGTGTTTTTGTTTGCTTAGCAGAAGAAAAAAAGAGTAAGTACCCTCTTTGTCTACCGGGTGTTAATGCATAAAATGCTTTTTTGAGAGCCGGAGTTTTGCTGAGTTTTTTCTCAAACTCCTCCGGCATATTAAACTCCTCTGTCGTTTTTAACTCCACTTTCAATCCTGCTTTTTCTACTTCAATCGCTTCATGGATATACGCTTTCAAAACAGATTTCAACTTCACAATTTCTTTCACGTTCGTAAATCGAATTTGACGAGCCGCTTGAACATTTTGTGTTTGTTGAGCCAGAATGCCTTTGGTATCTTTTAAGAGAGCACCTTTAAAAAACAAGAATGCACAATACTCCTTGAATACATGTATTAAAACAATATTGCTTTTATTCAATGTATAACAAGGCACACCCCATTTTAATTCTTCCGATAAATTACAATCCAATGCAATTGCTCGCATTTGTTCCAGCTCCTCTTGCCAGTTTTTTGCTTTTGTAAAATAAAAATCCACTTTCGGATTCATCGAACTTTTTGTCATCGTTTGTTTGTTTGATTTGTTTTCAAATGAGTTTGGATTCCTCTCTTTACTATTTTTGTTTTCGATTCGTTAAACAATTAAAATTAATTAAAATCGGTCTAAATTCATCACTTTATTCCATGCAGCTATAAAATCGTGAACAAACTTTTCAGTACTGTCAGCACATGCATATACCTCTGCTATGGCTCTTAGTTCTGAATTTGAACCGAATACTAAATCTGCACGCGTAGCTATCCATTTTACTTTTCCGGTTGCTCTATCTACACCTTCAAACAAATCACCGGATTCGGAAATGGCTTTCCAGGTCGTTTCAACAGTTAACAGATTTACAAAAAAATCGTTAGTTAATTTTTGAGGACGATCGGTAAACAGTCCATATTTTGAGCCGTTGTAATTTGTATCCAAGGCTCTCATGCCTCCAATTAAAACAGTCATTTCAGGAGCCGTTAAGGTGAGCAACTGCGATTTATCAACCAGCAGTGTTTCTGCTGGAATTGCAGCCATTGATGCATGCTTATAATTTCTAAAACCATCCGCTTTGGGTTCCAGCACCGCAAATGAATCAACATCAGTTTGCTCCAATGTTGCATCCGCACGACCGGGAGAAAATGGAACAAAAACATTCAATCCGGCATCTTTTGCAGCTTTTTCAATACCAGTGCAACCACCTAAAACTATCAAATCGGCTAATGATACTTTTTTCTTTCCGTTGTTTGTTTCATTAAATTCTTTCTGAATCTGTTCTAATTTCATCAACACTTTTGCTAATTGAACAGGATTATTTACTTCCCAATTTTTTTGAGGTGCAAATCGAATACGAGCACCGTTGGCACCACCACGTTTGTCAGAACCTCGGAATGTAGCTGCGGAAGCCCAAGCAGTTGAAACCAACTCGGAAACGGTTAATCCGGATTGAAGAAGTTTTTCTTTTAATAATACAATGTCCGCAGTTGTAATTAGTTCATAATCAATTGTCGGAATAGGATCTTGCCAAATTAATCGTTCAACGGGAATTTCCGGACCTAAATAACGAGCACGAGGCCCCATATCTCTATGTGTTAATTTGAACCATGCTCTCGCAAATGCATCTGTAAATTTTTCAAAGTTTTCAAAATAGTTTCGAGAGATGGCTTCATAAATCGGATCCATCTTTAAAGCTAAATCGGCTGTTGTCATGATGGGAGCGTGACGTTTTTTCGAATCGTGTGCATCTTCCACTAGGGTTGCTGCCGACTCATCTGTTGGTATCCATTGGTGTGCTCCGGCAGGACTCTTAACAAGTTTCCAATCGTATTTGAAAAGTGTTTCAAAATATCCATTGTCCCAGGTTGTTGGATTTGGTTTCCAGGCACCTTCTATCCCACTTGTAATTGTATCGCCACCTTTGCCGGTACCAAAACTATTTTTCCATCCTAAGCCTTGTTCTTCCATACTTGCACCTTCCGGTTCACGTCCAACATAACTTGCACTTGCCGCTCCATGTGCTTTTCCAAATGTATGTCCACCGGCAATTAATGCTACCGTTTCTTCGTCATTCATGGCCATGCGAGCAAACGTTTCGCGAATATCTTTTGCAGAGGCAACAGGATCAGGGTTGCCATTGGGGCCTTCCGGATTTACATAAATTAATCCCATTTGAACTGCCGCCAAAGGATTTTCTAATGCACGATCACCACTGTATCGTTTATCTCCTAGCCATTCCGTTTCGGCACCCCAATAAACATCTTGTTCCGGTTCAAAAATATCTTCACGACCACCTGCAAAACCGAATGTTTTAAAACCCATCGATTCCAATGCACAATTACCGGTAAGAATCATTAAATCGGCCCACGATAATTTTTTGCCATATTTTTGTTTGATGGGCCACAATAAAAATCGTGCTTTATCTAAATTCCCATTGTCCGGCCAACTGTTTAACGGAGCAAAACGTTGGTTGCCTGATCCAGCACCACCTCGCCCATCGGAAATACGATAGGTGCCTGCACTGTGCCAAGCCATACGAATAAATAACGGACCATAATGACCGTAATCTGCTGGCCACCAATCCTGAGAAGTTGTCATTAATTTGTAAATGTCTTCCTTCACCGCTTTTAAATCCAATTTTTTAAATTCATCGGCATACTTAAAATCTTTTTCCATTGGATTCGTAAGTGACGAATGCAAACGAAGAATGTTCAGATTCAATCGGTTTGGCCACCATTCTTTGTTGGATGTACCCATGCCACCAACGGGTAGACTTTGTCCATGATTAAACGGACATTTTTTTTCTGTTGAATTGCTCATTATAATTTTTTTATTTGTTAGTACTAAATTTCCCTGTGATCTGAAGCTTGATGTCTTCAATTTTAAAATTCTTTATTCTATGTTTTTTAAAGTACTCCTTTAAAAATTCATTTAAATGGTCATCATCATAATCTTCGATTCGATCTGTTTCAATGCAATACAAATGATGGTGATGCGACAAAACAGCATCATAACGCATAAAATCTTTTTCTGTTTTTACTTTCTTCAGCAGATCGTTTTCTACTAATGAATCCAACACTTTATAGACTGTGCCCACAGAAATGTTTGGATGGTTTGCTTTGATATAATCAATTATTTTCTCAGCCGTTGGGTGATTGTTTAATTTAACAACCGCTTGATAAATTGCTACACGCTGTGGTGTAACCTTTAGTCCTTTTTCTTGTAATTTTTCTCTGATATATGTATCCACGTGATTGGTTTTACTTATGAATTATTACGTAAAGATAATAATTCTCCTTTAGGAATAACTGACATTTATCATGTTTTGTCCAGATTGGTCAAAAAAAATGAATCTCAAAGCTGAAAAAAGGCCTTTAAATTGGGCAAAACAAGAGCTATCAGCTTATTTCCCGACTTCCAACTTCATTGGCAATTCTTATTGGAATTCCAAAAAATAAAGTGTAGATTTGATTTAATGTTAAACCCTAAAACTAAAACACTATGAAATTGAAAACAGCATTTTTATCTATGGCATTTTTGCTAGTCGTAAACATTGCAAGTGCGTTCACGATTGACTATTACAACAAAGACTCTCAAAAGTATACCATGGAAGTAAAATCCAACGGCTCTACTCAAAAAGTTGAATTTAATGCATCTACTAGCGGTGCTACATCGATTCAAACCAGCGCTTCAGAAGTTGAAATCAAAACTTCTTGCGGTTGGGTAAAAGTAAAAAATGGTGCTAAAATCACTATCAAAGACGGTTGCATTAAAGTTGAGTAATTCTTTAATACTAGTTTATAAAAAAAGCTCTGTGTACACAGAGCTTTTTTTATGGAGAATAAATCCTTTCTTCTAACACTCCACGACAATAAATACCGCAGGAGTAATTAAATTTCCCAATTCACATAGCAGGTTTTATTTTTTATGAGTTCGTTGTCGCTCTTCTCATTACTCAAATCCTGAATGATACTACCAATTTCCGATTCGGATAATTTTCTTCTACTATAGATAAGTGCGATACTGAGTGCATTTGATTTGCCCAACAAGATATTCACCAAATTTTTTGTGTTAGGGGTTCCAACAACTTTTTGCAATTGTAGGCTTGTGAATTGAATTTCTGAAATAGTTATAGAAAATGTATCTAATGGCAAAGAGACTATTGCATATCCATCCAAATTCGAGCGAATCAATGTATCCATTTTACTCCCACGGATTAAAATACTTGCAAATGGAACAGATTCACCCTTTTTGTCCAGAACTTGAAATGCAAATACACATTTGTTAGGGTCCAATAGTGTGTCTGCTACTTGAGCTGTGAAAGAGGAAGGCTGACTGATTAAATGTGCTCTATACTTATACTTATATTTTTTCTGAGCAAATACAATTGTCGGAAAGAGAAACAAAAAAAATAAAAGAAGACGAAACCAATACAATTTCATAAAAAATCGTGTTAATCACTGACTATTCCTTTGCAAATACATTCTTAATCTCACGAACATCGTCAATCAAAAAAGAGTTTTGTGATGGCACCACAACAATTTCTCTATAAAAGGTTGACTTATAATCCGCGTCTTCCAAAACTACTTCAAACAAATACCCACCCATCTCCGTCTTATTCTTCAATTCACATTTAGACACTTTAATTTTTCCATTGTCCGTTCCGCCTATTAAAAATCCTTCTTGAATTCCTGCATATTCGGAATACCTTCTTCCCCACTTCGTTTTAAATGCATCTTCTGACATTCCTCCATCCATATCCACATTGGTTGCATCTTTCTTGAATTCCGCATACTCCTTGGTGCAAATTTTTGAATAGTCTCCTTTCAATGTTTCAAAATTTGTAAAGAAGCCTTCTATAGTTTCAATCAACCATTTTTTTGCTGATGCTGCATCGTCTTCCTTTCTTGCTGATTCCGCATTTTTTGTGGCATCTACTGACATATTCTCCTTCTGTTCGTTGTTGCTACACGAAACAAAAAGTGACAAGAGTGAAATAGCAATAACAATCTTTTTCATTTTGTGTTAATTTTTAGTATTCTAAATAAAAGTATGAAATATTTCAGACAGCCGAAGAAAAGTATAGTTTTCTTCACGCATGCAGTTGACCAAGCTTCGTTAAAACATTTGTTAATTCGGTTGCTTTGCCTGTGCCTATTAATAATTTCTTACTTGTCTTAAATTCAAGTTGCAATCCGGTATTCCCGGAAACATTGTAAGCCTTTCCTCTGCCAAACAAACCAATTCTTAATCCCCAGCCACCATATTCAGTTATTGCAGAATAATTCCGAACAAATGATTTCGTCAACGATTCCCAACTGAAGTATTTGAAATTGACATGAAAGGAAAAAAAGCGAACGTAAATTCCGTCCTTTTTTATTTGTGTTTCAAGACGAAAAACAACAAATAATAAGGTGATTAAAAGAAAAAGTCCGGATACAATTAAAAGTCCGACATCGCTCATTGGTTTATCACCAAACGGATGGCCATTGAAAACTTGTTGAAAAACGCCAAAGAGGAACAATCCATTTAAGGATATTAAAATGAGCCAAAGCCACCATTGTTTAAACCGTTGTTGTTCTGTAAATAAAATTTCCTTGTCCATATAGTTTTATAGTTTAATGCTGTAAGAAATTATTTATTTTCTAATTTATAAAATACATTATCATAATTCGCATAAAGTATTTTCACCTTCTCCGTTGTTGCTTTTCCCACATTGTACTTAATACTTTTTATCAATCGTTTCGAATGTCTTTTTGTGGATCTATTCCAATAGACAACAACACAATAATCAAAATCTTTCTCTACAAACTCGTTGGTTGATTCACAAACAGGTTTTAAATAACTCAGTTGTCGTTTCAAATTTAGCACGGTATCAATAGGTGCTTGATCTTTTGGTAAGAATGTATCTAACATTCCATCTCTATTCCATTTCAAGTTTGGGAAACCACCGGCATAGCAATTAATATAAAATTTTACAAGTTCTCCTTGCGAGTTAAAATACAATGCCTGCAAAGGTTGAACATGATTTTTTCGTTGCGCTTTAAATTGAGTCGTGTCCAGTTTTAAAATAAAATCCAAATAGCTTGTATCCAAACGGTAATTAGAATTCTGTGGAATATCAAAAGCTTTGGAACACTTTGTGATTTCTTTATCAGTGAGACGTTTGGGATCTTTGATTCCAATGATGGATTGCATGATTGACATACAACTCGAAAGCGAAAGTGCTAAGGATAATAAAACAAATAGTTTAAGTACTTTCATAAAATGTGATCTGATGAATATTCGTTAACTGTACTCTCCCTTACTCGACTATCTCTTATTTCTTTTGCATCAGCATTTACTACTTGGTTTCAAATCCATCTCGTACGATTGCTTCAAGCACTTCGAGATGTATATCTTTCAGTGCTTTGAACTTAATGCAATATCCTGTTACAGTCGCTTTTCCAATTTTTTCACCATAGGTTGTTGCCAAATAAGCTTTATCCTTCATGCCAAAAACATAAACTGAAATTCCGGTTTTGTTTGCGCTGATTCCAATTTGATAAAATGCTTTGGAGGTTCCATCTGCATATTTTATAGCGTATTCTCCATATCCGATATTCGGATTAGAAACAACTTTACCCTTTTCGTCCTTCCCATCTAAAAACCACAATTTACCTTTCGGTTGTATTTGCAATATACTTTTGTGCAATACTTCCATCTCAGCGCTTTTGGGCGCAGGCAGACTAACAATATAGTTTTTAATTTGTTCTTTTATGCTCATCGTAATGGATGCCTTGCATCAACTTGAATTTTAAGATCTCCAAGAAATGGTTATTTTTCACAAAGTTCTTTCAATTTGTCAAGTGCTTTAGGGTACGATTCATTCATATACTCCACAAACTCTTCCGTGGTGTCGAGGTCAACAATGAGGGTTGTAACTGCACCATTTTCTTCAAAGGTATAATTTTCTAATCCATTTGCCCATTTTTCCACTTCCGGTCCTTCAGTAATTTCCTTGCCGGCTTGTACAAGGCCATAATGTTGAATGGAAACAAATTGGTTAGGAATATTCTCAGCAATTCTGGAAACCATACCACCCTTTTCTCCTTTCTCATCTACTCCAACAAAAAGAATTTTACTTCCTTTGTCCCAACTGCCTTCATAGGAAGAGGTAGGATTAAACAATGCGGTCCATTGTTCATACGTTGATTTATTGTCAAGACCAAGCATAATGTTGTATACATTGGTCAATGTTGAATTTATGCTTACTTTATATTGCAATTTTTTCATAGTTTAGTTGTTTAAATTAATAGCTCGAAATGTGTTTTTTGTCATTCAAAGCAGTTGTAGAACATTGCCTATATTGATTAATAGCTAAAGAAGTTATCAATTTTAAGTAACAAAGCTGTCTTAACCAAAAAACCATAATAAAAGTACGAAAGGAAATTTCAAATGCAAAATTATTCGTGTTAGCACCATTGAAAAATTGCATTTAACACTTTCACAAAACTACATAGCGATTGGGTGCTTTAACCGGCATGGTGGTTCACACAATTTAACTTATCTTTAAATGTTCGCATATAGAACCGTTGATCTTAGCACAATTTTTATCCACAAATTCCGTTAAGTAGTAATGAAAAAGCTTTTCATTTTTTTTGTCATGTCAATTATTTGCCTTGATGTTTGGTCCCAAGCTAAATTAAAAATGCCATGCAAATTTGGCGTTAAATTAGGTTTTGGAATGCACACGATTACTGGAAGTCGCGTAAAAACTCACCCATTATATTCATTCATGGGTGGAATCTGGTTTCAGATAAAAATGAATAAAAGTTGGACGATGCAGTCTGAACTCACTTTAATAGAAAAAGGAGCTGGGGGATTCAATTCTGATCATCCCAAGTATGGGGATTATTATTTAGGTCTATCCTACTTTGAAATCCCAATCCTCTTCCAATATAACAGGAAAAAGGCATATGTCGAATTTGGTCCGGGATTATCAGCATTAAGACATGCTGGAGAAACTACAGGTGGTGGAGCTCTTCCGTACCAAACGGACCTTTATCCCATTAGTAAAAAAGACCTTTCCTTCAATCTAGGTGCTGGTTATCTAATCAACGAAAAATGGGGTGTAGGATTGCGACTGACTCACTCACTTCTTCCTGTTAGAAAACAATTACCGGAAACTTCTCAGTCGGGTTACAACAGAGGAATTGTCCTTTCTGTTAGCCGTCAAATAAACTTTAAATCCCCAAGGAACAAGCAATCGCAAGACATCGAGTAATAGGGTCATTATGTAGGTTGCATTCGGGCGGGTTTCCACCCAAAATGAATCAAATGAAACTGAATTTTCAACGGGAACGCGATGTTTTCTTTTCACCCAATGCCTGCCTTACGTAAAGCCGCTCCTAGCTACCGTATTTTCTCATTTTTAAGCAAGATGGTCTGGGAACTTTTATTTCTTTTCCAGTCTTAGTTAACAATCCTGTTTTATTGTCTCGTTTAAAAACAACAATGTTATTTGTAACTTGATTTGCTACGATAAGAAAATTACCTGTCGGGTCAAGTGTGAAGTTTCTCGGATGATCACCATAGGTTGATTGATGTCCAACTAAAGTTAGTTTGCCATTATCCTGATCAATTGAGAATATGGAAATTGTGTTTTCGTTGTCCCAGCGATTGGAAGCGTAAAGAAAGAGTCCGTCAGGAGAAACATGAATATCTGCGCTATTGTATTCTTCCTGTAGTTTTGAGTAGGAAAATATTCGTTGTATACTGTCTAATTTCCCATTTTCATATTTAAACGAAGTAATCGTTCCGCTAAGTTCTTCAATGCAATATGCAAAACGGTTGTTTGGATGAAAGGTGAAATGTCTTGGACCACTGCCTAAAATGGTTGAATAGTCATAATTTCCTAACGACATTAAAGGTTGGTCGTCTTGTAAATTGAATTTGAAGACACGAATTTTATCCGCTCCTAAATCCGGAAAGAAAATATATTCGAAGTCGGGCGAAAAAACGGCAGCATGTATATGAGCCTTGTCTTGTCTCCTAGCATTAGGACCATTTCCCTGAAACTGGATTGTTTGTGAAGATGGATTTAGGCTACCATCTGGGTTTGTTTTAAAAACGGAAACCGTTCCTTCTGTGTAATTTCCATTAATAACAAATTCATTATTTCTACTTGTTGTTAAATAAACAGGATTTTCACCACCACTCTTTTGTTTATTCAAGAATGTCAATGAGCCATTTATACTATCGAACTTAAACGCAGATACACTTCCTTCTTCAGGCAGCTTTGTGTCAGTGCAGGCATACACGTAATTACCAGCAGGCGACAATGTCAGGAATGAAGGATTGGTAATATTTTGTCCACTATACACTTTCTTTAAGTTCCCTGTCTTAGAATTGAACTCATAAATGTAAATTCCTTTGTCTGGCTTTCCGTCAGTGTACGTTCCTATGAATAAATATGTTTTACTTAATTGTTCTGAGGCACAATATCCAATAGTTGTTAATAGTATTATTAGAAGGGTCCTCATTTTTTTAATATGACTGCTAACGTTTGGTGTCTTCAAGAAGGAGGGAAATTAAAAGTACAAATGTTCATTAGAAATCCAACGCTCAAATTTAGCACAAAAGCACCACATTTGTATAACAGATTTCATCGATTCGTAGTTTTCTATTTTCGTTTATTCATCATTGTATTCCAATCGAACTTATCTTTATTCGCTGTGTTACGTTTGGCTAATTCTGCAAGCATTGCGTCTAGTTTAGTTTTGTCCAACCAATTACCATTTACAAAAACACCTGCAATTTTACGAGTATTTTTTATAGCTATAAGCGGATTTTCATCAAGTAATATAAGGTCAGCAAATTTACCTGTTTCTATGCTCCCAATTTGTTTATCAATACCGAGCCACTGAGCAGAGAGCAATGTAGCTGAATTTAATGCTTCTTGTGTCGTCAGACCTGATTGAACTAATAATTCTAATTCATCGTGTAACGAAAAACCTGCTACAACTTCTGAAACACCTACATCTGTTCCTGCAACTATTGGTACTTCTGCATCTTTACAAGCCTTAACTAAAAGAAGATTAAACTTTACATATTGCTCAAAATGTGCAATATCTTCTGGACTATTCATTTTATTGTATTTATTGGCCGTAAGCCACTTGCTCTGTAGTAGTGGATGAACATATTTTAAGCTTGGCATGGATTTTATTTCGTCTAATGATTTTACTTGGCTTAAAATTTTTACCATCGTTATCAATGTAGGAGAAAGCCAACTACCATTCTCTTTCAAAAGCATTGCCATTTCTTTGGCTTCTTCTTCATTATATTTTATAGCATAATTTGATAATTCTTCTGCATGAGCTACTAAACTAAATCCTTTCACAAAAACTTCTTTCAACTTTCCTTCAAAAGAATCAGGAATATGACCAACAACTTTTATTTGTAGTTTATTGGCCTCATCAATAATTGCATTATAAGTTTCAATATTCAAATTAGCATATACCTTTATAAAGTCGTAGCCTTCTACTTTTGCACTTCGCACTGCTTGACGCCCATCTTCTGGAGTATTTACATTGCGACCTTGCCCTTCACCACCATCAATCAATGCAGCCAAAGCCATACGTGGACCAATAAGATAGCCTTTCTCAATTTCTTTTTTTTGCGCAATGTGATTTGTGTTCGAATTTAATTCTAATACTGTAGTTACGCCATTAGCAATAAATGGTGTCATAATATCTTGTGTGTTAAAAACCAAGTCGGGTAATTGTGCTGGCTTTTTTTGTCCCAAATAAAAGTCCGTTGGCAAATGAACGTGCATATCAATAAGTCCCGGGATTAACCATTTACCTTTGCCGTCAATAATTTTAGCTCCCTTGGGAATAGCGCCATTTATAGATTCTATTTGATTGCCAGAAATAACTACTGTTGCATTCTCCAAAATTTCATTTTGCGCTGCCATAGTGATGACATTCACATTTTTGATAACAAATGCAATTTGCTGATTAACTTGTTTGTCATTAATTTTCTGTCCTAATGTTAACGTTGTCGAGAAAATTAGAATTAAGATTATAAAAATATTTTTCATTTTTTTTGTTTGTAAATTGTTTGTTGTGAGATACTGTAAAATGACCGCCAACGTTATTCAGCTAAAAATAGTTAGAAATTTCGAAGCACAAAGCTTTTGTAACTATTCAACCGCCAATTTCTTGTAGCTGCTGCTAGCTCCTGTTTTTCTTTTCTTCATTGATGTTGTGTTGTTATTTAAGATAAACAAAGTCCGTGTATTTGAATTTCTGAAAACCTCTTGGAAAGGTTTTCGTATTAAATGTCTGTTGTTTTATCCAGTCCTCAATTTCAATTTTCAGTTTTGGGTTGTCAATATAATTATCTTTTTTAGTGTCGTTTCTTGTGCTTGGAGAAGTGTAAACATCTTCACATTTACCTTCTTTATTGATTAGTAAAGTGTGAAAATATATTTGAATAACGGCACTATCTCTGTCTCCATTTGATACTCTTTTGTTTAAAAGTTCTGCAAGTCCTTGGTCAATTGTTTTTCCATTTTGTAATTCTGGCAAAAGAAACTTGTCAGGGTATTTTACCTTTTTATATTTTCTTTTAAATATGGTTGGTGTCCAATTAGATTTTTGTTTTAATGTTTCATAGCCATTTTTTCGGTCGGTAATTTGTCCTGTTGTTACTTCAATTACAATTAGTTGATTGTCTACTGTGATAAGGTAGAGTTTATCCATTTCAATAAAAGCAGGATGCTGATCCATTTTGTTTTTCAAAGCATCTTTTGTCGTATCAGTTACCATGTAATTCCAAGAAAACCAGTTTCCAACTTCATTTATTTTAATTTTAGAGGTGTCAATTTTTAGTTCACTAAAATCTATCGTCTTGAATAGTTTGCCGTCTTTATAAATGGTCACGGCTTTTCCATCATATAAAACAGGTTCAATTGTAACTTTACCGCTATCATCCACTATTTCAAATGGCTGACGATAATTAAGAAAAAAGTCAAACTCAATTAAATATTGTCCGTTGTTGGTCGTGAAAAATGGAGTTGAAAAATATTTGTCAATTGAGTAAAGGAGTTTGCCATTAGAATAAACGAACGTTTGTCCAGGTCCATAACCTCCGTCATAAACTCCGTATGGGACGGAATATGATTTTATTTTTCCATCTTCTGTCTTTTGAGTATATGGATAAATAGGTGCCCAAGTTGTCGCAAAAGCAGTTACTGCAAAAATTGTCAGCAAAAAAGTCGTCCCTATGATTTTAAGTAATTTCAATATCGATTCTTTAGTTGTATGTTTATGTTTATAAGGTCGCCCTAAAATTGTATCTAGTGGTTTACCGCAATGTGTTGGTGGTCTTATGAAATCGAAAACGGTCTACCAGCAATATGTTTATTAAATGCTCAAATATTTCTATTCGAACTGTTCGCCCACTAGCGCAAAACCGTGTTAGCGGTTCGTTGCTTTTTTTTGTTCTCCCATTTTAATATGTACAAAGTCTTCATATTTTGTAAAATATTCCAGTCCTAAAACTAATAGTATTGAGCTTATAGAATATACTTTCTGCATTATAAAGGCTAATTCCAAATAACTAAAGCCATATAAGAAAAAGAAAATATAATAAGTTAATAAACATAATATACAGCTAAATTTAAGTAACTGTAGTTTTGACTTCAAGATAAAGAAAGTAATTATAAATAGCCCAAACAATGTTAAAACAATTGAAATTGTTCCGAGGTCGTGGAAGGGTGTTGCAATTAAGAAAATGAATAAAATGTTGATAAACCCTATATATTTTAGAACATTTGCCCACACTTTTATTGAAATTTTTTTCGACATATTTATAAAAAAAGTTCCAAATCCAACCGACTGAAATGCCATTCCAAGAATTGCCCAAATCCTGCCAGGATTTTCTAAACCATTAATCGCTTTTGACTCAAATAAATTGCTAATAAAATTTTTTGACCATCCAAAGCCAACAGAATTTTTGTCAAGTAACGAACCACCTGGATATCCAAATGCTGCTATTACAATTAATATAACTGAAATAATCATGCATATAAAAACCAAATATTTCTTAATTAAAATCATCTATTTAATAATATTATCCAATACGTTAAAACGTTGCTGCATATTCATTTGCAATGAGCGATAAAGGGTTGCTACCAATAGAAGTTGGCGATTTCGGAGACGAAACTTGTATGTCACCTTAGACCTTGATACGAAGCACAAAGCTTCATTTAACAACTGAATCGCCAATTTCTTGTAGGTACTTCTATATGCCGTTTTTAATCTTTTCAAAGTCCATAAAGTATTTATTATGGTCAAAATTAATAATTGATTCTCTCGCGTTCTTAGAAAATTGCGAATAATCCGCATCTGTCATTTTGTAAAATTGATTTATCCTTTCTTTAAAATCATTTGCCGTGACGCAAAAATATCCATTGACTCCATCAACAACAACAGAATTATTTTCAGGCAGATTTGTACTTAATACTGGAACGCCATTATTCATGTACTGCTTTGCTTTAATTCCCGATTTGGATATTTGCATTTCAGAATTTGTTAATGTAGCAATACCTACATCAAATGACACAATTTTCTTTTGAATTTCAACTTCGTTGTTCCAATCTATATTTAAAGGAATTTCAATTTCAATATTTGAGTTGCCTTGAAAATACGTCTTAATAAGATCAATGTCCTCAAATTTAACAACTCCAATGACAATCAATTTTATATGAAAGTTCAATTCTTTCAAAGCTGGAAATATGAGTTCCATAAAGCTGTTTTTATGGTCTCCACCAAATCCGCCAATCCATCCGATAGTAAAAATGGCACTTCTGTTCTTCTTAATTATTCCCAAGTCAACAATTGGAGAAGTTGTATGAATAACTTGATGGTTAAATTGGCTTAAATATTCTTGTATTTGTTTACTACCCGCTGATATTTTTTTGCAGTGTTTAGCGAAAAAATGTATTGTTTTAGGGTTTACTTCTAAGTAGTCAGCATCATCAAGGTCGTAAACTGTATCTTTATTTCTAATTCTAATAAGTAATTTCAAAAGACTAGCATATAAGAAATGTGAGTGAACTCTCTGAATTACAATTAAAGAATTCGGCTTTCTAATAAAAAGAGCTGCTAAATATGCTTTTACAAATAAGTAAATTCCCTTTGGTCTATAACTGGGGACAATAAAGTAATTTCCAACACCTTTATTATCTTTAAAAAAGTCCAGCGGGTATTTTGCTCTATATCTTACACTAGGTGAGTCTAGGTTATAATATGCGAACCAATATATAAATTCAATTTTTTTCTGCTCTAATTTCAATGTGTGGACCTTTAAAATGACCGATAACGATTTGCAGCCATGTGATGTACTGGTAGTACTTGCACAAAACTGTCTTAACCTCTAAATTTTACCTGTCTGCCGACAGGCAGATTAAATGTACTGAACTAAATGGAAAATGCAAAATATCCCGCCCCATCGGGGCACCGATAAAAGCCGCATTTGCAACTTGCACTATCTCAGAATTTATTTTAGGTGCTGTTAGCAGCAGTTATTCAGTGATAGTTTTGAACGTGCTAGTTTACTTCTGCATTAGTTGTCTCTCCCTCTTTTATCTTAAAATCAATTAAGGATTCCTCCGGGTTCGCCAAATTATATATTACGCGATAGAGACCATTTGGCACTTGTATGCCGGCTATTTCTTCACCACCATAAACCGGGCTAGCTTTCGATACGTATCGTCTTCCATTAACTGTATAATAATATTCCACATCATCTGATAGCCCACGTAAATCTATCCATTGTGTTGTAGTCCCCACGGTAAATGCTGGATTCTGCTTTATTCTGTTAATTAATCTATCCTTCTTAATGGTAGGGTAGGCAAACATAATTGCAAAGATTATTGCAAACACACTAACATCTATTCTGATGATCTTCTTGAATTTGGTCGTAAAATTATTGTCGACTTTTAATCCGATTATTATAATATTAGAAATTGCCAGCAGTAAAAGAACGACAGCTGCGGTCAAAAGAATTGTCGACAATCTTTGATTTTGTTGAAAGATATATTGGCTGTCTAGCAATGAATGTGTCATTCGAGATACTCTTTTGGCGTGAATGGTGCGTTTCTCATATAATTACTGCTAACGTTTGGCAGCTAAAAGAAGTGCGGGTTTACTTGCACAAAAATTTCTTAACTGATAAACTTTATTAAATGTACTGAACTAAATGGCAAATGCAAAAAATATTCTTCCGTTGAAAAAATGCATTTGCAACTTGCAGGAACTCCGCATTGCGTGCAACCTGTGTTAGCAAACGTTTTTTATTGTCTTTCAGTAATTAGATTACCATCGCGGTCAACATAAATTAATTTTAATTTCCAGTTGTCTTTTGAGTCAATATAATTAATAAGCAAATATGTGTCATAGCTGTTTTTTTCTATTCGCCAATTGCCCGCTATAGATGTTTCTCTAAATTCGAAACACCCTTCACCTCGTTGTCTGTAAAATAAATTCTTTGTTAGAAAGTCGTAATAATTGGTTTTTGAAAAATTATTGTTACAATCTTCTCCGTATCGTCCATTATATGTCCTACACTTAGTAAAGATCATTCTTGGAGATGTTTCATTATCACAAGAACGAAGCATCCATCTTCCTTTTAATAACATTATTAAACTGTCTATAGGCGATTCTATAGCCAAATTTTTCGTGTAAATATTTTTTGTGCTGTCTAAGTCGTAATTGATTTGTTTCAATTCAAATCCGTTCATATGTTTCCAAATTCCAACTCGCTTTCCTCTATTGTATTCTCCTTCCCAATAGTCAGAAAATTCTGACTGGTTAGAATACTCTATAAATTTTCCTGTTTTTAGAATTCCTCTGAAATAAAATATCATATAAGACATTTCTGCAGTGGTGATGTCTTCAATCATTGAAGTGTCGGCACCAATTATTTTGTCTGTTATAATATAATTACCAATTGTTTTGTAATTGCCGTCTGGAGAGTATTCAATACAATGAAATAGATTGTCTGTAATGCGGAAATATTCAAAATTTGCTTGTGATTTTTCCAGAAATGAAATTTTAACATAAAGTATTTTCCCATCTGATTTAATTACTCTGTTCTCATAACCATGAAGTCTGTCATAAGTTCGTTGATTCCAAAAGTCAATAATGGTGTCTCTTTTTTGTTTTTCAATTTTGGGCTGTCCGAAAGCTGATAAGGATAAAAGGAATAATATGATGATATGTACATTTCTCATGATTGGTGTGTCGTTTTCTTGAAAATGGTTGCTAATGGTTTGCAGCTAGAACTTGTGCGGTTTTGGAACACTCGTCTACCGAAACGTTTAAATAAAGATACTATGTTTCTAGGCAATTTGAAAATGAAAATACGTTTCGCGGAGCGACCTTGAATTTGCAAATGCTTTGATGTCGCCCGCATAAGTTTTAGGTGCTGTTAGAGTAGGCCTTCTTCTCGACAGTGTTAATTCAAGTCAAATGATTGTCTAAACTTGTCATTGCTCAAAATCTCGTTCAGTATTTTTTTAGTCGTAATGGTGCTATTTTTAAATGGATGTTGTTTGAATAAATTAGAATAAATTTTGTCCCTTTCATTCAATAAATTATCTACCGTATTTTCTGAAAGTTCATAAATACGATTTGAAAAGTCTGAATGCCATTTTAGATTTTCTGGATTTACATACCCTTTTTCAATAAATCCTTTTGTCTTTTTTGGGCAACGACAAGTATTGTTGCTGTTTACTAAACCACATCTGTTATGCATCCATTCATAAAGGTCTTTTCTGGCTCTTGTTAGTCGTTGTCTGAAATTGTCGGTACTTATTTCAAAAATTTCTGCACCTAAATTATGGTCAATTTCAAAAACATCACCAAGAATATAAGTTAGCCGTTGTTCTCTATCTAAGCACATAATCATGCCTGCCATACAAGCTACTTTGGCTTCTTCAATTTCCCATTTCATTTTGTTTTCTTCTTCATTTGTCAATTCTACAAGCGGTGAACTTTCTATTGTTTTGAAAAAGTTTTTAAACCCTGCTTCGTAACGCATTTCGATGGGTGCTTTTTTAGCATTAAGAAAATGATTAAAAGTAATTCTATAAAGCCAAGTTCTAAACTGTGCTTTGCTGGCATCATAATTTCCTAGATTGGCAATTACTTTTATGAGGACTTCTTGTGTGGCATCTTCTGCATCTGCAATATGATTAAAATATTTCAGGGCTACATTGTAAATGTAACCCTGATGATTCTCTACTAATGTATTCAATGCAAGTTTACCTCCATTCAAACAAGATTGTATGAGTGCTAAATCGTCTTGTTGATTATAGGCTTTATTGCTAAATGGATTTTTTGTCATTATTTACACATGAAAAAGTGGTAGCTTTTTAGAACATTATCTCTAATTGGTGCTAATTTTTGATAGTTACTGTCTGCAATGTATTCCTTCATTTTTGAAGTATTATCAACGCCAAATATAACAATAAGTTCAGGTTGTTGATAATCAAGTTCTCCGATTGCTGGCATACTTTTCATGATTTTTACAAAATTTTCAGCATGAATACCGTACTTTGAAAACAAGCCACTTTTTTGCCCTTGTTGATTGAACTCAATGAGTTGGTCGTAACCCAAACTATCCTTAAAGTTTACCAATGCTATGCCATGTAAAGCATTTTTTGCCGAGTTTGTAATGATATCTTTTGTTTGCGTTTCAGTTCCGAAACTCACATTCATTTTTCGTAAACCATTGTTTCGTATTTCGGCTAACTTTTTTACTTCTTCGTCAGCCATATAGCTTTGGAAATTTGCCATACTTTCAGCTGTGAAAATTTGTATCATATCGGGTTGTTCAATATTGTTTTGATTTACACCGATTTGTCCCTTGCTTACAGGTTGATATTGATGTAGAATTTCAATTCCGTACTTTTTAAAATATGGATTTGCCTTCGCCTGAAATTCTTCCAAGTTTTGCATTCCGCCTTCTTTGAAGTACAGAAAACTTATAAATATTATTTTAATACTGTTCATTTTAGTTGTTTTTTAAAAATTCTTCAATTCCTTTGATTCCACCTTGATACAATTGGTCAAGACCTGTTGCAACAGCACCTTCCATACTTTCGTCCAACAAGTTGTAATTTGCTAACCACGTAATATTTGTTTCTGTTGGCGAAAGATTTGTTACATGGATTGTTCCTAAAACATCTTTTGTAGGCAGCATATCCTGTTCATCAATGGAATACTGAAAGACCATTGCATAATTGTCCACCGCAAGAATGGTTTCTTTTAGTACATTACCTTGAAAGGTTTTACAAATTCTTTTAGCACCTGGCTTTGCAGGTCCTTCTAATTCGCAAGTTTCAATGGCAGAAAACCATTTTTCTAAGCCGTTACCTTTTGCGATTACTTCCCATACTTTTTCAGATGGGGCATTAATTGTCATTGTTGTTACTACTGATTTCATTTTATCGTTGTTTTAAAATTTATATCAGTTATACAATGCAATAGTTGAAGTGTGACAAGAATTGTGAAAATAATCAGAATCAGTGCTGAAATAAGTCCGTCAAGATGTTCGGATGTTTGTCTGGAGGTTGGTTTTTAGGCTTACCGCTAACGGTTTCGGGCTTTGCGTTGGTGGGCTTTTGAAACCGAAAACTGTCTGCCAGCACCAAAGTTTATTAATTGCTCAAATGTTTCTATTCGCACTGTCCGCCCACTAACGCAAAACCCGTGTTAGCACTTGTAGGGGCACACAGTTGCGTCATGTCTGCGTGTCCGCTTATTTAGTATTAGCCCATTAAAGTTGGATCTTCATCAAGCACATAACCTTTGTCAATCCAAACCTGAATTGTGTGACCTCCAAAAATATCGTCATCATCAAAGTATAAGACTAGGTTACCGTCTTCAATTGGAACATTATGGTCAAATTCACCAGTCGCTGATATTTTAATAACATCGAGAAATGCTCTTTCTTTGAAATCATTTTCACTCATTTCACTTTCTCCTTCTTGAAGCCAATCATTAGCAAGAGAAGTCATTTTATTTGCAACGTGTGTTCGGATTGTCTCTATATTATCTACGACCCAATTTATGTGTTTATTTGCAATGTCCGCAATGTATTCTGCCTGGTTATTTACTTCACAATTTTCTAGGGAAATTTGGATCTGGACAGCTCGGTCGCATAATTTCACACCTGAGCTGTAAGTGCTGCTTGTCCATTTTTCGGTTTCTTCAAATTCTCTTTGAAAGTCGCCTATCGTCCATTGTCTACTCATAAATAATTTTATATGTCCGTGAATTACTCCATGTCCGCCCTATTAGTGCTAACGGTTTGCGGCTTTGCGTTGTGGCGGATTAGATGCACTAACCTGTCTATAAGCAGACTGTTTATTAAATGCACTACTGTTCATATTCGCACTTCCCCCGCCATAACGCAAAGGTGCTGTTACCTGCTGGTGTTCTTTTCATACTGTTTGTTTCAGTTTATGCTCTTCACAGTCAATTCGTAATTCTGTGTCGGCAAGTTTAGTATTAAGTAGTCCGCAAAAATGCTCCTGTCCGTTTTTGTTTGATTTGTAAAAGTGGCAAGTAAAACACATTCTCTGAATAGTAATAATTCCTGACTTGTTTAAGTGATGAATAATGTCTAACAAACTTAACAATAAATTTTCTTTGTCGGTTGAATGTAGTCTGTCAATAGGAACTTGAATTTGTTTTGCAAACAAAGATGTCTGTTCGGCTATGTCTTTGCCTTTTTTGGTTAAGTGAATTATATAGCTTCTTGTGTCGTGTTGATCATATTCTTTTTTGATGAGTTGTTTTTGTTCAAGAGTTTTGATTGTGTCGCTGATAGTTGCTTTTGTCATATTAAACTCGTCCGCCAAGTAGCTCACTTTCTTTTTTTCGTCAGAGTGATGCAATAAGAAGATTAACACTTGAACTTGAATTGGACTTAATGAAAATTCCTTGCTTTCATTCCAAAGCAATACTCTAAATGCCTGCGAAACTCTTTCAAGTGAAGCAACAATTTTACTTTCAATACTCGAATTTTGATGCTCCAAGTCAAACGCTGATTTTTTCATATTGCAATATTTTTAGCCACATAGACCCAAGCCCTTTTTCCAGAATCAAATGTTTCCAGTATTCTATGGTATTGACTTACCTCGTATTTGTCGGTTTCGATAAGTTCCTTGTCTGTAATTTCAAAAAGCATTCCTTCGATAAAATCACCGTCATCTTCTGATTTTATAGCTATTGGATGATATTCAAGTTGACTTTTAGCAAGTACATCTGAATCAGTGATTTGTATTTTTTCAATTTTATAGCTGGTCAGTCTATCTGCCTCTCCTATAAGGAGCCGACCGTAATTTTCTTGCTGAACTTTCTCTAACTGTAAAGTACCGTAAGAAAAGAGTAAGTGTATAGTTTCTTTCATTCACAATTTTCCATTTCAATGATGAAATAGCCTTTTTTGTTGATTGCTTCTTCCCAATTAGGTCTTACAGTTTCAACGTGGCAAAATCTACAATTTTTTGATGTCAAAGGTTGACCTTCTTGTCCTTTTGATTTTAAATAATCTTTACCGTAATTGTAGATTACGGTTGTGTCTTTTATGCTTTCAAGTGCAAGAATGTCAAAGTGCATAATTGCTCCGTCTTTCTTTGTTACATAGGTGTCCCAAACTGCTACTTTCATTTTATTAGGGTTTGAATTTTTTGTTTGACTACAAACTTGAAAACAGATTAATAGCAAAACAATATTTAAAAATAATTTCATTTTTTGTTTAATTAAAAATGCCCCACAAAGGTAGTTATCCTAACTTTATGGGGCAAATTATTTTAACCTTTTACGTCCGCCATTGAAGCACCAAAGTTGATGTGTAATACATTTCCGTTTGGTGTCACCAAAGCCGGAACTGATTTTACACCTGCTTTTTCTGCTTCGTTAATTCTTGATTTGTCGTTACCGAAGTGAACAACATCTACATTGTTCGCACCTAAAAGGTTAATGATGTCGTGTTCTGCACTAACGCAAACAGGACAACCTGCATGAAAGAAAACTGATTTACTCATTTTTTATGAATTTAAATTGTTATGACATTATTGTCGGTACAAATATAGTTAGGTATCCTAACTTTCCAAAATAAAAGTTTTCAACACCTCTTTTTTGTCAAAAATTATTGTCGGTTTGATTTGGGATTGTCTGTCTGTTACACTTGCAGGTAACGATTTGCAGCTACCAGAAGGGCGGGATTTTAACCACAAAATTAATTTAGAAAGATGAATGATAATTTAACCACAAATGCTTCTAACGAAGCCGAAAGCCCCGCCTTTTTGGTAGGTGCTGTTATGTGCCGTGCTGGTGATTTTGTAAAAGAAGCTGGTGGAGATTGGATAAAGGTACTTAGGGTAGAAGGAAGAAACATATACCTTGATTATGATGATGGACTGAATTGCTTAGATGTTGATGATGTCATTGAGTGGAAGCATGGCACATAACGTGTCGCAGCTACAAGAAGTTGGCGATTTCGGAGACGAAAACTGTCTGCCACCACTGAACTTGATACGAAGCACAAAGCTTCAACTAACCAATGAACCGCCAATTTCTTGTAGCTGCTGTTATAGGGCGTTTTTTCTTTCATTTGTTTCTGTTGTCCTCTGT
Organism: Bacteroidota bacterium; assembly: GCA_016722565.1. Lineage (NCBI taxonomy): Bacteria > Pseudomonadati > Bacteroidota > Bacteroidota bacterium. Next base: position 288,231 of record JADKIU010000007.1, read on the forward strand.
CACACGAAACCGAAATTCTCTATCAATTTCATTTCCCTTGTCGTCAATTTGCGTAATGTAATTAGCTTTTGATTTTATTAGGTCAATACTGTCTTTTTGATAATAACTTTCAGTTCTTATAACAAGTTTGTTCGTCTTTATGCAATTATCAATATTTGATTTGTCAATTGTAATAATGCTGTCTTTCAACTTGTATGTTCCATAAAAGTAACTCTGTCCAAGTCCGCTGCCGTTTGCCATTACGTAATTTCCGTCTGTCTTAAAGTCTACTGAGAAACCATTAAAACCACCGTCATAAAAACCACTAATTAAAGTCGGTGCATTAGTCTTGCTGTCTTGGTAATAGAATAAGCCAATGTTTGTCAGGATAAATAAAAGTCCAATAAAGCTCGGCAAATAACTTATTAATTTTTTTGTAGTCTTAAACTCTTTTCTGTCTTTACGAATTGTCCAAATTAAGATTACAAGACCAATGAATGCAATTACTAACAAAATAATTCCGTCAAGAAAAAAGTCATCTTCAGCTGTCTGATACAATTTGTATGTGAACCAAGTCCCAAAAATTGTTAGCAGAATAATTCTTAATATTTTGTTGTCTCGTGTCAATTGTGTCGTCTTTTAAAATGCCCTATAACGTTCTCGCGCTACAAGCAGTTTGGGACTAAATTAAGCCCTATTTTCGGATTAGCCAAATAGTCACAAATACAAAACCAATTTCAAATTAAGCATAATACCCAAATTGCTTGTAGCGTGTGTTAGCTGTAGTTTTTTTCTCTATTCAATTCTTCTTGTTTCATTTCGTTTACAAGTTGCTCAATTTTTTCTTTAGTGAATCCCATTCTTTCTGTGTGTTTAGAGTAATAAGAATTTAATTCAGAATCAATATTTTTGGTTTGGTCAATAAAATTTCCAAAATATTTTAGCATTTCCTTACGACCTAAATCCGAGTAGCATTTTTGAATCTCAATCTTAAAATATTTATGAATTAAATAATTTCGCTTTTCAAGTACGTCCTTTAAATCATTTGTATGTTTTTCCGTTAAAGAATAGGATTTCTTTACTTCATTAATGAAATTTCCCATTGTCTTTTTTGACTTTTCAATTGCATCAATTATTTCGTTTACTTCTTTGTTTGTCTTAACCTTTTTTTTAAAAATTCTGTCAGTCCATAGCATTATGGAAAAAGTTTCTTCTAAAACTTGACTAAAATAGATTGAAAGTCCAAAATATGAGTAAATTAAGCGATGTTTTCCATTATCATCTTCAGACTCATATTCAGCTAATGCATCTTTGTAAGTATCCATATTTTAAAGAACTATACCTTTGTATTTACAAAAATCTTTAATTGCATCACAAGTTTCATAATCTTCATTTTCGATTGCGATTTCATTAACCTTCTTCAAAACCTGTATTGAAGGAACTTTTTGAAGATCTTTTAAAATAGTTAATCTTTCTTTCTTATCTTTTTTAATTCTAATTTTTGATGATATGCTTTCAGCTAATATATTTATTGCTTCATTTAGTTTATTTACTGCTAGATTATAGTTTTTTTGTGACTCTTCAAAACTGTCCATTTAAAATTTTGTTTGGTTAATTTTAATTAATTTTTTTATTATTCTTTTCTATCTTTTTACTTTTTAGCTGTTAGCTTTTAGGTCAGAGTGGCAAAATTACAGCTAACGATTTGCATGCAAGCGATGGGCGCGATACCGAAGCACTGAACTGCAAACCTATTACAAATTTATAAAAGAAATACGAACTTCCAAATTAGCGCTGAACCAGCGGCTATCGCTAGCATGCTGTTAGCGGTAGCTTTCATATCCAACCGAAGATGGTCAGTTCGAAGTTCGCACAAACTTTTCACAAAGTGAATTTGTACTCTTGATATGTATGTCAGTTCTCTCATTTACTCAGCCAAATTATTAAAAGTTTAATTGGATATGTCAGAATACCAAAAACAAAGTCTGTGGCCAAACCGATAAATGGAAGTAGAATAAAAACCCACCACTTGTATTTGAATTTTGTTGTCGTGTCTTTTGTGAGATTGTTCCAAACTAATATCATTTTGTCCTTGTAGTAAAATAGAATAAGCAAGTCCGAAAGTATCATACAACATAGTCTGATTGGCAAAGCTGCTCCGAACATACTTGTCGTGAAAGCAATGTCAATTAAAAATATTTGTCCTAAGATTGGTAGCAACATTAACGCTCCAACCAAAGCTGTTCTGTTTATTGCAATAAGAACTGCTCCGATAATCTGTGAAAGACCAACAAAAATGTCAAATGTCTTGTCTAAACTGAACAAGTGCCAAGCTAAATGAAATTTATCTACATCCTTTAGCGGCATATTTAAAATCTCAACACTACGATGACCGAATTGATCTCCTGTCAATTTACTAAAACCGTATTCCGCCATGTAGTATGCCAAATACCACCTAAGTGTCAGAATTGCGAAGTCGAAGATTTGTTCTCTCGTCAGTTTCAAAATGGTCTTGTCTTTGTTTGTTTAAAGTCAGTCTGTTTTATGTTTGCAATGTCGTCCGAAAGTTACCGCTAACGATTTGCGTGCAAACGAAGGCCGCGAAACCAAAGCGCTGAACTGCAAACCTAATACAAACTTAAAAGAAATATCTGAACTTTCAAATTATTGCAAACCAGCGGCTTTCGTTTGCACGCTGTTATTGCTAGTTGCCCACGACCTGGTTCAAAAAAAATATCAATTTTAAAATCACTCTCAACAGCGTGCGTTCGCCTTTGGGTCATGCTTTAAAAGTCCGTATAATTGTCTACGTTATTCGTCAAAAAGTAAAAGCATATAAACTTTATTTTGTCTACCAATAGAAATGGTTTTGATGTGCGTTGCCAAAACTTATAAAAGTCAAACGCTCTTCTCACCTACTCTTTCGTCACACAAAGGTCGTCAAACAATTCTAGAAATACACACAATGGTCATCATTTTCACGCAATGGTCGTAAAATAAATACCAATTTTTCAGACTTTTATAAGTTTTGTTCTGGTAATGGTTGAGCATGCTTTTCACCATTAAATTAATACCAAATTTGTCAAGCAAACCACCAAAAAAAGTCGGTGCGCTGCCAAAACCATTTTGTATATTTTGCAAACTGTCGAGAAGCAAAGAACTATTAAATTACCAAAATAATTGTCAAACAAATGTCAAATTAAATTAGCCCAAACGCAATGAATTTTCAATAAAAATGCTTTTACTTTTCAGTCACAGGGCAATTGGCAATAACGTTTTCCAGCTAGGCGCAGTTGCGGATTTGAAAAGCAAAACTGTCTTTACCGAAAAACTTAATTAAAAGTACAAAAGGAAATGCGCAAATGCTAGAAATTTCGCTTCAGCACCTTAATTTGCATTTGCGAACTTGCAGAAGGCCCGCAATTGCGATTAGCTGGTGTTAGCTGTTGTTTTCTGTATAAAACTGAATTTCTGCGCTTTATTTCAAAAACACCTGCCAATTGAAAAGCCAAATGAAGCTTGCGCTTTATAGCAATTTCCTAATGGTGGTATTTTATTTATAAGTACCATTGGAGCTGCCCGTATTAATAATCCATTATCATTTATAAATTGGTATCCTAGTCGGAAGGAATTACCATAATAGAAATTTGTCCTGTACTCAGGAGGGACTTTGGGATTATTTAAATCACTAGTTCCAAAAAATAAAGTGCCTCCAATTCCTGCCTCAACACTATGTTTCCCTCCAACAAAAACGTTCAGCTCTAAAGGAAAACTAAAAAACGTGTTCTGATCATATTTTCCTCCTTGCAAACCAAATCCAATATTTGTGCTAAAGTATGTGTACTTAAATTTTTTGGGTTGAAAAATTCTTTCGTAATGCAAAGAAAACAGCGTTTGTGACGTTCCTCCAACGTCAAATGTATAAGCATTCCTATCTTCTATTTTGTCAATCTCATTTTGACCATTTGTAAATATCGGAGCAAAAAGTAACAAAATTAGTCCGCAAAATTTTGAGAGAATTAAGGAATTCAAATTAATTAAATTTTTTAAGTGCGAATATTGTCTTCATTTTGAGTCTTTAAAATAACAGCTAACGTTTTGCAGCTACCCGAAGGGCGGGACTTTTACCACAAAACTCGATTTGAAAAACTAATGTTTGATTAACCTCAAAACTGTCTTTGGAAAACGAAGCCCCGCCTTTTGGGTAGGTGCTGTTATAGCCAGTTTTTCTGCGTGTCATCATAATCTACTATTTAATTCGGTCAACATATTTGCAAGTTTTTCTATGTCTTTCCACTCGTCTGGAAGATGATGCCACTTGAAAGTTGTCTGTGTATTTTCAACTCCTATTTTCAATGTGTAAAATACTCCATCAAGCATAATTCCTCCCCACTTTTCAATTTTTGGTTTAGTAGAAATTAATTTTACAAAATCAAAGATTGGTGAAATGCTTATTATTTCTGTCGTTCCGCTTTCATAAATTATTGTCGGTCCGACTGCTTGTCCAATATGCTTCAGACTTTCAATAGGGTCGTAAAATTTTGGTGCGTCAACAAGCCGCAGCCAGGTCGTTCTATGCCATTTAACGACTTGTTCATTTACTTCAAGTTGCAAATGGAAACTGTTGTCAAAAGAAGGTTCAACTAAAATTTGAATGTGAGACTGATAATGGTCAATAGTTTGTCCATTCAGCAAAAGAGTATGTGCTGATTTCATGAACTCAAACCATTTCTTATTATTATCCATCTATTTCAATTTACTCATAAATTTTAGCACCTTTAAAAATGTCTGCAAATGTTGACCAGTCTGGTTGATCAGCATTTATGTTTTGCTTTGTGTTGTCGTAATAACCTTGTATGTCTTCCGTGTAAGCACTCAACGCTTCTAAAAAGTCGGGTAATGATTTGTTTTCCCAACTTTCAGGATTGTCCAAAAAGTCCTTGCATAATAAGTCAAGAAACTTAATGAAAGTTTGTCTGTCCGTTACTTCAAAGTTGTTAAGTGTGTCGTTCATAAAATTGGCTATAACGTTTCCCGGCTAGGCGCAGTTGCGGATTTGAAAAGCAAAACTGTCTTTACCGATAAACTTTATTAAAGGTACAAAAGGAAATGCGCAAATGCTAGAAATTTCTACGCCTTTTGGCGGAACCTTAATTTGCATTTGCGAACTTGCAGATAGTCCGCAATTGCGATTAGCCGGTGTTATGGGCAGTTAATTTTTAAAACGAATTGGATATGTATAACTAAAGCCAACGTTTGTTTTTTCAGTCATTGTTTTACTAAGTGTCCACTTTCCTAATTTTTGAAAGATTGAAATAATAATTCCTTCAACTTCAGGGTCTTCAATTTGATTCGAATGAGTGACGATATGTACGCCTGTCACTTCGCCAGATTTTCTATCAATTGAAAATGTCACTTCAAGTTTTTTTCCAGAATATTTTTTAAAGAACTCTTTCTTTATGTTTTTGTAAATTCCCCTAGTAATATATTCGTTCATAGCATTCAGTCCTCCAGGGTAACGAGGTGCTCCCAAATATTTTTCATAAACATAGTTGTAAAACAATTCTGTCTGAGTTGTATGGTTGTATTTTTGTACAATTTCTGTTGCTGAAGCGCCATTTGAATAGTAAACCCATTCTCCAGTTTTTTCATCATTCGTATATTTTCCTTCTGATAATATTTTACCATAAGAAGAAAAACTTTTATAAAACCCGTTTCTAGCTGAATCTTTAGTTGTTATTTGATACTCCTCGAAAACCTTTTTGTCGGTATAATAAGTTTTAACAATCGAAGTGTCGGATTGACCGATAAGGTGTCCGTATGCTAAAAGGAATAATATGATTTGTACTAATTTCACTTCCGTTTCTTTTAATTGCCCATAACTTATATATACTCGCCATAAAATGGCGTAAATATGCCCAATATGGAAATGTTTACGCCATTGAGTGGCATTTTGTGTAAACCAAATTTAAGCCATTTTATGGAGCTTTCCATAAAAATAATTTAAACAGGAAAACAGGAATTTTTAGCCCTGATTGTAGTGAAAAGCTCCTGCACCATTGGGGCAGGACTTGAAACGAAAAGCAGGAATGAACTGAACCAAAACAGATGAACTGCCGCTCCTACAAATAATTAAAGCGTGTCGAAAGGAGACACTATTTTTTGTATGCTTTTGTTGCTTACATGGGTATAGATCTCTGTTGTTTTGCTGCTGCTATGACCTAATATTTCCTGAATGTACCGCAGATCTGTTCCGTTTTCTAATAGGTGTGTAGCATAACTGTGCCTAAGCCAATGCAAGGATACGGGTTTATTTATGTTTGTTCGTGCCAAATTTTGCTTTAATACATTTTGTAAACTTCTTGCATCGTAAGCCTGACCACGTTGTGCACCTTCAAACAAAAATAATTGTGGCTTGTAAGCCTTGTAATAGGATTGTAATAATTCAACGATCTTACTACTGAGTGGTGCTATTCTGTCTTTTCTTCCTTTACTCTGTTTTATGATTAATACCATCCTCTTTGTATCTACATGCGCTGGTGTTAATCGCAAAATTTCACCGCAACGAAGTCCGCATGCATATATGAGCGACAACATTGCCCTGTGTTTTATGTTTTGTGTCGCATCCAAAATCGATTTTATCTCTTCTTTACTCAATACATTGGGCAACAATTTCGGGTTTTTCGGTCGATGAATCAATTCAACATCCATTTTTATATTTTGCATCGTTCGATAAAATAACTTGATGGCATTCACCACCTGATTTTGATACGAGGCAGAAAACTTATTTGACAAAATATGCTTGTTGTTAAATTCGATTAAGTCATCATTGGTAATTTCCAAAATCGATTTCGTATGAAAATAAAGTAAAAATGCTTTTAAGGCTTCGGAATACGTTTTCACTGTATTCTCACTATATCTTCGCGAATGAAGCCAATTAATAAATTTTTCAATTTGTTTTAAAGTAGCATCACTTAGTTTCTTTTCCTTGTTTGTCATCTCGTCCCGATAGCTATCGGGAGTAGCCGAGAGATTTTCTTTAGCGATCGTCTCCTTCAACATACTTGCATCAATCAAAGCAATAGTATCAAAAAGGATTTTAATCTCATTCAGCATAGCTATTGAATAAGGCGCATACCACGATTTTAAACTTTTACTCCAACGAACATTCGTAATTTTTCGTACGGCTTCTCCCAACAGCTGATCATGAGGGAAATGTATTAGCACAACCTCCCCACCTCGATGAATTGATTTGTCGAGTTTAATTGTTTTCATAAAAACAGTTTGATTATTTTCCTTCTTCTTTCTTTTTTACCAAATGGAAATAGTCGTTTCCCGTTGGTGTATAACCATACTCATAACAAAAAAATAAGTTAGCCCCCTTTTTAGTGGTTTGCACATTGGTGTAAAAACTAAAATTAAAGCCTTTTTGCAAGAGCTTTGATTTGGATGTCTTGGTCGTTCCCTTTGGGATCAACTCTTCCAGAATTTTATAATTTTTACGTAATGTGGAGTTAATTACTCTGTAATAATCGCTCGTGGATTTTTTTAAACGATTATTATAACAGTTTCTGCAAATGTCCGAACAAAATTTTTTGTCGGTTCTGCCTTTAAAGGAGTCGTTACACTCCAAACAAACTTTACTCATAAAACAAATTTTTTAAAATTTGCCTGCCGGAGTAGTTGCAAGGTCTTGATTAATAATTAATAATTCGTATGTATTATTAAAATGCGGGAGTAATCGTTTTTAACGAGGCTAAAATATAAAATTTATCTGTTACAACCGTGTATACACGATTAAAATCGAATATAAACGTTTATTTACCGAATCGGGATAAAAAGCCGTTACACCTTTGCACCGTCAAAAACAAAAAACGTTACCTGCCTGCCGGCAGCAGGTTGACAAAAAACAAAACAATAATTATTAACCCGTAGCTGCAAATAAACCGCTACACAAAAAAAACAAAACACGATGAACGCATTGCGCAACAAAGTACAATTGATCGGGAACCTAGGCATGGACCCGGAAGTAAAATCCTTAGACGGAGGAAAAAAATTAGCGAAGATGAGCATCGCTACCAACGAAAATTACAAAAATGCAAAAGGTGAAAAAGTAACCGAAACACAATGGCATAATTTAATTGCTTGGGGAAAAACTGCAGAAATCATTGAGAAGTTTCTTAAAAAAGGCAGCGAAGTTGCCGTTGAAGGAAAATTAATCAATCGCAACTATACCGACAAAGAAGGCATCAAACGCTATGTGACCGAAATTGAAGTGAGCGAACTACTTATGCTCGATTCTAAAAAATAAGTGCTGTTGATTGGTGGATGATGGACAAGTCGTCTCTCTGGGAGCGGAGAGGCGACTTTTTTTTGTTTTTCCCACTTAGATGCAAAAATTATCCCTCAAAATGCAGGATATAACGCAAAATTTAGAAACAAGAAGTACATGACTAAAAATAATTATACTCTTTCTATTCCGGACGAAATCATTCTTAATAAAATTTACCTGATTAGAAACCAAAAAGTAATGATCGACATCGACCTAGCCCAATTGTATAAAGTGGAAACAAAAAGGTTAAACGAACAAGTTAGAAGGAATATCAAACGATTTCCAGAAGATTTTATGTTTCAATTAACTGAAAAAGAATTTGGAATCTTGAAGTCGCAATTTGCGACTTCAAGTTGGGGTGGGAAACGTAAATTACCATTCGTATTCACCGAACATGGAGTTTTGATGCTGTCCAGTATATTATCCAGCGACATAGCCATTAGCGTCAATATTAAAATCATGAGGGTATTCACCCAAATTCGAAACACACTCGCTAACAATGAAAAATTAAATCTTTTGATAGATGAAATTAGTAAACGAACTGAAAATAATACCAATAACATCGAACTCATATTCCAATACATTGATGAACTCACACTCAAAAAGGAGAATCAAAAACCAATAAAAAAGATTGGATTCAAAATCCCAAAAAAAAGCCTCAAGTAATATCACTTGAGGCTTTTTTCAAAATTTAATTTTTCTCTTATTCTGTTAAATCGAAATCTTCCAAAAACTTAGTAGTATAGTTTCCTTTGATGAAATTTTCATCCTTCATCAATTTTAAATGGAATGGAATCGTTGTTTTTACTCCTTCAATAACATACTCACTCAACGCTCTATGCATTTTTGCAATCGCTTCTTCACGTGTTTGTGCAACTGTAATTAACTTCGCAACCATACTATCGTAGTTTGGTGGAATTGTATAGCCTGCATAAATATGCGAATCTACTCGGATACCATGCCCACCCGGTGTATGCAACACTGTGATTTTACCCGGTGACGGACGGAAATTATTAAACGGATCTTCCGCATTGATACGACATTCAATCGCATGCAATTGTGGATAATAATTTTTTCCGGAAATAGGAACGCCTGCTGCAACCAATATTTGTTCACGAATCAAATCATAATCAATCACCTCTTCTGTAATCGGATGCTCCACCTGAATACGCGTATTCATTTCCATAAAATAGAAATTACGGTGCTTGTCTACCAAAAACTCAACCGTTCCAACACCTTCGTATTTTACTGCCAATGCTGCTTTAATAGCTGCATCTCCCATGCGTTCACGCAACTCATCTGTCATAAATGGAGATGGAGTTTCTTCCGCCAATTTTTGGTGACGTCTTTGAATCGAACAATCTCTTTCGGATAAATGACATGCTTTACCATATTGATCACCTACCACTTGAATTTCAATGTGACGTGGTTCTTCAATATATTTTTCCATATACATCGCACCATTACCAAATGCCGCTTCTGCTTCTTTACTTGCGGATTCGTAATTTGCTTTCATCTCTTCTTCTTTCCAGATGATACGCATTCCTCGTCCACCTCCACCGGCTGTGGCCTTAATAATTACCGGATACCCAACTTTCGGAGCCAACTCAATCGCTTGCTCAGCACTTTCCAACAATCCTTCTGAACCCGGCACGCAGGGAACTCCTGCAGCAATCATCGTTGCTTTTGCCGATGATTTATCTCCCATGGAGTTAATCATTTCAGGCGATGCACCAATAAATTTTATGTTGTGCTCCTGACAAATTTTTGAAAACTTTGCATTCTCTGAAAGAAAACCATATCCTGGGTGAATCGCATCTGCATTGGTAATTTCTGCTGCAGAAATAATATTCGGAATATTTAAATAGGAATCTTTACTAGGCGGTGGACCGATACAAACGGCTTCATCCGCAAACTTTACATGCAAGGAGTCTTTATCAGCAGTGGAATAAACCGCCACTGTTTTAATTCCCATTTCTTTACAGGTACGAATAATGCGCAACGCAATCTCGCCTCTGTTTGCTATTAATATCTTTTTGAACATCTCTTTTTATTTAGGTACGGACAACGAATAAAGCGAAACTACGAATCTGAATTTGCTATATAATTACTATGCGGACGCTTTTATAAACACCCACATTCGTAATTTCGTTTTTGTTTGTTATCGGTACAAGGAAATTTATAAACTAAGCCGGATCTATTAGAAATAATGGTTGATCATACTCAACTGGAGTAGCATCATTTACCAATACTTTCACAATTTTACCTTTTACTTCTGATTCAATTTCATTGAACAATTTCATTGCCTCAATAATGCAAATTACTTTGCCTGCTGCAACATCATCACCAACATTTACAAATGCCGGTTTATCAGGTGAAGATGAACGATAGAATGTTCCGATCATCGGAGATTTTACGGTGATGTATTTTGACTCATCTGCTCCTCCTGTTGCTTTCACTTCAGGTGCTTTCGTCTCAGTTACCGGTGCAATACTTTGTTGAACTACCGGAGTTTGCATCACTTGTTGAGCAACCGGTGTGGTGGATTGAACAAACACTTGCTCTTTTTTACCTGCAGGTGTTTTGATAACAATTTTTACATCTTTGGTTTCTAACTCCACCTCGCTTACGCCAGACTTCGCTACAAACTTGATCAAATCTTGAATTTCGTTCAGTTTCATTCTTATTTTATTTTAGAGATTTACTTTTAAAAAATTTACTACTAACTATACTTTTTATTGGAACGCAGATTTTTTATGATTTTCATGATAAAAAATGATTTTTTTCTTTGCGTTATGATTTCTTATGATTAATAAGCTTCGCTTATTTATTATGTTGTTTACTTTTTTAATTGCCTACTCTTTGTAATTGCTTACTGCCTAATATTAAAATTGTCTACTTACTATCGTATGCCCACTTCAAATAAATCGCTCCCCACGTAAACCCGGCTCCAAATGTTGAAAGGATAATATTATCTCCTTTTTTCATTTGCTTTTCATAATCCCATAAACACAATGGAATTGTTCCGGCTGTGGTATTGCCATATTTCTGAATGTTCAGCATCACTTTTTCAGACGTCAAACCCATCCGTTCTGCTGTTGCATCAATAATGCGTTTGTTTGCCTGATGTGGAACCAACCAAGCAACATCATCTGATTTTAAGTTGTTGCGCTCCATAATTTCTGCACTCACCTCTGCCATTCCCACAACAGCACGTTTAAATACAGGTTGTCCATCTTGAAACACAAAATGTTCGCGTGCATCAATCGTTTCATGACTTGGTGGTTTTACTGAACCACCCGCTTTTTGATGTAAATATTTTCTTCCCGATCCATCCGATTTCAAAATCGAATCTTGTAATCCAAAACCTTCGGTATTTGGTTCCAACAATACTGCACCTGCACCATCACCAAAAATAATGCACGTGGAACGATCCGTATAGTCAAGGATAGCCGACATTTTATCAGCACCTACTACCACTACTTTTTTATATTTTCCAGTTTCAATAAATTGTGCTCCGGTAGCTAATGAATAAACAAATCCGGAACAAGCTGCATTCAAATCAAAGCCCCAAGCATTGGTTGCTCCAATTTTATCGCAGACCACATTGGCTGTAGAAGGGAATACATAATCCGGAGTTACAGTTCCGATGATTAATAAGTCGATGTCCAACGCAGTGATCCCACGTTTTTTCAAAAGATCTTCAATGGCTTTCACACACATGTCGGACGTACCTAAACCTTCGCCTTTTAAAATTCTTCGTTCTTTAATTCCAGTTCGTGTTTCAATCCACTCAGAAGTAGTTGGAACTAATTTTTCCAATTCAGCATTGGACAAAACATAGTCAGGAACGTATCCGGCAACAGCCGTAATTGCAGCAGTAATTTTCATTATTGAAATGCGGATTTAATTTTAGCCGGCAAATTTGCTTCGATAATACTCTTTGTTACCAACAGCATATTTTTTACAGCCACATTATTTGAAATTCCATGTCCGATCATTACAGTGGAGTTAATCCCCAATACAGGAGTACCACCATAAATTTCGTAATTAAAACGATCGAAGTATTCGTCTTTGATTTTACGTTTCCGCATCAATGTATACATTGCTTCTGCTTGCTTCAACACTACGTTTCCGGTAAAACCATCACAAACAGTAACATCGGTTGAGTCGTTAAATAAATCACGACCTTCAATGTTACCGATAAAATTAAAATCTTTTGAATCTTTCATCAAGGCATGTGCAGCTTGCGCCACCAAGTTTCCTTTCTCGGGCTCTTCACCAATATTCAATAAAGCAACACGGGGATTTTTTATTCCATACACAAATTCAGCAAACAGGGAACCCAATACACCAAACTGATACAATACATCTGGCTTACAATCCGCGTTGGAACCCACATCCAGAATCAATCCGATGCCACCACCTTCTTTCGGAAGAATGGATGTGATGCATGGACGAATCACTCCGGGTACCGCTTTTACGCTAAACATAGAGCCAACAAGCATTGCGCCTGTGTTTCCGTTACTTGCAAAACCATCAATCTTCCCTTCTTTTAAAAGATGAAACCCAACGCTAATGCTAGAATTGGGTTTCTGACTGAATGCTTTGGTTGGGTGTTCACCCATCCCGATAATTTCTGTTGTATGAACGATGTCAAAATTTTTCTCATCCGCTCCTTCTTTTGCAAGACAAGCAATGATTTGTTCTTTATCGCCAATTAAAACCAGGCGTACATCTTTGGGTAATTCATTATAAGCTAATACTGCTCCAGACACGGTTGCATCCGGTGCATAATCACCGCCCATAATATCTAAACCAATTCTCATAAACTCTTTCGAATTACGAATGTTTATACTCTTCTACGCATCCCGATACTATTGTTTACGCTAGCAAACACAGATTCAGAAATTCGTAAAAATTCGTTATCTGTATACTATGCAGAAACTTTTTTCTCTACTGCTAATTTTCCTTTGTAGTACCCACACTCTCCGCATACACGGTGATACAATGTTGGTGCTCCACAGTTTGAACAGCTAGATAGTGTAGACGCAACTGCTTTGTCGTGACCTCTTCTACTATCTCTTCTACTTCTCGATAATTTTCGCTTTGGATGTGGCATTGTTTTATTGTTATTAGTTAATGGTTATTTGTTAATCGTTATTGGTAATTCGTTTTTTTGCTAACTGCAAAATTACTTAATTCAATTTGATATTCTTTAATCCTGCCCAACGTGGGTCCGTTTGTTCTTCTTCCTTCTTCTCTTCTTCTGTTAAAAATTTTTCCAACTTCTCCAAGGTTTCCTTGTCACATGTACTCTTTCCTTTTTTATCCAGCGGATGTACTCGCTTTATTGGAAACGACAAGGTAATGTACTCATAAATATATTGCGCTACATCCAACTCATGCTCGTTTGCAGCAATGGTAATGATATCATCATCTTCATTGCCCGTATCACTTCCTCCAACCTTCACAATCAATTTATAATTTCCTGATATCGGTAAGTCAAATTCTCCGGTACACAAATCACACTCCGTGCGAACCGTTCCGGAAATTTCAAATTCCAGCACCATCATTTGCGACTGCTTTAAAAGCTTTAAGTCGACAACAATGTTTGCTTTCTGTATTTCAGAATATTCATGATCTAAAAAGAACGAATCCTTTACTTCAAACTGATATTCATGCAAGCCTAATCCTAACCCTACAAACTGAATAATGTATTCTTTTCTGGTCTGCATCTTACCAAGTTTTTAAGAAAGAGGGCAAAGGTAAAAAATTCTCCCTTACTTCAAAGCTTTGGACAAAATTAATTTCAATGCAATTTTACCCTTTTTTATGCAAAAATCGGATAAAAAACATGCTTTTATCCGATTTTTGACCAAATTTATCGAGTTTTTATCCCTTTTTTACCTCACAATTGCCAGTCGCAACGACTCCGACACCTTTCCACCACTTACCAGATGATAGTAATATACCCCTTGCGCTAACGTGGAAGTGTTCAAACGATGACTTTTTGCTTCCGAATCAATACTTTCTGAAAATACCAGCTGCCCGTAACTATTGAATACTTCGATACTTGCCTTTTCTCCTTTCGGTAACGAATAGTTTATAAATGTATAATCGCTTGCCGGATTGGGCATCGATTGCGACAAAAACAATTGATTCGCTGTTGCTTCATTCATTCCCGTAATAGCAGGAACCAATTTCTCTACTTTTAAATCATCAAAATAAAAACCGTCTGCTCCTCCGCCATTATCACTTACCAACTTGAAACCAATTTTTACATTTTGACCAACATAATTATCCAACGACACCTCTTCCTTCATCCAATCAAATTTATATGCATCATACACCGGATTTCCAAAATCCTGATACCCGTTTCCGGATTTGGTATGATGTCCGCACAACGGTTCCCACGTTGCTCCACCATCTGTCGATACAACCACCTGCGCATAATCATAATTGGTTTCAATTTCCCAGCGTGTCCAATACACAATTTGCGCACTAATCGCATCTGTTAAATCCACATTGGAAATCGTACTAATGGACACATTTGCATTGTCACCATAATCACCAACCGGACTGTCGGTAATAGAACCTGTTCCACCATGAAAAACAGAAGTGCTTACTCCCCACGAGGAACTTGTCCAACCCGTCATCGAATTTCCATCACTGCTGAATTCAATTACTGGAGGTCCGAATTTTTTTACAATCGTATCTTTAAATGTATACAAGCCATTACTCACATTTAATTCATATTTAATTGTAGTACCAACAGCCAACGGATTTAAGGTAAACGAAATCGAATCCAAAGCCTCATCCAATAAGTTTAATGTTGAAAATGTTTTCGGTCCACCCACAGTTGCAATCTCTGAACCAAT
Source organism: Bacteroidota bacterium (assembly GCA_016722565.1). NCBI lineage: Bacteria > Pseudomonadati > Bacteroidota > Bacteroidota bacterium. Next base: position 303,423 of record JADKIU010000007.1, read on the forward strand.
CGGAACAATACTCACCGTAAACGTTCCGGGTGCATCCATCCCCAATCGTTTTATTTTAAAATTAAAATAACCCGAAGCAGCAGGAATATAATTCGGTTCTTCATCCGATGCAACTGCAAACTTTAAAGCAAGATGTGCCATGTGCAAATTCTGCCAAATGTTTTCTTTACAGATATCAATTATCCGAGATGCCGGTGGCCAAAATCCTTCATCACTTCTGCCTGCCTCAGGCGTCATCCCGAAAATTTTAGGCTTGGTTACTTCTTCACCGTATTGCCAATCATCAATGGTTCCGTTGGTGGAATACAACACCGTTTGCGGAGCTGTTCCATATGAATACTTATTATAGGTTGTTAAATGTTTGGCATACTCTGAAAATTGCGCATAGTCAGGAGCAATCACCGCTGCATCGTAACCAAATGAATAAATCAACAAGTTACCAAACGTATGGTTGTTTAACGACAACTTAAACGTATGTGCATTGCTAAAGTCTCTTAAGTTTTGTGATTCAGCTTCCGACCAAGCTGCAGTTCCGCGATACGCTTCTGAAAATCCGCTTGGCGATGAACCAATATTATCATAGCCCCATTGATAGCCGTAGTTTCTGTTAATATCTACACCATACGAACCACCATTGTTTCTTCTGTTTTTTCTCCACATCCCGCCACCGGTTGGATCGGTTGTTTCATTACGAATGTATCCATCCGGATTCACCAATGGAATAAAATACATTTCTTCATTATTAACTAAGTATTGTACTTCCGGATTGGTAGCATAATTCTCACATAAATAATACATGTACAAAATCAATTGTGAAACCGATGCAGGTTCACGTGCATGGTGTGCCGAATTATAAAGAACCTCCGGCTCCGCTTCATCCACATTCGGATTATCTGAAATTTTCATCCAATACAATGGATTACCATTAATTGTATTGATAGGACCGATAGGCATCTTTGCTTTTACCAAAGTAGGAAACAAAGTTGCTAAATTGTCCATGTGCCAGAGTATTTCGGCATAGGTAAAATATCCGCCCATACTTCCCAACGAAAAATTTGTCGGTGTCGGATAGGTAGGTGGAACACTGCATCCAATCGACATAGTCGTAACCGGAGTGGTTTCGTTTTTAACTGTATTTTGATCTTTATAAAATTGTTTTACATCTGCAATCAAAACATCATAGGTGAATCCCATTTCTTTTGCAATGGCAATTTCTGTTTCAGAAAAATCGGAGATAAACCAAAACCCTTTTTTCATTTCGCCATGGTCCATTGCCAAACCGGCTTGTGCCAATTGGATAATACCCAACTCATCCGCATAAATTTTTACACGTGAATAGTTTTCTGTTTGAATGGATTGTGCAAATGTTGGAGTTATACCCAACAATAAAAAGAATAGTAAAAATTTTTTCATTAGAAATCAATTAGATGTATAACAAATCTAATGATATCCACCATGAAAACCAAATACTATCTTTCTCGTTTACTCGGAGCTATTTTCAAAGGATTAGAAGTAATCTCTTTGTAGAGTTTTCGTACTTTATAAATGTCGATGGCGGCATATATGGCTCTCCGAAACGATTCTTCTGAAGCAACATTTTTTCCGGCAATATCGTAAGCCGTGCCATGATCGGGAGAGGTTCTTACCACCGGCAAACCGGCCGTAAAGTTGACACCCGAATTAAATGAAATAGTTTTGAATGGAATTAATCCCTGGTCGTGATACATGGCCAACACGGCATCAAAATTTTTGTAGGCTTCATTTCCGAAAAATCCATCCGCAGGATAAGCACCATACACCAACATGCCTTCTTCTTTCAATTGATTGATAGCTGGCAGAATAATATTTTTTTCTTCATCGCCAATTACACCATTATCTCCCGCATGCGGATTTAAACCCAACACAGCAATCTTCGGTTTACGAATTTCAAAATCTTGAATCAACGATTGATTTAATGCTCTTAGCTTTTTAACGATTTTTTCAGTTGTTAATTCTTGCGCCACTTTGGTAACAGGAATATGTCCGGTAACCACCGCAACACGCAATGTATTACTTACCAAAAACATTAAACTATTTCCATTGCCAAATTTATCGTCTAGGTATTCGGTATGACCCGGAAATTTAAAATCTTCTGATTGGATATTTTCTTTATTGATTGGTGCGGTAACCAATACATGCACTTTCCCTTGCGCCAATGCATAAGCCGCTGCTTCTAACGATTTAAATGCATACTTTCCGCCATCCGGAGTTTGTTTTCCCAATTCAATGTTTACGTCTTCCTCGTATACATTAATGAGGTTGGCGCGCTTATGATTTATTTCTGAAAAATCTTTTATCTGATTAAAACTAAAATCTTCGATGTTCAATGCCTTCCGATGAAAGCTTGCTGTTTTCATTGAACTGAAAACAACAGGAGTGCAGAGCTCAAGCATTTGTGGATCCAGAAATGTTTTGATAATCACTTCCATTCCAATTCCATTGATATCACCTTGTGAAATTCCAACAATTATTTTTTCGTCTGACATTTTAAATAAATTATAAATTATAAGCTATGAATTATAAATTAAAACAAAACTTATTGATGTAGTAAAGGTAATTGTTTATTGCTTGTGGAGAATACAATTTTCAATTTGTAATCTTAAATTTATTCTTCCACCCACCCCACAATATCACTCAAGTTGGTAATGTACAAGGTTGTCCATTTTTTGTTGGTTGTATTCCAAATCGCTACACCTTGCGGATAACGCTCTTCACCCATCACGATTTCACTTTGAAAAGCAGCATATCCGCTCACCGTTTTTGCATTCTCCAAACGACACCATTTTTTACCAATCACTTCCAACTCATATAAAATGGATCTGCCGTATTTCGGATTTTCATCCGCCTCTAAGAAAAAATTATTTCCAATCGGTTGGTTCACCAACTTGGTAACCATTTTCTTTTTTATATCAATCGCAAAACGACCTTTTCCACAGGCATACACAACACCTCCATCACTTGCAAATTCAAAAAACGCATTGGCTGCCGTTGCCGGAATTTCTGTTATCTCTCCAATTTTTTCTATTGAATGATTGATGTTCACTTTATAGATGGTTGCCGACTGCTGATTTTTTGAAAAGTTGGCATACAAAAAAGAAGTATTGTCCAGCCAAAAAATCGGAAACTTACGTTTTACATCATCGCCCAACAAGGGCTGTGCTTCGCCAAACCCTGCATCTTTGACCAATACATCTTGTTTTCCGGAAACGGCATAGGCTGAAATACTAAATGGCTTCGTGGTTTCATCCACCTCCACATCCGGACGAGGCAGCGGATTGTAATTCGCATTCTCTACTTTCCCGAATTTTTCTGTTCTTAAATCCAAAACCGAATAATACTTTCCTTTAAAAATATCGTTGGTGCGAAAAACAATACTATCTCCTTTAAAAGCGATAAAATCTCCACGCTCTGCTACCAATAATTTTTTTGTTTTGATATCAATTACATTTCCGATACTGGTTACCACGTATCGGTTGCGATAAATTCTGTTTTTACCTAAATCGAAACGAACATAATTTCCGGTAACACCGGCTTTTTGGGTGGGAAGGGAAATAACGGTTTCTTTCGAAACCATTGCTCCATCTACAAAATGATAATTCACTAAATGTTGCAAATTATTTGCTGCGGCATTGTCATCATACTCGGCAACAAGAAGAGAAACCTTCCTGCCGGCAGGCAGACCTTCTTTTGGTGGCAATTGAAATGCTACAAAAAAAGCGAAAACACAAAAGAGAGCAGAGAGTTTGAGTAGTCGCATTAAAAAAGTTTATGCATTGTTTTTCAAATAGTCGAACAGCAGTCGAACTCCAACTCCTGTGCCACCTTTTACTCTGTAATTATCTTTACTGGTTAAAAAAGCCGGACCAGCAATATCAAAGTGCATCCAAGGGTAGTTGATGTAACGTGCTAAAAATTTTCCTGCAGTGATACTTCCGGCATACGGTCCACCTAAATTTTTCATATCCGCAATATCCGATTTGATTAATTCATCGTAATCATCCCAGAAAGGCATTTCTGCCAAACGCTCAAACACATTATTACCACTTTGTTTCAATTTTGTTTTGGTACGTTCATCGGCTGTTCCCATCGCTACAATACCGGATGTTCCGATTGCGGCAACTGCTGCGCCTGTTAAGGTAGCTAAGTCAATTACCAACTTCGGATTGTATTTTTGTGCATATGACAATGCATCCGCCAAAATCATTCGTCCTTCCGCATCCGCATTTAACATCTCCACCGTCATTCCATTAAACATGGTGATGACATCTCCCGGAACATACGCATTTTCACCCGGACGATTATCTGTTGCAGGCACCAAACCAATAACATAAACCGGCAATTTCGCTTTCGCGATGGCATACAATGTTCCTGCAACTGCAGCAGAACCTGCCATGTCGCATTTCATCATGTCCATGCTGTTAGGTGTGGGTTTTAAACTTAATCCGCCGGTATCGTACACCACACCTTTACCAACCAAAATAATTGGTTGTTTATTTTTTGCATTGCGGGGTTTGTATTCCATAATGCTGAAGGTAGGAGGCTCCATACTTCCTAAATTCACGGATAACAATCCGCCCATTTTTAAGGCTTTGATCTTTTCTTTATTAAACACCTCCACATTAAATCCGGCCGACTTTCCTAACTTCTGAAATTCTTTTGACAGTTGTGTTGCCGTTAAAAAATTCACAGGCTCATTCACCAACGTACGTGAAATACAAGTTGCTTCTACCACAATGTTCAACTCTTCAACTTGTTTTGCATTTATACTTTTCGAAATAATTGAAATCGATTTTAACGAATGTGTTTCTTTGTCTTTGTCTTTTTTATATTTCAAAACTGATAGTTACTCAACGCCAAACCTTCTGCAAATGCTAAGGTTTCCAATACTTTCCCATCAGCATCCACAACAGTTACCGACTCTTTTTTCGCATCTGTAATCCAGGTATGAATCGTGCTGGCTGCCTTGCGCAACAATTCTGCTGTTTGATATTTTTCTTTTTTCGCATCAATCAACTGCACAATAAACAAGCGGTGAAGCTGATTAATGCAAACTGATTTTTTTTCGTGTTGATTAATTTCATTCTTGATGAAATCGATTTCTACTTTGGATAAACCATAGTTGTTAAAACTATTATTCTTACCGCACAACAAAACAACGTTCTCATTGTTATTTAGTGTAGATTTTTTGGAGATATTCGTCATATAATTTCTACTTTTGAGGAAGTAAATGTAATAAAAGAATTGAGAAATTCCGAACGAACCGACTACCGGCTAAAAAGCCAATTAAAACAATACTTCTAAGGGCATGAATACAGAACAATTATTAAAACGGGCATTAAATTTCGAATTTCTAACGCAAGAAGAAGGCGTTTATTTATTTAAACATGCACCTACTGCCGAATTGATATTTGTTGCCAACGAACTTCGCAAAATTCAAAAACCGGATTCACTTCCCAATAATGGCAAACCGGGCAAAGTAACTTGGCAAATCGATCGAAATGTAAACACCACCAATGTATGTACCGCCAATTGCAAATTCTGTAACTTTTATCGCATTCCCGGACATGCAGAATCGTATATCACCGACATTGAAACGTATAAAGTAAAAATTGATGAAACGCTTAAATATGGTGGCGACCAACTGCTTTTGCAAGGCGGTCATCATCCCGATTTAGGATTGAAATTTTATGTCGATACGTTTTCTTCCATCAAAAAAATATATCCAAAATTAAAGTTGCATGCACTGGGGCCACCGGAAATTGCACACATCACCAAGCTCGAAAAATCAACACATACGGAAGTATTAAAAGCATTGAAAGATGCGGGAATGGACAGTTTACCCGGAGCAGGAGCAGAAATATTGAACGACCGCGTACGCAGATTAATTTCAAAAGGAAAATGTACAGGCCGCGAATGGCTGGACGTAATGCGTGCTGCACATCAATTAAACATTACCACTTCCGCTACCATGATGTTCGGACATATCGAAACCATCGAAGAACGTTTTGAGCATTTGGTATGGATTCGTCAGGTACAAAGCGAAAAGCCAAAAGATGCAAAAGGTTTCTTAGCATTTATTCCTTGGCCGTTTATGGACGATGGTACTTTATTGAAACGTCACAAAGGAATCACCAACAATGTAAGCGGTGACGAATACATCCGCATGATAGCAATGAGTCGCATCATGTTACCAAACGTCATTAACATACAAGCAAGTTGGTTAACCGTAGGAAAAGATGTAGCAAAATTGTGTTTACATGCCGGAGCCAATGATTTTGGCAGCATCATGCTGGAAGAAAATGTGGTTTCAGCGGCAGGAGCACCTCACCGTTTTACCGCAAAAGGCATTCAGGATGCCATTAAAGAAGCCGGATTTGAACCACAATTGCGTACCCAACAATACGAATACCGTGAGTTACCCGCAAACATGGTGGAACAAGTGATTAATTATTAAGAGAATCTCTAAAAAAAAGAAGGTGTGTTGATGAACACACCTTCTTCCATTTACTATTTTACAATCACATTTTTTATTGTCACCTCACCATTAATTGTTGCTTTCACACGATATGCTCCTTTGGGTTCTCCAGATAAATCAACAACTACATTATTTGAAGAAATTGCTTTCTTGAGAACAGTCTTACCGGATATATTGAATACTTCAATCTCTCCTGAAACCTCAATTTGATTGATATCAATTATAAGTTTACCATCACTACTAGGGTTTGGATAAATTGTCATTTTACTCATTACCTCTTCTGAATTTGAATTCATACTCTTTGGGGGGCAACAGCTAAAACTCGCATACTTTGTTACTAAAACATCATCCGTACTTGTAGTACAATCAGAACCGGAAACAGTAAGTGTATACGTTGTAAACGATGAAGTTGGAATCGCATTTGTTGTTGCGCAAGTTGAACAGGCTAATCCGGTTGTAGGTGACCAGCTATAAGTAGACCCCGAAGCAGTAGTACCTATCGTAACACCAACGCAACCTCCTGAACAGCATGAACAAGTAAACGACTTATCACTTCCTGCATTTGCCGCACAATTCATTGAAACATCATCAATTATAAAGTGTCGCAAATCACTATAATTTCCATCATTGCAAAATACATTACAGCCCATCACAAGATAATAGGTGGTTGTAGAAGGAGCAGTCCAATCGTATTCAACTCGATAAAATCCACCGGCTACACTTGTCGATGAAGTTAATACTGTGCCCTGTGATCTAACATTCCCAAGAATTGCACTTGCAGAAGAGCCAACGGAAGTATTCACCATTGTAATACTAAAAAGATTCATTGGATCCCAGCCGGCAACTAACGTATTTACATAGGCTGTAATTCGATACGTTCTGCCTGAAGTTACTGAAACAGTCTGATAGATATACTCCGCACTTGCCGTAGAAGTAGGAGCAAAACCTCTATATTCAATATGCGCATAACCTGTACCTGTTCTCGCTGTGCTTACTTGACAAGACGATGTACCACCCGCTGTTGAATTAAAATAATCAGGCAAAGTGCTTGTCACATCTGTTGTTGAGTTACAATTTGAATATGGATATGAACTTTTTAAACCATACCAATTTGTCGCTTTCGTAATTGCATAGTTACTCGGACACGTTGGAAGAGAGCTGTAGCTTTCAAATCCTCCATTTGAAATTTGTCCAGAAGCTACATTTATTATAATAAATGAGCCAATTAAAAAAAGAAACTTTTTCATGACATTAGGGTTTTAGTTAATACTATTTTATATTGCTAATTTCCAGAGAATTAGACAAAATTCCATGGACAAAACAATACGCCATCTTACATTATGAAAAAGCGCGAAATCATTGATTTTTTAGCAAAAAAAAGCCCTTTTATCACATACACGAAAAACAATTATATCTAAAATACTGTTAATACGCTGGCAATTGAATGAGACCATCTGCTTCTTTAAATCGAATTAAATAAATATATTTCAGATATAGAGCTTCGTAGGAGCGGCATAATTTGTTTTGATAGCCTTTATTTCAGACATGTATACAATTCCTAAATTTAGTTTTGTTTTCCATTCTTTATTGGTCTAATTTTATAGAAAAAAACACCATGAAAAAATTATTGATTTTCATTTTTCTGTCAATTTCTGCCTTTAGTTTCGCTAGCCATAATATGGGAGGAGATATTACCTATAGGTACATAGGAAGTGCTTCATTCCCTAACAGGTACGAAATCATTGTAACGACTTATACAAAATGGTTAGATTCTACAAGTGTAGACAGATGTGAACTGAAGTTTATTTTTGGTGCTGGTGACAGTGCTCTTGTTGAGCGCGTTAATGGGCTTAGCGTTAATTGTCCATCGGCACATGACGGAGAATTAATCGGTGGATGCACAGGAAATGTAAGGATGAATCTCTATACAACTTCCCATGATTTTCCTAGTAATGGAATTTATACAATATCGATTGAAGACTACAACAGAAGTTCAGGAATATGTAATCTCATTGATTCTGAAAACCAATCCTTTTTTTTGCAGACAGAACTAATTATCAATCCATTCTTGGGTAGCAATAATGCACCCGATTACACATCCATTCCTGTAATCTGTGTTGCAAATGGCATCATTTCTTACTACAATCCATCAGCAATAGAACCCGATGGAGATAGTTTGTATTATGAATTGATTCCACCAATAGCTAATGGAGTATCGACTGTACTCTATGCTTATCCGCCATCAAGCAGTTCGTTTAGCATAAACAATTTATCTGGAACAGTAACCTGGGATCATCCAATGGTGATTTGCTATTACATATTTGACATCCGTATTTCCGAATGGAGAAAGATTTCTGGCACCTATTATCTGGTTGGGAAAACCATGCAGGAAGTCTGGGCAGAAGTATCGGTATTGGGTGGAATTAAAGAAAATAATCCAAGCGTTTCAATAACAGCATTTCCAAACCCATCTAGCGGTTTTATCAATTTCAAAATTGAGAGTGAAGACCAAAACTCGGAATACGAATTGAACATCAGTAATTCGTTGGGACAAACCATTCAAACAATCGCAATAAAGAACAATTTAGCGACTTTAGATGAAGGTGAACTTTCAGCAGGAATGTATTTTTATAGCCTTACAAACAAAAGAGCAATTGTAAACAAAGGGAAATTTGTTATTTTACAAGGTAATATGAAATAAAATCCCTAATTTAGAGTTCTTATTCTGAGGCACTTTGTGATGAAAAAACATTTACTCTCCATACTTCTTCTTTTGATTGGTTTTTCCAATGCATTTGCGACACATAATCGTGCTGGAGAAATCACTTATAAATACATTGGTACTACTGCCAATCCATATAAGTATAAAATCATTGTCACCACCTATACCAAATTTGTAACTAGCTCTACTTCTAATACTGATAAATGCGAATTGATGGTATTGTTTGGCGATGGCGACAGTGCTTCTGCACCACGCGTAAATGGACCAGCAGGTGACTGTTCTCCTCTTAAAAATGGTGTGATGATTGGCATCGATACTCGCCTCAACGTTTATGAAACAGAACATAATTATGCCGGACCTGGTAACTACATTATTAGTATGGAAGACCCAAACAGAAATTCAGGCATTTGTAACATCGTTAGCTCCGTTGATGTTTCTTTCTTCCTTCGTACCGAATTAGTGATCTCTCCTTTTTTAGTCCAGAACAATTCACCCACTTTGCTCAATCCCCCCATCGACAATGCTTGTGTGGGTGTCTGTTTCGAACACAACCCGGGTGCATACGATATTGATGGAGATAGTTTGCATTATAGTTTAAGTGTTTGCTACGCAAATGGATTACCACTTGCTTTGTGGAGTTATCCACCCAACATGAACGCCAGCAGCATCAATCCGTTAACAGGTGATTTGGTTTGGTGTGTACCCACCATGATTTGCGAATACAACGTAGCAATTGTCATCAAGGAATACCGCTTGTTACCGGGTACCTCAACGCGTTATTATATTGGTTCCGTTTTACGTGATATGCAAATTGATGTAAAACCTTGTATCAACGATGCTCCGATATTTACTCCTGTAAACGATACCTGCGTGATTGCTGGGAGCAATTTAAATTTCAATGTTTTTGCAACAGATCCACAAGCCAACCTGCTTACAATTACAGCAACCGGTGGTCCACTTTTATCAACCGAAACACCACCTGCAAGTTTTACTTCATTCCCAGGAATTGGAGCTGCAAGTGGAACCTTCAACTGGAACCCAAGCTGTACACAACTTCAATTATTACCTTACCTCATTACATTTAAAGCAACGGATGGTGATTTGTCTACCCCTTTGGTGAATTTTGAATCCATGTTTATTCGAGTGATTGCACCTGCTCCAACTGGCTTAACAGCAGTTCCAAGCGGATCAAGCATTCTCCTCAACTGGAATTATCCGTTCTGCGATAGCACTGGAAGCAATCCGCTTAAAAAGTTTTATATCTATCGAAAAAACACTTGTGACCCTTGGACACCCGGACCATGTGAAACAGGAGTGCCCAGCTATACCGGCTACACACTTATTGGTACTACCAATTATACCATCACCAACTTTATTGATAATAATGGTGGTGCAGGCTTAATCAATGGCGTAGATTATTCCTATATCGTTGTTGCTTATTATGTTGATGGCTCGCAAAGTATTGCATCGGATCACGTATGTGCCCAATTGGTAAGGGATGTTCCGATTATGACCAATGTGAGTGTGATGACAACCAACACCAGCACAGGAACCATTTGGACACACTGGGTAAAGCCGATAGGTAATTCAGCCAATCTGGATACCATTATCAATCCGCCACCTTACGAATACCGCTTAATGAAAGCAACCGGCTTTAATCCTCCGGCTACAGCATATACATTGGAAACAACTTATACATTTGGTTCTTATACGGCCATGACCGATACCGGATTTGTTAGCAACGGATTAAATACGGAAGGCACACCATATACCTTTAAAGTAGATTTCTATTCAAACGGAATTTATAAAGGCTCTACACAAACAGCATCATCGGTATTTTTAAGCTCTACGCCTGCCGACAAACAAGTAAATTTAACTTGGCAACATTTTGTTCCTTGGAACAATTATGAATATTTTATTTACAGAGAAACCAGTCCGGGCTCTACCGTATTCAATTTAATTGACAGCACCACCGCATTAACATACGCGGATACCGGCTTGGTGAACGAAGTTGAATATTGTTACAGAATATTAGCCGTTGGTGAATATTCCGATACATTACTTCCTAAACCATTGCGTAACTATTCACAAATTAATTGTGAAACCCCGGTTGATATTGTTCCACCATGCGCACCACCATTTGATGTGGTAACGGATTGTGAAGCAACACAAAATACCATTACATGGGTAAACCCAAATACATTCTGTAGTGATCAGGATGCGGTGCAAATCAATATTTATTTTTCACCGAATGTAACCGACCCAATGCAATTGGTGTATAGCACAACGGATATGAGCTTAACAAGCTATACACTTCCGGTGTATTATTTCGAAGGTGTTGTATCCATAGCAGGCTGCTATGCTGTAACAGCAGTTGATTCGGCATTAACCCCTAACGAGAGCGTAATTGTAAATAGAATTTGTGTTGACAATTGTCCGGAATACGAATTACCAAACGTATTCACTCCAAACGATGATGGTAAAAATGATTTCTTTACACCACTTCCAGACTGGCGTTTTGTAAAAGATGTCGACATCAAAATTTTTGATCGTTGGGGATTGGAAATGTTCTCAACCGATGATCCAAATGTATTATGGGATGGTAAAAATAAGGACACAAAACAATTCTGTTCTGATGGCACCTATTTTTATGTATGTACCGTAAACGAAATTCGTATTGACGGCATCAAACCTCGTGTATTAAAAGGGTTTGTTCAAATCATCAAAGAAGGATCAAATCCTGCACAATAATATGTTTTCCGGAATTATAGAAGTACTTGGGGAAGTTGTTGGCATTCAAAAAGAGCAAAGCAATTTACACCTTACCGTAAAATCACTGTTCACACACGAACTCAAGATTGATCAAAGTGTTGCACACAATGGCGTTTGTTTGACCGTTGTTGGCATCCAAAACGACACCTACACCGTTACTGCAATTGACGAAACCATCAAAAAAACAAACATCGGTTTACTCAACAAAGGAGATGTAATCAACTTGGAACGTTGTTTAAAAGTAGGCGACCGACTGGATGGACATATCGTTCAAGGACACGTAGATCAACGTGCCGTTTGCACCAAAATGGAAGAAACTGATGGTAGCTGGACGTTCACATTTGAATACGATGCCACAAAAGGCAATGTAACCGTTGAAAAAGGATCTGTTTGTGTGAATGGTGTGAGTTTGACTGTGGTTAATTCAAAAGACAATTCCTTTTCCGTTTGTATCATTCCATATACGTTTGAACATACCAATTTCAAAACAATCACCCCCGGTGCCATTGTCAACATTGAGTTTGACATTGTAGGAAAGTACATCGCCAAAATGTTACCGAAAGCTTAATCGGTTTTATCCAACTGTTTTTTTTTCAAAAAATTAAACGAATCGCTTTGCCATTCGTCAAATTGTCTTAAATTAGCTATCAATTAAAATTCAAAACATTTTAAAACATCCCAAATGAAAAAAACTACTCTTATTAAGTTATTATTTATCGGCTTTGTTCTGCAAGTCTCTTTGGCTTCAGCTCAAGCAACCTACACCGATATCTACAATATTTTTCAAGCAAATTGCACCACATGTCACGATGCAAGTAGCCCTGCTGGTGGATTAAATTTAATTGCTCCTTCGGCTACGGTATACACCAGTTTAGTGAATGTGAACCCAAGTAATCCTGCTGCATTGGCAAGAGGCGACAAACGCATCAAACCGGGTGATCCACACAGAAGCTTTTTGTTACGTAAATGTCAAAATGGTTTGGATCCTGACAATGGATTGGTTTCTGCGGCAGAAGGAAATGTAATGCCGGATGGCGTAGGTGCTACTCCATTAACAAACAAAGAAATTGAATTAATCCGTCAGTGGATTTATGCCGGTGCTCCTCAAACAGGAGTTGTGGTAGATACTGCGGTTGTGAATCAATATTATAACGGGTACGGAATTACAAGCGTTGCTCCTGCACATCCATTGCCAACTGCTCCTGGGTCTTTCCAAGTACACGTTGGGAAAATCTTTTTAGGTGAAAGTTCTGAAGTAGAATATTTCTTAAAACACAATTTGAATTTACCGGACACATTGGAAGTAAATCGCATTGAATTGTTTTTGTCAACACAATCACATCACTTCATCATCCATAAATTTTTACCGGGTGCTGCAGCAAGCTTTACCGATGCATTGCGTATTCAAAATCCATCAACCGGTGCTGGCTCTTCCGATGGCTACAACACCATGGTGAGTGCATTCCAAGCATCTCGCAACGATGTATTGCCAATAACAACTGCTTATCAATGGGAAACAAGTACTGTATTGGATTTGAATCACCACTTCTTTAATTCAAACCCCGATTCAGTTTTAGCTACCGATGTGTATTTTAATGTCTACACACAACCAAAAGGAACAGCTGCTAAAATTATGTACAGCGATATTATTACCAACACCAGTATTTTTATTCCGAACAACAGTACCGATGTAACCTTTACAAGAGCAGATTACAATGCAAGTGCTTCAAACATGTGGAACATTTGGTTGCTTTCGTCACATACACATAAATACGGAGTGGACTTCGATATCTTTTTAAGAAATCCAGGCGGAAGTACCGGCACGCAAGTGTATGAAGGATATTACAACAACGACTACACCTTCAATCAAGGTTACTACGATTGGGAACATCCTCCTGTTCGATTATTCGATCCATTGCTGGATGTAAATCCAAGAGATGGCTTGATTCAACAAGCGAAATTTAACAATGGTGGTCCTGCTTCTGTATTCTTTGGATTAACAACCAACGATGAAATGATGTTGTACTTTGTACAATACACATTAGGAACTTCCATTGTAGGAATCAATGAAAATTCCGCGATTGAAAACAAAATCAATTTAAATGCATATCCGAATCCATTCAGCGCAAACACACAAATCTCTTACGATTTAAAAGAGAATGCAACTGTGAATGTAGCCGTTTATGATGTATTGGGTAACAAAGTAGAAACACTTGTCAACGAAAATCAAAACAGTGGCAATCATGTAATTGATTATGCTGCAAAAAACAAAGCAAAAGGAATTTATCTTGTTGCCGTTACCATTGACGGGCAAGTGTATACCAAACGAATTGTTTTAACTAACTAATATCATTCGAATTCATTCATAAAAAAATCCCGCTTCGTAAAATTACGAAGCGGGATTTTTTTTAATTTATTTTTTAAAAAACCTTACTCGCTACTCTTCGTGTTACTTCCGAAGTTCCCATTGTATAATAGTGTAAACAAGGTGCTCCTGCTTTAATCAATTCTTTTGATTGTTGAATGCACCACTCTATACCTACTTCTTTAACTTCCGCATCCGTTTTACATTTTTCAATCTCTTCCAACAAGGCTTGCGGCACATCAATCTTAAAAATTTTAGGAAGCACCGTTGCTTGTTTTTTTGTTGTAATAATTTTTAATCCCGGAATAATCGGAACATTAATATTCTGCTCCTTGCATTTTTTCAAGTATTCAAAATATTGTGAATTATCAAAAAACATTTGAGTGACAATATACTCCGAACCAGCATCAATCTTTGCTTTCAGATGTTTCATGTCTGAAATCATATTAGGTGCTTCAAAATGTTTTTCGGGATAACCGGCAACACCAATACAAAAATTGGTGGGTGCAACATCGGCCAAATCTTCATCAATGTATTTGCCTTTGTTCATGTTCCCGATTTGTTTTACCAAATCAATGGCATAGGTATGTCCACCCGGCTCCGGAACAAACTCTGGTTCACTTTTAATCGAATCGCCTCGTAAAGCCAATACATTATCAATCCCTAAAAAGTGCAAATCAATCAATGCATTTTCTGTTTCTTCTTTACTAAAACCACCACAAATAATATGAGGAACAGCATCCACATGATATTTATTCATAATGGCTGCACAAATCCCAACCGTCCCCGGACGCTTACGAATGCTTACTTTTTCCAAGTAACCACCTTCGCGTTTTTTGTACAAATACTCTTCGCGGTGGTAGGTCACATCTACAAACGAAGGTTTAAATTCCATCAACGGATCAATTCCGTCAAAAATAGATTGAATGCTTTTTCCTTTTAATGGTGGAAGAATTTCGATGGAGAACAAGGTCGATTGAGCTTGTTTGATGTGATCAGTTACTTTCATAAAGGTGTAATTGCAGATCTATCTGCCGACAAGTTAAATTATAATTCGGGTGCAAAGTAACGGCTTGGAGGGTTAAAAACCAAATTAATATGTGATTACAAAAGTGGAATGTGTACCATTCCCAGCTATAAAGGAATGAAGGGGGATTTTTCCATATTATTCGGCAGAATTTTAGTAAATTCGCACTCCTTAAGAAGAAAGTACAGATAACCAATTTAGTATTAACAGATTCCGCAATTGCTGCGGGATTAATTCGACTTAATGATTTCAATTCGCTTACAGCTTTTGAAATCATAGTCTCATGAAAATGGAGAACATTAGAAATTTTTGCATCATTGCCCACATCGATCACGGAAAGAGTACCCTTGCCGACCGTTTGCTTGAATATACCAATACCATCAGCAAACGCGACATGCAAGCGCAAGTGCTCGATGATATGGATTTGGAAAAAGAACGCGGAATCACCATTAAGAGTCATGCCATTCAAATGGACTATGAACTAAATGGTAAAAAATATATTTTCAATTTAATTGATACTCCCGGACACGTAGATTTCTCTTACGAAGTTTCCCGCTCCATTGCTGCTTGCGAAGGCGCCTTGTTAATTGTAGATGCCGCTCAAGGAATTCAAGCACAAACCATCTCTAACTTATACTTAGCGCTTGAAAATGATTTAGAGATTATTCCTATCCTAAACAAAATCGATTTACCGAGTGCTGAGCCCGAAATGGTAAAAGATCAAATTGTGGATTTATTGGGTTGTAAACGCGAAGAAATTATGGCGGCATCCGGAAAAACTGGAACCGGTGTTCACGAAATATTAGCAGCTATTGTTGACCGTATCCCTGCTCCAAAAGGTGACCCCAGCGCTCCCCTGCAAGCATTAATTTTCGATTCAGTATTTAACTCCTTCAGAGGGATTATCGCTTATTTTAAAATTGTAAATGGTACTCTTAAAAAAGGAGAACGTGTAAAATTTGTGAATACAGGTGCCGAATACAATGCCGATGAAATTGGTGTTCTCAAATTAAAACAAGAACCCCGAAACCAAGTAAATACAGGTGATGTAGGGTATATCATTTCCGGAATTAAAGATGCACGTGAAGTAAAAGTAGGTGATACCATCACCACCACCAACAACCCTTGCGAAGCAGGCATACAAGGTTTTGAAGATGTAAAACCAATGGTGTTTGCGGGTATTTATCCGGTGGATACCGAAGACTTTGAAGAATTACGTTACTCCATGGAGAAATTGCAATTGAACGATGCCTCCTTAACATGGGAGCCGGAATCTTCTGCTGCTTTGGGGTTCGGTTTCCGTTGCGGATTCCTCGGCATGTTGCATATGGAAATTATTCAAGAACGCTTGGAACGTGAGTTTAACATGACCGTTATCACAACGGTTCCCAACGTTTCCTACCATGCATATACTGCTAAAGGCGATAAATTATTAGTAAACAATCCTTCCGATTTACCGGATCCTAGTAAACTGGACCGCGTGGAAGAACCGTATATCAAAGCTCAAGTAATTACCAAAGCCGAATTTGTTGGCCCCATCATGAGCTTGTGTATCAACAAACGTGGTATCATTGTAAATCAAAATTATTTGACCACCGACCGCGTTGAATTAATTTTTGAAATGCCGTTGGGTGAAATTGTATTCGATTTTTACGACCGCCTAAAAACCATTTCAAAAGGATATGCCTCCTTCGATTATTCTCCGTTAGATTACCGCTCATCCGACTTGGTAAAAATGGATATTCTTTTAAATGCTGAACCGGTTGATGCGTTGTCATCGTTGATTCACCGCGACAATGCCTACGACTTCGGTAAAAAAATGTGTGAGAAATTAAAAGAATTAATCCCACGTCAGCAATTCGAAATTCCTATTCAAGCCGCTATCGGAGCAAAAATTATTGCCCGCGAAACCATCAAAGCCATGCGTAAAGATGTGACCGCTAAATGTTATGGTGGTGATATTTCACGTAAACGTAAATTGTTGGAAAAACAAAAAGAAGGAAAGAAACGGATGCGTTCGGTTGGTAGTGTAGAGATTCCACAAAGTGCATTTATGGCTGTGTTGAAGTTGAACGATTAATATTTTTTGGAGCAGTTCCAACATTTTTCATAACCAGCTCACACCCGCTTTCCGTTCCAATCTTTTTGTGAAAAACAAAAAGGATTTTTACTTCAATCGGGGCTAAAAAGCATTGGGTTGTTTTCCAAAAGTAAACTGATTCGCTGCTATCCCTAAGGCAGATAAGAGCTTCTGTCATTTTTCATAGCCCCGATTGCAGAGAAAATCCTCAAGCGATAGCGAAGAGATTGAAACGAAAAGCGGGTGGATGATTAATACGGAGCGAAATAAAAATGCTCCAAAATATTTTATGTAGTATTAGGGCCTTCCCTTTCAGGGCGGGCTATTCGCTGCAATCTTTTTCGTACCTCAAAAGGATTTACGCTACTATCCCTAAGGCAGATAAGAGCTCCTGTCATTTTTCACAGCCCCGATTGCAGAGAAAATCCTCAAGCGATAGCGCAGAGATTGAAACGAAAAGCGGGTGAAGGATTAATACGGAGCGAAATAAAAATGCTCCAAAATATTTTATGTATTATTAGGGCCTTCCCTTTCAGGTCGGGCTATTCGCTGCAATCTTTTTCGTACCTCAAAAGGATTTTCGCTGCTATCCCTAAGGCGAATCCATCACCTATTAATATTTATAGCCCCGATTGCAGAGAAAATCCTCAAGCGATAGCGCAGAGATTGAAACGAAAAGCGGGTGGATGATTAATACGGAGCGAAATAAAAATGCTCCAAAATATTTTATGTATTATTAGGGCCTTCCCTTTCAGGTCGGGCTATTCGCTGCAATCTTTTTCGTACCTCAAAAGGATTTACGCTACTATCCCTAAGGCAGATAAGAGCCTCTGTCATTTTTCATAGCCCCGATTGCAGAGAAAATCCTCAAGCGATAGCGCAGAGATTGAAACGAAAAGCGGGTGGATGATTACTCCGGAGAAAAATATTAGTGCTTCAAGGAATTAGTGTTTCACAACTTTTCTCACAACAGAATTCCCTTTCGAATCATTTATTCGAACAAAATAAATTCCATTCAAAAAATCAGAAATATTTATTTCTGTTTGATTATTTTCTGAATACAACATTCTTCTTCCAAAAACATCCAATACTTCTATTGAATTAATTTCTAGTTCTGTTTTAATTTGAAATGATCCGGTTGTTGGATTTGGATAAACATTAATATTAATGGATTTATAAACCTCATTCAAACCCATGTATAACTGATCGCAATAAATGTTGCTCATGAATGGCGGAGGAGGCCCTCCTGGTGTCACAACCGGAATTCCATTAATGGAAGCACAATATACATGAAAGCTGTTGACATATTCAAACTCTCCAAAATAACTAAGCGGATTATACAACTGGCCAACTCCTTCAACAAGTGAAGTTACCACCATACTCCCTGGGCCACCCGGCTGCATCCAATATTGATCGGTAGTATCAACTAATGCATCTGGAGGCATAAGTCCGTGATAAATACCATTAAAACGAAAGCGTTTATGGTAAAGACCATCGTGAGGCATCAAAACACTATCAATGGAAGTCACCCATGCAGTATCTAATGTTGCCATCGGAGGCATTTCTGTAACTACCAATTGATCATAAAAGCCAAAACCGGAAGTGGCATTCACAGTATCACCAACAGAAAGGTCAAAATCATAAAACACTTTTTCGGTATTGGTAGTAAAAGAATAGAAATATACTTTCTTATTCAACGTATCATTTCTGATCCCCCCCGTTTTTGAAACAGGCAATACCCCCGAATAAACTATTGCATAATGGTGAGCTCCGATCAATGTGTCTAAATTAATCTCAGTACGATGAGGAACCCAATAGGAGTCGCCCATCGACAAAGTATAATGGGAATAGCCATAAACAACCATTTTTGATGGAAATGGAATATATGATTGCGCTCGAACTCCAATAAAATTAAGCAAGAGAAGGATAATCACTACATTTTTTTTCATGATCTATGGCTTATATTCATACAATTTACAAAAAATATCTCAAATCCCTGTAACTTTACCGTTCCTTAGTCGTCTTATACCTGAAAATCGCACAAAAACGCTACAATGACTGTCGAAGAATTCAACAAAACCGTTGATTTACATGCAGATAACCTCTACCGGTTTATCCTTAAGAATATTAAGGATTCTGAAAAGGCGCGCGACATTGTGCAGGATACATATGAGAAATTGTGGTTAAAAGTGTCGGAAGTGGAGAGTACAAACGCAAAATCGTACATGTTTACCACTGCTTATCGTACCATGATTGATAGAATACGAAGAGATAAGAAACAAGGCGAAATGACGGATGCTAATTTGAATAGTTTAAGCTCAAACCGTCAGTATAGCGATTTAAAAGAAATATTAAATGAGGCATTAACCAAATTACCTGAAATACAACGCTCCGTAATTTTATTACGCGATTATGAAGGGTATAATTATGCTGAAATTGGAGAAATAACCAACTTAAGTGAGTCACAAGTAAAAGTATATATTTTCAGAGCACGTGGGTTTTTAAAGAACTACATTGGAGCAATGGAAAACGTAATATAACCTCACCCCATAATCCCCTCGCGATAAGAGAGGGGCGTTTGGTGAGAAGGGTATTAAAAATGAAAAGACAAAAAGTAAATAATTAATCAAATCAAAAAGTCCCTCTCCTTTGGAGAGGATTTAGGGTGAGGTCTATGAACATTAACAAAAATAACTACGAAGCATTTTTCCTTGATTACCACGAAGGAAATCTTTCACCTCAACAGGTGGCTGACTTGTTATTGTTTGTTGAACAACACCCCGAGCTTAGAGAAGAATTTGAAAGTTTTGAGAATGTTACTTTAGACGACTTATCAACTATTTCGTTTGATCAAAAATCTTCTTTGAAAAAAGAAATCACACTAGAAAACAGAGAAGAGTACTTCATTCGAAGTATTGAAAACACCCTAACACCTGCTGAAAAAAATTTATTAGACGCATTTATAAAACAACATCCCCAGTTTTTAAAAGAGCTTGAATTATTTCAAAAAACAAGAGTGCCTGCTGACACAACTATCGTTTTTGAAAACAAAGAAGCATTACAAAAATCCACTGCAGATGATTTGTTAATTGCCTCCATGGAGGGTCTATTAACCAAGCAAGAAAACATCTTCTTAAATCAACAACTAGCTGTTGATGCAGAAATGCAACACAATTACAGTTTGTACAAACAAACAAAATTGGTTGCCGACACCACCATCGTTTTTGAAAACAAAGAAGAATTAAAACGTGAAGAACGAAAAATTATTCCGTTCTACTTTTATGTTGCCGCTGCCGCTTCCATTGCCTTGTTAATTGGAATGTTCTTCCTCTACAACAGCACCACACAAGAACAAACCTTTGCGGACAAAACAAATGAAACAAAAACTGCTCCTGTTGAAAACAATAATTCAACCGCGGTAATAAAAAACATTCAGCCAATTGAAAATAATCCATCCATAAAAAATCAGATGGCTGCAACAACTTCATCGATTATTAAAAACAAACGCAACAACGACAGCATCGCTAAAACACCTGTTAATGTAAACGAACAACCCATTTTACCAATTGCAGTGAACATCCCTGAGAACAAGAAAGAAATTGAACAAGAAAAAATATTATTGGCAAACAACGAGCAAACAAACAAACCAAACACTGCAACTGAACCAACAAACAACGATGCCATTGCAAGTATCATTGGAAAATCAAAAACTATTGGTGCATCAACAGGTTACCTTTCATTGCGTGAATTAGCAACCGAAAAAATAAAAGAAAAAACATTGGATGAAGAAACCCTTGCCATACAAAAGAAAAATGGTCGCGTTAAACGTTTCTCGGGTTGGGACTTCGCACAAATTGTTACGAGAGGTATCAGCAAAATGACCGGCAGAGATGTGGAAGTAAAACCAACCTACAGTGATGATGGTGATGTAACAGCTTATGCTTTAGGAAATGGCATTCAAATATCGAGAGGAAAATAAGTTACAATTTGCTATCCGCACCCTTTGGATAATTCACCGTATAATGCAACCCTCTACTCTCTTTCCTTTTTCGCGCATGTTTGATAATGATGTAAGCAACATTGATAATGTTTCTTAACTCACATAATTTCGGAGAGATAATTGTTTTTAAATACAAGGCTTCATTCTCTTTGTACAAAATTTCCAAACGATCAAAAGCACGTTGCAAACGGATATCCGAACGTACAATTCCAACATAGTTGGTCATAATTGCTTGCACTTCTCTTAAACTTTGAATCAACAATACCATTTCCTCGGGATGTGCAGTTCCTTCTGCATCCCAATCAGGAATGGCTTCACAGAAATTTATTTTTTTTGCCTGCTCCACAGCATCCAACGCTGCACGATGTGAATACACAACCGCTTCCAACAACGAATTGGATGCCAAACGATTTGCTCCATGCAAACCAGTTGAAGAACATTCACCTATGGCATACAAATGATGAATGTTACTGCGACCATGTTGATCTACTTTTATTCCACCACACATATAATGTGCAGCCGGCACAACAGGAATAAAATCTTTGGTGATATCAATTCCCAATGTCAAACATTTCTGATAAATGTTAGGGAAATGCTTTATCAATTCTTCTTTGTCTAAATGACGGCAATCTAAATACACATAATCATCTCCTCGTGTTTTCATTTCATTATCAATCGCACGTGCAACAATATCACGCGGGGCTAACGATTTGCGTGCATCGTATTTATGCATAAACTCTTTCCCGTCAATCGTTTTTAAAATTCCACCAAAACCACGCACCGCTTCTGAAATTAAAAACGAAGGACTCTCTCCCGGATTATACAAAGATGTTGGATGAAACTGATAAAATTCCATTCCTTCTACTTGTCCTTTCGCCCGGTACACCATCGCTACACCATCACCGGTTGCTATGGTTGGATTGGTGGTAGTGCTGTATACATGTCCAGCTCCACCGGTTGCCATTAAAATGGTTTTCGCCAGAATGGTTTCAATTTTATTGGTTCGCAAATTTAATACATACGCTCCGTAACATTCAATATCAGGGGTGCGGCTGTTTACTTCTTTTCCTAAATGATGTTGTGTTAATACATCAATCGCAAAATGATGATCTAAAATTTCGATGTTGGGATGTTGATGCACTGCCGCTAATAATGCACGTTCTATTTCATATCCGGTATTGTCCTTATGATGCAAAATACGATGTTCGGAATGCCCGCCTTCTTTCGCCAAATCATATTCACCACTTGCTGTTTTATCAAATTTAGCGCCCCAGGCAATCAATTCATTTACGCGGTCGGTAGATTCGGTAATCACCATGCGAACAATTTCTTCATCACAAATTCCATCACCGGCAATCAAGGTATCTTGTATGTGTTTTTCGTAGCTATCCGGACTATACATCACAGCCGCAATTCCTCCTTGGGCATACTTGGTGTTGCTCTCATCCTCATTGGCTTTGGTAATCATGCATACCTTTCCATGTTTCGCCACTTTCAGCGCATAACTTAATCCTGCAATACCAGAACCAATAATTAAGAAATCTATTTTTCTCTTCATGAATCTTACAACACTTACTTTTATGTACCTTTGTACTATTATAACACCTCAAAATTACTGAAAAGATGGACACAATCGTTAAAAAGCCGATTATCATATATGCCGAAAGCACTCCCAATCCTTCATCCATGAAGTTTGTTGCCAATCAATTGTTGGTACACGATGGTGCCACCGCACAATATCTAACAAAAGCCGAAACCAAAGGTTCTCCATTGGCAGCAAAACTATTTGAATTTCCTTTTGTAAAAGCAGTGTTTATGGCGGCCAATTTTGTAACCATCACAAAAATTGATGCCATTCAATGGGAAGAAGTCACATTCGAGTTACGTGATTTTATTCGTGTGTATATTTCAGAAGGCCATCCTGTTATTACTGAATTACCAAAAACCGAAGTTGCGATTGACAATACATTCACAGAGAAAAAAGAAGTATTTACAGAACATGCTGCTCCAACAACAGAAGTAGAAGTAAAAATTGTTGAAGCACTGGAACAATATATTCGTCCGGCTGTTGAAGGCGATGGCGGAAGTATTACTTTCAAAAGTTTTATCGATGGGATTGTTACTGTTCAATTGCGCGGTGCATGCAGCGGTTGTCCGTCCTCTACGATAACACTAAAAGCAGGAATTGAAGGTTTATTAAAACGAATGATTCCTGAAGTGAAGGAAGTCGTTTCTGAAGCAGTTTAGATTGGAAAATTGAAAGATTAGTTCCGAGTGAAGAAAAGAAAATATATCATTTTTAACAATAAAAAAAGTCGTCTAGAAATTTTCTAAACGACTTTTTAATTTTTCCCAAAGGGACTCCTTCGGAGCAATGTTACAAATTTCTAATTTTTTATAATCTTTTTCGTAACTACATTATCACTTGTAATCACTTGCAAATAATAAATTCCGTTTGCAATTTCAGCGATGTTAATATTTTTTGTGTTGATGCCCGGATTACCATCCATCTCTTCTGAATAGATTAATTGTCCGGTTACATTCATCACATTCATTTTTACTTGCTCCGATTTTTCCATTTGAAATTCCAATGTAAAATCGGTTGTTGCAGGATTTGGATAGACACTCAACAACAATGCATTTTCATTTTCTACAATTCCATAGTTATTGATATTGAACACTGCAGAAACGGTTGAACAACCCAATGCATTAAACACCTCTACATAATAATTTCCATTTCCGGTAAATTGGAAATTTTGAGTAGTAGCACCAACAACAGGTGAACCATTGAAATACCATTGATAAGCAAAATAAGAAGGAGAACACATCAACGAATCGATGCCTTGCGTTAACGTTGGTAAACCAGGATTTCCAATCACATAAATTGTAACAGAATCCGTATTGGTGCAACCACCGGTAGCTGTTCCAACAACCGTATACGTTGTTGTAACGGTTGGACCGGCAACAGGGTTTGCAATGTTCGGATCACTTAATGAACCAGCAGGCGACCACACATAAGAAACACCACCTGTAGCCAATAAATTTGCGTTTGTACTCAAACAAGTACTGTCATTCGGACCTGCATTAATTGGTGGCAATGAAAACACAGTCACCGTTTGTGAAGCGGTTGCCGTACATCCTGTTCCGTTGGTGATGGTAACAGAATAAGTTCCGGAAGTAGAAACTGTAATTGACGCCAATGTATCGGATGCAGAAGTGCTCCACAAATAAGAAGTTCCTGCTGCAGAAGTTAAGGTAACAGAACCACCATTACAGAAAGAAGTAGGACCACTTGCGCTAATACTTGGTGAAGGAAGTGGAACCACATTCACAACAATCGTATCGTTATCCGTACAACCATTTGCGTTTGTAATTGCAACAATGTAGGTAGTTGTAACCGATGGATTCGCAATCGGGTTGGCGATATTTGTAAAATTTAATCCGGATGCTGGAGTCCACAAATAGCTTACAGCACCGGGTGCAGAAGCACTTAACTGAACAGAGCTACCATTACAGATGGTCGTGTCCACACCTGCATCCGATTTTAACTGACAATATTTAATCGTTTCATAATCTTCGTTAGAACCTAATCCACGGCTCATTCCGGCTATGAATACATTTCCGATAGCATCTACAGAAACAGCCGCTGCTTGATCGGCATTGTTACCCGTACCATTGTATTTTGTTAACCATTCTTGTGCTCCTGTTGCATCATATTTAATCGTTAAATAATCGTTGTTTGCACCGGTAGTAAACGAATACCCGGTAATATAAACATTTCCGGAAGCATCCAGTGCAATAGCTTTTCCTTCATCGTATCCGTTGGACGGACCGTTATATCTGGCTGTCCATTGAGAAACCCCTGCATTATCATATTTTATTGTAAATGCGTCTTCAGCGGTACTTCCTACACCAACACTTTTTCCTGTAACATATACATTTCCGGAAGCATCCAATGCAATTGCGTTGGCTCTGTCATAATCGTTTCCGGTTCCATTGTAACGTTGCTCCCATTGTTGAACACCTGCAGAGTTATACTTAACAGTTGCATAATCATAATCTGTCAACACCAATGTTTGACAATATCCGGTAACATAAACATTCCCGGAAGCATCTACAGCAATTGCGCGTGCTTCATCGTAGTTGGCACTCGGACTGTTATATTGGGAAGCCCATTGCTGAGCACCTGCCAAATTGTATTTTACTGTAAGAAAATTAAAATCGTTTGCAGCACTTTGATAGGTATATCCTGCCACATAAGAATCACCGGTAACAGCATCTACATAAATAGAAAATCCGGCATCAATAGATGCTCCTCCACCTTCAAAACGATTAGCAAATTGTTGAACACCGGAAGAATTGTATCTCACTGTAGTCGCTGCACTATTAGAACCTGATCCATCACTTGTTCCGGTTACGAATACATTTCCTGCATTGTCTACTCCAACATCCCAAGCCTCATCGGTTGCCCCTGCAACATTTGTGTAACGAGAAGCCCATTGTTGAACTCCGGCAGCATCGTATTTTACAGTTGCATAATCATACCCTGTTCCCGCACCACCATAACTCCAACCGGTAACATATACATTTCCTGAAGCATCCACAGTAATCGCATGAGCTTCATCCAAACTGTTACCTGGTCCGTTGTATTCCGTTCTCCACAATTGAGCACCTGCAGGATCATATTTAATGGTTACATAATCAAAGTTTCCGCTGGCACCAAGCCCTAATCCAGTCACATACACATTCCCTGCAGCATCCACAAACATATCCTCTGCCCTATCGATATTGCTTCCTGCACTGGTATAACGCGTTTGCCATTGAATATTAATCTGAGCTTTTGTAATAAAAGAAATGGCCCCGAAAATAAGAGTAGTAAGTAGAATTTTTTTCATGCTAAATGTGTCATAAGTTTAGTCAAAACTAAGCTTTTTTATCATTAATCTGACAATTTTGAAGATAAAAATTTGCCCGAACAAAATTTTTATTACATTTACATTTCGTAATTGTATAACGACTAAACACTATTTGAATGAAGAATAAATTACTTCTCCTAATTATTTTTGTCTTCCTTCTACCATTTGTTTCAAATGCAACTCACGTTGTGGGTGGATCATTAACATATGAACAATTGGGTGGCTCTACTTACCGTGTTACACTAAAGCTTTACCGCGATTGTAAACCAGGAAGTGCTGCGTTCCCTAACCCTGTTACTATTGAGGTGAGAAGAAACTGTGGTGGTACTGCATTACCGGATATTACAATTCCATTCCCGGGTGCATCCTTAGTACCTCCTAACATCGATACCTGCGCAGTAAATCCAGGCATCTGCTTAGAAGAAGCAATCTATACTCAAGTTGTTACAGGATTACCTCCAACTCCAGGTGGATACGATTTATATTTCCAATATTGTTGCAGAAACTCAACCCTACTAAATATTGTCGCTCCTTTATCTGCTGGTGAAACATGGTATGCGCATATTCCTGACAACGGAGTCGTAATTGCAAACAGCAGTCCGAAATGGGTAAACCCTCCTCCCGTATTTGTTTGTCAAGGAAACAACATGTTCGTTGATCACAGTGCGACTGATTCTGATGGTGACTCATTAGTTTATTCGCTTTATACGCCTTTCGATGACAATGCAATTACCTATCCCGGTTGCGTTTGGTCTACTCCTTCAGTTACTTGGTCCAGCACCTATGGTGCCAACAATCCGCTCGATGCCGCCACCCCGTTTTCATTAACAGTCAGTCCTAGTGGTATCATCAACGGTGTCCCTCCTATTCTAGGTCAGTTTGTGGCCGGTGTGCGTTGCGAAGAATGGCGTAACGGAGTAAAAATCGGAGAGATTTTACGAGATTTCCAATTCAACGTTGTAAACTGCCCACCTCTTGCTGTCGCCAGCTTTAGCTCTGGTGGAGCATGTAACGGAACAACCATTACCTTTTCAAATACAACAACTCCTGCTGCCAATACCTATTTATGGGATTTTGGTGATGGTTCACCAACTTCTACTGTTACCAGTCCGGTGCATACGTATCCTGGTTTAGGAAGTTATACAGCTGTTTTAATTATCAATGATGGAACGCCTTGTGCAGATACCATGACACAATTGGTAAACATCTCCTACGTGATCTCCGACTTTAGTCATAATGCACCCAACTGTATGGGCTTGCCAATTAGCTTCAATGATACCTCTTCAGTCGATCCGGGTAGTACCATCACCAGCTGGAATTGGAACTTCGGAGATTTCGGAACAAGTACCCTTCAAGACCCCACTCATATTTATGCTGCCGGTGGAACCTATAATGTTAGCTTAATTACAGTTACTGCTGCAGGATGCTCAGACACCATTACCTATCCGGTTACCATTCAAGGAAACCCGATTGCGAATGCCGGTGGTGATACCATCAGCTGTACCAACAACTCTACCATCACATTGGGTGGAACAGTGTTGAATGCAGGAGGCGGTATTTGGAGCGGTAGTGGTATATTCAACCCAACCGACAGCACATTAAACGCAACGTATACACCAACAGCTGCAGCTATCTTAGCAGGTGCTGATACATTGGAGTTGATTACCTATGCCAATGCTTTCTGCCCTGCAGATACAGATCAAGTTATTATTAGTTTTTATGCCGGACCAACTGCTACGGCCGGACCAGATTTGTTTGTATGTAAAGACACCGCAAGTGTTCCAGTTTGTGCAACCATCACCGTTGCTTCCGGAGGTATTTGGGCAACAACAGGATCCGGAACATTTACAAGTCCGACATCTTTATGTACCGATTACATCCCGAGCACAGCTGATACAACGGCAGGCACGGTGATGCTCTATCTTGCAACAACTGGAAACGGAAATTGTATCGCCTCGAGTGATACCGTTATTGTTACCTTCACAGGAACACCAATCGCTTTAATCACTTCAGCAGATAGCTCCTGCGCAAGCAATCCAATTAACTTGAATGCAAACGTTACCACCGGAACTGGTATTTGGTCAACAACCGGAAGTGGTTCTTTCTCACCAAATGACACCACCATCAATGGGGTATATTTACCGAGCCCGACTGATGATCTTGCAGGAAACGTGACTTTAATCTTTACCTCTACCAACAATGGTGGTTGTCGCTCCAATGCAGACACCATCAATGTAACGTTGATTCCATCACCGGTGGCAGCCTTCTCAAGCATTAGTGCTTGTCCGCAAGACACCGTTTCCTTTACTGATGGTTCAACCACTGTAGGAACAATCGTTGCATGGAATTGGAACTTTGGCGATTCCGGAACAAGTACTTTGGAAGACCCAACACATATTTATGCAACAGGCGGACCATTCAACGTTTCGTTGATTGTTACTTCAAACAATGGTTGTGTGGATACACTTAATCAAATTGTAAACGTATTCGAAAAACCGATTGCAAACTTTAATGCAAACGGAATTTGTTTGGATGACGGAACAGTATATACAGACATTTCAACAGTTGGGGGTGGAGCAACCATTGCTACTTGGAACTGGACCTATGGTGACGGAAGTACAAACGGAACGATTCAAAATCCTTCTCACAATTTCCCAACTGCCGGAACATACAATACGCAATTGATTGTAACCTCCTCTCAAGGATGTATCGATACGGTGGTTCAGTCGGTAGTGGTATTACCCGGACCAGCTGCCGTATTTACTTCTGACGACTTTACAGGAAATGTCAATCAGCAAATCAACTTTACGGACCAATCCACCAATGGCGCCATTTCATGGTTCTGGGATTTTGGTGATAGCTCTTCCGATTCAACATCTACTTTACAAAATCCTTCTCACACCTATGGTGCCGGTGGATATTATGATGTTTGTTTAATTGTAACAGATGCAAACGGTTGTACAGATACTACTTGCAGAACAGAAGTAATCTCCATGCCTCCGGATGTTCCAACAGGATTCAGTCCGAATGGTGATGGTGAAAACGACATCTTCTTTGTTTATGGTGGTCCATTCAAAAAAATTGAATTCAGAATTTACAACAGCTGGGGTGAATTGATTTTTGAAAGCACCGATGCGACCGATTGTGGCGGACATACGTGTGTTGGTTGGGATGGTAAACGTAAAGGTATTGACCAAGCATTAGGCGTATATGTATACACCGTTATTGGAGTAACCGAAGACGATAAGGAACATAAAATTTCGGGTGACGTTACTTTACTTCGATAATACATTAGGTTGAGAAGAATTAATATGAAACATATTTTACATACTCCATTTTTAAAGTCGATGAATAAATCACTACTCGCGATGGTGCTTTTACTTGTTGTAAAAGTAGCCTCAGCTCAAGATTTTCACTTGTCGCAATACGATGCTCCTCCTATGTTTCTCAATCCTGCAATGACAGGAATGTTTGACGGGAAATATCGTATACACGGACATTACCGTACACAGTGGATGGCCGTTGCAACAAAACCATATACCACTGCCGGATTGTCTTTCGACATGCCTGTAAAAAAATTCGGTATCGGATTACAAGTTTTTAATTACCGTGCCGGTGCAGGAAATTACAATGCATTAAGTGCATTGCTTTCTGTTGGCTACGATGTTGTTTTCGATAAAAAGAAAAACCATCACTTAGCATTAGGTGTTCAAGGTGGTATTGTAAACAAAGCAGTAGACCAAAGTAAATTGTCTTTCGGAAATCAATACACTACCGCAAATGATGGTGGCTTTGATGCTTCTATCGCAAGCGGTGAAACATTTGCCAACTCCAACTTTACGATTCACGATATCAACGCTGGTTTCTTGTATTATTATGCAAAAGAAAATTCACGCATTAATCCATTCATCGGTTTTTCTGCATTCCATTTAACACAGCCTACCGAATCATTCTTTGATAAAGAAAACAAATTACCATTGCGCTATTATGCACATGGTGGTGTGAAAGTTAACATCAATGAAAAAATTCAGTTGTTGCCAAAGTTCATTTATATGAAACAAATCAACGACCAGGAATTAACGGCTACTTTGTTGTTGCATTACTTCCTAAAAGATTCAGAAACGTATTTGATCTTCGGACCAACGTATCGTAATAAAGATGCAGCCATTATTGAAGCAGGTTTAAAGAAAGGTAGTTATACCGCTCGTATCAGCTACGATATCAACACCTCTTCATTGCAACAGGTTTCGAACAAACGCGGAGGTTTTGAAATTTCTTTAACCTATGTTGCCCGCAGAAGCAAACCGAACCCTTTAGCAAACTGTCCAAGATTGTAGTTATGAAAAACACGAAAAATATTATTGCCTTATTATTCCTGTTTGTGACTGTATCTACTTTTGCTCAAAGCAAAAGGGAATGGTTGGAATATGCTGATGCAGCTTACAAAAACGGAGATTATAAAACTGCTGTTACTTTCTATTTAAAAGTAGTAGACAAAGGAACAGCTGTAGATTATACACGCCCATACGAAGCAAAACCGTATACACCTCCTAAAAAAATTAAAAAGGACAGCGCAAGTGTTCCAAAAGACACAACCGTTATTACTACTTCTGACCCTACCGAACAATATGCGATTCATCAAATTGCAGACAGCTATCGTTTAAACCACGATTATGCAAATGCTGAAATTTGGTTTAAAAAATCAGTAGACAATAAACCAACGGATTATCCTTACGAACGTTTTTGGTATGGTGATGCATTGATGAAAAATCAACGTTATCCGGGTGCTGCGTATCAATTTGAGCAAGTGATGACCGAAGCAGAAGGAAAAGATTCTGCCATGTTCAAACAATCGAAATTAAAAATTGCTGGCTGTTATTTGGCAACAGATACTGCTAATAACAAAACAGGTGTTATCGTTACCAAAATAAAAGATTCGTTATTCAATTCCGGAACAGCTAGTTTCGCTGTGAACTATTATGGCGATGCAAACACCGTTCAGTTTACCACTGCACGTGACGGCAACACCGTTCTTGATCCAAAAAAACAAGATCCGAAATATGTTTGCGACATTTATACTTTAAAGAAAACAAATAGTGGCTGGACTGAATTAGCAAAAGTATCCGGACCGGCAAACACAGAAATGCACGAAGGTGCAGGATTCCTTACCTTAGACAGAAGTAATTATTTCTTCACCCGTTGGTCAACCACCAACAAAAACGAATGTGCAATCTATCTTTCAAAAAACATGAACGATCGATGGTTGGGTGCTGAAAAATTAAACGACAACGTAAACCTTGCAGGCTATAAAACCATGCATCCTTCTCTTTCTCCAGATGGAAGTATTTTATATTTCTCTTCCAACCGCCCGGGTGGTTTTGGGAAAATGGATTTATGGTATGTGAACCTAGATGATGATAGTCGTCCTGTTGGTTCACCAATCAACATGGGTCCTTTGTTTAATACATCAGAAGATGAGGTGACACCTTTCTTTCATTATTATACTTCAACCTTGTATTTCAGTTCTAACGGTCATCCTGGATTTGGTGGATTGGATATCTTCAAATCATCTTATAACAGCGATTCATTGTGGTCGGCTCCCAAAAATATGGGCGCACCTTTCAACTCTAGCAAGGAAGATTCCTACTTTGTTTTAGAGCGTAGTCAGCGTGCAGGCTTCTTAACATCCGACCGCGAAGAATGTAAAGATTGTACAGGTGGTGCTTGTTTAAAAATTTATTCCATTGAAAAAGATCCATTGGTATTTGATTTAAAAGGAACGGTTTACAATGCTGAAACGAATCAGGTGATTGCAAACTCCATGATTACATTAAAAGATATCCGTGGAGATAAAGAGCCATTCTTCTTGTTTACTGATGCAGATGGTAATTATTTTACTGCATTAGACGAAGGAATGGAACTGTATCTAAAAGCACAGAAAAATAAATTCTTTGGTGATGCAGGAAACGTAACCACTTTGGGATTAACAGAATCTGCGCATTTAGTAAAAGATTTCTTCTTATCTCCAATTCCTTCAGGCGATATTGTGATTCCAGGAATTGAGTACGATTTGGATAAAGCAACCTTACGTCCGGCTTCTAAAAAGATTTTGGATGACTTAGCTGACTTCTTGAACTTGAACAACAACTTAACGGTTGAGATTAATTCACATACAGATGAGCGTGGTGGAGATGCATATAATATGCGATTATCACAGGAGCGAGCAAAATCCTGTGTCGACTACTTAATCTCGAAAGGTATTGCTAAAGAACGATTGTTACCTCAAGGGTATGGAGAAACCAAATTGTTAATCCCTAAAGCAACTACTGAGGAAGAACACCAAAAGAACAGAAGAACTGCTTTCCGACCAATCAAAGAAGGAGATATCAGAACTACAAAATAAAATCAAAAACCCAAACAGGAATGTTTGGGTTTTTTGTTTGATTCATTTTATTATCCAAAAAGAACTTTAGTTCTATCGTTAATTATTTGATAACTCATGCTTGGTGCAAAGCGTTTCACACTTTTTTTCCGTCTTCTATGGTCGCGTCTGTTCCCACAACCTGGCTTTGGCGCACAGCCATCTAAAAGAAAAATAGCAGACACGAGTAGTGCAACCATACTTAGTTTACTGAATCGAGGGAGTAGTGTATTCATTTAGCAAATATGTTTAAGATATAATTATTTAGGAGTACCTGGTGTAATATCACCAGGTGCTTTTGGCAACCAGCAACCTTCGTACTTAAATGTTAGTTTACTATAATAGTCGCTGCTATAAAATCCAACTCTGTCCAAAGTAGCATCAATTTCCGACTGATCTAATCCTGCTGTTTCGCGCAAACTCAAAACATAAATCCAGTTTTCTTTTTTACACATCCAAGAGCCATACATCTTGTAGTTAATCTCCAAAAGATCCCATGCAAATTCATCTTTCTTTTTATCCGGTACTGCGCACAACGGGCTCATTACTTGTAAATAAAATTTTCCGGGAGTGGTTGAAAAATCAAATACATCAATCCAAACACTTGCATCTTTAATCTTAATGGACCATTGTCCGGGTTTTGCCCCGCGACTAGCCGCTACATCCAATTTTAATCCGGCTATACTGTTTTCTATCAGCTTTCCTGTCTCTTCTATGTTCATGTTATAAACCTTTTAATTAAACGTATTAAAAATAGTAAATATTCTTGTTTGAAAAAATATTTTTTTGAGGATTTCGCTTCGGAAAAGGAAATCCTTTGAAGCCGTCATTGCGAGGAACGAAGCAATCTCAGCCCATTGGTCACGCTAGTCTTCATCTTGAGAGATTGCTTCGTTCCTCGCAATGACGCTGCGCAATCGGAGCAATCGCCCCTCTCTATTGGAGAAGGGTTGGATGAGGTCAGAAACGACAAAAATAATTGAAAATAATTTTGGTTTATATTATAAACTAATTTACATTTGTCAAATATTTACATAAATCAAGTCGTTTATGAATCGTATTTTATTCACCTTTACATTGATTCTATTGAGTTTCCAAGGAGTATTGGCGCAAACCAAAGTTTCCGGCAAAATCCTCGACCAGAAAAAACAACCCCTACCCGGAGTGAACGTTTTTATAAAAGACACCTATGATGGTGCCTCTACCGGTGCGGATGGAACCTTCTCCTTCACCGCGGCAGATACTGGAGACGTTATCATCGTTTGCAGCTTCATCGGTTTTGAACAAATTGAAAAAAAGATCAAACTCACAAGCATCGATTTCACATTTAACACCACCATGAAGGAATCCTTAAACGAATTAAAAGTGGTGACCATCTCCGCAGGAACCATTGAAGCCAGCGATGAGAAAAAAACAACCGTATTAAAACCACTCGACATTGTTACCACTGCCGGTGCGCAAGGAGATATTGTGGGAGCTTTAAAAACATTACCGGGTGCACAACAAGTGGGTGAGTCGGAAGGACTCTTTGTGAGAGGTGGTGACGGAAGTGAAACAAAAACCATCATCGATGGAATGGTCGTAAATAAACCATTCTTCAGCGCTGCTCCCGATATCGCCTCGCGTGGACGCTTTTCTCCTTTCTTATTTAAAGGAACAGTTTTTAGTACCGGTGGATATTCGGCTCAATACGGACAAGGAATGTCATCGGTATTAGCATTGGAAACACAAGATTTACCAGCACAAACATCCTCTACTCTTGCTATTTCATCCGTAGGTATTGGTGGAGGTTATAATAAATTATGGAAGGAAAAAAACATGAGTGTTGGATTTGATTTGAACTATGCCAACCTACTACCTTATTTTAAATTAGTCAAACAAACTCCCGAATATACCAGAGCGCCACAATTTTCCGGTGGCTCTCTGAACTTCCGTAAAAAAACTTCTACCACCGGAATGCTCAAATTTTACGGGTATTTTAACCTTTCGGATTTAGGAATTAAAACACTCAGCATCGATAGCACCAACGGATTCAAAAATTTATTCGAATTAAATAACTCCGATGTATATACCAACCTTACCTATAAAGAACGTTTGGGTGAAAAGCTCTTAATGAACATTGGCGCATCTTACAGCACCAATGTGGATAACATACGCACCTGGACCGATTCCATCCGTTCACAAAGTGACATGACACAAGGACGAATTGTATTTAGCAGAGGCATCGGAAAATTATCCATGCTCCGCATCGGTGCAGAATACCAATACACCTATGACGATGTAAAAATTGATGGTGCAGCATCAGGTTATGGATACCATATCCGAAATACAATTTATGATAACTACTCTGCACAATTTGTAGAAGCAGATATTTACATTACACAAAAATTAGTGTGGCGTGCAGGTGCCCGTGGTGAGCATTCTACCTTAGAAAAAGAATATGTAATTTCTCCGCGTACTTCTGTTGCATATAAAGTGGGAGAAAAAAGTCAGCTCTCATTGGCGTACGGACAGTTTTATCAAAAACCGGACAGAACCTATTTGTTTTATCCGCAGATTCCCGGCTACAACAAAGCAACACATTACATCGCGAACATTCAGCGTGTGGATGATTTTCACACCTTGCGTGCCGAAATCTATTATAAAAAATACGATAATCTTACCAACCTAAACGATTCAACCAATTCAGGATATGGGTATGCACAAGGATTAGATGTTTTTTGGAGAGATAAAAAAACCATCAAAGGTGTAGATTATTGGATTTCGTATACCTATTTAGAAACAAAACGCAAATACCAAAACTATCCCAAAGAAGTGACACCACCATTTGCGGCAAAACATACAGCATCACTGGTATTCAAAAAGTTTTTTGAAAAATTAAACTTGAGCAGTGGATTCACCTACACCTATGCAAGCGGTCGACCATACTACAATCCAAACAACCCGGAATTTATGAGTGACCGAACCATTGATTATCATTCATTGGGAATCAATGGCGCCTACTTGCGACAAATAAAAAATTGTTTTGCAGTGTTAGCATTTTCAGTAACCAACACGATTGGCAATGAGCAAATTTTCGGATACCGCTACTCGTACGATGGAAAACAAAGTGCAGCAATAACGCCTCCTGCTAAACGCTTTTTCTTTGTAGGCTTATTTTTATCGTTTGGACAAAATCGTTCGAAAGAAGTAATCGATAATAACAATTAGTACGGATAACAAATAAAATTAGAATACACGCATATAAATTGAAAAAACATTTCAAAAGAAAATAGAAAAAATTAACAACAATTAAACAATCAGAAAACAAAATGAAAAAGACCTTATCAATTCTAGCACTATTAAGTGTAGCGATTTTTGCAGAAGCACAAAATCCGAAATACATTGCCGCGATGGAAAAAAACATTGCTGCATTAGACACCACACGTGATGGCGCAAAATTGCAAAACTTGGCGAACAACTTCGAACGTATTGCCAGCGCTGAAAAATCAGAGTGGTTACCTAATTATTATACAGCGTATTGTTATGTAAACATGACTTACTCTACCAAAGGAAATGAGATTGATACCTTTTGCGACAGAGCAGAAAAATTCATCAAAGTTGCCGATTCAATCAGTCCGAATAACTCTGAAATCTACACCCTCAAAGCACAAATCGCATCTGCACGCATCAGTGTAAATCCAATGTCACGCGGACAAAAATATGGAATGGAATCCGGTGAACTACGTGAAAAAGCGAAGGAATTAGACAAAACAAATCCACGTCCGTATTACTTAGAAGGAACTGCATACTTCTATACACCTCCGATGTTTGGTGGTGGAAAAGACAAAGCAAAACCTGTTTTTCAAAAAGCATTGGAAATGTATGAAACATTCAAACCAGCCAGCACCATCGCTCCAAACTGGGGAAAAAATTCTTGTACTTATTTCCTAAAAGAATGCGATAAGAAATAAATTCGAGTGTTGCAGATTTTTTGAATTATAGAATCAAAAAATCGAAATTCTAAAAATCAAAAATATAACCATGGAAAACGAAGAAAAACAACTCACGCAGGAAGAAAGCCTAAAAATCATTCACGAAATGATTGCAGCTGCTAAAAATGATGTGAAAGCAGATGCATTCATCTTCCTGCTTTGGGGATGGCTGGTATTTGTAGCAAGTATTGCACAATTTATTTTAGTCAACTTACACGTTTCCTGGAATTCTATACCATGGATGTTGATGCCGGTTGGAGGAATCATCACCGCTGTATATTCGTTTATGAAAGGTAAAAAAGACCGAACAAAAACAAATGTAACAGAATCACTAAAATACACTTGGATTGCATTTACCGTTGCGCTCCTAATCATTCTGTTTTTTAACTCCATGAATTACTTGCAAGTATTACCCATCATAATGGCGTTGTATGGAATGGGATTGTTTCTTTCCGGTGGTGCGCTTCGATTTAAACCATTAATGATTGGTGGTATTTTTTGTTGGATATGTGCTGTTGCCGGTTTTGAAATCCAAAACATGTATCAGCTGCTGATTCTGGCAACTGCTGTATTGGGCGGTTACATTATTCCTGGCTACTTATTAAAAATGAACAATAAAAAATAGAATGTTTAAAGATCTCGACCCCTTATTACATTCACAACTGCGCTTATCCATCATGAGTTTATTGATTAGCGTGAAGGAAGCAGACTTTAGTTTTCTGAAAGAAAAAACGGGCGCGACTGCCGGTAATTTAAGTGTACAAATCACCAAATTAGCCGAAGCAGAATACATTACTGTTAAAAAAACATTTAAAGATAATTATCCACAAACCAGTTGCATCATCACAAAAAAAGGAATCAAAGCATTTGAAAACTATGTAGAATCCATTCAAGTCTATATTAAAAAGAATTAGAAATTTTTAAAATAAAACGAATCACCAAACCACAAATCTAACATGGAAAACAGAGACGAACACTTATGGCGTATCGCTAAAAAAAGAGCCGGTTTTAAAAAACATCTGGCTTCTTACATTATTGTAAACGGATTCCTCTGGGCGATGTGGTATTTCACACAAGGTCATAGTGAATTTGCTGAAATGGAACACAACGACTTCCCTTGGCCAATTTGGTCCACCCTTGGATGGGGAATCGGTTTAGCATTTAATTTCTTTAGCGCTTACATGAGTGATAAAGAAACAGATGTCATGAAAGAGTACCAAAAGTTAAAAGACAGAGAAGGCAGATAATTGCGAATGAGAACTCTTTAAACAAGGAAGGTAGAAACGTGTACTCCTATGGAAATTAAAAAAACTCCTTAGAACGTCAACACATATTGCAATGCTGTTGTTCTCGGTGATTCAATTTTCATTGGACGTAGCGAATAATCTACATTAAACACATTGCTGCACACCAAGGACAACTTATGTTTTTTACTCGCCTGATAACTTAGTCGAGCATCAAACACATGATACCCACTATGTTTTTCCCAATAATTAATTGCTTTTAAGTCATCCACAAATGTTAGTGCTTGTGTTAACTCTTCCAAATCTTCAAAAGCTTTATCGATGTTTTGCATTTTACTATAGTAACGATAACTAAAGCCAACACCAAATTTAAAAATTCTAAATTCAATATCACCTTTGACCAAATGTTTGAAACGATACTTTAGAATATTATCCGTAGTATCCATGCTACTATTTTTATAGGTCAATGGTTTTCCAGCACCGCCAAAAGCGCTGTCAACAGCATAGACATTATCAGGAGTCAAGGTTATAGGTTCTACATACGTATAACCTAACAAAGCAGTCACACCAAATTTTTTGTTTTTTTCATCAGAAGAAAACACCATCGACATATCTACTCCACGCACTTGCGAATTTCCTGTATTTACAAATTTAAAACCCAACAAAGCGATAGAAGGCTGCCATTGCCCGAATAAATACTCAATTGTATTTTCATAGCGTTGATAGAAACCGGCAACATCTAAATATCCCATGATACCACCCAATTTAAATCCTTGCTTTAAACCTACTTCAAAATTATTGCTGGTCTCCGGTTTTAAATCCGGATTCGGAAACACTCCAAACAAACCGGCTTTCGTAGAAATATAACGCTCAGTAATTGTCGGATATCTAAACCCTTGTCCGTAAGATGCACGCACATACGTTGCCTTTAACACTTGCAAGCTTGCACCTGCCCTGTATATTGGAGCAACTACACTATTAAAATTATTCATTTTAAAATACTCATATCGGAATCCACCGGAAATGTTTAAAATGTTCCAGAACTTTTTATCTATTTGCGCATACCCACTGGCATTTACAATTTTATTGTCGGGTGATCCACTCGAAACATACAGCTGCGCATGTGAATTAGAAACACTTCCTACCACTCCACCCGTGAATGTAAAATCTAAATTTTTAAAAATACGTTGTAATTGGTATTCACCATAATACAGTGTCCCGGAATTCGATTGGTTATTTGTTATCTGATTATCGGAATGAAAAACACGGGTCACCAAACTATGGCTAATGCCATTCCCTTTATTGAACTTAAGAAACGGATCAAGGTTAAACAGTTTTTGATTCTGCAAAAACACTGCTCCCGGATATCCTTTGTAAAGGCCCAACGAATCGTCACTCCATGCCAATACCATATTCGTTTTATTCAACATCCCGTTTCCGTTGATACCATAACTCAACCCTGGAAATTTTTTGGAACGGTAACGCAAATTAAAATTTAATCGTCCACGGACTTCCTGCATATCTTTGTTCGAAAATGTAGGAATTTCGCCAACAACACTTTGAGCAAATGCAGGCACTGGTCCTTGTGGTGGTGGTGGACCAATGTATCCTTGATCGATATTAAAATTACCACCAATTACAAAATCAAAATTCTTTTTGATGATACGGGAGTGTAAAAAATTCAAGTTGGTAAATCCGGGAATGGATTCGTTGTACCAATTGGTCGCAGGCTTTTTGGGATAACTATAATTCCCAACAGAATAGTTTACAATTGTTTTAGGTGTGCTTCTTGGATAAGCTGAACGAACATTGATAACACCACTTAATGCCGAAGAACCATATAAAACAGAAGAAGCGCCTTTGATAATTTCTATTTGTTCAATGTTTTCTACAGGAATATAACTCCACTCAGGACGACCGGCATCACCGCTTAACAAAGGAATTCCATCTACAACAATCGCAACGCGACTCCTACACCAAATGTAAAACCACTTCCTCCTCTAATTTGTGGATCATTATCAATGATGGTCAATCCGGGAACTTGTTCCAATGCTGTTTCAACGGAAGTTGTGTTCTTATTATTAATTAAACTAGGCTTGATTACCTCCATCGATACAGTCATCTCTTCCAATTTCTGATCGAACTTACCGGATGAAACAACAATCGTTTCTAAAAACTTTGTAACCGTTAATAAGGCAATGTTTTTTTCTGTAATTGCATTGGTTTGAATGTGAACAGAAAACGTATCATTTACCGAACCAATAAATACACAAAAAAGTTGATGGTATCCCGTATCCAACACCATCGAATAGTTTCCGTCAATATCTGAAACGGTTCCTTTGGTCAAATTATTAACCAATCGAATGGTTGCACCGGGCAGGTATTCTTTCGAATTTGCATCGGAAATTTTCCCTTTTAAAATTCCTGTTTCCTGAGCAGAAACAGAACCTAAAAAAAGAATTAGAGAGAATAATAAAGAAAGAAATTTATGATTTTGCATTTTAAAAAATAAAAAACCTTGACAAAAAATGTCAAGGTTTTTTATAGAATAGCTTTTATTACTTGATAAACAATTTACCTGATTTTTGAATTTCAGATCCACTCAATTGATAGAGATACAATCCTGAATTTAATTGGGAAACATTAATGGTGCTCAATTGATTGTTTGAAAGCACATGTGTAGAAACCAATTTTCCGGTAATATCATAAATAGATAATGTGGATGGAGCTTTTATTCCTTTGATAAAATCAACATAAATTGTTTTATCGTATGCATACACATTCGCATTGCTTTCGTTGAAAGAATTTTCAGTAATGCTGGAAGAATTATATACAACTGCTAAATCATCCAACCACAATTTACTACCGGATGTAGATGTATTTTGGTCGTTAGAAGAAGTTGTATTAATCATAATATATGCAGGGTTACTGGTAGACACGTAATTGAATGCAACAGCGAAGCGTGTCCATGTTGTAACATTCGCAGCAGGAGTTAAAAACAATGCATCCGCAATTTTATTTACAGACGAATCCGGATGATACGATGTAGCTGTTTCTGGGTCGTAGTAATTTCCAACATGTAAAATGGCTCTTACTTTTCCAATTTCAGCAGCACCACCTTGTGTGTATTTATACCATCCAACAATACTATCCGGACGACCAACAAACGACATACGTCTGATGTCAGAAGCATCTGTATTTTTCATGGTACCAAGATATCCATCCGATTTGGTAGTGGTCGGAGCATTTACAATTCCGGTTGTAACTGAACCATTTACCACTGCAAAAACAAATGTTTTGGTTTCCATACGAACGGAATATAATCCGCCATGGAATGTTGACGCATCTCTGTAACAGGTTTGAGGACCACTGGTTGCCCAATCGGTTCCAGTTCTATTTGAATTAAAGAAGGTAGGTTCTTCTGTTGCAGAACCAACATTTTCCCATAATTCAAAATCTCCGTTTTGAATGGTTGTTTGTGCAAACATTCCGGTTGCAAATGTGATTGATAGGAGTGTAAGTATTTTCTTCATTGGGGGACGTTTTTAGTGTTTCTATAACAAATATACATTTTTTTCAATAACTGTATTTATTCCTTTTCTACCCAGTCGCCATGCTTTTTAATGAGTTCTATCAACGCATCGACAGCTTTTTCTGAGTGTACATTTCGCTCTACAACTTCCCTTCCCTTGTATAAGGTAATTTTATCAACCCCGGTTCCAACGTAGCCATAGTCAGCATCTGCCATTTCCCCGGGACCATTCACAATACAACCCATGATTCCAATTTTCACACCTTTTAAATGATCGGTGCGACTTCGAATTTTTGCTGTTGTTTCTTGTAAATCAAAAAGGGTGCGACCGCAAGAAGGGCAAGAAATATATTCTGTTTTAGAGATACGTGTACGTGTTGCTTGCAAAACACCAAAAGCTGTTGCATTTACATTTTTAGGAGAAGTGCAATCCGTTTGAGAAATCCAAACACCATCACCAAATCCATCCAGAAATAAGGCTCCAAAATCTGTAGAAGCATGCAATTGAAATTCTTCTTCGGATATTTTTGAATAATTTCGTTTGATGATAACAGGGACAGTAACACCCTTGCTTAACAACTCTAAAAACATTCTGCGTTGTTCAGCCATTCCATGAGTATTGGATGTTTCAAAAACAAGAACACAATTGGAAGATGCGAACATTAATAGATTAGAAGAAGGAAGTAAATCGTTTATCTTGATTGAAACAAAATTTAAAATATCCGATTTAGTCTTTGCAGAATTAAATTCACTGAAACTAAACAACGGATAACTTCTTGTTTTATCTTTTAAATTATTCCAAACACTTGCATTGTAAATCAACCCTAACGTTCCGGGAATCTGGAAATCGATTGTATTGTCTCCGGCAAAAATATAATCACAGGCCTGATCGGTCAAATTCCATTTATCAAGTGGCACAGAGTAATTATACCCGACTGCAAATAAAGAAGCCGGAGTAATTTTTTGTTTTTCAGAGAA
Organism: Bacteroidota bacterium; assembly: GCA_016722565.1. Classification (NCBI taxonomy): domain Bacteria; kingdom Pseudomonadati; phylum Bacteroidota; species Bacteroidota bacterium. Next base: position 345,968 of record JADKIU010000007.1, read on the forward strand.
ATCAGCAACAACTCTTGGAACATTCGTACCACCAAGATTTCCAACTTCGACTGAACTTCTTTTTGAAAAATCGTAAGGTGAATACGGAAGTTTAATAATTTCAGGAATCGGTGAATGATTTTTTCTGTCCGAATAGCGTTCTATTAAATTTTTCGCAACAGGAATTTCAAACTCCGGATCTTCTGTTAAGGAAACACGAACCGTATCACCAATGCCATCTTCCAGCAATGTTCCAATTCCAACAGCCGATTTAATTCTACCATCTTCTCCTTCACCCGCTTCAGTCACTCCTAAATGCAAAGGATAGTTCATATTCAACTCTTGCATTTTGAGTATCAGTAAACGATAGGCCTGCACCATCACTTGAGGATTACTGGCTTTCATCGACAATACGATGTTGTAATAATTTTGATCTTCACAGATGCGCAAAAACTCCAACGCACTTTCCACCATTCCCAGCGGAGTATCTCCATATCTACTTAAAATACGATCACTCAGTGAACCATGATTGGTTCCGATACGCATGGCTGTTCCGTATTCTTTACAAATTTTCACTAATGGTGTAAAGCGTGTTCGTATGCGATCTAATTCCTCAACGTAGGTTGCATCTGTATACTCAATGTTTTCAAATTTCTTTTTATCAGCATAGTTTCCGGGATTCACACGCACTTTTTCAACAATGCGAGCTGCTAATTCAGCAGCATTCGGAGTAAAATGAATATCTGCAATTAAAGGAGTCGAATAACCACGCTTCTTTAATTCCTTTTTTATTTCTTCTAAATTTTGTGCTTCTTTTAAACTCGGTGCGGTGATGCGAACATATTCACATCCGGCATCAATCATACGAATACTTTGTTCAACTGTTGCAATGGTATTCATCGTATCAGTGGTAGTCATCGATTGAATCCGAATCGGATGGTCGCCACCCAATGGTACATCTCCGATATTCACCACTCGTGTTTTATATCTGGAATAGTGCGTTAAACTATTGCAATAAAGTTTAGTATTCATAAGCATTTGATTGAGTAATTCTGAAGGAATTCCTGCAGGACAAATTTAAGATAAATGCAGAAACTAATTCAGAATATTTGTAAATTTGATATGGATAAAAAACGGAAACAAAATGAAAAAAAACTACCTCGCATTGATAGCTGTTTGCTATCTTAGCGTATTATCGTTTACTACAAAAGCGCAATGCACCGCTAACTATACAGCCAGTAATGTTGCAAACGTGTTTTCATTTACAGATGCCTCTACCACGAGTTCAGGAACGATTGTTACATGGTTGTGGAACTTTGGAGACCTTTCTGCTCCAAGCACATTGCAAAACCCGACACATACCTATGCTGTATGTGGCGTGTATAACGTTTCATTAACCATCGCTACCAGTTTCTTTTGTACAAATACATATTCTACAACCATCACTGTTAATAGTGGAATGACCGGCTCGTTCACATCTACAGTCGACACCACCACCGGTCTGGCTAATTTTATTGCCAGTCCGCTTGGCCTAGACATTGATTATTCTTGGGATTTCGGAGACGGAAACACAGGAACCGGTGCAACTGCAATCAATACCTATGCGACCTCCGGAACGTATTATGTTTGTTTAACAATTGCAGATACAGGAGGCATTTGCTCCAGCACGTTCTGTGATAGCGTCATTATATACATCGCAACTCCTGATTGCAGCTCTACTTTTACATATACCGATAATGGTACCGGAAACTTAACCTTTCAAGCAAACCCTGTTGTGGTTACAAATACGTATAGCTGGGATTATGGCGATGGAACAACCGGAACGCTCCCACTTTCACTGCATACTTACGCAACTGCAGGAACGTATTATGTATGTTTAACAACCACTGACCCACTGACTTCCTGCACCAGTACTTTTTGTGATAGTGTTATCGCTGCAGGAACAGGTGCTTGCGCTGTTTCATACACGTATTTGGATGTAAACGGAATTGTTGGATTTACTGCATCACCACTTTCGATAACCAATACGTATACCTGGAATTTTGGTGATGGGAATACTGGAACTGGAGCAATAACAACAAATACATATGCTACTTCCGGAACCTACTATGCATGTGTAACGATGATTGACGCATTCAATGCATGTACGGATACCTATTGTGATTCTGTTACAGTGAATATTACAGGAATTGGAATTTTTGAAAATGGAAGCAACAATTTTAATTTGGTTGTATTTCCAAATCCGGCAGAAGAGCAAGTAACTATTTCATACGAATTGACTCAAGCATCAAAATTGAATATTGAACTGTTTGACATAATAGGAAATAAAATTTCTTCCAGTTCTTTTTCTCAAACTTTAGGAAAACATCAAACGGTTGTTGATACTTACCTGCTAAGTCAAGGTGCATATTTAATAAAACTCAGCTCCGAAACTGGAAATGCAAGCAAATTAATCATCAAAAATTAAGTTTATTCTAAGCATTGAAAAAAGGAGATTATTTAACCATAATCTCCTTTTTTATTGATATAAACAATTAATTTAACATTTTGAACACGTAAGTTTTTACAATTTTGATTTTATTCCAGGCGAAATGTATTGCACATTTGTATCATCAAATTAAAAAACGAAAAACAATTAAATCTTAATACCATGAAAACAATCTCTACCATTCAACAAAACATGCTCACCAAAATTTCCAAAGCAGTTCTTTTGGGAGCATTTATTTTCATTGGCTTTACATCTAAAGCACAATGTACTGCTTCATTCATGCCATTTGATTCGGCTGGATACGGCTATTTTGTAAACACATCTGTAGGATCAGGACTAACCAGCACCTGGGATTTTGGAGATGGATCAACAGGAACAAGCGTTGGGGATATTACACATTTATATACCACGCCAGGGACTTATTATGTTTGTCTTACAGTAAACAATTTTTTAACAACCTGCACTGCTACGTTCTGTGATTCAATTACCATTTCGTCTACATCAGGAAGCTGCAATGCGTATTTTGTTTCAAACGACTCATCCACATTCACTCAGTTTTATGATTATTCATCAGGAACTGGAACCTATACCTATTTCTGGGATTTCGGTGACGGTAGCAACTCTTCAACCGTAGGCAACGAAACCCACGTTTATGCTAGTCCGGGTACCTACACCGTTTGTTTAACCATAACAGATACGAGTTCTTCATGTACAGACACCTATTGCAGTTCAGTTACTGTTCCGGGAGTTGCAACATGTTCCGCAAGCTTTATAATTGTACAAGATTCTTCCAACCTTTACAATTACTTTGTATACAATACATCTTCTGTATTTGGACCAGCACTTACATACCTTTGGGATTTTGGTGATGGAACAACATCCACCGCAGCATACCCTTCACATACCTATGCATCTACATCACCTGTTGTATTGTGTTTAACAATTGCTGACGGATTAGGTTGCACGGATACATTCTGCGATTCAATTACTCCGGGAATGATGATGTCAAGTACATTTACGATTAATGTATTGCCATTGGGTGTAGCAGAAGAACTTTCAACAATTAATTCATTGGATAATTATCCAAACCCATTCAGCAACTCCACAACCATCAATTACAGTATCCGTAAAGATGCCAATGTATCCATCTCCATTGTAGATCTTTTGGGAAATACAGTTGCAGAATTAGAAAATGGAAATCAAGTAAGCGGAGAACATACAACAACTTGGGATGCATCAGCAGTTGCAGAAGGCATGTATTTACTTCAGTTAAAAGTTGACAACAACATTAAAACCAAAAAAATCATCGTTAGTAAATAATTCATCTGTTTGTTTAGAGGGAAAACCTGCCAGAATATTCGGCAGGTTTTTTTATGCTTTTTCCTTTTTTAAATATTGCTTCAACAATCCATTTCCAAAAATGGTTGCCAAAATAATTAAGGTGCCTAAATAAAAACCTGGCGTCATTGCTTCATCCTTTTTCCAAAGAATAAATGCGATGATGATTCCGTAAATGGTCTCCAAATTAACAGTGAGGGTAACGGTGTACGGACTAATTTTCTTCATTAAATTCACACTTGCAATAAAAGGGAAAGCAGTTCCCAATACTGACAAAATACCCAACCAACCCCAAGCTCCCGGAGTAATATCAAAAAACGAAGCCGTAAATTCACCCGTAAATAACAAGTAAACTGTTAGGGCAAGAAAACCTCCCGTCAATTCATAAATCGCAATAACAGGTGACGGAATTCGTCTAACTAACAAACCATTAAATACTGTAAAAAAAGAAGAGGTAAGTGCTGCCAACATCCCGAAAATAATTCCAAGAGTGTATTGGGTTTCTACTTGAAAAATCATTGCGATTGCACCGATAATCACCATTCCGAATGCGATTTCATAACGGATAATTTTACGTTTGTAAAAAATCGGTTCAACAATAGAAGTAAACAATGTTCCCGTTGCAAATGCAACTAACGTAACAGATACGTTTGAGACATTGATGGCATTATAAAAACAAAACCAGTGAAATGCAATGATAGCACCAATTCCAACTAATTGATAAATATCCTTTTTGGGAAGTCGAACATCTATTTTAGCCAGAAATATATAAGAAGCAACAGTTGCCACAGTAATCAACATTCGAAACCAAACCAATTGATAGGCAACTACACCTTCAATATTAATGAGTTTCCCCAGAATTGTACCCCCAAATGAGAACAATAAAATGTAAAAGAAGGAGATTTTTGTTTTTAAAAAGCACTGAATGGGTTATTCAAATCGTTTGGAAATTTTAGCTTCCACGTATTCACGTAAAGCTTCAATCTTAATTGTATCAACCACTTCAGAAGCAAATGCATGCATTAGTAATTTTTTTGCACTCGCCTCACTCAATCCACGAGCACGAAGATAGAAAATTTTATCCTCATCTAACTTGCCGGTAGATGTTCCATGTGAACATTTTACATCATCCGCATAAATTTCCAATTGAGGTTTGGTATTAATCGTTCCATCATCACTTAAAAGGATATTTTTGTTGGATTGAAAAGCATTTGTTTTTTGAGCGTCTTTTCTTACGTATATTTTTCCATTAAACGTAGCGGAAGATTTATCTTCAATAATACCTTTGTATAGCTCATTACTGTTGCAATTCGGTTTTCGGTGGTCTACCAATGTATGATTATCCACTACTTGATTGCCATTCGTTAAATACAACCCATTCAAATGCGATTCAATAAACTGATCATCCAAAACCATATTCAAATTGTTTCGCACCAATAATCCACTCAAGGTAAATGTATGCGTTGAAAAATGACTTTGCTTCTTTTGAACCGACTGTGTTGTACTCACCAAATGTCCGAATTCACTTTCGTTCTGAATTTTATAATGATCTACAATAGCGTTTGCTCCAACAACAATTTCTGTTAATGCATTGTGAAATGATTTGGCTTTAGAATCAACAATTTCAAAAGATTCAACGATTGTGGCTTGCGCATTTTCTTCAACCACAATTAAATTCCGGGAATTCAAAATGGTGCTTTCAGCTACAGAAGTAAGATGAACAATATGAATTGGGGTTTCAATTACAGCACTTTTTGCAACATGAATAAACACTCCACTTGTTGCTAAAGCAGTATTCAATGCAATAAATGGATCTAAATTTACATCCGCATATTTTGAAAAATGCTTTTTAAATGCTTCATTAGAAACAGCATCAGAAATGCTTACTATTTCTAACCCTTTTGACAAAGAATTAATTTTCGAAAACTCAGAATTAAACTTCCCGTTTTCGATAACAACAACAAACGCATCTTTTAAGAATTGAGTATTTTCAACCTGTTTGGCAGAAAGTTTTTGTGTGGTTGAAAATGAAAAATCTCCTTTCAAAGCCAATTCCATATTCACATACTTGTACTCTTCACTCTTACGACCAGGAATACCTTGTTTGGAAAATGACTCTAAAGCTTGTTCACGCAATTGCACATCACCAAACAATGAACCTTTTGAGGCTTCATATTCAGCAATCAATTTATCTTTTATTGTATTTGTTTTTGTAACCGTTTCCATTCTGACTTTGTGCCTTCGATAATTTTATGCTTCGTTTGCGCTCAGCACACTATTTAAATTAAAAATTTGTGAATCTGTGGCTATCTAAGCACCCACTTCTTCTTTAATAAAATCGTATCCTTTTTCTTCCAACTCCAATGCTAATTCTTTCGGTCCGGATTTTACAATCTTTCCCTTATAAAGAATATGCACCACATCCGGAACGATATAATCCAACAAACGTTGATAGTGAGTAATCACAATTGTTGCATTGTCTTTCGACTTCAATTTATTTACTCCACCCGCTACAATTCTCAAAGCATCAATATCCAAACCGCTATCTGTTTCATCTAATATGGCCAACTTTGGTTCTAACATGGCCATTTGAAAAATTTCATTTCTCTTTTTCTCACCACCGCTAAAACCTTCGTTTACCGAACGGTTCGCTAGCTTTCCATCCAACTCTACCAATTTTTGTTTTTCTTTTACCATCGCTAAAAAATCTTTTGCTTCCATTGGAGCTTGTCCTTTGTATGCGCGAATCTCATTGATAGCCGTTTTCAAAAAATTAATGTTGCTCACACCTGGAATTTCGACAGGGTATTGAAAGGCAAGAAACACACCTTCGCGAGCTCTGTCTTCCGGAGAAAGTTCTAACAAATCTTTTCCATTGAAAGTTACGGAGCCTTCTGTAATTTCATAGTCTTCTTTTCCTGCTAACACAGATGACAAGGTACTTTTCCCGGAACCATTTGGCCCCATAATCGCGTGAATTTCTCCGGCTTTTACCTCTAAATTAATTCCTCTCAGAATTTCTTTCCCGTCAATTGACGCATGTAAATTTTTAATGCTTAACATATGTTTAGTAATTCGTATTTTTCGTATAAATTAGTAATTCGTTGGGATTAGCCGACAGATCCCTCAAGAGAAACGGCTAACAACTTCTGTGCTTCCACAGCAAATTCCATTGGTAATTTATTTAATACTTCCTTGCAATATCCGTTTACAATTAAACCGATTGCTTTTTCATTATCTATTCCTCGTGATTTACAATAGAACAATTGATCTTCACCAATTTTTGAAGTCGTTGCTTCGTGTTCTACAATTCCCGATTTATCTTTTATCTCGATGTAGGGAAATGTATGGGCTCCACATTTATCACCCATCAATAAACTATCGCATTGCGAAAAATTTCTCGCATTGGTTGCACCTTTTGCTATTCTCACCAAACCTCTGTAACTGTTATTACTAAAGCCAGCTGAAATTCCTTTTGAAATGATGGTGCTTCTGGTGTTTTTGCCAAGATGCATCATTTTTGTTCCGGTATCTGCTTGCTGATAATTGTTCGTTACTGCTACTGAATAAAATTCTCCTACCGAGTTATCTCCTTTTAAAATAACAGATGGATATTTCCAAGTAACGGCAGAACCGGTTTCTACTTGTGTCCAAGAAATTTTTGAATTGTCTTCCAAACAAATTCCTCTCTTCGTAACAAAATTGAAAATTCCACCTTTCCCATCTTTATCTCCGGGATACCAATTTTGAACCGTTGAATATTTTACTTCCGCATTTTTATGCGTTACAATTTCTACAACAGCTGCATGCAATTGATTTTCATCACGCATTGGAGCGGTACATCCTTCGAGGTAACTTACATAGGCATCTTCATCGGCAATAATTAATGTTCTTTCAAACTGACCGGTGCCGGAAGCGTTAATTCGGAAATATGTTGAAAGTTCCATTGGACAACGAACTCCTTTAGGAATGTAGCAGAATGAACCATCTGTAAAAACAGCTGAATTTAATGCCGCATAAAAATTGTCGGTATAAGGAACAACCGAGCCCATATATTTTTTTACCAGTTCTGGATGTTCTTGAACTGCTTCTCCGAATGAACAAAAAATAATTCCTTTTTCAGAAAGCGTTTCTTTGAATGTAGTTTTTACCGAAACACTATCCATTACAATATCTACAGCAATTCTACTTTCTACTCCACTCAATCTTTTTTGCTCTTCAATTGAAATACCCAACTTCTCAAATGTTTTTAATAATTCAGGATCTACTTCATCCAAACTATTTAATTGCACTTTTGGTTTGGGTGCAGAGTAATAAATAATATCCTGGAAATTTGGCTTGGTGTAGGAAACGTGAGCCCAGTGAGGCTCTTCTAATGTTTGCCAATAACGAAATGCTTTCAGTCGATACTCCAACATCCATTCCGGTTCGTTTTTCTTTTTAGAAATAAAACGAATAATGTCTTCATTCAAACCCTTGGGAGCATTGTCTGCTTCAATATCCGTAACAAAACCGTACTTATATTCCCCGCTAATCTGCTCTTCTAATATCTCGTTTGCCATTTTTCTTTGAACTTTAAACTGAAAATGATTCCCCGCAACCGCAGGTTCTGCTTGCATTTGGATTGTTAAATACAAACCCTTTTCCATTCAACCCGCCTGTATAATCCAACTCGGTTCCAATTAGATAAAGGAAACTTTTTTTGTCGACTGCAATTTTTATCCCTTTGTCTTCAAACACTTGATCGCCTTCCTTTATTTGGTTATCAAACTCCAATTTATAGGAAAGTCCTGAACATCCACCACCGTCAACACCTACACGAATAAATGTATCATTTGGGCGATTTTCGTTTTTTATTAAGTCTAATGCGTGCTGTTTTGCATTCTCAGATACTGTTATCATTTTTATAGTATTGATAATCAATTAGTTACTTCTTATTCTTATTTAGATTGAATCTAATCAGAGTACAAAAATACCTAATTTTAGGTACTCTAACAAGTATTTCGTCTAATTATTTAAGCGTAAATAAAGAAGCATCTCCTAATTACTTTTTCTATTTTTGGGGGATGTTTATCTCAATCTAAAATTCGACAATGTTTTATTATAAAAAGTGGGCAATCGTCATTCCAATGGCAAATGAAGAACAGGATTTCAAGCCTTTTATTGAAATGCTCAACTTTGTTATTGATGAACTAAATCCCGGAAGTGTTTATTTTATCATTGATAAAGCATCTACAGATAAAACGCTCGAACTCTCTCAAGCCCTATCTGCAAAAGATTCAAGATATGTTACTGTTTGGTCGCCCGAAAACAAAAATGTGGTGGATGCTTATGTAAAAGGATTGCGTGTAGCTTACGAAGCTGGTCATGAAATCATCATTGAAATGGATGCCGGTCTTTCACACGACCCTCGTGCCATTCCAATGTTTTTACGTGTACTCAACGAAGGAAACGAATGCGCATTCGGCAGTCGATTTATTAACGGAGGCTCCATGGGCGATTCACCGTTCAAACGCAGAATGCTTTCTAAAACCGGAACCATCTTGGCAAACTTGTTATTGGGCACGAAATTACGTGATATGACATCCGGCTACCAAGGTTTTCATCGGGATGTGGTAGGAAAAATCATTAATCACAAATTTAAATCAAAGGCACATTTCTATCAAACAGAATTACGTTATTTGTTAAGAAAACGAAGAACATTTGAGGTGCCCATTCACTACCAAGCTCCTTCCCCACGTGTTTCTAAAAATGCCATAAAAAATGCTTACCAAACTTTATTTTATTATTTCATTCAACGACTGCGTGGAAACAAACCAACATTGTAATTAATTAAATATGTCTAAGTCACTAATCATCACTTCCATTGCAAATGATCAACATCCGATCTTAAAACAGTTTGCAAAAGAATGTAAAGAAAACCATTTGGATTACATTGTTATAGGCGATACAAAATCTCCTGCAGATTTTAAATTGGAAGGCTGCGACTATTGGAGTGTTGAACGTCAACTCACGCTCCCTTTTGAATTAGCTAAAATCACTCCCACTCGTCACTATTCCCGAAAGAATTTAGGCTACCTACTAGCGATTAAAAATGGATCTACCGAACTGGTTGAAACCGATGATGACAATATTCCAAGACCAGAATTTTGGGAAGAAAAAAAACGTGAAGTAAAAAGTCATGTGTTTGAAAACACAGGATGGGTGAATGTTTACCATTATTTCACAAAGAATATGATTTGGCCGCGCGGGTTTCCGTTGGAAGAATTACAAAACAAACAAATTGAGCTTTCTACTTTAAAAAACACTGCCGTCAATTGCCCTATTCAACAAGGCTTAGCAGATGAGAATCCGGATGTGGACGCTGTTTATAGATTAACATATCCGTTACCATTAAATTTTGAAATCAAAAACAAACTGGCGCTCGGAAAAAATGCATGGAGCCCGTTTAATAGTCAAAATACACACTGGTTCAAAGAAGCATTTCCACTGATGTATCTTCCTTCCTTTTGCAGTTTCAGAATGACGGACATCTGGAGAAGTTATGTAGCGCAGCGCATTGCGTGGGAATGCGGCTGGAGCGTATTGTATCACGAACCTACTGTTTGGCAGGAACGCAATGCTCACAATCTGATGAAAGATTTTGAAGACGAAATTCCCGGGTACTCAAACAATTTAAACATCTGCAAAGAATTACAGGGATTATCGCTAAAACCCGGACAAGAAAACATCTACGATAATTTAATTACGTGTTACCAAAAATTAATCGATATCAATGTTGTTGGGAAAGAAGAAATGGGCCTTCTAAAAGCCTGGATAAGCGACATTAGTAAGTTGAAAAATTAACTACTAATATTTTATTTCGTATAACTCACACTTCTCCTTTGTACCAATTGTTTTTACCAAACGGATCTTCTGTGGATATTTTTGATATACAGGTCCAATCATACGATGGATTGTATTGATAACTCTTCCGTTATTTTTCTTTGGGTTCATCCTTAAATTTGATAGAATCACATATTGCACTTCCAGTTTTTTCCAATCCATCAAAACCGTATCTGCATCCATGGATGTTGTAATAAATTGACCAAGAAATTTTTTTCCATCCCCATATAAAAAAGACATAGCTGGCTTACGAGACAAAACAACTGCACTGTCAGGCAAACTATCTGCACAGTACTTGCTCATCTTTAAGAAATTTTCCCAATCGGGTGTATAGCCGTAATAAATATCTCCGGCCAAATTTTTTCTGAAAGAAGTAATTTTACTTTTATCTATTGCTGATATTTTAATAGTATACAGCAACATTCCGCCAGCAAAAAGTACAAATACAACTTGCATCATCGAGTACTTTTTTATCAACTCATAAATTCCATAAAAGAACAAAAGGAATATTAAATGCACTACGATTACTATCAATCTGTCTTGCATGTTATTTGACTGAACACCTAGAAATATACCCCCACACAGCACTATAAAATAAATACTGGAGAAAAATATAAACTTGTTCTTTTTAAAACTTAAGAACGTGAAAATTCCAATCAGCACCGCAGTGATATATGCAAACTGAGGAACTATACTTGCTAATTCATACGCATCTTTTCTTAAATTCATAATACGATAAATGTGCAACGACATATACGTATTAAAATTATTAAAGAAACGATCAGCCATTCCTGAAAAATCTTCATGCCCACTAATTGGTTTGTACAACTCTTTTCGAAGCATCATCTCCAACTGATTGGTTTCATTTGCACCAAACATTGCAGTAGTAACAAATTGATAAATCATTCGGATAACAAAAAATGCTACCACTGCATATATTACTTGTTTGTAATTCTTTTTCAACAGAAAATAAGCTGCAACTCCAACAATTGCAACAACAGCAACACTCTTTGAAATCGTTAACAAAACAAACAATAATCCGAAGATGATCCATTTAAGATAATTCTGTTTGAGATCTTCTAAAAGACTTTGGTTGTCCTTAATTCCGTCAATAATTTTAAAAACAATATAAAAGCAAACCGACTGAACAAAAAGGAAAAATGTTTCTGTAAATGTTTGACTGGCATAATATTGAATAAAATGATTGAATGAGATGAATGAAATGAGCGCAAAAAGAACAGTATAAGGAATTCATTTTACAAATGCTTTATACGTAAACCAAACAAATCCAAAGTGGCAGACCACTGAAGACATTTTTAATGCAATTACATTGAGTCCGAATAGTTTTACGACTATGGATAAAAAAATAGGATAACCCGGTCCTTGAAAATAAGGAAATTTGTTTTCGTGCAACAAGGACCACGCTCGCTCTATATAGGAAGAATCATCACCACCATCCGATACTTTTGCGTCAAAAAGTATAAAGGAAAAAATAGTGGAAAAGAACAGAAGAGAATAAAAAACTTTTTTATCGTTTTTCTCAAACCAATTATTTAATCGATCAAAAAGTTCCAACTTGTTTCTACTTTGCGCAGCAGTCCCTTTTGATGTACTAATTGTTTTTGATTGGTGCTTTTCTTTTTTTGACATACATTCATTCTGTTTAAACCACCTAAAATTAATTAAAAAACAGATAAATCAAAATAATACCCTAGTTTAAGCCGTTTAGTGTTGTCTCATTCACAGATAAGCCTTACTTTTACTCTATAAAGTTACATTTTATGTTAGAAAATACAGGCCGAACAGAATTAAGCAGCTTGGGTGAATTTGGATTAATCAAACACCTCACTCAATTTATTGAAATAAAAAACGAAAGTACCATCAAAGGCATTGGAGACGATGCAGCGGTAATCGATTATAAAAACAAACAAACGGTTGTTTCTACCGACATGCTTGTTGAAGGAGTTCATTTTGATTTGGCATACATGCCATTAAAACATCTAGGTTTCAAATCGGTTTCTGTCAACCTTTCTGATATCTATGCAATGAATGCAACACCTAAACAAATTACCATCTCTTTGGCTATCTCCAACCGTTTTTCAGTTGAAGCCTTGGAAGAGCTCTATGCAGGTTTTATGATGGCTTGCAAAAAGCACAATGTTGATATCATCGGTGGCGACACTACCACTTCTAAATCAGGATTGGTGATTAGCATAACCGCAATTGGTGAAGCGAATGCCGAAGATCTTGTTTACCGAAACACAGCAAAAGAAGGAGATTTACTTTGCGTAACTGGCGACTTAGGCGCTGCCTATGTAGGTTTGCAATTACTAGAAAGAGAAAAAAGAATTTTTATGGAATCTCCCGGGGTGCAACCAGATTTGGAAGGCAATGACTATATTTTAGAACGCCAATTAAAACCGGAAGCTAGAAAAGACATTCCCGTTCTATTAAAGAAACTAGAAGTGAAACCCACTGCAATGATTGATGTATCGGATGGATTATCTTCTGAAATATTACACATCGCTTCTCAATCAGGAGTCGGATGTAACTTATACGAAGAAAAAATACCAATCGACCCATCCACCTATAACATGGCCCGTGAGTTTAATTTAGATCCAACTATTTGCGCACTGAGCGGTGGGGAAGATTATGAATTATTATTCACCATCGACCCATCGGATTTTCCAAAAGTAAAAGCGAATCCTGACATCACAGTTATTGGTCACTTAACAAATAGCAAAGAAGGTGTAAATTTAATTTCGAAAGCTGGTACCTCAATCACACTCACTGCCCAAGGCTGGGATTCGCTTTTAAAAAAATAAAATGGCCTCATTGATGAAAATAAAACAACTTCTCCTTTATTTTTTCATCTTGCTTACTTTCACCGGTGAAGCACAATCCACGTTTTTTCGCAACTACTCCGTTGAAGATGGATTACCGTTCATCAATGTATCCGCTATTTTTCAAGATAGAAAAGGAAATTTATGGAGTAGCGGATATGGCGGATTAAGCAAATTTGACGGAATTTCCTTTACCAACTTTGCCCCTAAAGACGGATTACTCAATCACTTTGTAACCACCATCTGCGAAGACAATCAAGGAAATCTTTGGGTTGGAAGTATCAGCGGCATAAATAAATTTGATGGCAAAACATTTACCGGGTTTACAACTAAAAATGGGCTCATCCACAACTCAATTACCTCGTCCTTAAAAGATAAAGCAGGAAATATCTGGTTTGGAACAGAAAAAGGATTAAGCAAATTAGCAGATGGCTCATTTATTAATTTTTCAAAAAAAGATGGACTCGTTGGTAATTTTATTAAATGTTTGTTCCAAGACAAAGAAGGGAAAATTTGGATAGGCACAAATGATGGCATCAGTATTTTTGATGGAAAAACGTTTACCTCCATTACCACCGCCAATGGTTTGTTATCAAACGAAATTTCAGCAATCACCCAAGACAAACAAAATAATTTTTGGGTTGGTACTTCCAATGGAATTTGCAAAATCAGCAACAATACATTTACCACTTATACAATTGAACAAGGACTAACAGACAATAACGTAACTTCACTTTTAGTCGATAATAAAAATACACTTTGGATTGGAACCGGAAAAGGATTAGTAAAATATACGAATAATCAATTCACAAAATACTCCATTAAAAGAGATCAAAACAGTAATCTGGTAAGCTGCTTATTCGAAGATTTTGAAAACAACCTTTGGATAGGGACTTATTCCGGCTTGTTTAAATACCGCGGTAATCCTTTTATTTCATACGGAATTCATGACGGACTCACCAACAATTTTATTTTTGGTATCACGCGTGATTCAAAAAACAATCTCTGGGTAGGATCGCAAGGTGGCGGACTTTTTAAATTTGACAATGGTGAATTTTTACAATACAATCAGGAAAACGGACTGGATGCCAACGGAGTAAATATGATTTATGAAATCAGTCCAGGAATCCTTTGGCTTGCTACTGATGAAGGATTGAGGATATACAATGGAAAAACGTTTACAAAAGGTAATGATACTTCCTCTGTTTGGTCAAACGTAACCAATGTAATTTACAAAGACTCCAAAAACAACCTCTGGATAGGTGCTACCGGAAAAATATTTAAATACGATGGTACCAACTTCACCTTTTACCCTCTAAAAGGTTTAACTGAAAAATGTAATGTTTGGACATTTGTTGAAGATAAAAAGGGAACACTTTGGGCAGGAAGTTATTTAGGTGGAATTTTTAAGTTGGACGGCAATACATTTGTTGAATGCACACAACAGCTTGGATTAAAAAATGACTCTTATCTCGCTTCGTTAATTGACAAAGAAGGGAATTTATATTTCGGGGCGCTCGATGGTCTGTGGATGTTCAATCCTAATGACATGAGTCAGCCAGCAATGAATTTTAGCGAAAAAGATGGAATGAGTTCCGATTTGGTGTATTCACTCACATTTGGAAAATCAGAAAATGAAATTTGGATAGGAACCAATCAAGGTATTAATAAGCTTGATATTGCCCGTTATAAAGCGACCAAAGAAAAAAACATTATTCCTTTTGGAAAACAAGAAGGATTCTCCGGAGTAGAATGTAATGGTAATGGAACATTTGTAGATCGGGATGGAGCCATTTGGTTTGGAACAGTTAATGGTGTAATCAAGTACGATCCGAATGAATATATCCCTAATCCCTTCGAATCAAAAATTAGCATTACAAAATATCGTTTATTTTATAAAGACACATTGTTTACCAACAATATGCATTTGCATTATGATGATAACAGCATCACGTTTAACTTTTCCGGAATCTGCTTAACCAATCCTTCAAAAGTAAAATACTCGCATATTCTTGAAGGATTTGAAACCAACTGGTCGCCACCCTCAAAAGATCGTTTTACTAACTACTCCAATCTACCTCCGGGAACCTATACCTTTAAAGTGATTTCCTCCAACAACGAAGGGGTTTGGAATACTGTCCCCGCTACATTTACATTTACAATTGATCGCCCTTTTTGGAAAACCTGGATATTTATCATTGCATCCACCTCCTTTTTCATCATCGCGCTTATTCTTTCCATTCGTTTACGCATCAAACGGATTAAATTGCGTGAAAAAAGAAAAACCGAACTCAATAAAAAAATTGCAAACATCGAATCACAAGCACTGCGTGCACAAATGAATCCACATTTTATTTTTAATACACTCAGCTCCATTCAGCATTATATTTCCAATAACGATACGGATGCTGCATTAAAATACTTATCGAAATTTGCGAAATTGATGCGTAGAATCATGGACAATTCCAAACAACAAATGATCTCTGTTGCTGAAGAAATCAACGCACTGGAATTATACCTCGAATTGGAAACCATGCGTTTTGATAAAAAATTCATACACACAATTACGGTTGATAAAGAAATTGACTTGACCTACGACCGCATCCCTTCCATGCTCATTCAGCCTTATGTTGAAAATGCGATCATTCACGGATTACTACCAATGCAAGGGAATGGTAAAATTTTAATTTCCTTGGAAAAACAAAACGACACGATTTTATGTACCATCGAAGACAATGGAATCGGTAGAGAAAAATCGAAAGAATTTAAAAAGAACAGAGTGCAACAACACAAATCCATGGGAATGAGTATTACTCAGGAGCGGTTGGACATTTTAAATTCCAGCTTGAATAGTAATATCAATGCCGAAATTGTTGATTTGTTTGAAAACGGGAAAGCGGCAGGTACAAAAGTGAGATTAATCATCCCGTTGGAAACCAATGAATATTGATTGGAAATTTAAAAAGTATTATATTCGTAGTACATATGATAAAAGCAATAATAGTAGATGATGAATTAGGCGCACGCGAATCATTATCAAAGATGTTAGAAAAAAACTGCAAACAAATTGAAGTGGTTGCAAAGGTGGATTCGATGCTAAGTGCATTTGAAGCAATTACTAACAAGGAACCTGATTTGGTATTTTTAGACATCGAAATGCCGAACGGGAATGCGTTTGATTTACTCGAAAAATTTAAAAAAATCAACTTTAACATCATCTTTACCACAGCTTATGATCATTATGCTATCAAAGCGATTAAATTTAGCGCCATTGATTACATTCTAAAACCAATTGACCCCGAAGAGCTTGTAAATGCCGTAAGACGATTTGAAGGCCAACACGGGCAAAAAGAGTCGCTCGATAAACAATTCAAAACACTCCTTTCCAACGTAAAGCCTGAAAATAAACTCAAAAAAGTAGGTATTCCTGACGGAGACGGACTTATTTTCATTAACCTTTCAGATATCATTCGCTGTGATTCAGACGGCAATTACACCTTTTTTATTCTTACCAATGGCAAAAAAATCATCGCCTCCCGCACCCTAGGGGAATACGAACAAATGTTTGCCGATGACAATTTCTTCCGCATCCACCGCTCCCACTTAATCAATCTCGAGCACGTAAAAAAGTACATAAAAGGAGAAGGCGGATACGTTGTAATGTCCGACAATTCACAGGTTGAGGTCTCCAGACGTAACAAAACCGATTTCCTCGAAAAACTATCCCATTTATAGTAAAACCACTTACATTCTAATTCCTACCATTAAATAAGTGAACCCGCCATTTACTCATTATGGGTATACTTATGCCTTTTTGTGTCGTAATATTGGTCAGAAGTTCATTCAAATAATGATTACATAACAAGAGCAGGTGTTGGGAGGTTTGCAACAAAATTAATTGGCACATGGGGATGTTGTTTATATTAATTGGCAAACCGACCACACCTTAACTCAAAAAGAAAACAAATCCGAAAACTTCCTTCCAAGAAGTTGAAAGGAATAAGATATAAAATAAGAAACTTAAAACTTTAATACGATGGCAACAGTTATACTCGATTTTAACAATTTAAATTCAAAAGCCATGAACAGAAAAACATCAATCCGCCACGGACACAATTACCACCAAGAGGGTATCGGAACCGTAACCATTTTGTTAGCGATTGCTACAGTATCTATCATTTTCTTTAGCATCTACAACGCATTTTAGAATTTCATTTTTGTTTGTTTAGTTTAGTTTAGACCCCCGAGAGCGGTACCTTTGAGAGCAGGTGCCGCTCTCACCTTTTATACCCTACTTCATTCCGGCAGTTTCTTCTACAATCACTCTAAATGGTACACGTTGCACCTTGCTTTCTGCCCAAGCAATAAAATCAAAATACTCAAAGGCAGCCCGCTCAAATGAATCTGATTTTAATTCAATCAATGCCGTTTTTAACTCTTTATAATATTTATTCTGCTCCTCTCGCTTTGTGGTTTTTAAAATCTTACCAATGAACTCCATAAATACCGTTTCAAATTTATAAACGCGCTTACGAGAGCTTAAATAACGATAAACACTCTTAAAAGCATGCGGAACAAAATCATCGTGTTTTAACTCTATATGAATAATTAAACTCATAATTTGAGCAAAACAATAGATATTCTCACTCTCCTCAAAATTCGGACTATTCAATAATTTATTAATCCATTTTAATGCTTGAGAATATTTTTCAGCACCGAAAAACATAGCAGACATTCCAAAATAAAAATAGGTTTCACGCAACTTTGTAAACTTGCCCGGATACTTTGACAACTTCTCCTCAATTTTAGGAGCCAATTCAATCCCTTTTTCAAACTCTCCTGTTTGCATATAAATCGACAACTCAATACTCGTTGCACTTGAGAATAATTTCACCTCCAAATCCTCATTCTTTCCATTTTCAAATTGAACCAAGGCCAAACGCAATTTCTTTAAACTAGCATACACTTCCTTGTACTTCTTTAACTGACTCCCCACATAAATTTCATTTGTTAACACCGAAAAATAAATATTTGGCTCCTCTTTAAAAATATCCGGATACGTTTCAATCAGCTGAACATTTTTAACTAAGTTTTCATAACTCTTCTTATAATCACCAATACCAAAATAATAGGCGCTATAAATGTGAAAAAACAAGTACCGTGTTTCTGTGGACAAAGCCTTGTCTTCACCTTTCAATAAGGTATTATCAATAATTTTTTTAAAGCGCAGCAACTCCTCCGAATTTCGAACCTTTCCCTGTGTATTCAAGATGGCAAAAAAACGACTCTTGATATTCCAGTACTCATTAAAATTGTTGATTTTTTCACTAATCAATTGATCCGCTTCCAGCATTTTTAAAATATCTGCATCGTTCTTTCCTGAATAATTTTCAGTCTCTACTAATTTCTTTTCCCACAAACTAATCTCTAACAAGGAAGAATGTCGCTCAAAACGGATAGCTACCTTTTTCGCACTCGACAACATTTTCGCACATTGCTCATACAGTGTTTTTTTATACAATATTTCTGCGCAATGCAAATCTCTTTTCAATTGAGCATCAATTGAACTTCCAGAATGAAATGCAGTTAAACTATTCATCACAACATCGTATAACCTGGCCTTGGTAATTGAAAATTTATTGATAAAGGATTCTTTTTTAAATTGTTTTAAAAGAGCTGCTTCATCATATTCCTTTTGCTTGTCGATTGCTTCGAACAAAATCACATAATTATTCTTTTCACCGATGGTATGGCGGGAAGCATATAAACTAAAATATCGTTTCTCCGATTTATTGAGTGATTTTATCAGTTTGAACAAATGATCTGAAGCTACGTTTGACATGTATATTAATAAGATAAATAATTTTGAAACGAATTCAACAAACAATGTCTATTCACCATTTTTTATATTCCTACCTCCAACCCAAAGAGTAAATATTTGCCTTTATTTTTAATACTTACAAAGATTAAATTCACTAGACATATATCTAAATTACTTACAATTTATGAGATATCATAGGATATTGATGAATATTTTAAACTAAAAATGAACATTAGACATGTATATATATCAGAAAAATCGAAAAAGAGGTTCACGTGTATACTTTTAAAACACAACTATTCAACAATATCAATACATAGAGACACATAACAAAGAATTAGACATATATACTATTAACCGAATCCCTAAATTTTACCCCTTGTTTCTACCATAGCTTTGTACCAGTTAAATGCTTTGGCTCGGCTTGTTGCATGAAACATGGGGATGTTGTTCGGCAACAAGCTAAGCTAGGGCTAACTAAAAAAGACAAAGAAACAACCACTAATGACAAAAAGAGAACCGCTTAATAGTTAAGACTCGAATACAACAACTATAAAATTTAAATTCACGTAACACGCCTACAGAATCATCCCTCCATTATAAAATCAAATGCAATGAAAAAATATACGCTTATCATCCTTCTCGCTATTGTGAGCTTTTCTTTAAAAGCGCAATCTTATGTAACCATCCCCGATTCAGGCTTTGTTTATTGGTTAACAGTAAACATCCCATCGGCCATGGTAGGTAACCAGATGGATACAAGTAACGCAGCCATCACAAACTTAACTGCAATGGATGTCTCCTCAAAATGTATTAAAGATTTAAATGGTATTCAATACTTTACTTCTTTGAAAAATTTAAATTGTACAAATAATAAAATTGATACTTTATTAAATTTACCTGATTCATTACAATCACTTATCTGTGGAGCAAATTGGTTGACATTTATAATGGAACTTCCAGATTCGGTAACCTATTTTGATTGCACCCAAAACCAATTAGACAGCTTACCGCCCTTACCAATAAATTTAGTTTATTTCGATTGTCATAATAATTCTTTGAGAAGCTTACCTACTTTACCTAATTCGTTACTTTATTTTGATTGCTCAGGTAACCAATTAACAAGCTTACCTAGTTTACCATCATTTTTACCCAAATTAAATTGTGCAGAAAATCAACTTACAAACCTTCCATTGCTACCCAATACAATTACATCTATTTATTGTGAAAACAATTATTTAGATAGTTTACCCACATTACCTTTGACTTTAGATACTTTAAGTTGTGGTTATAATCAACTAACAAGCCTTCCATCACTACCAAATTCAATAACTGATTTGGAATGTTACTATAATCAACTGACAAGTTTACCATCTTTACCATCTTCTTTGATAACCTTAGTTTGTGGAGGCAACTTATTAACTAGTCTTCCAACATTACCAAGCTCACTTGTAACATTAAAATGTTACTCAAATCAATTAACAATCTTACCGGCTTTGGCTGGCACACTTTCTTTCTTAGATTGTAGCAGCAACTTAATTACTAATCTACCTGCTTTAGCTGGCTCGTTAACTTATTTAGATTGTAGTATCAATCAGATTACTAACCTTCCTGCATTAACCGGTTTAATTCAATACATCAATTGTTCAAATAATTTTTTGACACTTCTACCTACTTTACCAGGATCATTAGCACACCTAAATTGCGCCTATAATTCCTTGATCGATTTACCCGTGCTGCCAAGTGCACTTTCTTTTTTAGATTGTTCCTATACATCATTAGATAGTCTTCCGGTATTACCAAGCTCGCTTGTCCACCTAGATTGTTCAAACAATTCTCTTACAAATCTTCCTGTCTCAATAAATTCTGTTAGTGAATTATTCTGTCAAAACAACCTTTTAACTAGTCTTCCAATATTGTCAAACTCAATGTATGCATTAGTATGCAGCAACAATAATATTAATTGCTTTGAAGAATTTCCAACAACACTATTTTGGTTTGATATTTCAAATAACCCAATTGCCTGTTTACCTAATTATATCCCTGCTATGGATGCAGCAATTTTATTGTTCCCATTGTGCATCACCGGTGATTTAATAAACAATCCATTTGGTTGCACAGGAGCTGAAGGTGTTGTAGGCTATACCTACACCGATATGAATTCAAATTGTATGAAAGATACATTGGACGGAAATCTTACAAATATCCCAGTACAACTTTTCGATAGCACAGGAACATATTTAGGCCAAACGTATACTGCAATAAATGGAGTGTATCACTTTCCCGAATCAATGGGAACTTATGAAGTTCGGGTTGACACAACTGGAATGCCCATTAGCCCGCAATGTTCTAGTCCAGGTATCGATTCCGTTGTTACGCTAACAACATTAAATCCATTAATAGCAAATGTAAATTTTGATTTCAATTGCAAACCAGGGTTTGATGTTGGGGTAAGATCAATTGCTCATTGTGGTTTGGTTTTTCCAGGACAAACCCATGATTTAAGAATAGATGCCGGAGACATGACACAGTGGTATAATATGGCTTGTGCTGCTGGTATTAGCGGACAAGTGCAATTGACAATTACCGGACCAGTGACTTATAGTGGTCCAATATTAGGTGCATTAACACCAAGTATTTCCGGTTCAACATATACTTATTCTATTTCAAATTTTGCTTCCATCATCAATACTCAAGCTTTTGGGTTACACCTTACAGTTGATCCAACAGCTGGAAGTGGGAACCAAATTTGTGTTGATATCAATGTTACTCCTATTGGGGGAGATAGCGATACAACTAATAATTCATTTATTTTTTGTTACGAAGTTGTTAATTCACATGACCCAAACATGAAGGAAACTTACCCAGAGGAAATTCCATTAAATTATACAGATTGGTTAACATACACTATACACTTTCAAAACACAGGCTCTGCTCCTGCTATCAATATCAATTTGAGAGACACATTAGACAATCTTCTTGACCTTTCTACTTTTGAAGTTATTGGTTACAGTCATCAAAATCATGTTATGCTAAATGGAAATGCATTAGCAATTCAATTTCCAAACATCTATCTAGCAGATAGCACATCCAGCTTAGATAGTTCAAAAGGTTTTTTCCAATATCGTATAAAACCTTTGCCGGGTCTCTCTTGTGGAAACGAAATTCATAATACGGCTTCCATCTATTTTGATTTCAATGATCCTATTCTGACGAATACAACAACCAATTCTGCTCCAAAATCGCCAGAAGCAATAGCAATAAGCGATACTACAATTTGCCATTCGAGTTCAATTGCTTTCAATATTAGTTCAATTGGAAATACAATAAATTGGTATGATGCTACTAATACTTTGATTAATGTCGGAAATACTTACATCATGAATAATATAAATGCAAATACCACAATTTATACACAGATAGTAACATCGAGCGGATGCTCAAGTAGTTTTGAACCCATTAACATTTCTGTTCTCCCGCTCCCTTCATCACCTATTTTGTCTTTAAATGACACGCTGTGTTATACGGATTCATTGTCTCTATCAGCATCTACTGTTGCGGGATGGAATTATAATTGGAGTGGTCCATCAGGATTCATTTCTTCAATGGAAGATCCTTATTTAGACTCCCTTTCTTCCCAAAATAATAGTGGGACGTATAGCTTATATATTTCAAATGGTCAATGTGTAAGCGATACAGCTGCAATATACATTCAGATCGACTCCTTACCTCAAATTTTTGTAACTAACAATCCTTACATCTGTTTGGGTGATAGCATAGACTTACATGCAACAGGAAACTTAAACAACATTGTTTGGGGAACGGGAGAAACAAATCAATACATATTTGTTAAACCAACACAAACAACATTGTATACTGTAAATGGATCCAACTCTTGTGGCTCTGTTACACAAAACATTATTGTCACTGTCCACACACCACCCAATGCAATTGCATCCGATGCTGTTTTAATACACGGAGAGAATGCACAATTAAATGCATCCGGTGGAACTAACTATTATTGGTATCCCGACAATGGATTGAGCTGCTCGGATTGTTCAAATCCTAGCATATCAATTACACAAGATCAATATTATTCTGTTATTGTAACAGATGCAAATGGATGCAGTGATACAGCAAAGGTTTTTGTTAAAGTAGTGGAAGAAACCAATACGGTTTATATTCCAAATTCATTTACTCCAAATAATGATGGATTAAATGATGAGTTTAAAATAACTGGAAAGAACATTAATAATGCACACACAATTATTTATGGTCGATTAGGTGATATTGTTTTTGAGTCCAGTGACATGAACGCTGGATGGGATGGAACATATAAAGATAATAGTATAAATCCATGGGTATTTATTTATTTGATTCAAGTAACATTTAATGATGGAGAAGTAAAAAAATATAAAGGAACAGTAACATTGGTTAAGTAAGTAAACATGGCTATTAAAAATAGGAGTCGCAAATACTTCTGTAATCAAACAAATTTTTTATGTGCAATATTTCCGAATTAGAAAATGGCTTGTATTTAATAAGTGTAACGGATGGCACAACATCCATCACCAAACGATCTATAAAACAATAAAAATCATCCTCTCACAATAAAATATACATGTTATGAAAAAATTAATTCTAACAATTGCAACAATCACAAGTTTTGTTTCAATGAACGCGCAAGTGCCCACAATGTTTGAACACTTAGACATCAACAACATTAAAGCAGAAATAAATTCTGACGGAACGTTCTTTTGGAACCTCACTTCTGGGCAATTCGAAGTTCCGCAGGGAAGTGGTGCACATACTATTTATGCAAATGCACTTTGGATTGGAGGATTTGACGCCAGCAACAATTTAAAAATTGCAGGACAAACCTACCGTCAAACCGGAACTGATTTTTGGCCGGGACCATTGTCATCAGCAGGCACAACGGATTCCATTACCATGCATGCATTCAATAAAATTTGGAAAATAAATCAATGCGATATTGATACCTACATTAGCTGGTTCACATCGGGTGCATCGGGCGCAAATCCAACAGATAGCGCTGCAATGAATACCATTTTAACATGGCCGGCAACAGGACCTGATGGAGCACCTTTAGCACCTTATGCGGATGTAAATTCAAACGGAATTTATGATCCAACTGCAGGAGATTATCCGCTTATTAAAGGAGACCAAGCACTCTTTTTTGTGTTCAACGACAAAGGAGGCATTCATACTGAAACCGGAGGCGCTGCAATTGGTTTAGAAATACAAGGAATGGCTTACGCATACAGTTGCCCGAATGACAGTGCATTGTACAACACCATTTTTACAAATTTTAAAATCATTAATAAAAGCTCTTTCCTTTTAGATTCAGTATTTGTAGGTAACTGGACGGATTTTGACATTGGTACTTATGGTGATGATTTCGTTGGTTCGGATGTTACTAGAGGTGCATATTATGGTTACAATGGTGATTCTATTGACGATTTTCCTGCTGCAGGTCAAGTTGCTTATGGTGCAAATCCACCGGCACAAGCTGTTACTTTTTTAGCTGGGCCCTATGCTAATCCTAATGGAATAGACGATGCCGCTTCATCAACAGTAAATGGAACCAACTATGGAGATGGCATTGTTGACAACGAACGTTTGGGTATGAGTAAGTTTTTGTACTACAATAATGATTTTACCGTTACCGGCAATCCATCTACTGCGAATAATTTCTATGATTACATTTCCGGAACTTGGAAAGATGGTACTCCCTTGACATATGGAGGTAACGGTCATTTAACTGGTGTGGCCTGTGATTATATGTTTCCGGGAACTTCTGACCCATTGGGTTATGGAACAAACATGGTTCCACAAGCACCATGGGATGAAACATCATCTGGAAATATTCCTTCTGACAGAAGAGGATTGGGATCATTCGGCCCTTTCACCTTTCAAGCAGGTGCAATTCATGAAATTGATTTTGCCTATGTATTCGGAAGAGCAACATCTGGTGGAAATCTTGCCAGTGTAACCGTTATGCAAGAACGTATCGATAGTGTTCGTCAGAAATTCAACAATGGAATTACCGGTTGTGGTTGTCCGAGTTTAACCGGAATAACAAATTATGACAACAGCAATTCACTTTCCATCTATCCAAATCCTGCTACTGATAACATCACGATCAGCTTCACCGCTACATCAAAAAATGCTTCGATAAAAATTTACGATGCAAGAGGACGATTGGTAAAAAGCATATCAAATGTAAAATCCGGTGAAACTACTTTCAATATATCTGAATTAGAAAGCGGATTGTATTTGATAAATGTGAATGATGGAACCATGAATGTTACAAAGAGATTTGTGAAACAGTAATATTTTTCAATATGAAAAAGCTAATTATATCTTTAGTTGTTGTTACCACAATTTCAGCAAATACGTTTGCTCAAAATGGTCCAAAACTAAGAAGAATAGAAGGAAAAGGGAATGATGGACAAATACTGGATTTCGTTAATGGAATGCATGATAGTATATTGCAAAGTTCTACGAACAAATATGATTTCCCTTTATACGACAATAACAAAGGTCCTGTTTATGTTGATATTTACAATCCGGCTTTAACACCGGCAGGAGATTTTGCAATTATTTTTGATGATACAACAACACATTCCATTGCAAATGATTTAACCGATTATTCATCACGATGGCACATCGTTCATCTCCCAACCAGTACAACATTTTACAGTGATACAATATTGGGAGTAGACAGCACTCAAGATATTTCAGCATGGGGAATGAAAATAAGAACTCGACCAATGGATGACCCTGGAACAAGTCTGTATGCAAATAATGGGTTCTTGGAAGCAACCATGACTTTCGCGAATCCACTTACCCCCTGGCTAACAGGATTATCGGATGAAGAAGGTATCAATAACAAAAACTGGATTCGTTCAGGTACATCATTAATAGGAAGCCCTCCCGGAAGTTATTTTAGTGATGCAACAGGGTTAGAAACAGACTCAAGTGAGGCATACGAAAATTCGATCAATGGCACATGGGCACCTTACCGCTTGTGCGCTTATTCAACTCCTCCTTTTACTGTTTGCAAAGGTGGGCCCGCTTGGCCAACAAACATTTCTTTAAATAAACTAGCCAACATTGCTAGCGTAGATGTGGTCATTACAAGCGATCAAAGTAAATGGACACGTTGTCCAGTTATCGAAGAACAAGAATCTACATCACTTGCATTAGGGGGAGCAGAAAAATTATCAATGAGAAATTCTCTTTCTGTCGATAAAAATGGCGTTGCAAATTTCCCGTCTGCTCAAAATAGTGACTTCCCAACCGGCATGGGCTGGTTTCCGGGTTATGCAATCAATTTGGAAACAGGCGAACGTCTAAATATGGCTTTTGGTGAAGACTCCTGGCTCACGACAGAAAATGGATCAGATATGAAATGGAATCCGACTTCTATAATTGATAGTGCTAACGTAATTTTTGGAGGGAAGCACTATATCTACATTTTCGGGCATAATGGAGATGCGACATTTTCTCCTTCAGACATAGGTCTTCCAAACGGATTAAGAGATATCCCATTATACGATCAGGGTGCGGCACTTCATGATCTCTTCATTGCGTCAACAGGTTTTACTGGTAGCGCGGGTATAGCTTATAAAAGCGAAATATATACTGATGCAATGTGGGTGAATATCCCCTTGCTAAATCCCGGTTATACATTACTGCAAACAGATGTCAATATTCGTTTACGAGTAAGTAAAAAATATCGCCAGTATGCAACGAACAATGCGAATGCAAATAATCCAATGTATACATTTAATGCAGGAACTATTATAGGAATTAATGATGTTGACTACAACAATTCTCTTTCCATATATCCCAATCCTGCTGCTGATAACATCACGATCAGCTTCACATCTTCATCCAAAAATATTTCCATAAAAATTTACGATGCAAGAGGACGATTGGTAAAAAGCATAAATTCGGTAAAATCGGGCGAGAATACGATTCCTTTGAATGAATTGGGAAATGGCTTATATTTGGTTAATGTAGGTGATGGAAAATCATCTGTTACAAAGCGATTTGTAAAACAATAAAATCACTCCTTCACATAATAATTACAACAATGAAAAAATTATACACACTTATTGCATTTGCAGGAATTTCTCTAAGCCTGATTGCTCAATCAATTGATAAAAGCAACCTTACTTTTACGAAAAAAACAACTGCTTTTCCAAATATCCGGAGCGGAGAAAGACTCATGGGCCCTGACACGCTAGGACTAGTTAATTTCACTGATTTTCTTCCCGAATTTAGATCTATAAATCCTTATTTATATGCATATTCATTCGGAGGTTACGTTTATGGTAATAATAAAGATACTATGAATGTTTGTGCTCAAGGATACTCAAATTTAAATAATACTCCAGTTCGCGTCATTGGAGTATATCTTTGGTTTGGAGCAAAGCATTCGGATCTAAGTAGTTCGCCATCTTCAAAAGTAGTAGTGAAAGCATTGGGAATTTCTGCAAATAAAGCAATAAATACAGATAGTTCAGGTACGTTCAATTCAACTGTATTCAACTGGCCTGGGCCAAATACTGGCAATACTTTACCTGATGCATCGGCAGATATATTATTTTCGAATATTGATACCATTGGCAACCTCAATTATGTGAGCTTCGCAGTTCCACCTGTTTATACAGATGATTTTGCCGTAGGAGTAGATTTTTCAGGACTTGCAGCTGGTGACACAACAGGACTAGTGTGTGATGGCATCAATGACGCTTATAACTTGGATTATGCCTTTCATCTTAAGCAAAACAAATGGATGGTTACTGACCAGTTATTCAGCACTCCTGGAGGCCCCGACTTCGGTTCAGGAGGATTTGATAATAACATCGCTATTTGGGCAGTTGTCGATACGCCTCAATGTTACTCTCATTTTACAACTACTTATGATAGCACACTCAATACTTTTAACTTAACCATCGCTCCCCTTACTACAGCATTTGCAACAGGCTACCACTGGGATTTCGGAGACGGCAGCACTTCTACGTTGCCCGCACCTACTCATATTTATACAGTCGATTCACTTTATAATGTTTGTTTGAAAATATATACAGCTGCTGGCGATTCCTGCGAATATTGCCATATTATTGGCATAGATTCATTGGGTAATATAATCCGAAATACACCCGGCTTTACACTAAGTGTAATTAATCCAATAACGGCTTCTTTAAACAACATTGAAAATGAAAATACAATCGCCATCTATCCAAATCCTGCTGCTGACAACATCACGATCAACTTCACCTCCACATCCAAAAATGTTTCGATAAAAATTTACGATGCAAGAGGACGATTGGTAAAGAGCATAGCAAATGTAAAATCCGGTGAAACTAATTTCAATATTTCGGAATTAGAAAGCGGATTGTATTTGATAAACGTGAATGATGGAAATACATCAACAACCAAACGCTTTATTAAGCAATAAGTTGATGAAATAGATAGGCGAATTCGTAGCTGAAAACCTCAAATTCGTCTATTTTTTATAACCAAATCGCAGCTATTGTGGTATAAGAACATATATGACACTAGCTACGATAGATATGATTTCATCTGTAAATAACGATGCTTTAGAATTAAATTACCGTTGCCAAACAACACAAGTAACTTTTTCCATTGCTGATTTTGGAGGCAATGTAATGAAAAGAGGTAACTATAATTGCATTGAAAATAATAAACTGATTATTGAAGAGTTACCGAAAGGTTCCTATACACTCTGTATCATTGATGGGGACCAACTATCGAAAAGCAGATTTGAAAAAAATTAATACTTAGTATTTATTCCGATACGTTCGTATCGCGAACAACTCCAACTCTTTTAATGTTTCTTTGGGCGCTTCATAAAAACTCATGTGCCCCGAATCTTCCAACATTACCACCGAAGGGTATTTGCACAAGGCCATTTGTGCATACATGGTTTCATAATTAATTACGCCATCTTTTTTCCCAACAATAAATAAGATTGGAAATTCTGCAAATTTCAAAATTAAATCTCTGCTCTTCCGCTCTTTCATCCCTTCCAAACTATTGATAATCGATTGCTGCGTAATTTTTTGTGCAATCCCGGATACTTTTTCAACTTCTTTAGAAATTTTTGGAAGATTTTCCGGAGCAAATAATGAAACAACCACTTCTCCTACGTAATGTTTATGCGATTTTTTCACCAAACGAATAACTTTCTCTCGCTCCTTTTTCTTTTCTTCCGAATCAGCATAGGAGGTTGAATTGAACAAACAAATGCCGCTTACATTTTCCGGAAACAATTCGGCAAACGTTAAAGCAACATACCCACCCATCGAATGACCGGTAATGATGTATCGCCTCACTCCTGCTTTGTCCAAAACCGCCTTTACACTTTGTGCCAACAATTCCATACTATGATAATAGCCAATGGAGGGAGTTTCTCCATGTCCGGGCAAATCAATGGCAATTACACGAAATTTTTTTGAAAGTTTTTTTACGAATTCACTCCACACTTCATGCGAACCTAAAAAACCATGCAACAATACCAGCACTCTTCCTTTGCCTGTGTCGGTATAATGAATTTTTGTTTTTTTAAATTCTGCAAACATTGGTTGATGCGCTTGTTAAACTTTTGTACGAATAACATTTTCAATCCCGATTAACTATCGAAATCCAAATTGGCAAATTCAAATTATTTATTCATCAACGACTCTATCTCCTCTGCTTCTAATGGGATGTTTTTCATCAAATCATCCGGACCGTTGGCAGTAACAAGAATGTCGTTTTCTAAACGGATACCTAAATTTTCTTCCGGAATATAGATTCCCGGCTCACAGGTGAACACCATGCCTGCTTCCAACTTGCGATTGAAATCACCCACATCGTGTACATCCAATCCCAAGAAATGGGAAGTACCGTGCATAAAGTATTTTTTATAGGCCGGACAATCCGGACTTTGTTTTTTAATATCGTCCATGGTAATCAAACCCAAATCCACCAATTCTTTTTCCATCAACGAACCAACTGCTCGATGGTAATCCGGAATATTATTCCCAACGGTTAACATGGCTGTTGCCGCTTTCATAACTCGTAATACTGCATTGTATACCTGTTTTTGTCGCGCTGTAAATTTTCCACTCACTGGCAAACAACGAGTAAGGTCACTGGCGTAATTTCCATATTCGGCAGCAACATCCAACAAAATGACATCTCCCGCTTTACATTCTTTGTTATTTTCCACATAGTGCAATACACAAGCACTTCCACCTGATGCGATGATCGGACCATATGCAAAACCGCGTGAGCGATTAGAAATAAACTCATGTACCAATTCTGCTTCTATTTGATATTCCATTACTCCAGGTTTAACAAACCCTAACAATCTGCGCAAGCCTTTTTCAGTGATGTTGCATGCTTGTTGAATCAACTCCACTTCATATTTTGATTTGATTGCACGCAACTTATGCATAATTGGAGCCGAACGCTCTAACTTATGTAATGGAAATTTTGTAATAATATTTTTATTGAAACGCATCTCTGCTGTTTCTGTATCAATGTATCTGCGAGTATGCTCATTACTATTTAAATAAATATGTTCTGCTTGAAACATTACCGATTTTAAAAACACATCAAACTCTTTGTTCCACATCACATTTTTTATCCCGGACGTTTGTGTTGCTTGTTCTTTGTTCAGTTTTGCACCTTCCCAAATTGCAATCAACTCGCTTGTTTCTTTCACAAACAACACTTCTTTAAAAGCTCCGTTAACCGCATCCGGATAAATCAACAAAATCGTTTCTTCCTGATCTACACCGCTTAAATAAAACAAGTCTGAATTTTGCACAAATCCCATTGAGCCATCTGCGTTGGTGGGAAGAATATCATTACTGGTAAACAATGCAATAGAATTTGGTTTTAAGCTTGCTGCAAAACGTTTACGATTCTCGATGAATAACTTGTTGTCAATTGCGGAATACTTCATGCTGTTTTATATTGAAAAATTATTTTTGTAAATATACTCATTCCTATCAAAAAGAAAAACCTCTGCATTCACAGAGGTTTTTCAATATCTATTTTAATGATTCTAAGAAGAATTATCTATTTCACAATGGTTACATGTCCTATGAATTGGTGGCGTTTACCTGCCCAATCCTTCAGCACAATTTTGTAAACATAAACATCTTCTTGAACAAGTTTTCCGGAATTATTTTTTGCTCCATTCCAACCTGTTTTCATATCTGTTGAACGGAAGATGCGTTCACCCCAACGATCGAAAATCATCATTTCGAAATTGTTTGGATCAATACCTTCGCCTTCCACCAAAAATACATCATTTAATCCATCACCATTTGGAGTAAATGCATTTGGTGCATACATCAAGTATACAGGGTTTACCGTTAAAAATTCCACTACTGTATCTTTACAACCATACATGTTTGTAATGGTTAATTCAACCGGATATACTCCTTCAGTAGTGTATGAATAAACTGGATTTTGTGCAATAGACGTTGCTCCCGGCTGGAATACCCAAGCCCAGTTGGTAATCGGACTTGCACTCGAGCTCATGTCATAAAAGTTTACAGTCGGTTCAATGATATCCACAGGATTCGGATTCATTGTAAATGCTGCAACCGGTCGAGCATGGATAGTTATCAAGTTCGTACTTACTACATTTTGAACACAACCAAGTGTATTGGTGTAGGTCATTGATACCGTATACACTCCAGTTGGATATTGATACGTAGGATTTGACAAATGTGATGTATCTGCAAAAGTAGTTAACACTCCGAAATCCCAATAAAATACACCACCCGGTTGATCTGTTGTACCAACAAAAGAAATCGTTGTTGGATCACAACCTTCCGTTGTATCTGTAGTAAATGAAATGACAGGTAATGCCACAACGGTTACTAATGCAGTATCATTTGTACCACATAGTCCAGGAATGGTATAGGTAATTGTATGAACCCCTGCACCTGCTGTTGCCGGATCAAATGTTCCAGTAGCAGCATTTGTAATTCCTGTACCGGTCCAAGTACCACCTGGTGAAGCAGCTACCATATTGAATGCTGGTGCACTGATACACATAGCACCTACATTGGTAATGGTTGCATTGTATACCGCTAAAACAGTAACAATTACAGTATCAACTGCAGGACATGGTCCCGAAATAGTATAGGTGATTGTATGCGTTCCAATACCTGCAATAGCCGGATTGAATGTTCCTAAACCTACGCTGGTAATACCAGTGCCTGTCCATGCACCACCAGCATCAACAGCTGTTAAATTGAAAGCTGGAGAAGCCACACAAAGCGGTCCAACAGGCGTAATGGTTGCATCAAAAACAGGATTTACAGTAACAATAACAGTATCTGTAGAAGGACAAGTTCCTGCAATATCATATTGAATGGTGAATGCACCAGCCGTTGTAGGATCAAATGTTCCTAGAGCGGTATTTGTAATTCCAGTCCCAGACCAAACTCCGCCCGGAGCTCCAGCAACTAAGTTGAATGGTGCAGTTCCTTCACATACCGCTGCAGGCTGTGTAATGGTTGCACTCGCGCTACCCAAGACTGTAATATTTAACGTATCAATATTATTACAAGGATTGTTGGTATAATAAGTAATCAAGTGTGTACCAGGTCCGGCAATAGCAGGATCAAATGTTCCAAGTGTTGGACTGGTAATTCCTGTTCCAAGCCATGTTCCACCTGTTGAATCGACAGCAAGTGCAAAGGCTGGAGTAGTTTGGCAGACCGGTGCTACCGGAACAATTACAGGATTATTACCTGTACTTGGTGTTACAAGAACCACAAATGTTAATGTAACTGGGTTTACACATGTATTTAATGGAGTTCCTGTTGCTGTATACGTTGTTGTAACAATAGGATTCGCAATAACAGATGGGCCAGTCGGTGGCGTTAAACCTGCTGTTGGTGTCCATGTCCAAGTATAATCTCCTACAATCGGACCAGTAATTGAAATAGGCACTGCCGAACCGCATGTTCTAACTGTGTCCACATATGGAGTACATACGGAAGGAGGAGATGTAGCCGATCCAGGATATGTAAAATACAATGAGTTGTTGATGGCATTGTTTGCTGAAGCAGCATCCAAAATTACCAAGAACTTAAATGTTTCTGTTGCTCCCGGAGCTAAATTGGTAATCTTATACGCCAAAGAAATAGCCTCATCTGCGGTGTTGGTTGAACCCGGTGCTTGTGTAAAGCCTACGTTGTTCCAAATATTGGATGCATCACGATTAGAGAAACCACCATAGGTTGCTCTCCAATTGGCACCAATTGCTGCAAATCCTAAATAGGAGTTCCATGGAGTTGCCTGAGTTGCTTGCACGTGTGCTAAGTTACATACCGAACTTGGTGGGTTGTCCACAATCGTATTTACAGTCGTAAATCCTGCACCAACCTCCTGATTATTATCTGGATCCACATTTCTGTAGTAATACAATTCAGGGATCATTGCACCTGTATTATTAGTAATGGATACGGTAGTTGTATAAAATAAATCGGTTTGCTGTAAAAAGTAGTTGATCTTAAAGTGAAGGTTTGTCCCTGAGGTTGCATCCCCTTCCCAATCTACATTGTAACAATTAAACACAGTGCTGTTTCCTGTAATTGCACCATTTATTTGTTGCAGGTAAGAACAGTTGTTTCCCGCCAAAGTGCCGGTAGCAGCTGAACCTGTTGTTCCGATTTCAAATCCCCAGCCGTTTTCCGGACTACCAGGAGTAAAAAAGTCACCATCGAATGCTGAACCTGCCCAAGCATTTAGCTGAGGATTGGCCACAAATCCAAATAAGTTATTTGCTGATCGCAAGTGCATACCTGCAGGAACAGGTGATGTTAAAACATCTACCCCTTCAAATCCGCCTATTCCGCGAATTCCATATTCAACACTTGTTCCTTTCACATAACCATCTGGTCCAACCATCGTGATTTGCGCTGTAGACAAGGCAACTTGAAAGAAAGAAAATACAGTTAAAGCTACTGCATTTAAAAACAATCGTTTATTTTTTTTGACTTTATTCATTGTAAAAAAGTGCTAAAACTGTTTCGGCTTAAAAAAATCTATCTGATTTAACATACAATAGACGATTAAATATCAGATATAGTTGCACAAAAGTAAGTTAAAATTGAATAAAATCTACAAATATCAAGGGGTAGTTAAAAGTATTATTAGGTTTCGAACCTATTGTTTTACAGATTGTTTTACAAAAAAGCCCCAAGGAAATTTCCGTGGGGCTTAAGATTCGTTTTTGAGGATAAAAATTAATGACGTTTCTGGAATAAGAAAGGATTCGCAGAGTTAAAACGAAGCATAATTTCCGGTCCACCTCTCAATGTACTTACTTTTGTTAAAGCAGAAGTATTGATATCGTAACTGAAACCAATCGCATATTGACCCATCTCAACCATCACATTTGCAATGATGGCATCTTTGTAACGATAATAAACACCTAAGCCAATAGAAGAACGTTTAATATAACCGGTGTATTTCGAGTCGTCTTTCAAATAATATTTCACCATTAAACCACCAATAATCTCGGTTGTTGGTCCTTGTTTTTGATAGATAAAACTAGGTGCAACACCTACATTAGAGCGAGGAATACCAATCAACAATTTTCCATGAACAACATATTTAGAAAATAATTTTTCATTTGTTCCCACTAAAAACTTTTGTTTTGGTTTGTTGATGTGAAACATGGCGAACCCTGCATCAGCTTTAATATGATTGTTTTCACCAATTGATGATTCTTCTTTAACATAATTCCACAATAAACCGGCTGCTACATCGGCATAAAAAAAGCTTCTGGAACCATACTGCTCCCCGTTTGCGATAGTTTGATCATAACCGGTAGAGCCGTTGTATTGATTAGAAAAAATAAGTTTCGAATAATCAATAGTTTTTTGAACACCACTTCCTTGTAACCCCAATGAAAAAGAAGAATGTTCTCCCCCTTTAATAAAAGTAGCAAAAGAAAGGTTCACCAAATTTGTTCCCATGTTTCCATCACCCGCTTTATCGCTGTAGAAAGAAAGTCCACCTGACAAACGATTGAACGACTTTTTAAACGTACGTGTTTTAAATGGATCCACTTTATCCCAGTTACTGGCTTTAAACTTCATATCGAAAGAAGCACCGAATGTTTTATAAGGAACAGTTACACTACGCCACTGATCTTTATAAATTACAGATGCTCTCATTACATATGAAGATCCTGTAAGAGCGGGGTTGAGTAAAGAAGGATTTTCATTGTATTGAGAAAAGTGTAAATCTTGCGAAAACACGTTTCCACCTACAATCAAAAAACCTCCTACTATTAAAATTACTTTTTTCATATATTCAATTTCTTCTTCCCTTTATTCTTTCAATAAACGCTTATCGCACAAGAGAAATGTTTCCTGTTCTGTTTGCTTCCACAACCCCAGTAGGGCTAATCGGTGTAGCACCAGCTGTTTCGTAAGTTGCTTTAATGAAGTAAACAAATACTGCAGGATCTAAGGCTTTACCTTTGTAAATACCATCCCAACAGAAATCCGGATCCGCTGATTCAAATACTTTTTCTCCCCAACGATCAAAAATCACGATGTTGAATTTTGAGATACAATCACCCCAACCATCTAAACAGAAGGCGTCATTCACACCGTCATTGTTCGGACTAAATGCATTTGGAACACCTAAGTTTCTGTTACTTGGACAAGGAATTTCAACATTCACTTTTACACAAGCACTATCAATACAACCCAATTCGGTTACAATTACACAGAATTCAGTTGTTTCAGGAGGAGTTGCAACAGTACTATCACAAGTTGGACAGCTTAAGTATGCACTAGGGCTCCATGAATAAGATGTTCCACCTGTTGCAAAAATCCAAGCGCCATCGCCAACCCAAATGGTTTGTTCTGGACCCATTAAAATAGATGGTAATGGATTAATGGTGAATGTTGCAGTACCTGTGCCTGCTGCATCACATGTTGCTGTATCCTGTGGAACTGTATAAGAAACCGTATACGTACCTGGAGTACTATTATTCACATCAATTACCCCTGTTGTTGGGTTGATAACTACACCTGAAGGTGAAGCTGAGAATATTCCTCCTGGTGTAAAGCCTGCTGCTAAAGTAGGAACTGCATCTGCAGTATCTGTTGCACAAACTGTAGGATAAGTGAAACCTAGTACTGGAATGATTTCTGGATTCACCACCAATGTAGTTGTACTCGATCCTGCCGGTCCGCAACCTGTTGCAGGGAATGAATATGTTATTGTATAAGTACCAGGAGAACTTGCAGACAAGTTAACGGCACCTGTTGTAGTACCAATAGATAATCCTGCAGGTGTTACACTGTATGAACCACCTGTAGTAAATCCTGGAACAGTTGTCAATGTAGGGTTAGCACCTGCAATACAAACTGGTGATGTATAGGATATACCTGTAGTTGGAGGAACTGTAGGGTTCACAACAACCAATTGTGTATCCACTGCAGTACAAGTACCAGCAATCGTATAGGTAACTGTAAACGTTCCTGCCAATGCCGGATCGAATAAACCTGTAGTCGGATTAATACATGTACCACATGTAGCAGACCATGTTCCACCTGTTGAGGCTGCCGTCATTGTATATGGTGCAGAACCTGCGCAAACCGCAGCCGGAGCTGTAATAGTTGGGTTTGAGCCGCTCACCGTAACCATCATGGTATCTGTTGAGTTACATGAATTAAGAGTTGTATAGGTTATTAAGTAAGTTCCAGCACCGGCAAGCGTTGGATTAAACACCCCGGTTGTTGCATTTAAACATGCACCACATGTAGGAGTGGAGGTCCAAGTACCACCAGCTGAATCGACTGCAAACGTGACCGGAGGATCCGAGACGCACATTGGTCCGACCGGGGTGATGTAAGGATTGCTTCCACCGCCCGGTGTAATCAAAACAACGAATGTTAACGATGCAGGAGTCACACACGAATTAAGCGGAGTTCCTGTTGCAATATAAGTAGTAGTTACTGATGGATTTGCAACTACAGAAGGACCTGTTGGTGGTGTTAAACCTGCAGTTGGTGTCCATGTCCAAGTATAATCTCCTACAATCGGACCGGTAATGGTAATAGGCACTGGTCCACCACACGTTCTAACTGTATCCACATAAGGAGTACAAACAGATGGAGGCGCAGTTCCAGAACCTGGATATGTAAAGTACAATGAGTTGTTAATCGCACCATTCGCAGCTGCTGCATCCAAAATGATTAAAAATTTGAATGTTTCTGTCGCTCCTGGAGCTAAATTGGTAATCTTATACGCCAATGAGATAGCCTCATCTGCGGTGTTTGTTGAACCTGGTGCTTGCGTAAAGCCAACGTTATTCCAAATATTGGACGCATCACGATTAGAGAAACCACCATAGGTTGCTCTCCAATTCGCACCAATTGCAGCAAATCCTAAATACGAGTTCCATGGTGTTGCCTGAGTTGCTTGAACGTGAGCCAAGTTACACAAAGAAGATGGAGGATTATCGACAATCGTATTTA
Organism: Bacteroidota bacterium; assembly: GCA_016722565.1. Taxonomy (NCBI): domain Bacteria; kingdom Pseudomonadati; phylum Bacteroidota; species Bacteroidota bacterium. The sequence continues at coordinate 383,894 of JADKIU010000007.1, forward strand.
CAGTTGTAAATCCTGCACCAATCTCTTGGTTGTTATCCGGATCCACATTTCTGTAGTAATACAATTCAGGAATCATTGCTGATGTATTATTCGTAATCGATACAGTTGTTGTATAAAACAAATCCGTTTGTTGTAAAAAGTAGTTGATTTTAAAGTGAAGATTTGTTCCAGATGTTGCATCCCCTTCCCAATCCATGTTGTAACAGTTGAACACAGTACTGCTGCCGGTAATGGCACCATTTATTTGTTGTAAATACGAACAGTTATTTCCACCTAAAGTTCCTGTTGCAGCAGAACCGGTTGTTCCGATTTCAAATCCCCAACCGTTTTCCGGACTACCCGGGGTAAAAAAGTCACCATCGAATGCTGAACCTGCCCAAGCATTTAGCTGCGGGTTGGCCACAAATCCGAATAAGTTATTTGCCGAACGCAAGTGCATCGCTGCTGGAGGAGGAGACACCAAAGCATCAACACCTTCAAATCCGCCTAATCCACGAACACCAAACTCAATGCTTGTTCCTGCAACATAACCGTCCGGCCCTACCATTGTAATTTGAGCGTTTACATTCGTTTTAATAGCGCAGAATGCCAAAACCATTGCGCAACTAAGAAGAAATTTACTTTTTACCATTTTGTTTTATAATTTAATATTTCGACTATTCTATGTTTTTTTACTGATGAACGAGAGTATACATGCTGGTAGATGTCAAAAAACCATATATAGTTGCACGAAATTAAAATTTTATTTGCAAATCAGTGCATTTTTTTACAAGTTATTGTTTTTCAGCAATTTAACACAAAATCAAAACCAGCCATTCTACCCTGTTTTTAAGCTACAATTAAACTGAAACTTTTTCACGAAAAAGAAAACTTAAAAATGAATAAAACAGACGATTAATAAACAAGTATTTGGGGAATTTGTTCCCTATTTTAAAATGAGCCCGATTACTATTTTTATTCCTAAATATTTTGTGTACGTTTGTTCACGAAAAAACCGAAAATAATTTTATTCATTATGAGTAATACATCTGCAAATTTTATTCAATCATCACTCGGAAAAAAGCTATTAATGGGCTTAACAGGTCTGTTTTTGATTTCTTTTCTTGTTGTTCACGCAACATTGAACTCTTTTATTTTTGCCATGGATGGTGGCGAATTATTTAATCAAGGGGCACTTTTTATGGCAACCAACCCAATTATCCGCATCATGGAAATTGTGTTGTTTATCGGAATCGTTTTACACATCGTTCAAGCGTTAATTTTGACTTTGAAAAATCAAAAAGCTCGACCAGTAAAGTATGCTGTAACCGATGGCAAAGCAAATAGCAAATGGTATTCTCGCTCCATGGGAATTTTAGGTTCGTTACTGTTGATGTTTTTAGTTATTCACCTTTCTCATTTTTGGGTAGGCACGAAAGCAGCACAATTTGGAGGAACAATTCAAGAACACAATACTTATCTAGAAATTATTGAAGTATTTCACAATCCATTAAATGTTTTAGTGTATTTATTTGGTGTTATTTCTTTGGGATATCATTTAGCACATGGATTTCAATCTGCTTTTCAAACATTAGGACTCAATCATCCAAAATATACGCCTGTAATCAAAAAGTTGGGCCTTTGGTTTTCAATCATCATCACCATCGTTTTTGCTACAATGCCATTAACGGTGTTTTTTGGTTGTGTTAAATAAATCATCATTATTAGAATCGAAATTAGAATTTTCAAGATATGTCAAAATTAGATAGTAAAATTCCAGAAGGACCATTGGAGCAAAAATGGGAGAAATACAAATCTTCCGTTGCTCTTGTTAACCCTGCAAACAAAAGAAGTTTAGAAGTGATTGTTGTCGGTTCCGGATTAGCCGGTGCATCCGCAGCCTCTTCGCTTGCTGAAATGGGTTACAAAGTAAAAGTATTTTGTTTTCAAGATTCTGCCCGTAGAGCACACTCTATCGCTGCTCAAGGTGGTATCAATGCTGCAAAAAATTATCAGAACGATGGTGACAGCACCTATCGTTTGTTTTATGATACCATTAAAGGTGGTGACTACCGTGCCCGCGAAGCAAACGTATATCGTTTAGCATCTGTAAGTGCAAACATCATTGACCAATGTGTTGCAATGGGAGTTCCTTTGGCACGTGAATATGGCGGGATGTTGAGTAATCGATCTTTTGGTGGAACACAAGTACAACGTACCTTTTATGCAGCCGGACAAACCGGACAACAATTATTATTAGGAGCTTACAGTGGCTTACAACGTCAGGTAGGTTTAGGAACAGTAGAAATGTTTGCTCGTCATGAAATGTTAGATGTAGTAAACATTGATGGAAAATGCAGAGGAATCATTGCTCGCGATTTAATTTCCGGTAAGTTGGAACGTCATTTTGGTCATGCTGTTTTATTGTGTACCGGTGGCTACGGAAACGTATTTTATCTTTCCACCAATGCAATGGGCAGCAATGTAACCGCAGCATGGAAAGCACATAAAAAAGGAGCATTCTTCGGAAACCCTTGCTTCACACAAATTCATCCTACTTGTATTCCGGTTTCCGGAGATCACCAATCAAAATTGACATTGATGAGTGAATCGTTGCGTAACGATGGTAGAATTTGGGTTCCTAAAAAACAAGGTGATACACGCAAAGCAAATGAAATTCCGGAAGAAGAAAGAGATTATTATTTAGAGCGTAGATACCCGGCTTTCGGAAATCTTGTGCCTCGTGACGTTGCTTCACGTGCTGCAAAAGAGCGTTGTGATGCAGGTTACGGAGTAGGAGCTTCTAAAATGGCGGTATACTTAGATTACAAAGCAGCTATTGATCGTTACGGAAGAACACAAGCAAAAAAATTAAATATTTCAAACCCTACTACTGCTCAATTACGTGAATTCGGAAAACAAGTGGTAGAAGAAAAATACGGAAACTTGTTTGAGATGTACGAACAAATTACCGGAGAAAATCCATATGAAGTTCCGATGCGTATTTACCCTGCTGTGCATTACACAATGGGCGGATTATGGGTAGATTATAACTTGATGACAACCGTTCCGGGATTGTATGCATTGGGAGAAGCGAACTTCTCTGACCATGGCGCGAACCGCCTTGGAGCATCTGCATTGATGCAAGGTTTAGCGGATGGTTATTTTGTAATTCCTTATACTATCGGTGCTTACTTATCAAAAGAAATTGCGACAAAAGCAATTCCTACCGATCATGAAGCATTCGTAACTGCAGAAAAAGAATCACAAGCAATTATCGATAAATTATTCGCGATAAAAGGAACAAAATCTGTTGACCACTTCCACAAACGTTTAGGAAAAATTATGTGGGACAAATGCGGAATGGCTCGTAATGAAAAAGGATTAAAAGAAGCAATTGTTGAAATCCGTGCATTGCGTGAAGAATTCTGGAAAGATGTTCGTGTACCGGGATCAGCAAATGACTTTAACCCTGAATTGGAAAAAGCAGGTAGAGTTGCTGATTTTATTGAGCTTGGCGAATTGATGTGTATGGATGCATTAAACCGTTCTGAATCTTGTGGTGGTCACTTCCGTGAAGAATCACAAACAGAAGAAGGTGAAGCATTGCGTAAAGATGAAGAGTTTGCATACGTTGCTGCTTGGGAAAACAAAGGCAATCATACGTATGAACTGCATAAAGAAGAATTGAAATTTGAAGCAATTAAAATTGCTGCTCGTTCATACAAATAATAGAATTTAAATTTTCAAAATATGAGTGGAAACATGAATTTGACGTTAAAAATTTGGCGTCAGAAAAACGACAAAGAAAAAGGAAAATTAGTTACGTATCCTGTGAAAGATATTTCTCCGGACATGTCCTTCCTTGAAATGTTTGACGTTTTAAACGAAGAGTTAATCAACAAAGGTGAAGAACCTATTGCATTCGATCACGATTGTCGCGAAGGAATTTGCGGAATGTGTAGCATGTTCATCAATGGTCGTCCACACGGACCAAAGCGTGGTGTTACTACTTGTCAGTTACACATGCGTTCATTCAAAAATGGGGATACCATTGTTGTTGAACCATGGAGAGCAGCTGCATTTCCGGTGATTAAAGATTTAACTGTTGACCGTTCTGCATTTGATAGAATCATAGCGAAAGGTGGATTTATTTCTGTAAACACAGGAAACGCACAAGACGCCAACAACATTCCTATTCCAAAACCGGATGCGGATGCTTCATTTGAAGCGGCTGCTTGTATTGGTTGCGGTGCTTGTGTGGCTACCTGCAAAAATTCATCTGCGATGTTATTCGTTTCTGCAAAAGTTTCTCAATTGGCTTTATTACCTCAAGGGAAAGTGGAAGCAACTACACGTGTTAAAAACATGGTCGCGCAAATGGATGAAGAAGGATTTGGAAATTGTACCAACACCGGTGCTTGCGAAGTAGAATGCCCAAAAGGAATTTCTTTAGAAAACATTGCTCGCATGAACCGTGAATTTTTTGTTGCGAATATGAAATCATAAATTAATTACCTGTTCTATAAAAAAACCAATTCTTTTAATTAAGAATTGGTTTTTTAATTTATACTACATTTACAGCATGAAACTAATCATCAGATTAATTATTTTCATTTTTGCTTTTCTAATTTACGGTTGTTTTAACCCGTTAAAGAAAAAGCCTCAGCTACCTCAATCAGTTGATTATACAGTTGTTTCCAGAACACCCGACTTCAACAAAAAAAACACTTCGCTTACGATTGATACTATAAACAATCTCATGATTGTTAGACTTATTGTAAATCCTGCAAAAAAATTACCTTATCCGATTAATACAAAAGACAAGGACACATTGGATCAAACCGCTTTCAATTTTGATTTTTATCAAAACGGTAAAATCATTTTATCGGATTACAAAAAAAACAAAAATACACTTCGCTGGCAAACAGATAGCTCCGAAACAAGCAACTACCTTCGCTTTGTATCGGACACGCTTTATTTAACAACCTCGAATGAAATTACGTATGAAATCCCTTTTCATGTTTTTCACAACTTAAAACAAGGCAAACAAACCATTGAACTCCGCATTTGGCAAAATACGTTTAAGGGAAACGGACATGAAATCAAAACAGCTGACAACCGTTACAATTATTGCAACTATGCCACAAAATGCATTTTTGATGCGCGAGTAAAATTTGATGTGATAATTCCACCCATTTATAAAAGTTCTGTTTACGGATTTGGATTGCAATTAAAAAATGATTCCACGTTCTCTCCGGCAGGAATGGACAACACCATTTGGAACAGCAGTTATCCGGATATCTATTGGACACTTTATTATCCAACAGAGCAATTTTATGCGCAAACAAGTTATCAAAAATCAACGGATGTTTATACCGACTCTGACACGTTTGATTTATATCACTATTATTTAAACGACAGCATCGGCATTGGAGTATACGACCATGATGACCTATCTCGAGATGATGGATTGGGTTATTGGACTGGCCCAATCGACTTTTTAAACAGAGAACCCCGCAGACGAATTAGCTTTGGAAATGTGGCGTGGTTTGATATGAAAGTTGGAAAAGCAAAGATGGTGAACTAAAAAGCCACAGATTCTATTTTGTGAATCTGTGGCTCAAACTTTTATAATAAAATATTATTTCTTCTCTACAGGAAATCCTTTTTGCAACCACTCCGACAATCCTTTTTCAAGTGTGTATACTCTTTTGAAACCTGATTTTTCCATGTATGCTGCTGCTTCCGAACTTCTTCCACCACCTGCACAATAGATGTAATACGTTTTGTTTTTATCCAATTTATCAATTTGCTTTTCAGAATCTTTCGCCAAATAATCCAACTGAATAGCCCCTTTGATGAATCCTTTTTTCTCTAACTCTTCCGTTGTTCTTAAATCGATGATGGTTCCGTTTTTATCATTTTCGATAATTGCTTTGAATCGCTCCGAAGAAAGATTAGTAACAACAGGGTTTTGAGCTTTACTGATACTTGCGAATGACACAAGCGCTACAAATAATAGGATTAGTTTTTTCATGTTCGTTTTGTTTGTTAAAGATTTATATTACGGCAGGTACTACCAATTTTATGCCAGTTGCTTTTATTTTACCCATTCCACCCAACACATTCGTGATTTTTTTAAACCCTTTTTGTTTCATAATGGAAGCAGCCATCATTGAACGATACCCTCCTGCACAATGAATGGTGTAATGTTTATTTTTATCCAAGTTGTCCAATTCATTTTGTAATTGCGACAAACAAATGTGGTTTGCATTTTCAATCATACCGCCTTCAACCTCACCCAATTTTCTTACGTCCAATACATTCGAATCGGTATTCAACTCTGCAACAAATTTTTCAGCAGAAATGCTCTCAATCGTATCCATCTTTTTTCCTGCATTTTCCCAAGCAGCCATTCCGCCATTCAAATATCCTTTCACGTTTTCATAACCTACACGTGCCAAACGCAATACCGCTTCCGCTTCTTTTCCTTCATCCGTTACTAACACTAAATTAGCTTTTGTATCTACCAATGCTCCAACCCAAGGAGCGTATTGTCCGTTTAAACCAATATTAATTGCATTGGGAACATATCCTTTTTCAAAATCATCCGGTGAACGCACGTCCAACACCAATGCACCTTTTGAAATTTCTGTTTCTACTTCTTCTACTGAAAGTGCTTTTGTATTATTTTTTAAAACGTCATCAATACTGGAATACCCTTCTTTGTTCAATTTTGCATCCCAAGCAAAATATTGAGGAGCAGCAGACAAGCCTTCAGTAACAGCTTTGATGAATTCATGTTTGCTCATGTCTTGCATCGCATAATTCAATTGTTTTTGCGTACCGATGGTAGAAAATGTTTCTTTCCCGATATTTTTTCCGCAAGACGAACCGGCACCATGTCCGGGATACACAACCACATCATCCGCAAGTGTTTTTATTTTTGTATTGAGTGAATCGTATAACATCCCTGCAAGATCATCAATCGTTAAATCACTTTTAATTGCTAAATCCGGGCGACCTACATCCCCAACAAACAAAGTATCTCCGGTAAAGACGGAATGATTCTTTCCATTTTCATCTATCAATAAAAAGCAAGACGATTCCATGGTATGTCCGGGTGTGTGCAATACTTTTAACTTCACACTTCCTACAGTAAACACTTCTTCATCTTTTGCTACAATGGTATCGTAACCTGTTTTTGCTGTAGGTCCGAATACAATAGATGCATTTGTTTTACGCGCCAAATCCACATGTCCGGATACAAAATCCGCATGAAAATGCGTTTCAAACACATATTTGATTTTAGCATTTCGTTTGTTTGCTAATTCAATATATGGTTCTGTTTCGCGCAAAGGATCAATGATTGCTACTTCACCATCCGATTCGATGTAATATGCTGCTTCAGCTAAACATCCTGTATAAAGTTGTTCGATGTACATGTTTATATAATTTTACCCCGAAGGGACTCCTAATTACAAAGGTATTAAATAATCTGCGTATGTTTAACTTAAACAAATTAGCTAAAAAAAAGTTCCATGCTGATGATGTAAACACCCATAACCAGGATGAACCAGCCGAATCCGGGTTTTAGTTTTGCACTGCTGATGTACTTTGAAAGGTAACTTCCTAAGATGATTCCACCGATAGCAAATCCGGAGAAAATCAAAATAAATTTCCAATCAAATTGATGCGTTCCAAAATCACTCAAAAAACCAACAGCTGAATTAATTGCAATAATCGCCAAGGATGTTCCAACTGCTTTTTTCATTGGTAATTTCGCCAATACTACTAATGCCGGAATAATTAAAAAACCGCCTCCGGCACCAACCAATCCAACCAATGTTCCCACCAGAATTCCTTGCTGAAAAATTAGAAAATAACGGTATTGTTCATTGTTATGTTTATGCAAGTCGATGCGCACCGAGGATGGCTTTCGAATCATTGTATAGGATGCAATAATCATGAGCACCGCCAACAAAATCATCAAAGCCGCACTTTTTGTGATCTCCAAAGAACCGATTGAGAATAAATGATCCGGAATTTTATGAAGTAAATATTTTCTTGTAAAAAAAATGCTGATCACAGATGGTATTCCGAATACCAGCATGGTGCGCAAACAAATCAAATTGTTTTTTAAATAACGCAATCCGCCAATCAAAGCCGAAACACCTACAATAAATAAGGAATACGAAGTAGCATGCACCGGTTCAATACCGATAAGATATACTAAAACAGGAATGGTGAGAATTGAGCCACCTGCACCAATCACCCCTAATAATATGCCAATTAAAATTGCCGCGAAATACCCTAAATACTCCATTCAACTAAAGTGGGAAATTTTAACAAAATTACCTGCTATTTTGCCCGAATACTTATGAACTCTTTTCCACTATTAGGAATTGAAAGGGGTATTTTGGAGATTCCTCAAAATGGCTTCTAATGAAGACTTGGATGAAGACGCTAGAGACCCTTATTTCTATGGGTATTTAAGACTCCGATTTCATTGCATCGAAGTCAAGTGTAAATAAAAAGCCCCGACAGGTTAGTATCGGGGCGGGTATTTTTAAGTGATATATTTCTATTGGAAGGCGTTAATGCCGGTTACATCCATACCGGTAATCAACAAATGGATATCGTGTGTTCCTTCATATGTTACAACCGATTCCAAATTCATCATGTGACGCATAATTGGATATTCACCGGTAATACCCATTCCACCGTGAATCTGACGGGCTTCACGTGCAATTTGCAAAGCCATGTTCACATTGTTACGTTTGCTCATTGAGATTTGAGCTGGAGTAGCACGGTTTTCGTTTTTCAAAACCCCTAATCTCCAGGTTAATAACTGTGCTTTGGTAATTTCGGTAATCATCTCCGCCAACTTCTTTTGTGTCAACTGGAAACCTGCAATTGGTTTACCGAATTGGATACGCTCTTTCGAGTAACGCAATGCCGAATCATAACAATCCATAGCTGCACCAATTGCACCCCAAGCAATACCATAACGTGCTGAATTTAAGCAACCTAATGGCCCTTTTAATCCTTTTATGGTAGGGAAAATGTTTTCTTTCGGAACTTTTACATTGTCAAATACCAATTCTCCGGTAGCGCTTGCACGCAAGCTCCATTTACCATGTGTTTCCGGTGTTGTAAATCCAGCCATTCCTCTTTCAACAACCAATCCACGAATATCACCAGCTTCATCTTTTGCCCACACTACTGCGATATCCGCGAAAGGAGCATTTGAAATCCACATTTTTGCGCCATTCAATAAATAATGGTCGCCTTTATCTTTAATATTGGTAATCATTCCGGAAGGATTTGAACCATGATCCGGTTCGGTTAATCCAAAACAACCCATCATTTCACCACTTGCCAACTTCGGAAGGTATTTCATGCGCTGCTCCTCGGTTCCGTATGTATAAATTGGATACATCACCAACGAACTTTGAACAGAAGCAGTTGAACGCAAACCACTGTCGCCACGCTCTAACTCTTGCATAATTAAACCATACGAAATTTGATCCAAGCCTGCTCCACCATATTTGGTAGGAATATACGGACCAAATGCACCAACTTCCGCCAAACCTTTGATCCATTGTTTTGGAAAAGTGGTTGTTTGACATGCTTCTTCCACAATTGGAGAAACCTCTTTCTTCACCCATGCACGTGCTGTTTCACGGATTAATTTATGTTCATCGGTTAATAACTCATCCATTAAATAATAATCGTGAGCTTCAAATCTATCTGTTGCCATTGTAAATAATTTTAATTTTTTTGCGAGACAAAAGTAAGTAAATATATTATATAAAATTGAGTTTTTAGATGAATAGGAAGTCTTCGCTCCTATTGGTGTTTAGCATAGGAACGCAGATTTTTTAAGATTTTTATGTTTCAAGGTTATGATTTTTTCTGTGTGTATTTATAATATTTCCTTTTTAGTCAAATCACAATGAATCACAATCGCCTAAGGCGATTAAAAATCTTTTTTTATCATAAAAGATCTGCGGGAATCTGCGTTCCCATTGAATCACCATTAATCACAGAATGCCTGTCCCAAAACGCAACATCTTCCAATTATATCCGTTAGACAATATATTGTTGAAAACGTTTGTTAAAAAGTTTGCAAATACCATGTAGGAAAGGTACCTTAGAAAAGTATTTTTATAAAAAATAAAACTCGCGCATTTTGAACAGACTCTCTAATAGCTCTCTATTTTATTCAAAAGCTTTATTTATAAGCCTTTTGATACTATCCAATTTTATCAATGCACAAACAACCGTAAAAAATGTTCCGGTTGTAGAAAAATATGTGGTGGGTTACAACGATGTCACCAAGATGAAATTTATTGATGATGCGACTTTATATAGCGAAGGATGGCATAATTTACCACAGCCACAATTTTGGCAACAAATTATGAATCTTCCGCCTGATTCAGCAATGATTAGTGTTGCCGGAACGCGCCAAATGCTTACTAAAGTTTCTACCAAAGTATGGAACAAACAAAGCGACCTACAAAAGAATAGTTATAGAGATAGTATTCGTAAAGCTCACAACATTGCCGACAGCGTAAGTATCTTAGTGACCATCGGGAAAAAAGATTTTTATGAATTTAAAAAAGTAATGCCGACTATCAACCGTTCCATTGATGTATTTAAACAAAACGGTGTAGATCCTTGGTATGCGCAAGCGATTTTGTTGATTGAGAGTCCGGGTAAAATGAATACCAAATCTACTGTTGGCGCAAATGGTCCGTTTCAATTAATGAAAGCTGTTGCACGCAAACAAGGATTAATCGTGAACAGTCAAATTGACGAACGCACCAACATCGAGAAATCGGCATTGGGTGCTTCACGTTTGTTGAGCAGAATTTGTATTCCTTATACCAAAGCCATGTTGGACAGTGCACATGTTACGTATAACGAAACTGATTTATGGTTCCGACTTTTAGTATTACACTCGTATCATGCAGGAGCAGGCAATGTAGCCGGTGTTATCCGTAAAATCAATCCTTGTGAAGGTGGGATGCAATTGATACAAACCGTTTGGCAAACATCGTATGGCGGATTTAAAAATGCTTCCCAAAATTATTCGCAATTGGCATTGGCAGCATTCTGTAATTTCGATCAGATGATTATGCAAAATAAAGATTCTGTTTATTTGATTGATGGAGATAGAATGTATAACTCCTACATGGCTTGCAAATGTGCGCCTTATGATGAATGTTCATATTTAGGAAATTGCATTACCAAATACGAACATGATTTTATTGATGGTGTTATTCCATTCGATTATTTTATGTCGAAAGTAAAATCGGTTGAAACAGAATTAAGTGGATTAACTCCTTTTAAATATCCGTATAACGATGAGCACATCAATGATATCGGATTTAAATTATTAAAGGCACGCAAAACCGAGGAGGCACATAAACTGTTTAAACATACCGAATCGCAATATCCTGACTCGTGGGCAGTTTACCATGGATTGGGTGAAACGTATCGTTTAATGGGACAAAAAGAGCTGGCACTCAGCAACTACAAAAAATCGCTGAAAATCAATCCCAATAACGAGGATAGCCAGCGTGCCATGGCCAAATTGATGGCGAAACCGGCCAAAAAATAAGCCTCCTTTCTTAAGCATTTTTTTCGTAAATTAGCGTTCCGTTTGATGGGATTACTTTGTCAGATTGGAACGCAGCGAGAAAACGATTCTGTCAAAGAAGAAGTTTCAAAAAAGAAAAAAAACAACATCGTAGTAAAAACAAAATATATCTCTCCTCCCGATAGCTATCGGGATCGGTCGAGATGACAAGTAAAGGAATAAATATTATTCATTGATACACAAAGAAGACATAGACAAAATTTTTGAAGCTGCTCGTGTAGAAGAAGTGGTTGCGGATTATGTTTCGTTAAAAAAACGCGGAGCAAATTTAATCGGCTGCTGCCCGTTTCACAATGAGAAAACGCCTTCTTTTTATGTTTCTCCTGCCAAAGGCATTTACAAATGTTTTGGTTGCGGAAAAGGTGGCAATGCCATCAACTTTATCATGGATCATGATAAAATGACGTATCCGGATGCCTTGCGTTTTCTTGCAAAAAAATACAATATTGAAATAAAAGAAGAGGAACAAACTCCTGAACAAATTCAGCACAACAACGACAGAGAAAGCTTGTTGGTTGTTTCTTCCTTCGCACAAAAACATTTTTCCGAAAATTTATACAATACCGATGAAGGAAAATCCATCGGCTTAGGATATTTTAAAGAACGCGGATTGCGAGAAGACATCATCCAAAAGTTTCAATTAGGATATAGCATCAATCAGCGAAATGCATTTACTGAAATTGCGGTAGCAACCGGTTATAAAATGGAATACCTTGTTAAATCAGGTTTAACCATTGAATATAAAAATGAAGCAGAAATAAATGCGGAGACCGGAGAAATTATTAAACCCGAAGAAACCAAACACCTCGATCGTTTTTGGGGAAGAGTAATGTTTCCGATTCACAACCAAAGCGGACGGGTCATTGCATTTGGCGGAAGAACCTTGCGTACCGATGCTAAAACATCGAAATACGTTAATTCTCCTGAAACGGAAATTTATCATAAGAGTGATGTGTTATACGGATTGTATCATTCGAAAAATGCCATCATTAAAGAAAAATTCTGCTTCCTCGTTGAAGGCTATATGGATGTGATTGCCATGCATCAAGCAGGAGTTGAAAATGTTGTTGCAAGTAGCGGAACAGCATTAACAGCAGGACAAATAAAATCGATTGAACGATTTACAAAAGATGTAATTATTTCCTATGACGGGGATAAAGCCGGTATAGAAGCGGCAATCAAAGGAATCAATCTTTTGCTGGAAGAAGGTTTAAATGTAAAAGTATTGCTTTTCCCTGACGGAGATGATCCGGATTCGTATTCTAAAAAAGTAAGTACGCAGGAACTGAAAGATTTTATCGTTAACAATGCGCAGAATTTTATTTCTTACATAGCAAGTATTGAAGCGTCAAAAAATCCAAACAATGACCCTTTAAAGAAAGCGGAAGCCATCAAGAAAATTGTGAACACCATTGCTCTTGTTCCGGATGCGATTTACCGTTCCATCTATGTGAAAGAGTGCAGCCGTATTATGGAAGTGGATGAGCAAATTTTGTTGAGTGAATTAAATAAAATTCGCAGCAAAAATTTTAACGATAAGAGAGGCCAACCGACACAACAGCAACAACATTCGGAATTAGAAGAACTTATCCTACCTGAAAAGAAAGAACATTCTATTGCGGATGCTGAACATCAGGAACGCGATATTATTCGTTTATTAATCAACTATGGTGGCGAACATGTGACCATCGACAGTCAGGATGAAGCAGGTGAAGACATACAAGTAGAAGTTTCAGTAGCTTATTTGCTGGTTCACGAATTACAAAGCGACAACATTGTCATCGACAATTTATTATACAACAGTGTATTCAATGAATTTGCACAACACTTGGAAAAAGATGTAGTGCCCGACACGAATTATTTTATCAGTCATGAAAATGCAGCCATCTGTTCACTCACCATCGATTTGATCAGTAGTCCGTATACCCTTTCTAACTGGGAGCAGCATGGCATTTATCCTACTCAAGAATCCAGTGTATTAAAGCGTTCGATTTACAATGCAATTTATGCATTGAAGAGCCGTAAGATTGAAATGATGATTCATGACAATCAAAAGCGTTTAAAAGAAAACCCACCCGAAGAAGAAATGTTGACCTTGATGCAAACCCAACAATCGTTATTAGAAGCAAAAAAAGTTTTTAATAATATGTTGGGGAGGATTGTGGTGAAGTAGAACGCAGAATGTCTCGATGCAGATATTGAAGAATGGAAAAAATGACAAAAACGAATCTTTACTGTTGTCAATAAAAATAGCACCTACAATTATTAGCGTTTCTGAGCATCGAATAGTTTACGAAAAATTCATTTGTTACTTGAAGAATGATGCAAAAATTTTCTTATAGCTTAATGATTATACTTTGACACCGATGACTAAAATATCATCACACTGCTCTGTACCATCCTTCCACTGTTCGATAAAATTGTCCAAAAACAGGCTTTGTTCTTGCATATTTTTATCTCTTATTTTCACTAATAAATTTTTAAAATTTTTTGTCATTAATTTTTTATCATTTATCCCTCCAAATGTATCAGCATAACCATCAGTAAAAATATAGAAAACATCGCCTTCTTTTAATTTCAACTCGTGTGTTTTAAAATCTTGACTATTCTGTGTATAACCTGCAATGGACATTTTAGTAGGTTCTAATTCAACAATTTGACTTTCTTCTTTCCTCAATATCCAGATTGGTCTATTTGCCGCAGCATAATTGATAATGAGCGAATCTATGTCGATTGAACAAAGAGCAATGTCCATTCCATCATAATTATTCATTACTCCTTCACTTTGGCCTAAAGACAATTTTATTTTTTGATTTACTTGTTTTAAGATTTCAGAGGTATCAGAGGTCTCCAATACTGTCGAATATAATTTTTCATGAGCCAACATACTTAACAAAGCTCCGGGCACACCATGTCCTGTACAATCTGCTGCTGCTAAAAATATTTTATTGTCATTTTTTAGAAAAAAATAAAAATCTCCACTCACAATATCTTTGGGTTTGAACAATACAAAGCAGTTATTAAGTGCATCCTGAATTTGCTGAATAGATGGCAGATTTGCCTGCTGAATCTTTCGAGCATAATTAAGGCTATCCGTTATTTCTTTATTCTTTCTTGTTAAAGTACTTAGCAATGATTCGGTTTCTACATTCTTGAAATTCATGGATACATAATTCGCTACTGATTGTACAAAAAGTGCATCTTCGTATTCCCAATTTTTAATTTCATTCTGATGCTCACAACAAATAAGTCCTATTTTTTTATTATTTAAAACTATACTACAATCTAACATTGAGTAGATGTTTAAAGGCTTTAAATACGTTTGACCGAATTCGGAAGTTGCTTTATGTGACACAGCATCATTTGCTGAAATAAAATCATATTCATCTATCGCTTTAAAATAATTTGGATAATCCTTCTCATAAATATCAAAAACAGCATCATCAAAATTATTATTATCAATTAACGCTTGCTTTGAAATACACTTTCTATCTTCCGAATACAACCAAATACTTACACGTGTACAATTTAATTTTTCTGAAATTGTTTTTATCGCATTATGGTAAACTTCAATAATATTTGTTTTTTGAAAATCGTCAACCACTTCTTTTTTTGAGAGAAGAATTGTCGCTTCACCATACTTTTCTAATCTTTTTCTTTTCAACAAATTAGTTTCTTGGAGCAATAAATTTTCTTTGTTTAATATCGCTTGTTCTGATATAAAATTATTTAAAACCGCTACTAAATAATACATTAAAATACTCACCCCAAATACTGCCATTAGGTAATTAGGAGTTGTTGTTTTAATAAAAACATCGTGACTTGAAAACAAGTAATGTAATATATACACAACGAGTCCAATAGTTAGAGAAATGATATGTTTTTTAGATGCAATAAAACCAACTATGGCAATAAATGGCAATAAAAAGAAAATATTTCTGGCGAATAATTCACCCCTTGTAAAAAAAATTAACTCACTAAAATTGGAGAAAAAAACATTGTCCACAATAATAGAAAAAAACATGTAGTAGCTGACAATCAAAGTAGATAGAACATAATTTCGTTTACTATTTACAACCTGAAGAACAAGTGCAATAGCAATTACACTAATTCCAAAAAAATGAAATTCTAATTGTACAGGCATATATAAATCAAAAAAGGATACAATATCTATTGTGTATCCCATTAACAAAAGCAAATTTAAAATAAGTGAAATTTTTTGTTTGCCGCTTATATATTTTTGTTCAATTTTAGTGTTTCCCATATTCACAATAAGTGCTTTACCATTCTTTTAAACATTCTCGTTTAGATTTGCTACGATACCTTAATTACGAAACATGATTATCAAATATACTCAAATTTATTTATTGAACCAAGACACCCTATGTTATTCATTTTTTCAAAAAAATCTATGCAAACTTCTGTTGAATAAAAATCATGCTATTTTTTCATATCTTTTAGGAGCATTCAGAGAGTTGTCAATTCAGTCCGGAAAGGGTGAAGAATGCATCTATCTTTTACCAAGCAATTGCCCCAATATGGTAACACATGAAGTTCTATAGAACTGAAACTTTATTGTTCTTCTTTAATCACAGAGTAATTCAAGATAGATTTTAATCATCCCAATCGTAATTACTATTACCATCAGATGAATCCATATCTTTTGTAGCAAATGGAAGTTTTGCATACGTTCCAACGCAATGAAAATTCGTTTTGTCGATTCGTCTATATCGATAATCCAGGCCAATAAAATAGTTTACCCATCCTGTTGCTTGAAAACCTAAATGCGCCTCCCGCTCTACTTTGTTAAATTCGAAAACCGGACCGAAAGAAATGCCGGCTACACCCACTCCTGTTTGCACTTCACCGTATAATCGGGTCCGTTTTTTTGAAAACTCTATTCCTCCATCAATACTATAAGGAACATTTTTAATATTCCAATAAGCTACTTCAACTGCAAATGAGAAATGTCTTTTTTCACCACCAAAATTATAATGAAGCATCGGACCAATTGTCCAAACAGTTTGCGCTAAAGTTTTGAAACTAAAACTTAGCGTGAATAAAATTATTATTAAACAGATTCGTTTCATGGTATAGTCACTAGGGATTAGTATAAAATAATGATCAGCAAATCCTTTATAAATTTAATCCTAAGAAATTATATTTCCAAAATTTGAAAATATGTTTTAATATTCCCCTACTCCATCTTCATATCCTTCACATTCAATTGAAGTGATACATTTCCATTGTATTCGTTCTCTTCAATTGCATAACAAGCACTAAATGTTTTTTTGCGCAACACTTCATCAAAATGTTGTGCTTGTGAAAAGGCTATTGCTGAAAATGTTTCTTTTGGCTTTTCAGCCGATTGAATGTCCATTTTCAAATGGTTGTTTCCTACAATGCGCACATAACCTTTGTCGACAAGATTCTTACTCATGAAAACAGGCGACATGTTGCCAGGCCCGAAGGGTTCGAACTGCTTTAGGATGCGGAAAAATTTTGGTGTGATGTCGGATAATTTTAATTCAGCATCAATGGCAATTTCCGGAATCAGCATGTGATCTTGAATGGTTGCTGAAACTACTTCTTCGAATCTTTGTTGAAAAGCAGCCAGATTTTCCATTTTCAAAGTTAATCCTGCTGCGTATTTATGGCCACCAAATTGTTCCAACAAATCAGAACATGCTTCAATGGCATCGTATACATCAAAATCTTTTACCGAGCGCGCAGAGCCGGTGGCTTTTCCATTCGACTCGGTGAGAATGATGGTCGGGCGGTAATACCGTTCTATTAAACGAGAAGCTACAATGCCAATCACACCTTTATGCCAATCGGGATGAAACAAGACAGTGGATTTGCGATTGATTAATTCAATGCTTCCATCAATCATACTGAAAGCATGTTGTGTGATGCTTACATCGAGTGCTCTGCGTTCGGTGTTGGAAGTATTGATATTGATTCCAGATGTTTTTGCATCGGCATGATTATCGGACACCAAAAGGGCAACGGCATTTCTTCCTGTCTCGATTCTTCCTGCAGCATTGATACGCGGACCAACAGTAAATACCAACTCATTCATCGTGACTTCTTTTTTGATGTTGGCTAAATCCAAAATTGCTTTGATTCCTTTGCGTGGATTTTTATTGATCTGTTCCAAACCGAAATAACACAACGCACGATTTTCTCCAACAATCGGAACTAAATCCGAAGCAATGGAAATGGCATTTAAATCAAGGTATTCAGTTAAGTTAGAAAAAGGAATATTATTTTTTTGAGCATAGGCTTGCACCAATTTAAATCCCACTCCGCAGCCACATAATTCATCAAAAGGATACGAACAGTCGGCACGTTTCGGATCTAAAATTGCAACCGCTTTGGGAAGTGTATCGCCTGGACGATGGTGATCACAAATAATAAAATCGATGTTGCGTTCATTGGCATAATCCACTTTATCAATGGCTTTTATTCCACAATCGAGTGCAATGATTAAGGAGAAATTATTTTCTTTGGCAAAATCAATTCCCATAAAAGAAATCCCATAACCTTCGGTATATCGATCGGGAATGTAATAATCAACCAGCCCTTCCGAATCGGGTAAATTTTTCAGAAAAGAATATACCAATGCAACAGCTGTTGTTCCATCCACATCATAATCACCAAAAACTAGAATTTTTTCTTTGGCAAGAATGGCCTTTTCCAGTCGGGCAATGGCAATGTCCATGTCCTTCATTAAAAAAGGATCGTGCAAATCATCTAATGAAGGACGGAAAAATTTTTTCGCATCATCATAGGTTTTAATATCGCGCTGCACCAATAAATTTGCCAACACCTTCTCAATCTTCAATTCTTCCGCCAAGCGATTTACAATCGTTTCATCAGCACTTGAATTTATACTCCACCGTTTTTCCATATAATGATTATCGTTCTATTCATAATTTTTACCGCTGAGGTCGCTGAGTTTTTTCGCTGAGGTCGCTGAGTTCTCTGCGGCTCTCCTTTTTTCTCCTATATCTCTGTAGTAAAATTTCATCAAAATTACTCAATTCACCCTCTCTTCCACACCTCTTGGCAAATTGTTAATTTAATCTTACTTTTATGTAAAATTAAACAAATGAAGAAGATTACCCTGCTAACTATTTTAGTATTCTCAATATTATCCGGAAAATCGCAAACCTACACCAGTACTGCCGGAGGCCCTATCCCCGATGGCGGACCGATGGTGAATTTCCCGATGACCATTTCCGGATTGAGTCCGGCTACCATCGATACGATTTTTGGTATTGAAACCATTTGTTTTAACATTGTTCACCCTTGGGTAGCCGATTTAAATATTTCGTTGCAATCACCGGATGGTACCATTGTGGATTTATCCATTGCCAATGGCGGAAGCGGAGATGATTATATCAATACCTGCTTGAATGCATTTGCCACCAACTCGATTGTTACTGCTGGTGCGCCCTTCACAGGTACTTTTCGTCCGCAAGGATTTATTGGCGCGTTTAACAACGGACAAAATGCAAACGGAGTGTGGAAACTTTTGATACAAGATACTTACGGAGCGGATGCCGGAAACTTAATTGATTGGAGCATTACCTTTGGCAACACGCCTGCTCATCCGTTCAATTTCTCTTCATCAAACTTACCGATTGTTGTTGTCAACACCGGTGGGATGGTCATTCCCAATGAACCGAAATTGGCGGCTCAAATGGGAATTATCTTCAATGGTATCGGTGTTAGAAATTATCTAACCGACCCTTTTAACAATTACAACAATAAAATTGGTATTGAAACACGTGGCTCCAGCTCATCTGGATTTCCACAAAAAACGTATGGTTTCGAAACAAGAGACAATCTCGGAATTAAAAAAGATACCATGCTCTTAGGAATGCCGGAAGAGCACGATTGGATATTATATGCTCCTTACGATGATAAAACGTGTATGCGCAACGTATTGACATACGACATTGCCAACAAAACAGGACGTTATGCATCCCGCACACAATTTTGTGAATTGTTGATTAATGGACAATATCAAGGCATTTATGTGTTGATGGAAAAAGTAAAAAGAGATTCGAACAGAGTGAGCATTGCAAAATTAGATCCGACAGAAATCAGCGGAGATGATTTAACAGGTGGATATATTATTAAAGTTGACCGAGATGATGGACCAGGAAGTTATTGGACATCTCCGTATACTTCTCCAACCGGATCGCCCATCAATTATGTGCATGTATATCCTGAAAACGGAACAATCGCTCCTCAGCAACGAAATTACATCATGGCTTATGTGGACACGGTAGAAGATGTGTTGGCGAGTCCGACATTTAACGACCCCGTAAATGGCTATAGCAAATACATGGGTGTTAATACCTTTATTGATTATTTTATTCTGAATGAAATCAGTAAAAATGTGGATGGCTACAGGTTGAGTACATATTTTTATAAAGACAAACAAAGTAAAGGTGGCAAGCTAAAAGCCGGACCGGCATGGGATTTCAACCTTGCCTGGTGGAATGCTGATTATTGTGCAGGAAACATCACTTCAGGCTGGGCCTATGATTTCCCTTCTGTTTGCAGTGGTGATGGATGGCAACCAAATTTTTGGTGGGCACGTTTGTTACAAGATCCGAACTATGTTGCACAATTGCATTGCCGTTGGGATGAGCTACGTTTAACAACGTTGAGCATTCCTGTTTTAAATAATTATGTGGATTCATTGGCTACATATTTAGATGAAGCACAAGGCCGTCATTTCACCGCTTGGCCGATTTTAGGAATTTATACCTGGCCAAACCCAAGTCCGATCCCAGCTGATTATCCTGGAGAAATAGCTGCCATTAAAACGTGGATCAACGATCGTATCTTATGGATGGATGCGAATTTACCGGGAACATGCAATGTGAATGTCAATGAAAATGTATTGACAGAACACAACTTCACGGTTTATCCAAATCCATTTTCGAATGCATTAAAAATGAGTTTTTATTTACCAAGTTCACAAAGCATACAACTTGAATTAACGGATGTAATGGGAAGAGTGGTGAAACAAATTGAGAAAAAGGACTATCCAGAAGGAGAAAACACTTTGGAAATCGACCTGAATTCAACCTCCCTGAAAAATGGGATGTACCTGTTGAATATTGTTACTGATAAGGGGATTTTGGTGAAAAAGGTAACGAAAATGGAATAGTCGTACTGCCACCAGCCAAATCATAACCACATAGATACATAGGCTGGGATTGGTTTTGAAGGCAAAAAAGAGAAATACATAGGAAAAATCGTTTAGCGATTTTTCCTATGTATTTCTCTTTTAGAGCAAGTAGACTCCTTACTTTTCTATGTTTCTATGTGGTTAAAATACCCTGTTTAAGGTATTGAATTACCCCATGAATTTCCCCAATTTTGTAGGGTAAATGAATCCGACACCGAACCTCTATTTTATTCAACAAGCCATTACGGAAGAAGTGGTTAACAATTTATGGGCATTTTATCCGGAAACGATGGAATGTAAAAAGTTGAAGAAAAAATGTTGTAAAAATTATAAAAAGGAAAAACGTTGTAAACGTTGTCCGATGCATTCGTAGCTCTCATTTTCAATTACAAACCACCACCCACTTAGTCACCTAGTCACTTCTTCAACTCCCCATTTTTATACTTCTCTACTTTTATCACTTTTCCGGTTTCATCCAACTCTTTCCAATCTCCTTCTTTTTTACCATGAATGTATTTTCCTGAAATTTTTAATTTTCCACTTTCAAAATATTCTTTGTATTCGCCTTCTTCCAAATTGTTTACAAAATTTACTTCTGAGTTGATTTTCCCGTTTTTATACAATGCTTTTTGAATGCCTTCCAAAGAACCATTCTTGTAATGATATTCTATACTTACTTGTCCTTCCGGATAAAACCATTTTGCAACACCATCCCGTACATTGTTTTTATAAGTTCCTTCTTCTTGAATTTTTCCATCCGAATAATATATTTTTTTCACGCCATCCAACTTTCCCATTTTATATTCCGTTTCGGATTTCAACTTTGCGGTGGAATGATACGACATGCTTTTCCCATCCAACGTATCGTTGACATACGACTCTTTTAGGTAATAGTATCCCGACTTATCAATCAACACATAAATGCCATTGAGCTTTCCGTTTTTGTATTGTCCGATGTTACTGATCACGCCATTTGCATGATAGCAGACCCACTGTCCTTCTTTCTTCCCATCTTCGTAATAACCATAACATTGGTTTTGAACCATCTGTTCTTTCCACAGGCCAATTTTTTTGCCGGCATTGTTTGTTTTATTGGTATCGCCAACAAGCACAATTGCATTCAATGATACTGTGAGAAAAAATATTGAAATTAGTACTAGAATTTTTTTCATGTAATTTGTTTTTAAATCAGTGTTTTGCTTTTGGTTACAACCATTTCTTTTTTCTAAAATACACCACCATCGAAATCATCATCACCAACATCACCACCCAAGCGAACGTGTAGCCCCAAGCATGTCCCCACTTACTATGAATTTCAGGCATAAACTCAAAATTCATTCCATATACTCCGGCAACAAATGTTACCGGAACGAAAATGGTTGTGATGATGGTTAATACTTTCATCACTTCATTCATTTTGTTGCTGACACTCGACAAATAAATATCCATCATCCCGGAAAGCAAATCACGATAGGTTTCAACGGTATCAATTACACGAATGGTATGATCGTGTACATCTCGCAAATAAATGTCGGTGGTTGGTTTAATCAATTCTGTTTCGCAGCGTTCCATATTGTTAATCAATTCGCGCATTGGCCAAACGGATTTTCTTAAATAAATCATTTCTCGCTTCATGTCATGCAATTGGCGCATGGTTTCTTTCGTGGGTTCATCAATCAAATCTTCTTCCAAGGCTTCAATTCGATCTCCGATTTTTTCAAGAATCCCGAAATAGCAATCCACAACAGCATCCACCAGCGCATACGCTAAATAATCGGCACCCATTTTACGGATGCGACCTTTCCCCAAACGAATTCGATTTCTAATCAATTCAAATGCATCACCACCTTGCGCTTCCTGAAAAGAAATGACCATTCCATCCATCAGCACCACACTTAACTGCTCTGCTTGTAATTCAGCATCGTAATAAAGCATTTTCATAATCGCAACAACATAGTTGTCGTAATCTTCAAACTTCGGTCGCTGATTCGTATTTACAATATCTTCGAGTGTAAGCGGATGAATGTTAAATCGTTTCCCAACCGCGTCAATGAATTCAACATTGTGAATGCCATCAACATTTATCCAACGTACCAATTTAGGATCAACATGATCCAGACATTCGGATAAATCATAAAATTCTTTTTCTATAAACTCCGTCTCGTTGAATTCAATTAAAGAGATCTTCACACGATCGGTTTGTTTGTCGCCCAAGTAAACTAAGGTTCCCGGAGGTGCGCCTGTTTTATTCGTTTTATCTACCATGTAGTAAAATTATTCTTCTTCGTCAGAACGTTTATCTTTTTTATCTTTTGATTTCTTTCCTTCCAACACAATCACGATTTCACCTTTCACCGTTTTTGTTTTGAAATAATCTGCTAATTCTTTGAGTGTTCCTCTCTTATTTTCTTCAAACATTTTTGATAATTCACGCGATACAGATGCATTTCTATCGGCACCAAAGAATTCAATAAATTGTTCCAATGCTTTTACCAATCGGTGTGGAGATTCATAAAAAACCATGGTGCGATGCTCTTCCATCAATGCTTTGATTTTTGTTTGGCGGCCTTTCTTCTGTGGCAGAAACCCTTCGAAACAAAACGTATCGGTTGGCAAACCTGAGTTCACCAATGCTGGCACAAATGCGGTAGCACCCGGCAAACATTCCACGTCAATGCCTTTTGCGATGCATTCACGAATCAATAAAAATCCAGGGTCAGAAATTCCGGGTGTTCCAGCATCTGTTATCAATGCAATTTTCTCTCCATTTGCAATCCGTTCCGAAATCATCTCCACCGTTTTATGTTCATTGTGCATGTGATGGGCAAACATCTTCTTATCAATGTTCAGATGCTTCAACAGTATTCCCGACTTACGCGTGTCTTCCGCCAAAATCAAATCTACTTCTTTCAAAATGCGTATCGCACGAAGGGTAATGTCTTCGAGATTTCCAATGGGTGTAGGGACTATAAAAAGTTTCAAAGTTTAAAGTTTTAAAGTTCTGTGTACTTTGTTGTGTATTATTGGAACGCAGATTTTTTATGATTTTTATGATAAAAAAAGATTTTTATCGCCTTAGGCGATTATGATAAATTATGATTCGATCTGAATTAAATCATAAATCAAACCCAAAATATACCATAACCTTAAAACATAAAAATCATAAAAATCTGCGTTCCTATTCTTTATTATTGCTGCAAATAATCACCAAACTTCGTAATCAGTTTAAACAAATTTTCAAATTCATTCAAAGGTAGTGTTTCCGGCCGATCATAAATATCATGATAGGCCTTGATTCCACCCATCGAATAAATAAAAAAAGCTTTTACACCTTTTTCTGAAAAAAAGTAATGATCGCTGTTGGCAGACTTTCCTCGTATCTTCACCTCTTTGATGAAATTGTTCTGTGTATTTATTTCTTTGAGCTTATCAAATTCCGTTTTGAAAACACTTCCATTCACTACTGTTATTCCTTCTTCTCCCGTTCCCATGATGTCCATATTAAAAACAAATTTGATGTTCTTTAATGGAAACAAAGGATTTTCGGTATAATGCTTAGAGCCGAGTAAACCTACTTCTTCTCCACAAAATGCCATAAAGGCAATCGAGTATTTGGGTTGATTTTCGGGCTTTGAATAATGTTTGGCCAAATTCAACAACATGGCACAACCGCTGGCATTGTCATTCGCTCCAGGGAAATAAACATCTTTCCCCATTTGTCCGAGATGATCATAATGTGCAGAATACACAATAAATGAATCAGGATAAACAGAACCTTGTACATAGCCGATTACGTTCTGAGAAAGGTGATACGGAATGAATTCATTGGTAATATCAAAGGAAAGCGTTTTGGGCTGAACAAGCAAAGAAGTTCTTAAAATTTCGATTATTGGATACTCGTTTGTGGATTGTGCCATACTCCACGTTAGCTTGTCTTTCAATGATACGATTGCTTTTGCATGAATCGTGTTGCCAAGAATATCCTGCAGTTCCTTCGTTTGTTTTCCTGTGTCATTTACAATGACAACTTTATTTGAAAAATTTCCTTTAAGAAATTTGTCGAATTTTTTTTTATTTTCAACCAGCTTATCATCCGCAAACACAACCTTGAAATCCCCTTTTGATGCAGGTGAATGCGCGTATATAATAAAGTCTTTTCCGGGAACTAATTGCTTGCCATTTATTCCAACCGAAATCGTATTTGGAAAAGTATTAATCGGAAAACTCATCTTCTGATAGTAATCCGATTTAAACGATTTTAATCCAAACTTTTTAAATTCATTTTTGAGATAATGTGCAGCAATACTGTCGCCACCATTCACATACCCTCTGCCGTGCATGTTTTGAGAAGCCAGTGTGTCCACAATTATACGCGCGTAAGCAAACACTTCCCCTTTTTTTATTTCTTGGGAATAAATAGATAGGGTGATAAAGTGATAGAGTAATAAAGGAATTAGTAATTTGGAGTACATATTTTTATTGTAATCTATTTAACGCCCTCTCCCTTTTTCAAGGAGAGGTTTGGGGTGAGGTCTAGCTATAACGTCTATCCACTAAATCCAACAGTTGTTTTATTGTTTCTTTCTCCATGTCCCATTCATACAATTGCTGTAAGGTCGAAAAATAATCCATTGCAGACTCCAGACTACCTGCGCCATTCAATTGCTGAATCGCAATATTGTATTCTTGCATACTCCCTTCAAACAATTCGTTTGCAAATAAAAACTTATCGTTCAAACCAATCGCTTTTGTTAAATCTTGAATGGACGGCTTTTGAATTTTATTAGAAGGAACAATTTTTTCTATTGGTTTTTCTATTGGTTTTTCTATCTTTTTTTCTTGCTTTGGTTTTTCGGTAACAGGAGGTATTTCACTTCCAAATAAGTCAATCGGTTTTTCTGAAATTGGAGCCGGTTTAATCGCTTCGGTCTTTATTTCTACCTTCGCTGCTTCCACAATCGGCTTTTCAGCAATCGGTTCTGATTTTGGAGAGGTCGTTATTTTATCCGGAAAGGTATTCAAATGGTTAAAAACAATGGATTTTTGGTATAATTTTTCAATTTTATGAAGAATTAACTCCAATTCCAACTGAGGAATATGCTCCTTGTCACCAATATTATCAGAATGTTCCTTAATACTGTTAATCAAAGCTGCAATCTCTTTTCTAATGCTCGACTTATCCATGACTTTATTTTACCTTGTTAAAAAACAAAACGCTTTTTTGACTAAATTTGTTGTGCAATAAAAATACATTAAAATTGCGAATTTTAACACGATTTTTCAAACAAAATCAACTGGATGTTCCTCGAAAATACCATACACCTTCATAAACGCAAAGGCTCCATTGAAGTCATTTGTGGATCTATGTTTTCGGGCAAAACAGAGGAACTCATCCGGAGGATGAAGCGGGCGCAATACGCCAAGCAGAAAGTGGAAATTTTTAAACCGGAAATAGACAAACGCTACGATGATGTGAAAGTGGTTTCCCACGAAGGAAACTCCATCCATTCTACTCCTGTTCCTGCCTCTTCGCACATTCTATTGCTTGCCAATGAAGTGGATGTGGTGGGCATTGACGAAGCACAGTTTTTTGATGCCGGGCTGATTGACGTCTGCAATCAACTTGCCGACAGCGGGATTCGTGTGATTGTTGCCGGATTAGATATGGATTATCTGGGCAAACCATTCGGCCCTATCCCAGCACTTTTAGCCATTGCCGAACATGTTACAAAAGTACATGCCATTTGTATGCGCTGCGGAAACATTGCTAATCATTCCCACCGCATTACCGATGAAGAAGAATTGGTATTATTGGGGGAAACAAATAACTACGAACCACTTTGCAGAGATTGCTTTGTTGAAGCAAAAAATAAATAATGAACTACTCCATCTCTACAATAGCCTCGGTCATCAATGGAACAATTAGTGGAAACGCCACCTCAAGTGCATCCATTAAAAATTTATTAATTGATAGTCGTAAACTTTCCAACGCGGAAACCTCCTTATTTTTTGCGATTAAAGGCGAACGACATGATGGACATGCTTACTTAACTGATCTTTACGAAAAAGGTGTAAATCATTTTGTTGTTTCGACATTACCACAAAATATTGCATCCTTTACCAATGCAAATTTTATTCTAGTTAACGATACCTTGCTAGCATTGCAATTATTGTGTGCTCATCATCGTCAACAATACAAGATTCCTGTAATCGGAATAACAGGGAGCAACGGGAAAACCATTGTAAAAGAATGGTTGTATCAGCTTATGCGTGAAGATAAAAACATTGTCCGCAGTCCGAAAAGTTTCAACTCGCAAGTAGGTGTTCCGCTTTCTGTTTGGCAGATTTCGGAAGAACACGACTTAGCCATATTCGAAGCGGGTATTTCTAAACCAAAAGAAATGCGCTTGCTCGAAAATATTATTCAGCCGACTATTGGCATCATTACCAACATCGGACAAGCACACGATGAAAATTTTGAAAATCAAAAACAAAAAGTTTGCGAAAAGCTAAAGTTGTTTTTGAATTCAGAAGTATTGATTTATTGCAAAGATTATTTATCCATTCATGATGAAATCACGACCAATAAATCGTTTGCCGATGCGAAATTTTTCACGTGGTCGAAAAAATTACGTGCTGATTTATTAGTCGGACGTATCACCAAAACAGAAACCGATACTGAAATACAAGGCGTTTATAAAAATGATTTCATCCGGATTACTATTCCGTTTACAGATGAAGCCAGCATCGAAAATGCAATTCATTGCTGGGCAACCATGCTCTATCTCGGATACGAAAATAAAGTCATTACCGAACGAATGCGATTTTTAAGTCCGGTTGCGATGCGACTCGAACTCAAAGAAGGAATTAACAATTGCTCCATCATCAACGATAGTTACAACTCCGATTTAGGTTCTTTGGCCATTGCCTTGGACTTTTTAAACCAGCAAAAACAACATCCGAAAAAAACATTGATTCTTTCTGATATTTTGCAGAGCGGACAAAATGATGCAACACTTTACAAAGAAGTTGCAGAGCTGATTCATAAAAAAGGAATATCTCGTTTAATCGGAATCGGAGAAGGAATATCTTCACAAGCGGATCAGTTCAACTGCGAAAAAAGTTTTTATAAATCGACAACCGATTTTTTACAACAATTCAACAATTCCTTTTTTAGAGACGAAACCATTCTCTTGAAAGGAGCGCGAGCATTTAGTTTCGAGGCTATCAGCAAAATCATTCAGCAGAAGGCACATGAAACTGTTTTGGAAATAAACCTAAACGCCATCGTTCACAACTTAAACTATTTCCGTTCCAAGTTAAAAGCCGATACCAAAGTGATGGCAATGGTAAAAGCGTTTTCATACGGAAGTGGAAGTTTTGAAATTGCCAACATCCTTCAATTTCACCGCGTAGATTATTTAGCAGTTGCCTACGCAGATGAAGGCATCGAATTGCGCAAAGCGGGAATCACCATGCCGATTATGGTGATGAACCCTGAGGAACAAAGTTATGATGCAATGATTCAATACAACCTTGAACCTGAAATTTACAGCTTTAGAGTATTGAGTTTGTTTGAGGAAACATTAAAACGCAGCGAACGAAATAATGCACAACCCATTCCGATTCACATTAAACTGGATACCGGCATGCACCGCTTAGGCTTTGATGAGGATGAAGTGAATGAATTGATTGTACGTATCAGCAACAACAAACACCTGAAAATAAAATCCATCTTCTCTCATTTAGCAGCAAGCGATGAAGGCGAGCACGATGATTTTACTTGGCAACAAATCAAGAAGCTGAATGTGATGAGTGAAAAAATAAAATCGCATTTCAATTATCCGATTTTAAAACACATTTTGAACTCAGCCGGCATTTCACGCTTTCCGGACGCACAATTTGAAATGGTGAGATTGGGAATTGGCTTGTATGGAATTGGCGCCAATGCAACCGAACAAGCACAATTACAAAATGTGAGTACATTAAAAACAAGCATCTCACAAATCAAAAATATACCGGCTAAAGAAACCATTGGTTACAGTCGCAAGGGTGTTGCCAAACGCGACATACAAATAGCAACCGTTCCAATTGGTTATGCAGATGGACTGAGTCGTAAGCTTAGCAACGGAGCCGGGAAAATGATTGTAAAAGGGAAAGAAGCGCCAATCATCGGAAATGTGTGCATGGATATGTGCATGATTGACATTACGGATATTCAAGCAAACGAAAATGATGAAGTAATTATTTTTGGCGACTTAAATCCAATCACCGAAGTAGCAAAAGACATTGGAACGATTCCGTATGAAGTGTTGACAAATGTTTCGAGGAGAGTGAAGAGGGTTTATTATCAGGAGTAAAATTGCGGAGCGTCATTGCGAGGAACGAATACAATTATCATCCGTTTTTTCAGCGTTATCCGCGTTCCATCCCTTTCACAAAATTATACAAATTAAAATCCTCCTTCTTCAATTCCGCGTCAATCTGCTTTTGTAAATCTAATTTAGAAACACCTTTCATCTTTTTGTTTTGGATAAGGCGATATGCTTTTTCTGCAAGCAAATAAGAACGTTTGGTATTTACTCCAACCTTATTGTGTTTGTCGATGGCTGCAATCAACTCCTCCACTCCTTCGCCTTTGGTTGCAATTCCTTTAATTACAGGAATGTTCCACTCACTCGCCATCTTAGAATGTACCAACTGAACAATATTCTTAATAAATGTATTCGCTCCGTCTCTATCCGATTTGTTCACCACAAAAATATCAGCAATTTCCATCACTCCGGATTTTATTGCCTGCACATCATCACCACCTTCGGGAACTAAAACCAATACCGTTGTATCTGCTAAACCAACCACTTCCACTTCACTTTGTCCGACACCCACCGTTTCCACAATGATGTAATCAAATGGAAAAGCACGCATTACATCCACAATTTCAATTGTTTTAGCAGATAATCCACCCAAGGAACCTCGTGTTGCTAACGAACGGATATACACCTTATCATTATTAAAATGTTCTGCCATCCGCAATCGATCTCCCAACAATGAACCATAATTAAAAGGAGAAGTAGGATCTATCGCGATAATTCCAACCGACTTTTTTTCATCGGTTAGCTTTTTGATGACCGCATTGATTAATGTGCTTTTTCCGGCACCTGGAGGGCCGGTAACGCCAACTACAGGAATGGATTGATTGAACTTTAATGTGGTCAAAATTTCTTCATAACCCTCCAGTTCATTTTCAACAATAGTAATACAACGCGCCAATGCTTTTTGGTCGCCTTGCTGCAATTGTTGTATGAGTGTTTGGGTGGTTGACATGATTACAAATATAGCATATAAATGTGAAAATTTAACCACATAGAAACATAGATAAAAAAGGCGCTGTGCTTAACATAGCTCGCACAAACTGCAGACATAGCTCTCTGTGTAAAAATTTATTTTCTATACGATCCTCCTTTTCTATGTTCCTATGTGGTTAAAATTGTGTTACTTTTGTGAAATACAAAGCAATCTATAAATGCCACAACTATCCGTTGTCATTATCACGTTTAATGAAGAAAAAAACATTGGTCGCTGCCTCGAATCCATTCAAGGCATAGCGGATGATGTGGTGATTTTGGATTCCTTTTCTACGGATGCAACAGAAAGCATTTCTAAAAAATATCCTGTCAACTTCATTTCTCGAAAGTGGGAAGGCTATTCAGCATCTAAGAATTTTGCGAATGCACAAGCCAAATACGATTGGGTTTTATCCTTAGATGCGGATGAAGCTTTATCTGAAGAATTAAAAAAATCTATTTTAAAAGCGAAAGAAGGGAACGAATTAAAAACGTATAAATTCCACCGCTTAACGAATTACTGCGGTTCTTGGATCAAACATTGCGGCTGGTATCCTGATACAAAAATCAGAATCTTCGATAGACGAATCACTAAATGGGAAGGCATCATTCATGAGAAACTAGTGATTGATTTCTCGGCTTCGCTCGAAATGACAAAAGGAATTTTATTAAGTGGTGACTTACTTCACTATAGCTATTATTCTATTGAACAACATTATGCACAAACCGAAAAATTCTCTTCTCTTGCTGCACAAAATATGTTTGAGAAAGGAAAAAAAGCTTCTGTATTAAAAATGTATTTGAGTCCGATAGTGAAGTTCATCAGCGACTATATTATCAAACTCGGAATACTGGATGGAGCGGCTGGATTTACAATTTGCAGAATTTCTGCGAAACACTCGTTTCTGAAATATAAGAAGTTGAGGGAGTTGTGTGCAAAATAATTTTGAAGTGAGACTTTCACAAAACAATTAGCAAGAATGAAAAAGTATTCTGTCCTCTTTGGTATTCTTTTTATTGTTGGTTGCTCACATATAACTTCTAAAAAAAATCTAAAAGAATATGTAGATAATGCAATTGAAATTATTGAAAAAAATTCTATCCGTAAAGATTCTATTAATATAAATAATATTAGAGAACAGGCATACCTAAAGTTAAAGAATGCTAACACAATAGAAGATTGTCATACAATAATAAAATTTATTCTTAAAGAACTAAAGGATAATCATAGTCAATTTCTTGAAAAGAGCGAAATTGAGCACCTAGATAAAACTCCAGACAAATTAAATAATTTTTTCACCTTTAAAGGTGAAATTTTGGATGAAAAAATTGGATATTTAGAGGTAAAAGGATTTCTAAATTCTAACTCTGCTTCAGAGACAATTTATGCAGATAGTTTGCAAGAGTTAATAAAATCAATAGACAGTAAAAACATAACAGGATGGATAGTAGATCTTAGGCAAAATACAGGAGGTAACTGCTGGCCAATGCTCGCAGGTTTAGGCCCTTTAATAGGAGACGGAATATGCGGTTTTTTTGTAAATGCTAATAAAATAATGCACCCCATTTGCTACAAAAATGGTGTCGCTAGCCTAGATAAAGAAGCAATCATAAAAATTGATAAAAACCTTATTATACTATTAATAATCTTCCTATTGCAGTTTTAACTGGTCCAGCAACAGCTAGTTCAGGGGAAATTGTAACAATAGCTTTTCGTGAAAAAGAAAATTCTAAAAGCTTTGGTCAAAAAACTTTTGGATTATCTACAGCAAATGGCACATATACACTTTCAGATGGCTCTGCTTTAATACTTACAGACGCTATTGATGCCGACAGAAAAAAAAATATTTTTGGAAAAGAAATTACTCCTGATTTTATAGTAGAGCCAAACCTCAATAGGATAATATTACACGATGATAATGTTATTGCAACCGCTATCTCTTGGATAAATAAATACAAGATAGTTGAGCAATGAAATTTATTACTTCTTCTTCACCCAATTCTTCACCTTCACCATCAAAGGCACACTCGCTTCTTTCAGCGGACCATCAAACTTTTCTCCTCTACGTAAATAATATTTTGAAAGCGTACTGTTGGTCATTCCCCATTTGGAAATGAATTTATGGTAGCCCGGGTTTTTGGTAATCCGTTTTACAGATTTAGAACCGAAATGATAGACTCTACTTTTACTCACACCTTTGAACAATCGAATTCCTGCTTGCCATAGCTTCATCGAAAAATCAGGATCGGAATACATGCCCGGAGAAAACTCGTTGCTATAACCTCCAACTTTGTCCCAAATGCTTTTGTGAACAATGTTAGGCGGCCAAGTGGCGCCTTGCCAATCACTCATAGGCAAAGACGCAAATTCTTTTAATAATTTTTCTTCCTGAAAGGATTGAATATCGGTTCCAAAGTTTTTTTCAATCATGCAATTGCTTTGCGACTGAGGTTCAATGGAAGTGGCGGAAATAAAAAAGTTGTTGTGACCAATTGCTGCAATTTCTTCTGCTAAGTATTTATCCCAATTCGGACAAACATACATGTCGTCATTCATGTAAAGCAAGTAATCGGTGCTGAGTAATTCGCGACAACTGTTCAAGGCATAACAAACACCTACATTTTTTTCACTATAGGAATAATCAATATCGGTTTGTTCTTTCAGCCATTCCAATGTCCCGTCTTTTCCTTCGTTGATGTGAACAATCAGTTGATGTTTGAATGTAGAATTTTTTCGAATACTTCCAATACACAATTTTAAATACTCTAAATTATTCCAGGTCGGAATTACAATAGAAAATTTAGCAGAAAGGTTTTCTGTTCGTTTTACACGTTGTATGGGGAAGTCGTAAGACATTGATTGCCTAAAATTAGGGAAAATATGCGACAATGCAAGACCTCACCCCTTGCCCCTCTCCTTGTTCAAGGAGAGGGGTTGGGCTCCGAAAATAAATAGAAAAAATGAATTAAAAAAAGCATAGAAAGTAACACCTGCTTGAGTTTCCAGCGTGTCTTCCGTTAAAAATGAAACAACAGCAATCAATAAAAAAGTAATATATAGGTAGTCGAACGTTTTTCCTTTCAACACCATTGGATAGAATAGCGTAATTAAAAACCAAATCAATCCGACTAAACCAAAAGCCACACCAATCGATAAATATTGATTGTGAGAACGCAAACGCCATTCTTTCGTAAGTGGAGAATTCATTTTATCGTATTGGGCTTCAAAAGCCATTTTTACATCACCTGTTCCAACTCCAAAAACAAGGTTGTCTTTGATGATCCCCATGGCTGCTTTCCAAAATTCAAAGCGCTGTGTCAGTGAATGTCCGCTCGGGTCACCTGTAATTTTATACATTTCCAGCTCCCATGATATTTCATGCAATCGTTTTTTTAAACTCGAAATGTGCTGATAATTTACATTCACCACCCCTCGCTCGATGGCTTTTATTTCTTCCGTAGTCAGTGTTTCCACAGCATCAGCATCTTTCTTTAATCCTTTGGATGCGAGAAAACGGACCAATGTAAAATAAACCGGATTGCCTTTTAAATCTTTTTCAGAAAGTGGAATGGAGCTTCTTTTGCTCCACGATTCTTCCAATTCTTTGTTACAAAAATTTACCCAAATGTAATGCCCGTTTTCACTAAACCTACTATTTATATTATGTTCGTAAGCATTCCCGCGTGAAGTTGTTTTTTCCAATTGTGAAACATCCAGGGGTTGTGATTTTGGAATCGCATTGTTAATCTGACTGAATAAATAAAATACAAAGAGTCCGAGTGCCAATACAATGACTCCACCTGAATAGCGGATAAATGTTTGCTTCGACTTAAAAATGCTGTAGAAGGCAACTACCAATGCAGCAAAACAAAATGCAAAAAGTCCGGTGATGGATTCGGTTATAATTAAAAATGTGATGAGCCAACATCCGATTAACAGCCACATTCCTTTGTATATGGCTTTTGTTGAATAATATAAATAATATCCGGAGACAAACAACGCGATACAAATCAACAAGGCAAAACGAATGTGTGAAATGAAAATGGAAACACTTCGAATATCTACCAATTCGCGATGAATGATTCCTGTTAAAATAGAGGTGCTGATGATGGTTCCAACAATAATAGCTGCAACAAACACTTTTAAAAGTAAATCAACGACTTGCTTACTCAACGGTTTAGAGGTAGAGAAAATCAAGGGTAGCACAATCAAAGGCATCTTGATGCGCATATCGTTAGAGGCGTAATGAAAATCAGTCGTGTAAAATAAACCGATGGCATGAAGTAAAAAAAGAGAACTGAGGATCAGAGCCGGTTTATTTTTAAAGAAGGCTTTAAATTTGGCGATTACCCCACCTTCCAACAAAAAATTACACGCCAGAATAATTTGAGAAAGGCTCATCAAAAATTTTGATAGCGGCAAACCTATCACCAATAAAAGAAGGGCGAATATATAAACGTAAGTATGGTACTTCTCCGGGAGTAGCGATTTCCTCATATCCAATTGCAACGCAAATGTTGTAAAAATATTGCGTTTAAAGCCTAAAAAAATGATCCAATTTCAGTTTAGAAATTATTTCTTCGGACTTTTCCCTTTTTCCGGATTATACAACGGTTTATCAGTGGTTCCAGCAGTGGTTAAAATTTTGGTATACTTATCCATATCCGCCAATAATGCAAATGCTTCTACCAGGTCTTTGTCGTCTTTTAAAGACGACTCCAAACGGCCATTTTGGAAATAATAACGGGATGCAATTTCTTCTTCCAGGAATTGCTTGATTTCCGGTTTGTATTTTACTAAATCTTCTTTTTTGTTATGAGTAATTTTTGATTTTAATGCTTCAATGTCGGCACCAATCAAGTCAATCGATTTATCATTTTTTGCATCTTCCGTAAAGTCTTCCAACGCTCTCTCTGTTCTTGTGGTATAATCATATTCCTTATCACTTAAGAATGCAACAAATGCATCGTATTCGGCATCCGTTAATTTAAAATCTTTAGCAGGAACAATTGTTTCATGTGCTACGCGGTATTTTGTTGCATAATCAAAAATTAAATTTTTGGTTACCAGACTTGCCAAAATGCTGCTGTATTTTTGGATTTCAACGGAAATATCCGGAGCAACACCTCCACCATCATACACGATTCTTCCATTTTTTGTTTTGAATGCTGTAATCAATGAATCCGGCACTTTGTCTACACTTCCGTCTTCGTTGCGGTGAGAATAATCCAAGGCTTGAATACATCTTCCGCTAGGCGTATAATATTTAGCAACGGTAACTTTTAATTGTGCATTGTAGCTCAAAGGTCGAGTTTGTTGAACCAATCCTTTTCCATACGAACGTTGTCCAATCACTACACCACGATCCAAATCTTGAATGGAACCGGAAACAATTTCAGAAGCAGAAGCAGAACCTCTGTCTACCAATACAACAATTGGAATATTCACATCAACCGGAGAATTCACTCCTTTGTAAACTTTATCCCAGTCTTTTACTTTCCCGCGAGTACTCACAATTTCGGTTCCTTTATCGGCAAACAGGTTCACAATGTCTATCGCTTCTTTTAAAAGTCCACCGGGATTTCCTCTTAAATCAAATACTAACGATTTGAATTCCGGATTCTTTTTTAATTCTAACAATGCTGACTTTACTTCTCCAGCTGCGTTCTCCGTAAATCCTGTTAGTTTGATATAACCTACATTTTTAGAAATCATACCCGAGTATGAAACGCTTTTAATTTTTATTTCTTCTCTGCCAATCGTTTTTTCAATTGGTTTCGCTTCGCCTTCTCGTTCAATTAATAATTTAATGGACGTGTTCGCTTGTCCTTTTAAATATTTACTGATGTCATCTGTTTTTTTGCCTTTTACATCAATGTCGTTTACTTTCAAAAGTTTATCTCCTGCGCGCAAATCTGCTTTTTGTGCAGGGAATCCTTCATACGGTTCAGAGATTACAACATAGTCGCCTATCTGACGCACCAGTGCACCAATACCACCATATTGCCCGGTTGTCATGTAACGGTAATCCTCAATTTCCGATTCAGGAATGAAGTTGGTGTAAGGATCAAGCGACTCCAACATATCATCGATGCCTCTTTTCATTAAGTCACCGGGATTGGTTTCATCCACATAATAAATATTCAACTCGCGGAAGAGTGTCGCGAAAATGTCGAGGTTTTTGGATACTTCGAAGAAGTTATCTACGAAGCTATAGGATATCATTGCATATCCGGATATCAGTATGGCGATGATAAGTAATTTGAATTTTGAAACTAGTTTTTTCATTCTATTTCTTTTTATCTTTTATGTTTTGACTTTCTATGGTACCGGATCATGTCCATGTCCGCCCCAAGGATGACATTTTGAAATGCGTTTTACTGTTAATACGAATCCTTTTAAAAATCCATGTTTTTGAAATGCTTCAATTCCATATTGCGAACAGGATGGTTGAAATCTGCAAGCCGGACCTAATAAAGGAGAAATGCTATACTGATACAGTTTTATTAAACCAATGAACAAATAACTAAACGGTGCGCTGATCCATTTCATTTTACAGCAACGGTTTTACTTAAACGCTCCAATGCTTCTTTTAATTTTAATTCCAACTCTTTAAATTCAAGCTTTGTTTTGGCGGTGTAAAAAATCATCACCAAAAGTTTATTTTCACCCAATACATCGTACACATTTTGTTTATGCTTTCGATATATTTCGCGTGTTTGTCGCTTCAACCTGTTTCTGTCAACTGCTCTTTTAAACGAACGCTTCGGAACACTAATCACCACTTTTATCGGAGCGGAACTTTCTGCAATCGGAAGCCAGCTGATTCGGTAAGGCGAATGATTGAACGATTTTCCTGTTTCAATCAGTCGCTCGATTAATATCTTACTGCATAAACGTTCGTTTTTGGAAAAAGTTTGCATTACAAGTATAAAAGTAATTGAAATAATTAGTCCAAACAATAAGATTGTGATGGAAGTAGTATAAAGAATGTTAAATGGCTTCGATTTGAATAGACTACTTTGCTTTATTCGCAGCAGTAATATATTGTTCCAAGGCCATGGTCATGGATGGTGCTTTTGGATTTGGAGCATGAATGTCCAGGTTCAATCCAGCATCCTTCACCGCTTTAGCAGTAGT
Source organism: Bacteroidota bacterium (assembly GCA_016722565.1). Classification (NCBI taxonomy): domain Bacteria; kingdom Pseudomonadati; phylum Bacteroidota; species Bacteroidota bacterium. The sequence continues at coordinate 421,243 of JADKIU010000007.1, forward strand.
GGGACCAAAACAAGCAATTCGCGTTTTATTCTGTTTGAATTTCGGGAAGTTTTTAAACAACGAGCGGATTCCGGCAGGAGTAAAAAACACTAGAATATCGTAATTCACATTTGCCAAATCACTCAAATCACTGGCAACGGTGCGGAACATAACCGCTTTGGTATATTTTATTTTTGCCTCGTCCAATTTATCCGCAATTTCTTCTTTGGCAATATCCGAGCAAGGCAATAAAAAGTTTTCCGTTTTGTGCTTTTTAATCACTTCCATCAAATCGGTTACCGTTTGTTTACCGTGGAAAATTTTGCGTTTACGATACAACACATATTTTTGAAGGTAAAAAGCAGTTGATTCAGAAACACAAAAATATTTCATGGTTTCGGGAACCGTTACACGCATCTCTTGACACATTCTAAAATAATGATCTACCGCATTTCTGCTGGTCATAATCACAGCTGTATGCTCTGAAATATTTACTTTATCTTTTCGGAAATCTTGGGCTGAAACGCCTTCTATTTGTATAAACGGACGAAAGTCGATTTTAACATTGCACTTTTTTGCAAGGTCCAAATACGGTGATTTATCCCCTTCGGGCTTCGGCTGAGAAACGAGTAATGTTTTAACTTTCAATTTTGTGCGTTTAAGTGAAACAAACAAAATAAACACTCTTCTTTGCGGTTAGCTATTTAACGTTTTGGATAAACAACTTCACCATAATTACCAATGGGAGTATTTCAAGGGTGCAAAGATATAAAAATAAATAGAATTTGGAAACTCTAATGCTATTTATACCGATTATAACTCCACGCAAAACCCTGATTAACAATAACAAAGCAAAAACACTAACCCCGGAATAAATAAAAATCAAAGGCGAAACATCCTTTACAAAGGCCATACAAATGACAATTGGCAATAAAAACAGCCCTAAAATGTTACAAAACAGGAAAATCATCATGGAATAATCGGCAGCTTCTTTTTGGTTTTGAAAGAGGAACCCAAAAAAACGAACCATCAACATTTTAACGCCATATACCAAGCAAATAATAAAAGCCAGTTTCAGAAAAAACAAAACATTACTTGGCTCATCTATGTAGCCGTAAAAACGACCTACCTGATAGATGAACAATGAAAACGTAAGCACAAATAGAACGGATAAAAAAACCGATACACGATTCCCTAAGGAGAGTTCATCTCGCCCCAATTGATTGCTGAATCTGCTCACGTAAAATGATTTTACAATCTGGTTCAAGCGTTTGCTATTGGTTGCGTATAGCCAAACAAATAAAACAAAAGCCAACAAAAGGATACCGGCTATTCCAAAATCAAAATCCGTGAAATGTAATTGAGGTTGCTCCGACTTTTGAGGCAATAAATGGTTTTCAAAAAGCGAAGTTGTTGTTGTTGTATCCACCGGAGTAGAAACAAAGGTTTTAGCTTTGATATGATTGGATGGGCTTGGCAAAGTTTGGCAAAGTTACGCATTTCCTCATAAAAAAAGAGGTTGCTCATCAGAACAACCTCTTTTTTCTAAAATACCTGATTAATGTTTTTTCTTCCCACCCAAAGTAAATACTCTGGAAATGTTAAATCCGAATTTATATCCTCCCTTTAACCAACTATCAGTTGTGTTTGGGATGTAATTATTTTCGATGATTCCAGATGCATTTGTAAAGTTTAAATGAAACACGTGTCCACCGGTTTCGATTTCAAATCCTAAAGCAAGTGGATTGTAATATGGATTAATACTATTGTTTTTTCTGTAATCAGAAAACGTATAATAGTAATCACCAATTATACCAAAACGTTTTGTCAACATAAAACGGAACCCAACTCCCATAGACAACAAATCGTTTGTTTCTATTGCATCATTATCTGCATTGACACTTGCTAAAATGTAGTTACGGTGTTGATACGTTGGTGTTAGTTGCATAGAAAAGCGCCATCCGAATTTTCTTGCAATCAACAATTGTGTGGTATAGGCAAAACGATGAATGTCATTTTGCTTAAAAGATGGATCTTGAATCATTCCACTGTAAAACTGGGTAGCATCTTGCGGACTATAACTCATATCAGCATAAATCGCCAAAGAAAGCGGTATATGGTTATCAGTCGTTTGATTTAAGATGCGGTATTTCACTAATCCGTCAATCAATTCTGCTTGTTTACTTCTACCAATTCCAAGAGTCAAGTTATCCGTAATACCAAAATCAAAACCAATTCGGATGTCGGCTGAATTATCAAAACCATAGAGCTGATGTCCACCACCACCACTTTGTTTACCAATATTTCCGAAACGATGTGCAACACTAAAATCCATCGTTTTCTTTTTTACTGTTTCGGTCGATTGCATATTGATAATTTTTGTGCCTTTAAATGTTGCACTAACTTTATCATGTGTTTTTTTTGCATCCGGTGAATCCAGCATGGATAACATATCATCCTGAGCATGTAAGAATGAACCAAGAAATATACAACCGATTAAAATACTCGCTTTTTTAGAAATCATCATAACTATTAATTCTTTTTAATTGGGGCCAGTACTGCGTTTAATTTTACATCCACAATTTCTGCGATGTTCTGAACATACAAACTGGGAACTTTAATTTTATAATCGGCAACTTGCACTTTGAATTTTGAAAACAACAAAATCTCTCCACCTTTTACAGTTAATACACCATCAATGGTGATGTCTTTGTCTACGCCATGCATCGACATTTTACCTGTAACGGTTACTTTGTGTTCGCCATCTTTTGTATAATCAATCTTTTCATTGATTTTTCCTTTGAAAATGGTGTTTGGATACTTTTCACTTTCCATGTAATTCTCATTGAAATGCTCCTGCATCAATGGTTTTTCAAACATAAAAGCGGTATTGGTAATTTGTATCTGCACATCATTGGTAGCAGTATTCAAAAATGTTTTCGGCACTTTTGCAGTAGCTTCAATGTTCTCTAGCGGAGAAGCCGAAAAGAAACTTACTTCACATGTTTTTGCAACAAATATTTGTGCAAACATACCTGTGCTAAATACAAGTGCTGAGAATGATAAGACCAGTTTTTTCATTGTTTTGGGGTTTATGTTTAAATCTATTTATTCGAATTTACAATAACTATGCCCTTTGATTAATTATTTGGAGCACCTTGGTCTACCCAGCACTTTAATTTGCCTAATTCCTCTTCTGTTAATTGGGTAGAGCCACCCGGAGGCATATCTTTCAGGGTGAACACCCTGTTTTTAAATGTGCCATTGTCTACTTTTGTTTTCACTACTCCATAGGTAGTAAAATCACCTTGACTTGCACCGGTTGTATGACAAGAAACACATTTTGCATCAATTATCGGTTTGATATCGGTTTGATAAAAAATGGTGGTTGTGCAACCTACCGGCAAAGGAGTTGATTTTTCAAATGTACATGATGTGTATAAAAAAGTAGTCAGCGAGGCAATCAAAAATATTTTTTTCATAATATAGATGTTTCAATACACAAATATAGAATAATAATAAAATAAACAAAGTTTTATCTGTAACAACAAACTGTTACTTCTTTCCAAAATCTTTTGTTGTGGCTACACTCCCCTTTTCATCCCAATAGGTCCAGGTACCACTTTCAACATCATTCGTATAAAAGCCATCGTAACGCTTTTTCCCATTCTCATACCAGGTAGTTGTTTTTCCATTTCGAATACCATTGGAAAAAGTTGTTTCACTCCAAGGCAAACCGTTTTCATAGAAACTTTTCCATAAGCCATCACGTTGACCGTTTTTCATCATGCCCACCATCTTAACATTCCCATTAGGATACTTCACAATGCTTTCACCGTTTGCAATGGTTGAGTCTTGTGACCCAACAATCGTAAACCTCGCTGAATCAGGATTAGGCGCAACAATTACTTCAGCAGTTTGTACTTTTTCATCTCCTGCTTGGTTGGAACAGGAAATCAATCCTGATACAATAAAGAAGCATCCAACGATTTTCGTTTTCATAGAAATTAATTTTTACGTTCGGTTGTATATTTTACCAATGCCTGCAAAGATGCACGAGAAGGATTGTCTGAAAATTGCTCCAACAATTGCAAGGCAGCATTTTTATATTCATTCATTTTACTTTCTGCATATTGAATCCCTCCACTCTTAATCACAAAATCAATCACCTCTGCCACTTTTTTAGGATTGTTATTGTTGTTTTTTACAATGTTGATGATTCTTCTTTTTTCAAAATAAGAAGCATTGTTTAATGCAAAAATCAACGGTAAGGTCATCTTCTTTTCTTTAATATCAATTCCGGTTGGCTTCCCGATATTGGATCCATCACCATAATCAAACAAATCATCTTTTATCTGAAATGCAATTCCAACAGCTTCTCCAAACGCACGCAATTGTTCTACCACATGCTCATCTTTCGTTACCGATGCTGCACCACAAGCACAACAGGATGCAATTAAAGACGCTGTTTTTTTACGAATGATATCAAAATAAACGGCTTCGTCAATGTCCAGTTTCCGTGCCTTTTCAATTTGTAATAATTCCCCTTCGCTCATCTCGCGCACTGCATTCGAAACCAATCCTAAAAGATGAAAATCTTTATTGTCGACCGATAACAACAACCCTCTCGATAATAAAAAATCACCGACAAGCACAGCTATTTTGTTTTTCCACAAGGCATTGACAGAAAAGAAACCTCTGCGTTCGTTGGAATCATCCACTACATCATCGTGGACCAAAGTCGCAGTATGCAAGAGTTCAATTAAGGATGCAGCACGATACGTAGAATCATTCATTTCCCCAACCATCTTTGCGGACAAAAACACAAACATTGGTCGCAACTGTTTCCCTTTGCGTTTCACAATGTAATGTGTAATCTTATCTAAGAGCGGGACAGAACTCTTCATCGAAGCTTTAAACTTCAATTCAAATTCCGCCATTTCAGCTTCAATCGGTGCTTTTATTTGATCTACTGTCATGCTTTCGCCTTCATTTTTCTTTTTTCAAACCCTTCTTTATTCTTATTTGCCAATTGTCCGCAAGCTGCATCAATGTCTTTTCCTCTGCTTCTTCTCACATTCACAATAATATTTTTACTCTCTAAATAGTTTGCAAAGGCATCTAATCGTTCGGATGTTGTTTGTTGAAACTCCCCATCATCAATGGGATTGTATTCAATAATATTGACTTTACAAGGAATGTGTTTACAAAATTTTGCTAAATCCTGTGCGTCTTCAATTCCATCGTTAAAATCTTTAAACGCAATGTATTCATAAGTTACACGCGTTCCCGTCTTTTCATAAAAATATTTTAATGCTTCAGCCAATGCTTCCAACGAATTGCTTTCATTGATTGGCATGATGTGATTTCTTTTTTCATCGTTGGCCGCATGGAGCGATAAAGCTAAATTAAATTTCACTCCATCATCCCCTAACTTCTTAATCATTTTTGAAACACCTGCAGTGCTCACCGTAATGCGTTGTGGCGACATGTTCAATCCTTCCGGAGAAGTTATTTTTTGAACCGAATCCATCACATTTTTATAGTTCAACAACGGCTCTCCCATTCCCATATACACGATGTTGGTCAAAGGTGTTTTGTACTTTTCTTCCGCTTGATTTTTAATCAACACCACCTGATCATAAATTTCATCTGCATTTAAGTTTCGCAAACGTTCCAGCTTCCCAGTGGCACAAAATTTACATGTTAAACTGCAACCCACCTGAGAAGAAATACAAGCCGTCATACGAGTTGTACTCGGAATCAGCACTCCTTCAACAATATTACTGTCATACAATTTAAATGCATTTTTAATCGTGCGGTCGCTACTGATTTGCATATCATCTACCTTCACGGCATTGATTACAAAATGTTGGTCTAACAATTCACGGGTAGATTTGGAAAGATTCGTCATTTCCTCAAAGGTGGTAGCCGACTTTTTCCAAAGCCATTCATACACTTGTTTTGCTCGAAAAGCTTGGTCACCGTTTTCAACAAAAACAGTTTTTAGTTCTTCGAGTGAAAGTGCCCGTATGTCTTTCTTTGATTCCATTTGACTGAAGAACAAATTTACGAATAGATATTGATATATGGAGCAGTTATAATTTCGTAAATTCGTGCTTTATACCAGTTATTTATGCGTAAAATCTCTGCCGACTATATTTTCCCAATTGCCTCCGAACCCATTAAAAATGGGATAATTAGCGTGGAAGAAGATGGAACAATTATGGAGATTTCTGCCCCATCTTCCAACATACCTTCTACATCTGACATCCACTATGAGGGGATTATTTGTCCGGGGTTCATCAACACCCATTGCCATTTAGAGCTTTCTCACATGTGGGCTCAGGTTTCTGAAAAAGCAGGGATGATGCAATTTATAAGAGAAATCCTTAGCAAACGTGCATCTTTCTCGGCAAAGGAAATTCAAAATGCAATTGACGAGGCAGATGCTGAAATGATTAAAAATGGAATTGTAGCCGTTGGGGATATTTCTAATAATAACGATACATTTCTGCAGAAATCCAAAAGCCCAATTGCTTACCATACCTTTATTGAAGCTTTTGATTTTAATCCCGAAAAAGCAGATGAAACGTTTGCGAATGCACTAGCGCTTGGACAGCAATTGAAAGCACTTTCGCACTCCATTGTTCCCCATGCCCCGTATACTGTTTCTGAAAAATTATTTAAACTAATTTCAGAAGAGGCAATAAAGAAAAACTCCATCATCAGCATTCACAATCAAGAAAGTTTAGCTGAAAGCGATTTGTTTATTTCACATTCCGGGCCCATGTTTGACGCTTTTTCAAAAATGGGAATGAACATGGATGCGATTCCTAAAACTGGTGTGAATTCTTTACGAACCACACTTCCGAAATTACCATTATCACAAAAAATTCTGCTTGTGCACAATACGTTTACATCAAAAGAAGATTTACAATGGGTGAAAAAAATCCTAAATCCTAAATCCCAAATGCTAAATTTATTTTGGTGTACTTGCCCAAATGCGAATCTTTACATCGAAAACAAGTTGCCGGACTATTCCATTTTTATCGAAGAAAACGTATCCGTAACCATCGGAACCGACAGCCTGGCATCCAACTGGAGCCTTTCCATTTTAGATGAAATCAAAACAATTACAAAACACGCTCCTCAGATTCCTCTGCAGACATTGCTAACCTGGGCAACAAAAAATGGAGCCGAACTTTTAGGAATGAATCAACTGGGAACTCTTGAAAAAGATAAAAAACCTGGATTGAACTTATTGAAAAATGTGGATGGGATGAAGCTTACAGAAAAAACAGAAGTCGTGAAATTAGCTTAACTCATTAATGCCGCAGCCACTTTCAAATCCAACTCCGTAGTAATCTTTATATTTTCCCGATTGCCTTCAATCAAATTGATCTTTTCTCCAAATGCTTCCAGAACCGTTGCATCATCAGTGAATTCGGGTTTGTATTCTTTCAAAAAGGCCTTTTTGATTAAATCGGAATGGAAACATTGAGGCGTTTGAATAATGGAATAATGTGTACGATCAACGGCACAACTTTCTGATTTTTTAATATACCGTATCGAATCGTTTAATGGAATTGCAGGTGATGCATTGCCTCTCACCTCAGCGGCTTCAAATGTACTTCGTATCGTTTGTTGACTCACCAATGGTCGCGCTGCATCATGAATTCCTACCACACAAGCATCCGGCACAAGCGACAAACCATTTTTTACAGAATGATAGCGTGTTTCTCCGCCATCAATCAGTTGATGTGGAATGGTAAAGTTGTGTTTTACACACAGTGCTTTCCAATCATCGTTTAAGGCTTTTGCCAAAACAACAATCACAGTAATATCGGGAAAGGTCGTAGTGAATTTTTCAATGGTATGCATCAAAACCGGTTTCCCGTGCAGTTCAATAAACTGTTTGGGAACTGCATTGTTCATGCGACTCCCGGTTCCACCAGCTACTATGATAACGTACTTTTTCATTTTCTAAAGGTACAGATAACGAACAAAAACGAAATTACGAAATGTGAAATGCAATAACGATTGGCTAGAGATATTTCTTCTTTACGCCACTATTATTACACACAGATTCGCAGTTTCGTTTTTGTTCGTGATTCGTACTACAAGATTAACATTGCGTCACCGTATGTATAAAAGCGATACTTTTCTTTGATTGCTTCTTTATAAGCTTTCATCATCAAATCATATCCGCCAAATGCGCAAACCATCATCAACAAAGTTGATTCAGGTGTATGGAAATTGGTAATCATACAATTTGCAACACTGAAATCATACGGAGGAAAGATAAATTTATTCGTCCAACCATCATACGGCTTCACATATCCATCTGTACTTACTGATGTTTCAATCGCACGCATCGATGTTGTTCCAACACAACAAACTTTCTTTTTTCCTTCACGGGATTTATTGATAATCGTACAATCTTTTTCAGAAATGTACGCTTGTTCCGAATCCATTTTATGTTTTGTCAAATCTTCTACTTCAACAGTGCGGAATGTTCCCAATCCAACGTGCAAAGTAACGTTTGCAAAATTTACGCCTTTTAACTCTAAGCGTTTTAAAAGTTCGCGACTGAAATGTAAACCTGCAGTAGGTGCAGCAACTGCTCCTTCATTTTTTGCATATACCGTTTGGTAACGCTCTTTATCATCTTCCGTTGGAGCACGTTTGATGTATTTTGGAAGCGGTGTTTCACCCATATCGTTTAATGTTTTACGAAATTCTTCGTAAGATCCATCAAATAAGAAACGTAAGGTACGGCCACGAGAAGTAGTATTATCAATAACTTCAGCAACCAAAGTATCGTCATCACCAAAATACAATTTGTTTCCAATACGAATTTTACGAGCCGGATCAACCAATACATCCCATAAACGGCTTTCTGCATTTAACTCACGTAACAAAAACACTTCGATTTTAGCGCCTGTTTTTTCCTTGTTACCATACATACGTGCAGGAAACACTTTTGTATCATTCAAAATCATACAATCGCCATCACCGAAATAACTCAACACATCCTTAAAATGTTTGTGCTCAATTTTTCCTGTTTTGCGGTGTACAACCATTAATCTAGCTTCGTCACGAGTTTTTGCAGGTGTTTCAGCAATTAATTCTTTCGGTAAATTAAATTTAAATTGTGATAATTTCATATATAACTATTTGTTTTGAAGTAAGATAGTCTGGAATGACGGGAGCAGGACGCTCTGGCTATTTCATAAATCTTACGGGATTTACTTATATGTTTTCGATGAACAAGGGTGCAAAAGTAAGCTTTTAGAGAGGCGTTGTCAATGAAAATCGTGTTTATTTTGCTTATTGATTGATTTGCAGCACGTTCAGCTTGGCATTTCTATCTTCAAACTTTTTTCAAAGTCTTCAATACTCATTGCATCTTCTAATTTGTATTCCCCTATTCGGGTTCTGCACAATGCAATAAGGTGGGCTCCACTTTTTAAAGCTTCTCCAAAATCACGTGCCAACGAACGAATATAGGTTCCTTTGCTACATACCACTCTAAAATCCACTTCTGGCAAGGCAATGCGTGTGATCTCAAAAACAGATATGGTAATTTCTTTCGATTTTATTTCAGCTGTTTGTCCGGCACGCGCAATATCATAAGCCCGCTTCCCATCAATTTTTATAGCTGAGTACAATGGAGGTGTTTGTTGTATTGTTCCCGTAAATTGTTTGGTCGTTTCTCGAATCAACGCCTCAGTGATATGTTCCGTTGGATAAGTAGCATCAATTTCTTTTTCCAAATCATAACAAGGTGTTGTTGCTCCAATATAAAATGTTCCCGTGTATTCTTTTTCTTGCGCTTGGTAACTTTCAATGTTTTTCGTCTGCTTTCCCGTACACACAATCAATAAACCGGTTGCCAAAGGATCCAACGTTCCTGCATGTCCAATTTTGGGTTGCACTTTTTTGCCGTCTAACAATAAAGAAGGATGATTTTTAATTAACCATTTCATCTTATTCACCACCTGAAAGGAAGTCCATTTGAGTGGCTTGTGAATGAGTAGGACTTCGCCTGTTCTGAAATCGGTCATTATTTTAAGGTATAGGCATACACCAAAACAGCTATCCCTAACACAATTCGGTACCAGCCAAATAATCGGAAACCATATTTTTGAATGTAGCTGATAAAAAACTTAATAGCTAACAAGGCAACAACAAAGGATACAATTGCACCAAGTGTAAGCGTAAACATATTGTCTTGGTGCAATACTTCCGGACTGTCTTTATAGACATCGTAAAAACTTTTTGCGGAGGCAGCACACATGGTTGGAACCGCCAAAAAGAAAGAAAATTCAGCAGCCAATCTTCGAGTAAGCTTTTGACTCATCCCGCCAATAATGGTTGCTGCACTTCGGCTTAAGCCGGGTAATAAAATCGATAAGGTTTGAAAACAACCAATCAAAAATGCTTTCGGGTAAGATATTTTCACCTCTTCATCCAAGTGATTATTGGTAAATAGTTTATCAATAAATAATAAAACGATCCCACCTACAATCATCACACAAGCAATAAAGGTAAGGTTACTCAATGCGCTATCAATATGCTTTTTAAGCAAGGCTCCTAAGATTAAAGCCGGTATAACAGCGATAACCAGTTTGATGTAGAGATTTAGATTTTTAAAATCGAAAAACTTTTTCCAGTATACAACAACTACAGATAATATAGCCGCCAATTGAATCACTACTTCAAAAAGATTGGTAAAAGGAGTTTCAGCAACATGCAACAATGGGTTTGCAATCTTCATGTGAGCAGTGCTGGAAATAGGAAGAAACTCTGTTAGTCCTTCAATAATAGCAATAATAAAAGCTTGGATATACGTCATGAAATCGTAATTGGAAACAGCTGCCTCTCCTCCTGGAAAGGGCTGGGTGATGTATTAGTGTTTCGACTTTTTCATGATGCCGAAGAGCACCACTACAAATCCAGTAAGGATAACAATTGGAGATAAGGTGATTCGTCTGAAACTAAAAATTTCATCTGCATGGAACTCATTCGGATTTTCTGATCCACCGCCAACCATCAACATATAGCCAATAGCAACAATTACAACACCAATGATTAAAATACGGTAGTTTTCTTTTGTAAAAGCAAAACCCGGTTGTTTTTTAGATTCCTTACTCATCTGTTCTTTTTAATTTGATATCACAAATGTAATATAATTTGTGAAAAAAAGGTGTTAAAAAAGGTGAATGCTAATAATACAACTCATCGGTTTTTAGTCGTAAATACTTACGAACCGCTAACGATGTGCTGATCCAGGAGATAATGATGCCCAATAGAATAACAATTCCAAACAAGGAGGCCAACATGTTCGGATCTTGAAGTTCTGCCAATTCCGGCAATTGCTTTTGAAGAAAATATAAAAATCCAATCAACATTCCAATGGCGATACCCGCTCCATAAATACCATGACGAATGCCTTTGAGCACAAACGGCAAACGAATAAACCCTTGTGTGGCGCCAACCAATTGCATCGTTTTTATAATGAATCTTTTGCTGTAAATTGACAACCGAATGGTGTTATTAATCAAGGCCAATGCAATAAACATCAATACACCACTGATGATTAATACCCATAAACTCAAGGTCCGTACATTTTCATTGATACTATTGACTAATGATTTCTGATAAATCACTTCTTTCACCAAGTTGGTAGCTAACAATTCACTTTCAATCCAAGCCAAACTATCCGCATTGGCATATTCCGCCTTTACACGCACCGAGATGGAAGCCGATAAGGGATTAAAACCTAAAAAGTCGATAAAATCTTCGCCAATATCTTCTTGTAATTTTTTTGCTGCTTCTTCTTTGGAAACCGATTGTGTTGATTTTACATAATCAGAAGCATCCAATGTTTTGATCAGGTGTTGCACATCCACTTCCTTTGCATTGTCGTTGATGACCACCTGTACACCTATGTTCTCTTTGAAATTATCGGAAAGTTTACGTGTATTTAAGATGATGATTCCTAACAATCCAAGCATGAACAATACCAGTGAAAGACTCACTACTGTTGTGATAGAAGAACCCGTTAATCTGCGTTTTGAATATTTATCCGACACGTTTAATTTTTCGTTTGTAAAAATAGACATTAAATGACCCCTACTTTTTACTAAAACCAAATTGAAATAAACAATCAAACGTTAATAACCTCGCGATAGGAACGCAGATCTTTATGATTTTCACAGATTAATATTAAAAATATGATGTTTTATATTTTTGCCGTCAACAGAAGCATAACCCTTTAAGCATAATAAACACAGCTATCCTTTTTTATCATAAAAATCATAATCAATCCGCGTTCCCATCCCACACAGATTTCGTATATTCGCTCCTCAAAATTTTGAATACTAACACAATGGAATACAATTTCAGAGAAGTAGAAAAGAAGTGGCAAGCTTACTGGGCAAAAAACAAAACGTTTAAACCGGAAGAAAAATCGTCAAAACCAAAATACTATGTTTTGGATATGTTCCCCTATCCAAGCGGTGCCGGCTTACATGTTGGCCATCCGTTAGGTTATATCGCTTCCGATATTTTTGCACGCTACAAACGTTTGAAAGGATTCAACGTCTTGCATCCGATGGGTTACGATTCATTCGGTTTGCCGGCTGAACAATATGCGATTCAAACAGGACAACATCCTGAAATTACTACCAAAACAAACATCACACGTTACCGCAAACAATTAGATAAAATCGGATTTTCGTTTGATTGGGACAGAGAAGTGAGAACGTCCAACCCTGATTATTATAAATGGACACAATGGATTTTTATCCAGCTTTTTAATTCCTGGTACAACCCGGAAACAAATAAAGCAGAAAACATTTCGACACTTATAGAGAAATTTCGGAGCGGCTCCCTCTCCTTTGGAGAGGGCCGGGGTGAGGTCTGGGAGAAGCTTGATGAAAAACAACAATCAGACTTACTTCTCGAATACCGACTAGCATACTTGAGCGATACCATGGTTAATTGGTGTCCGCAATTAGGAACTGTATTAGCGAATGAAGAAGTGAAAGATGGCGTTTCGGAGCGTGGCGGATATCCTGTTGAACGCAAGTTGATGAAACAATGGAGTTTGCGCATCACTGCGTATGCTGACAGATTGTTAGCCGATTTGGATGGCATCGATTGGACCGAATCCATCAAGGAAGCACAACGCAACTGGATTGGCAAATCAGAAGGAACATCCTTGAAGTTCAAAGTTGAGAATTCTAGTTCTGAAATAGAAGTTTTTACAACAAGACCGGATACCATCTTCGGAGTTTCTTTTGTAACACTTGCTCCAGAGCATGAATTGGTTGGTCAACTAACAACACCTCAACAAAAAACTGCAGTAGAAGAATACATCACGTTTGCAAAAAACAGAAGCGAACGTGAACGCATGGCGGATGTAAAAAAGATTACCGGTGTATTTACCGGTGCTTATGTGATTCATCCATTCACCGGAAAACAAATTCCCATTTGGTTAGGAGATTATGTGTTGGCCGGATACGGAACGGGTGCTGTAATGGCTGTTCCTATGCACGATGCCAGAGATTATGCTTTTGCTAAACACTTCGAAAGTGATTTACATTTGCAATTGAAAAGAATACTTTTAAAAATTGGTGAAGCTTTAATCAAAAGAAGATCTATATGAAGCAAAAGAAGGGAAACTTATTGATTCCGATTTTCTAAATGGATTGGAAGTAAAAGATGCAATCAAAAAAGCAATTGCAAAAATTGAAGAACAAGGATTAGGAAAAGGAAAAACAAATTTCCGTTTGCGCGATGCCATCTTCGGCCGTCAGCGTTATTGGGGTGAACCAATTCCGGTGTATTATGAAAACGGAATTCCCAAAGTACTGGATGAAAACGAATTGCCACTTGTACTTCCGGAAGTAGATAAATATTTGCCGACTGAAACCGGTGAACCACCCTTGGCACGCGCAGCATCCTCATGGAGAAAAGATGGAAAACACAAATACGAATATTCCACCATGCCTGGATGGGCTGGTTCGTCTTGGTATTTCCTGCGTTACATGGATGCTCACAACGAAAAAGAATTTGTTTCCAAGGAAGCAGCTAACTATTGGCAGAATGTAGACTTGTACATTGGAGGTGCTGAACATGCAACCGGACATTTATTGTATGTTCGCTTCTGGACAAAATTTTTGAACGACTTAGGTTTGATTCCTGTCACTGAACCTGCAAAGAAATTGATTAATCAAGGGATGATTCAGGGGGTTAGTAGTTTTGTGTATAGAATTGGAACAAACATTTTTATTTCAAAAAACAGAATAGGTGGTCCTTTATCTGTAGAAGAATTAAAACTAACTGGCCTTGAAAGAAACGATCCTAATGTAACTCCACTTCACGTTGATGTAAACATTGTAAATAATAATGTTTTGGATATTGATGCTTTCAGAAATTGGAGAGAAGAATATAAAAATGCAGAATTTATTAGAGAAGATGGTAAATACATCTGCGGTAGCGAAGTAGAAAAAATGTCCAAATCAAAATGGAATGTTGTTTCTCCTGATACCATTGTTGAACAACAAGGTGCTGACACTTTGCGTTTATACGAAATGTTTCTTGGACCCTTGGAACAAAGCAAACCATGGAATACCAGTGGAATTAGCGGTGTTAGCAATTTCATTCGCAAACTTTGGAGATTGTATCACATTGGAGATGCATTGAATATTAGCGATGAACCTGCAACAAAACCGGAACTAAAAGCCTTACACAAAACCATCAAAAAAATCGTTCACGACATTGAGAATTTTTCGTTCAATACTTCGGTGAGTAATTTTATGATTTGTGTAAACGAGTTGACAGATTTGAAATGCAACAAACGTGAAATATTAGAACCACTTGCCATCATCATTGCTCCATACGCGCCTCACATTGCAGAAGAACTTTGGAGCAAGTTGGGACATGCCACAAGTATTTCTTACGCAACGTTTCCTGAAGTAAACGAATCGTATTTGGTTGAAAGTGCATTTAGTTATCCGGTTTCATTCAATGGAAAAACACGTTTCTTTCAAGAGTATGATTTATCCTTAACCAAGGAACAAATCGAAAAAGAAGTCTTAACCCTGGAACAAACCCAAAAATACCTCGAAGGAAAGACTCCAAAGAAGATTATTGTGGTCCATAACAAGATCGTAAATATTGTAATTTAAGTCGATTTCGACTGATTTTTGATTAAAAAAGGAGCATTTTTGCTCCTTTTTTGTTGTTTTAAGCAAAAAACGACAAAAAACACCTCTTCACCGATTGTTTAAAAACGCCCACAACAATCCTTAAGGAATCACGTATATAGGTAACGGTTTGGCATAGCATTTGAATATCCCTTGTCAACTAATTCTAAACAGTATGAAAAAGTTTGTTTTAATAGGAACAGTTGTAATGATCGCAGGTATTGCCTGTATCTCATTTCAGAAAGAAAAAGCATTGCCGTCAATTGAAAATAACGGCCCGGTGAAAGAGCTTCCTGTCATCAATAACGAAGCTTTTAAACGTGGTGAGCTATTGACCTTCCGCATGCATTACGGAATTATTGATGCCGGTGTGGCAACACTTGGTATTACCGAAGAAGAAAAAGAAATTGCCGGAAGAAAAACCTACCATGTAATTGGTTTAGGACAATCCAGAGGAGCATTCGACCTTTTCTTTAAAGTGCGTGACCGCTACGAAACATACATTGACGATCAATCCATTGTGCCTTGGATTTTTTTAAGACATGTGGATGAAGGCGGTTATAAAATTGATCAGAGTTATGTATTTAACCACTACAGCGAAAAAGTAAATGTTGGAGAAGGTGAAACATTCGATATCGAACCGAATATGCAAGACATGTTATCTGCATTTTATGCGGCAAGAAATTTAGATTTAGGTGGCGCAAAACCCGGAGAAACCTATGCAATTAAATGTTTTATGGACAAAGAAGTTTGGCCATTAAAAGTAAAGTTCATCGGTCGCGAAACCATCACCACCGGACTTGGAACATTCAAATGTTTGAAATACCGCCCAATTGTACAAAAAGGACGTGTATTTAAACACGAAGAAGATTTGAATATTTGGATTACTGACGATAAAAACCACATTCCTATTTTAGGACAAGCTGATGTGTTAGTCGGTTCTATCAAAGCAGAATTAAAATCCTATAAAGGATTAGCTCATCCTGTTGCCAAGGTGAATTAAGCAACATCCCCATACGCGAAAAACGCCATTCTGAAAAGAGTGGCGTTTTTTATTACCGATGTTAAATCCCTAAAGGGATTAAGCATGTTTTAAATAGTGCAAAATATGATTCTTCGTTTTATAATCCCGTTGGGATGATATATCAGTAGAAAAAACATCAACAACCGGAATAAAAATCCCGTAGGGATGATATATTGCAATACCGAAAGCACGACATTGTATGTCTGACGACTATCATTTTTTATAATTATAAGCTTTTACTATCTTGCACCTGAATTAAACAAAGTGCTGAACTATGGAATTAAAACCTGAAATAGTAGAACGTATTAAATTGTTGGATGAAAAATTCCAGGCAATGGGACAAGATCTATCATCTTATTTGGATGGATTACTTTATGCCGATTATTTAACCTATTGGGATTACATTCACCTCGACACCTTGTTGAGTTTACAAAGCCCGAAAACAAAAATACCTGATGAAGAAATTTTTATCATGTATCACCAAATAACAGAATTGTATTTTAAACTTTGTTTACACGAATACAATCAGATTGCGGATAAAAAAGACATCGATGTAAAATTCTTTACGGAACGCATTGGCCGTATCAACCGCTACTTTGAAGGATTAATTTCTTCTTTCGACATTATGGTGGATGGAATGGATCCAAAACAATTTTTGAAATTCCGAATGAGTTTATTGCCTGCCAGCGGATTTCAATCAGGGCAATACCGAATGATTGAAATTTGTTCGACTACTTTTAAAAATTTAGTTGCGAAAGATGTTCGTCCGAATTTTTCTGATGATGTGAACGATGCACAAATTGAAAAGATGTATGAACACATCTATTGGAAAGCTGGAGCAACAGAGCTTGCAACAGGTAAAAAAACGTTGACATTAGTTCAGTTCGAAGAAAAATATCAGAAACAATTTATTGAGCTTGCAAAAAAATTCAAGCATACAAACTTGTTAGCGATTTATAAATCACTTTCGGCTGAAGACCAAAAAAATGAAAAATTGGTTTTAGCATTGCGACAAATGGATGTGAATGTCAACATCAACTGGCCATTATCACATTATAAATCTGCTGTTCGTTACCTACAAAAAGATCCTGAAGACATTGCTGCTACTGGCGGAACCAACTGGCAAAAATATTTACCTCCACGTTTTCAAAAACGTATTTTTTATCCGGAATTATGGAATGATCAAGAAGTGGATGAGTGGGGAAAAAGTTGGGTAAAGAGTGTTGCGTTTGGGCATAAGTAATTGATGGAATCTTTCATTAAGGAGCAGGTTCACCTTTCTTCGTATTATTAATTGGTCCTGCTTTACGCTACGATCTTTTTGTGAAAAACAAAAAGGATCTTTGCTTCAATCAGGGCTATCGATTAAATTATTCTTACTAAGGATAAATATTATTTTATAGCCCCG
This sequence comes from Bacteroidota bacterium, assembly GCA_016722565.1. Lineage (NCBI taxonomy): Bacteria > Pseudomonadati > Bacteroidota > Bacteroidota bacterium. The sequence continues at coordinate 438,875 of JADKIU010000007.1, forward strand.
ATTGTAGTGGAAATCCTCTGAAGTGAAACGAAAGAGATTGAAACGAAAAGCGGGTGAAAGTATCTTTGCAGCGACAAGATAAACTGCTCCAAATATTCGGTCTACTTCTTATTAACCTTATTCATCACATCCGTTTGTCTACGAATAGATTCATCGTGTATCAATTGATACAATCCTTTTATAAAATCTTTTGGAAGCCCCATTGCATCGGCATTGGACAAACTGCTATCAATCAATTTTTTCCAATGTGCAACTTGTAGAATCGTCAAATTATTTGCGCGCTTGTATTCTCCTATTTGTGTTGACACCGCCATTCGTTTTGCCAACAGCTCCAACAAATCATTGTCTAATTTTTGAATGATGCAACGCAGTTCATCTAACTTCGATTGCAATTCTAAATTTTCAATTGCAGCTGAACGAATCTGTAAGTCGGAAATAATTTCTTTTAACTCGTACGGAGTAATCTGTTGCTTTGCATCGCTCAACGCCACACTCGGATTACGATGTGTTTCAATCATCAATCCGTCCATATCCATATCCATTGCCTTTTGAGAAATGTATGGAATCAATTCGGGTGTTCCGCCAATATGAGAAGGATCGCAAAAAATCGGTAATTCCGGACAAGCTGCTTTGAGTTCAATTGCCAATTCCCACTTTGGAGAATTGCGGAATGGTCCGTTATCATAGGAATGAAAGCCACGATGAATCGCTCCAATTTTTTTAATCCCGGCATTGTTTACTCTTTCCAATGCTCCTGCCCACAATTGTAAATCGGGATAGATCGGGTTTTTTACGAAGACAGGAATATCAACTCCTTTTAATGCATCTGCAATTTCCTGTACAGAAAAAGGATTCACCGTTGTACGTGCACCAATCCATAAAATATCGATTCCAGCCTTCAAACATTTTTCAACGTGATCAGCCGTTGCAACTTCTGTTGCGGTTAACAATCCCGTTTGTTGTTTTACCAACTTCATCCATTCTAAACCAATATCACCAATGCCTTCAAAGGTATTCGGACGCGTACGTGGTTTCCAGATACCGGCACGAAAAATCGCATTCGGATAAAATGCAGCAATGTTTTTTGCCGTTTCCAAAAGTTGTTCTTCGCTTTCGGCACTGCAAGGACCTGCAATTAAGCCTGGTTTCGAGTAATTCGGAAACCAAGTAGTTAATGGTTGTATGTTAAGGTCTAATTTCAAATTATATAAAGTTACCACTAAGGCACTAAGTTCACAAAGAAAATAAAATTAAAAATTCTTAGTGTGCTTAGTGCCTTAGTGGTGAAAAGTCTACCATCCGAGGATCCAAGCAAACATCAATGGTGCAACAATGGTCGCATCACTTTCTACAATGAATTTTGGTGTATGAATATCTAATTTCCCCCATGTAATTTTTTCGTTTGGAACAGCTCCTGAATAAGAACCGTAGCTGGTTGTAGAGTCAGAAATCTGACAGAAATAGCTCCAGAAAGGAATGTCTTGCATTTCCATATCTTGGTACAACATTGGCACCACACAAATCGGGAAATCTCCGGCAATACCACCACCAATTTGGAAGAACCCTACTCCTTTTCCACCTGAATTTTTAGGATACCAATCCGCCAACCAAGCCATGTATTCGATACCCGACTTCATGGTTGATGCTTTGATTTCTTTTTTAATTACATAGGAAGCAAAGATGTTTCCCATCGTTGAATCTTCCCAACCCGGAACCACCATTGGCAAATTACGTTCAGCAGCAGCCAACATCCATGAATCTTTCGGGTCAATTTCATAATATTGTTGCAATTCACCGCTCAATAGGATTTTGTACATGAATTCATGCGGGAAAAAGCGTTCTCCTTTGTCATCCGCATCTTTCCATATTTTATGAATGTGCTTTTGTAATCTGCGGAATGCTTCTTCTTCCGGAATACAGGTATCAGTAACACGGTTGTAATGGTTTTCTAATAAATCCCATTCTTCCTGCGGAGATAAATCTCTGTAGTTTGGAACACGCTTATAGTGTGAGTGTGCTACCAAATTCATGATATCCTCTTCTAAATTGGCTCCTGTACAGGAAATAATGTCAATTTTCCCTTGACGAATCATTTCTGCTAATGATTTACCCAATTCAGCTGTACTCATAGCACCGGCAAGGGTCACCATCATTTTACCACCTTCTGTTAAATGGGTTTCGTATCCTTTGGCAGCGTCTACCAAAGCGGCTGCATTAAAGTGTTTATAATGTTTTTCAATAAAATTTGAAATCGGTCCTTTGCTCATGATTATGGTTTTTGTATATTATATGTATGAAGGTGCAAAAGTAAGAGATAATTAAAAATATCGGGTGGTTAATGTAAAAAATATGTTACCTGTTCATTATCTGTTAATTACTATTGAAAACTGCGATTGACATCTAAAAAAAAGGTTGTACATTTGTGCCGTAAATTAATAGGGAGCGAACATCCTACAAGAATTCTTCACTCGAAGAGTATTCCGAAACCGCTCCCGTTCGGCTTTTAAAAAACTATTATTAAACCAAATCACATGAAATAGCCATATGCCCTTGGTATATATATATTTAATATGGCGTATTCCATGTACAACTTAAAAAACAAATAAACACATGAAAAAACTATTACTTTCAGTTTTCGCGTTAGCTATTTATTCAGGCGCAAGCGCACAATGCAGTGAACTTTTTATTTCGGAATACGTTGACGGAACAGGGAATGACAAAGCATTGGAAATTTTTAACCCAACTCCTAATCCAATTAACTTAACCGGATACTCTTTAAATCGTTACTCAAACGGAGCAACTACATTTACTGCTGGTGGAACACTTAACTTGAGTGGAACCATTGCTTCTGGTCAAGCATTTGTAATTGTAAACGGGCAAACAACAACCAGCGGTTCATCTCCTGCTTGTAGCCCCGTATTGCAAGCAATGGCTGATTTATTGGATGGTGTTTATCCTGCTCCTACCTATATGAATGGAGATGATGCCATCACGTTAGAAAAAGGCGGCCAAAAAATTGATATCCTTGGTAAAATCGGTGAAGATCCGGGTGCTAGCTGGACAGATGTATTCCCTTTCAATGATGCAGCGGGTGCGTATTGGACAAAAGATCATACCTTACAAAGAAAAGCAAGTGTTACTGGTGGCGTTACAACCAACCCAACAGCATTTGACCCAACTGTACAATGGGATTCATTACCAAAAAATACTTGGACAGGATTAAATTCACATACATGTTCTTGCCCAACTGCGGGAATTAGCGAAGTAGACAATACCGTTTCTGTATTGGTGTTCCCAAACCCTTCTAACAATGGTTCTGTAACAATTACTTCTACTGAAGGAATTGTAACTGCTGAAATTGTAAACATGGTTGGACAAGTAGTGATGAACAAATCAGGAAATAAAAATGATAAAACAATGTTACTAGACACAACTGAACTTTCAAAAGGAGTTTATTTTGTAAAGGTTTCATTTGAAAAAGGAAAATCCACTGTTGTAAAGCTCTCCATACAGTAATTTAAAATAAAAGCTGCTGAAGTCGAACATGCTTCAGCAGTTTTTTATTTGTCATTTCCATGAAAAAAGTTGGTCTATTCATCCTTTTTATTGTTACTGCTCTTTCAAATTTCGCGCAAACAGGCGGAGAAATAAGAGGGGTTGTAAAAGATGTTGCTACCGGTGAAACGGTTGTTGGCGCCAGTGTTATGGTAGCTGAAGGCAAAGTTGCCGTTACAGATATCAATGGAAATTATTCGATTAAAGTAGATTCCGGTTCCTATACCGTTTCTATTTCCTATGTTGGTTTTGAACCACAAAAACAAAAAATTAAAGTCGGCAGCAAACCTGTTACCATCAACTTTTCATTGGAAACAAAAACACTCAATGAAGTAGAAGTGGTTGCTGATGTTGCCAAAAATAGAGAAACCCCGATTGCCTTTTCTACAATCACGACCAAACAAATACAAGAAGAATTAAATTCCCGCGATTTACCAATGTTACTAAACTCCACTCATGGTGCATATGCAACCGAACAAGGAGGAGGTAGTGGTGATGCCCGCGTGAACATTCGAGGATTCGATCAGCGCAATGTGGCTGTTATGGTGGATGGTGTGCCCGTAAACGACATGGAAAACGGTTGGGTATACTGGAGCAACTGGGACGGATTGGGTGACATTACAAAAAACATGCAAGTACAAAGAGGTCTTGGTGCTTCTAAACTTGCAATTACCTCCGTTGGTGGAACAATGAACATTATCACCAAAGGAATTGACTCCAAAAAAGAAATTAGCATCAAGCAAGAAGTAATGAGCAACCTTACTCACAAAACTTCTCTTGCTTTTAACACCGGACAATTAAAAGGCGGATGGGGATTTACCGGAGCGGTTACCCGAAAAGCAGGTGACGGATATATTGATCAAACTTGGGTTGAAGCTTATTCCTATTTTTTAAAAATACAAAAACGTGTTGGTAAGCATTTAATCAGTTTAAGTGGGAATGGTGCACCACAGCGACATGGACAAAGAGCAACCGGAATTTTATTTCCAATCTACGACCGTGATTTTGCAAACAGTTTAGGGATTAATGCAGATAGTGTTATAGCAAACAATCAATATACCAATACTCAAAATGGTGAAATGGGAAGAAAATACAATCCGCATTGGGGTGAATTAGATGGCAAACCATTTAACGAACGCATCAACTATTTTCACAAACCACAATTCAACTTATCTCACTTTTGGAACATCAATAAAAAATTATACTTGTCGTCCATCGCTTATGTTTCTATTGGTAAAGGTGGTGGAACCCGATTAGTGAATACTGTTACTCCGGATAAAAACACAGGGCAGATTGATTTTGATGCCATCTACAATATCAATGCTTACAATGTTGATGGATTGTATAGTTCAACCGAACATAAATCAACCAATATCATTCAAAGTTCTGTAAACAATCATTATTGGTATGGTATACTCTCTTCACTTAATTATCAAATTGATTCATCATGGTCCGCATTAATTGGAATTGATGCACGTTACTATAAAGGTTTTCATTACACCGAAGTGTATGATTTATTAGGTGGTGATTATTTCGAAAATCATACAGATGCCAATCAGCCAACCGGACAGTTTTTCGGAGATCCGAATTTTCAATATCAAATGAAACGCAAAGGCGATAAGATTTCTCGTAACTACGAAGGAATGGTAATGTGGGGTGGTGCATTTGGACAATTAGAATATAAAAAAGAAAAGTGGAGTGCTTTTGTTACAGGAAGTGTATCCGAAACGGGATATGAGCGTAAAGATTATTTTAAGAAGAAAGACATTGTTTTAAGCGACACAACATTAATTCAAGCAGTTGGATTTGCAGACACTGTTACATATAATGGAACAGAATATACTTCCTCGTCACCGGAAGCAAGAACATCTACCACCGATCGTTTATGGTTTTTAGGTTATACTGTAAAAGCCGGAGCAAATTACAACATCAACGATCATCACAATGTATTTTTAAATACCGGCTATTTAAAACTCCCACCAAAATTTGATTTGGTATTTACAACCGGAAACGTTGAAAATCCCAAAGCAAAGATGCAAGAAGTGGTTTCACTTGAATTGGGTTATGGATACAAAAGCAAATTATTTGCTGCCAATGTAAACTTGTATTATACCGATTGGAAAAACAAACCACTGTCTGAATTCCCAACCATCCGCATTGCCTCCAACGACTATTACTACAACACCAATGGATTGAAAGAAGTTCACAAAGGAATCGAATTGGATTTTATTTATAAGTTATTTAAAAATTTAGATGTGGAAGGCTTGGCCTCTATCGGTGATTGGACATTGAACACATCGGATGAGGTGTATTTATTTGACATGAATACGGATTTGCCTACTGATACGATTCAATTCAGTGCACAAGGTGTTCATGTGGGTGATGCCGCACAAATACAATTGGGTGGAAGTGTTCGCTACGAAATCATTAAGAACTTATATGTTAAAGCACGCTATACCTATTTCACAAAAAATTATTCGAAATACAATTTATTAGACTTACAAGTAACGTATTTACCAAGCGGAGCAGTGAAAGCCGACAATCGTGATCGTGAATCCTGGAAAATGCCATCGTATGGATTACTGGACTTATTTGCAGGATACAATTTTAAATACTGGAAACTTCGCTTTAATGTATCAGCAGGTGTAACCAATCTATTTAACACAATGTATATCAGTGATGCATTAAACAATTATAGTTTTGATGCAACTACTGCAACCGGATTTATTGGAATGGGAACACGTTTCAATTTAGGATTAAAAATTACTTTTTAAACACAAATACTAATAACTACTCACATGATTAAAAAAATTATTTATGCTTTGCTTTTTGTTTTAACAACAAATCTAAATGCAATTGCACAAGCGGTATTGCCAACCAGCTGGAGTTTTACCACTACTGGCTTGCCAACAGGATGGACCCAAACAGGAACCGCATTTTATACCGCTTCTGGTGCAACACCACCCGCATGTAAATTTGATAATACCGGTGATATGGTGACTATTAATTTTGCTAGTAATCCTGGCAATTTAACCTATTACATTGCTGGAAATAGTTTTGCTGGAGGAACATTTATTATTGAAGAATCGGTGAATGGAACTACTTGGACAACATTACATACTTTTACAACATTGCCAGCAGGAACCTATACTTTATTTACAGATGTTCCTGCAAGTGCAAGCCGGTTTATTCGTTTCAACTATTCAAATAAAGTTTCGGGAAATGTTGGATTGGATGATGTAGCAATCGCTGCTGGCGCTGCTGGTCCGGCTCAAGAAATAAATGTAAAACAAGGAATAAGCACCATTGTAAATGGCGGAACATATACTGCCAGTTCTCCGGTGAGCACCATGCTTCCAACTACATTTACAATCGAAAATTTAGGAACATCCAACACCTTAAACATTTCTTCTGTAAACATTACTGGTCCTGCAGCAGCAGATTTTGCAGTTGGTTCAGCGCCTTCAACAGTTGCAGCTTTAAGCACCGGAAATTTAGTTATCAATTTTACTCCATCTGTTGCCGGAACACGAAATGCAATCATCACCATCAACAGTGATGATGCAGATGAAGCGGCTTACGTAATTAATTTCAATGGTATTGGTGGTTCTTATGCAACTGAGCCAACCGCACAGTCGACTGCACTTACATTTACAAACATTAAATCATATCGCTTCACAGGAACATTCACCGCTGCTGCAGGTTCACCGGACGGCTACATTGTTTTGCGCAGAACTGGTTCGGCAGTAGTTGACATTCCTGTTGATGGAACCATTTATCAACGTGGAGATGTCATCGGAAATTCGATGGTGGTGATGAGTGGAACTGGTACTACCTTTTCACCAAACAATGTTGTTGCAAGCACCAACTATCATTTTGCTGTGTTTACATACAATGGAACAGGTTCATTTAGAAACTATTTAACTACTGCACCTTTAACGGCAATGGTAACAAGTTTGGGAAGTATGCAACCTGCCTCTTACTACAGCACGGTTTCAACATCCAGCGCATCGTTTGTAACGGATTTACACAACAAAATTAACCCACACGTACAACAATTTTACAGCAACTATGGAACGAAAATGGTTTCTCTGTTTGCGGCACGTGATACCACCGGTGATCAGCGCGTTTTAACATGCGTGTATAGTGGACAAGAACAAATTTATACCGAACCTTTCGATTGGACAGCGAATGATTTCAGTCGTGAGCATACCTATTGCCACAACTGGATGCCAACAAACCCGGCAGGTGGTTTACCGGAATACGATGATTACCACCATTTGTTCCCAACTAACCAAACAGATGCAAATGCAATAAGAAGCAATTATCCATTAGGAGAAGTAGTAACGGCATCCTATACGTATTTGGGATGTAAACTCGGACCAGATGTAAACGGTAACATTGTGTTTGAACCTCGCGATGCTCAAAAAGGAGATGCTGCTCGTGCGATGATGTACGAAGCAACGTGTTACAACGGTGTTAGCGGAAACAACTGGTCGTTTCCAAACCCAATCAGCGGAAGTATTCCATACGGGCAAGATCAAAATGTTTTGAAAAGATGGCATTATCAAGATCCTCCTTCTTCATACGAAATAGCACGCAACGACTTTGTCGATTCATTGCAAAACAATAGAAATCCATTTGTTGACAGTGTTCAATTTGCATGTTACATTGACTTTTCTACTATGACGAAAATATCCGGAACGCCTGCACCATGCAATACTGCGAGCATTGCCGACAATGATGTATTTAATTCTATTGCTTTGGCTCCGAATCCGAACAACGGAAATTTCACAACATACTTTACTTCTGCTAAAGATCAAAAAGTAGGAATGAAACTTTTTGATGTAGCCGGCAGAGTTGTTTATTCAAATGAAGTAAACGTGAACACAGGAAGTAATTCGATTGAATTAAAATTAAATGATTTAAATAAAGGTATTTATCTCTTTGAGTTTACCACCCAACAAGGTAAACAAGTTGTGAAGTTGGTGATTGATTAAATTTAGGTTTAAATTGAGAGGAAAACGTCTTCGAGTAATCGGAGGCGTTTTTTTTATTTAGCATCCACCAAATTAAACCACATAGATACATAGGTTGAGATAATGTTAAAGGAGTTTCTAAAAATACATAAGCAAAAATTGTTTTAACAATTTTTGCCTATGTGCAACTTTAGATCCCTTAGCGCAAACTCTCTTTCTTTTTTCTATGTTTCTATGTGGTTAAATTTTGTTTGAAGCTATTTAATGAACTTGATTACACTCTCAAAAAACTCTTTCGGCTTTTCTGCATGCAACCAATGCCCTGCTCCTTCTATCGTTTGGAGAACACTGTTTGGAAACAATTCCTGAATTAAATCCAAATCTTCGTCTAATATATAGTTTGAATGTTCTCCTCTCAAAAACAAAGTAGGAACATCACAACTTTTATCTACCGGAGTGGCATCACCAATATGATCTACTTCTTGTCCTACGTTTTCAATTTGTTGAATAATCACTTTTAAATTAAACCGCCAGGCCATCTCCGTATCATCTATCCAAAAAATATTTTTCAATAAAAACTGTTTTGTGCCAAAGTCGGTAATGTACTGCGACAAAACTGCTTCCACTTCTTTTCGTGTTTTCACAATATTAAAATCAACGGCTTGCAAGGCTTGCAAAACGCCTTGATGATGCATTGGATAATATTTCGGAGCAATGTCCGCAACAACCAATTTATCTAAATAATGTGGATAGTCGATTGCAAATTGCATGGCCGTTTTTCCACCCATGGAATGGCCGAGCAGGATTACATTTTTTAACTCGTGCTCTTTAATCAACTCAAAAATATCCTCACTCATTGCTTTATAGTCCCAAACATCACTATGAGGAGAAAGGCCGTGATTCCGCTGATCCACGGCATATACTTCAAACCCTTGCTCAGAGAATTGTTTTGCAAGTGAATTCCAATTATCACTCTGCCCGAATAATCCGTGTAAAATAATAAGCGGTTGTCCTTCACCAAATTTTCTATAAAATAATTTCATCCTTGCCTTTACCTGTTAGTTATTATTCGTTAATCGTAAAGTAAAATTCAACCTTTTAATTAGCTTTTAACTATTTGAGTTCCCTCAAATACAACTGTATTGTATTCTCCAATCCAAAATATAAACTATCGGATATCAATGCATGACCAATTGAAACTTCTAATAGCCCTTCAACATTTTTTGCAAAATAATTTAAATTTTGCAAACTCAAATCGTGGCCGGCATTAATGCCCAAGCCAAGTTCATTTGCTCGTTTAGCCGCTACTATAAAAGGTGCAATGGCTTTTTCTTTATTTTCAGAAAAGTGCTTTGCATACGATTCGGTATACAATTCTATTCTATCTGTACCAGTTTCCAATGCTCCTTCAATCATTTTTACATCCGCATCCACAAAAATGGAGGTACGAATGCCGGCATTTTTAAAAAGAGCTATTGTTTCTTTTAAATATGTTTTATGATTGATTGTATCCCAACCATGGTCGGATGTAATTTGTCCTAATCCGTCAGGAACCAACGTCACTTGACCAGGTTTGTTTTCTAAAACAAGATCAACAAATTTTTGTTCTTTCGGATTACCTTCGATGTTAAATTCGGTGGTGAGCAATGGTTTTAATTCTCGCACATCTGCATAACGAATATGACGTTCATCCGGACGCGGATGCACCGTAATACCTTGTGCGCCAAAACGCTCACAATCCATCGCTACTTTCAAAAGGTTTGGTGTGTTTCCTCCTCTGGAATTGCGAATGGTTGCTATTTTATTGATATTTACACTTAACTTTGTCGACATACGTTTCTAAAAAATGTTGAGTCCCAAGATTTATGCGGGATATACAGACCGATTAATTTATGTAAGAGCAAAAAGTTGATTCAAAAATTATCTTCTTGCAAAGCTAAAAAATTACTAAGTTTGTGTAATAAGATTGACAATTAATTGTTTTAAAGATACGAAACAATTATAAAGATTGGGAGAAAAAGAATGTTAGCAAAAGATTTAATAACAGACGAAATACCACCACTAAAAACTACGGATACCGGATTAATGGCAATTAACTGGATGGATGAGTTTAAAGTGACACAATTGCCTATTGTAAAAAACCACGAATACCTTGGTCTTATTTCCGATACCGACATCTTAGATTTGAATATCACCGATGAGCAACTTGGCAGCAATAAACTTTCGTTATTGCGCCCATTTGTATTTGAAAGTCAACATGTTTATGAAGTCATCAAAATGGTTTCCAGCATGAAACTATCGGTTTTACCTGTATTGAATCAACACCAACATTATGTTGGATTGATTCCTGTTTCATCACTCATTCATCAATTCGCAACACTTGCTGCAACACGTGAACCGGGCGGAATTGTAGTTTTAGAAATGAATTTACACGATTATTCCATGACACAAATTTCACAAATTGTGGAAGGGAATGATGCAAAAATTTTGAGTAGTTACGTAAATTCATTAACCGATTCAACCAAAATTGAGGTGACGCTTAAACTCAATAAAGAAGACCTTTCCGGAATATTACAAACATTCTATAGATACAATTATAACGTAAAAGCATCGTTTCATCAAAGCGAATTTTCGGATGATATGAAAAATCGTTTCGATTCGTTTATGAATTATATTAATATTTAAGTTCTATTCAAGAAAGTTTAACCACATAGAAACATAGAAAATGTGGATAGAAAAAAAGAAAGACATAATTTCGCACAGAGCTACTAATTTGAAATAAAATTTTCTTTAAATGAAGCATGCTTCATCTATGAAAACCTGAACCAAAAAGGACCTATGTACCTATGTGGTTAAAACAAACCAGCAAACAATCTATAAATGCAAATAGCCATCTACGGTCGTTCCACAAATGATAATACTTCCGAGTATATTCAGCAGCTATTTCATAAACTGAACGAATACAAAACCGAGATTCTTATTTACGAACCGTTCTACAGCTTTATCAAACAAAAGCTCGAACTAACGGGAAATATTAAAACGTTTTCTTCCCATACCGACTTGCATGGAAAAGTGGATGCGATGTTCAGTTTGGGTGGTGATGGTACTTTTTTGGAAACCTTGTCCTATGTGCGTAATTCAGGAATTCCGGTTTTAGGAATCAACACCGGTCGCTTAGGCTTTTTAGCGAATGTTGCTAAAACGGAGATTAACATGGCCGTGGACGCTTTGATGCAAAAAAAATACACCATCGAAAAGCGATCCTTGTTAAGCGTTTCCGGGCCAAAAGGCATTTTTGGAGAGGTGAATTATGGGTTGAATGAACTAACCGTTTTGAAAAAGGATACCTCTTCCATGATTACCATCAATGCATACATCAATGGGGATTATTTGAATTCCTATTTTGCTGACGGATTAATTATTGCAACTCCAACAGGCTCAACTGCTTATTCTTTGAGTTGTGGTGGTCCATTGGTGATGCCCGGCTCCGAAAATTTCGTAATTACTCCCATTGCTCCCCACAATTTAAATGTTCGCCCCTTGGTTATTTCCGATAACAATATCATTACTCTAAAAGTAGAAGGAAGAAGTCCGAATTACCTTGTAACCCTCGACTCTAGAAGCGAAGTGATTGAATCCAACATCGAATTAACCATCAAAAAGGCAGACTTTTCTGCCCACCTCATAAAACTCGAAAACCAAAGCTTTTTTACCACCATGAGAAACAAGCTACTTTGGGGATTGGACAAGCGCAATTAACCTATTTTAACAGGTCAGAATTACCAAAAATCTATTATATTTGCTATCCCTTGCAAAAAAGACAATAAATTGTCCTTTTTGGAGTTATTTATCGGGTAATTTTAATTCGTGAAAAAACACTCTTTTATACTATTCATTGCTTTGCTTGTCGGCCTCACCGGCATGGCACAACGTAACAAAAGAACCGCTGAAGTGGGTGTGTTTCTGGGTGGATGCTATTATATTGGCGAATTAAATCCGTTGAGACATGTCAATCAGTTTACCAAGCCAGCCGGAGGGTTTGTATTTCGATATAACATCAACAAACGCTTAGCTGCAAGAGCGAGTGCTTTGTTTGGCAGTGTTGAAGGACACGATTCATTTTCCAACTCCCAAGCAGCTCAGCAACGCAACTTAAGTTTTAAATCTCCTATCAATGAGCTTTCTGCACAATTGGAATTCAACTTTATGGACTACCAGATTGGTATGGAAAAACATAAATTTTCGCCCTATATTTTTGTTGGCCTTGCCGGATTTAAATTTAACCCACAAGGACAATTGGGAAATAACTGGGTAGCATTGCAGCCGCTAGGAACAGAAGGCCAAGGTTTAGAAGGCGGAGCCTCCAAAAAGAAATACCGATTGATCCAGATGTCCATCCCGTTTGGTGTTGGTGCAAAAGCAAATCTTTCCAAAAACATCGGTTTATCCTTTGAATGGGGGATGCGTAAAACATTTACCGACTATCTTGACGATGTGAGTACAAAATATTACAACCCGGTTGTTTTAGCGGCTGCTCGCGGTGGCACAGCTGCAGTGATGTCGGATCCCAGCATTGGAACCGACCCTGCATTTAACAATACAGGAAGACAAAGAGGAAATCCAACGAATAAAGATTGGTACTCGTTTATTGGTGTTGCATTAACCATCCGTTTAAAAGATAAACCGGAGAAATGCCCGGGTGTGCAATAAAATGTAACAAATAGCTATGTGAAATCGTTCTGCGCATGCGGAACGATTTTGTTTTGAAACTAGAGAAATGAAAGAAAAAATAAACCTTGAAAAATTACCACAGCACATTGCAATCATCATGGATGGCAACGGACGCTGGGCAAAACAACAAGGGGAGCAACGAATCTTCGGGCATGAAAATGGAGTAAAATCTGTTCGCGATGCCGTAGAAGCCGCTGCCGAATTGGGCGTAAAATACCTCACACTTTATGCCTTTTCAACTGAAAATTGGAACCGCCCGAAGGAAGAAGTCATTGCATTGATGCAACTGTTGGTGCATACAATCAGTGCTGAAACAAAAACATTGAACGAAAACAAAATCCGCTTACAAGCCATTGGCGATTTAAAAAGTTTACCGGAAGATTGTCTTTTCGAATTGCAAGAAGCAATTGAAAACACAAAGAATAATAACCGCACCACACTGGTACTGGCGTTGAGTTACAGCTCACGTTGGGAAATTACAAATGCCGTGAAACGCATTGCAGAACAAATAGAAAACAAAAAACTTACTGCTGCACAAATAACGGAAGAGATTATCAATGCGAATTTAAACACAGCAGATATGCCGGAACCGGAACTGATGATTCGCACCAGCGGTGAACACCGCATCAGCAACTTTTTATTGTGGCAATTGGCTTACTCTGAACTTTATTTTACTGATAAATTATGGCCCGACTTCCGAAAAGAAGATTTATACGAAGCTATAGTTGATTATCAAAACCGTGAGCGCAGATTTGGGAAAACGAGCGAACAATTAATTTCATAAACAGGATTACCTGGAATACAAAACGAATATGCATCTAAAAATAAAAATACTTTTTTTCCTTTTTCTGGTTGGCTTCAATGTAACCGCTCAAGAAGTAATTAAACTCGGTGGCGACTCAACAGACATCGACTTTTCTGTTCCCAAAGAATATAAAGTAGGTGGTGTTACAATCATCGGTGCAGAGCACTTGGATCAAGGCGTTTTGGTGTTGCTTTCCGGATTAGCACTGGGCGACAAGGTACAAGTGCCGGGAGAAAAGTTTTCTACGGCCATCTCCAATCTTTGGAAACAAGGGTTGTTTGAAGATGTAAAAATTACCGGTCGTGTTCAAGGAGAAAATATTTTTGTAACCATCACCGTAGTTGAACGCCCGCGTCTTTTGAAATTCTCTTTGAAAGGGATGACAAAAAGCGAAGCGGATGATGTGCGTGAAAAAATAAAATTATTTAAAGGAACGGTTGTTACCGATCGATTACTCTCTTCTACTCATGCTAAAATAAAAGAGTTTTTTGTCACCAAAGGTCACATGGATGTAAAGGTGGACATCAAACAGGAGAAGGTAGAAAAGGCGGACAATGCAGTGATTCTTTACATCACAGTTGACAAAGGGAGCATGATCCGCATCAAAGACATCAACTTGGTTGGAACCAACAGCATTAAAATGTGGAAACTCCGCAGAACCTTTGATGAAACAAAACGCAGGTTCTGGTGGAATCCGTTTAACTCCGGAAAATTTGATGAAGACAATTACGAAAAAGATAAAAAAGCACTCATTGCCAAATACAATGAAAAAGGATTTCGTGATGCAAAAATTGTGCGTGATTCTATCTACAGAACTCCAGGTTCAAAAAAACGCATCAGCATCGATATCGTTGTAAGTGAAGGAAGCAAATATTATTTCAGAAATGTGACTTGGGTAGGAAACAGTAAATACACCGCTAAAACATTGGCTGAAGTTTTCGGAATTAAAAAAGGAGATGTGTATGACCAAGCGGAGTTAGAGCAAAAATTATTTATGAATCCAAATGGAAATGACATCAGTTCATTGTACATGGATGAAGGATATTTGTTCTTTAATGTGAATCCGGTTGAAACAATGGTAACAGGCGATTCCATAGATTTGGAAATGCGAATTTTTGAAGGAAAACAAGCCACGATTAATAAAGTGACGATTGTAGGAAATTCAAAAACCAACGACCGAGTTATTTTACGTGAGATCCGAACAAAACCAGGACAATTGTTCAGACGTTCGGATGTTATTCGTTCACAGCGTGAGCTTTCGCAATTGGGGTATTTTGATCCTGAGAAAATGAATGTATTACCAACACCAAATCAAGCAACCGGAACCGTTGATATTGAATATACCGTTGAAGAAAAACCTTCCGATCAAATTGAGTTATCCGGTGGATATGGTGGCGGACGTGTTGTTGGAACACTTGGTGTTTCGTTCAACAATTTCTCTGGAAGAAATTTCTTCAAAAAAGATGCTTGGCGCCCTTTACCTTCCGGTGATGGACAACGCTTGAGTGTTCGTGCGCAATCCAATGGTTTGTTTTTTCAATCCTATAATATTTCATTTACAGAACCTTGGTTAGGAGGTAAAAAACCAAATTCGTTGAGTGTTACTGCGTATTATTCTGTTCAAACAAACGGACAAAAGAAATTAGTGACCAGTAGCGTAACCGGTGAAAAAATCGACAACCCATTGCGTCAATCACTCGATATTTTTGGTGTTTCTGTAGGATTAGGGAAACGACTAAAAAAACCAGATGATTATTTCACCTTGTATCAAGAATTAAATTATCAATACTATACGTTGAATAATTTCAACTCGATTTTCTCATTCAGTAAAGGATATTCTAACAACATCTATTATAAAATATCCATTCAACGTAACAACATTGACAAACCGATTTTTGAAACCAGAGGTTCACAAATTGCTTTAACCGGACAATTTACACCACCGTATTCCTACTTCAACAATGTGGATTATGCGAGTCCAACTCTTACAGACCAGCAACGTTATAAGTTTGTAGAATATCAAAAATATAAGTTTACAACCACCTTCTTCACGCCAATCACCAATAAACGCGGGGCAGATGGAAAAGAGGCACGCAATTTGATTCTGAAGACATCAGCAGGTTTTGGATTCCTAACTTCCTACAATAGCAAAGTTGGAATTTCACCTTTTGAACGTTTTTATTTAGGAGGAAGTGGTTTAACAGGATTTGCTTTGGATGGTAGAGAAATTATTGCTTTGAGAGGATACGATGATCAATCATTGTCACCACGAACAGGAGCAGCGTTTATTACAAAATATTCAGCTGAATTAAGATTCCCTGTATCTTTAAACCCTCAAGCAACAATCTATGTTCTTGGATTTGCTGAAGCCGGAAATTCCTGGGATCGATCAAAAGATTTCAATCCTTTTGATGTTTACCGTTCTACAGGAGTTGGGGTAAGGGTATTCTTACCAATGTTTGGTTTATTAGGGTTTGATTACGGTTGGAGATTGGACGATGTACCGTCTAACTTAGGAATGCAAAAAGGACAGTTCCACTTTACAATTGGAGCATCTATTGGAGAGTTATAATAAATTACTAAATTCGTACCGTTATTCGGGCGAATGACTAAAAGAGAAGAAAAAAATGAAGAAGTTAATCTTGACACTCAGCATTTTGATTGCAACATCCGTTGCAACATTTGCACAGAAATTTGCTTACGTTGATACAGAATATATCTTAGGACAAATTCCTGAATATAAATCAGCACAAGCTGAATTGGATAAAATATCCATTCAATGGCAAAAAGAGATTGAAGCAAAATATGCTGAAATCGATAAAATGTATAAAGCCTACCAAGCAGAGCAAATTTTGCTTACCGATGATATGAAAAAGAAACGTGAAGCGGATATCATCGCAAAAGAGAAAGATGCCAAAGATTTACAAAAACAACGTTTTGGTGTAGATGGCGAACTTTTCAAAAAGCGTCAAGAATTGGTTAAGC
This sequence comes from Bacteroidota bacterium, assembly GCA_016722565.1. NCBI lineage: Bacteria > Pseudomonadati > Bacteroidota > Bacteroidota bacterium. The sequence continues at coordinate 455,930 of JADKIU010000007.1, forward strand.
CCATTCAAGACAAAGTTTACAATGCCATTAAAGCTGTAGCAGAAAAAGGTGCATATTCTATTATCTTTGACAAATCAAGTGACTTAACAATGCTGTATGCAAGTTCAAAACTTGACAAAAGCGATGATGTATTAAAACAATTAGGTTATGGTGCGGGTGCAAAACCATCTACACCCCAAAACAAAAAATAATTAACTATCAATTTAAAACAAATCAAAAACCAAAAAATAAATACTATGAAGAATTTTTTTAAAATAGCTGTTGTAGGAGTTGCATTAGTAGTAAGTTCGTTTACAGCTTCAGCTCAAAAAGTTGCACACATCAATTTGGATTCATTAATCACGTTGATGCCTGAATCAAAAGTAGCTCAACAAGCTGTTCAAGATTATGCAAAACAATTGGAACAACAAATTGTGGCAATGCAAACCGAATTGCAAACAAAATATGAAGCATTCCAAAAAGATGCTCCAAACATGGCACCAATTGTAAAAGAGTCGAAAGAAAAAGAATTAAACGACTTAAATCAACGTATTACTGATTTCCAACAACAAGCACAAGCTGATTATCAAAGAAAAAGCGCTGACTTATCGAAACCTGTTTACGAAAAGGCTAAAAAAGCAATTGATCAAGTTGCTAAAGAAACCGGTTATAAATATGTGTTAGACACTAGTACAGGTTTGGTTTTGTACAGCGAACCAACAGAAGACATCATCAATGCAGTTATGAAGAAATTAGGAATTACAGCTCCAGCTGCAAATACTCCTCCAAAAAAATAAGCATTCCTTTACAAATATTTAAAGCCCTGAGTCAATAACTCAGGGCTTTTTTATTTGTATATTTGAGATACAAATTATTCCCCTTGAACAAAAAAAAACCAATAGGTGTATTCGATTCCGGTTTCGGAGGCTTAACTGTTTTAAAAGAAATTGTAAAACAGATGCCTCAGTATGATTTTATCTACTTGGGCGATAATGCACGTGCTCCCTATGGTCCTCGTTCATTCGAAACTGTATATGAATACACTTTAGCGTGCGTAAAAAAATTGTTTGATATGGATTGTGAGCTGGTTATTTTAGCCTGTAACACCGCTTCAGCAAAAGCACTCAGAACTATTCAACAAAAAGATTTGCCGACTCTCGCTCCAAACAAACGCGTATTAGGCGTCATTCGTCCGACTACTGAAGTGGTTGGAAAATTAAGTAAAACAGGACATATTGGTGTTTTAGGGACAACAGGAACAATAACATCCAACTCCTACCCGATTGAAATCTCTAAATTTTATCCGGAGATTACGGTACATCAGGAAGCTTGCCCGATGTGGGTTCCGATTGTGGAAAGCAATGAAATTGAAAATGAATCCACCGATGCATTTATTAAGCAGCATTTAGACAATTTACTCTCTCAGGACAAAAATATCGATACGATTATTTTGGGTTGTACGCATTATCCCTTGCTGATGAATAAAATTAAACAACAGTTACCTGAAAACATTCTCTTATTATCGCAAGGAGAAATTGTTGCAGACGGGTTAGTGGATTATTTAAAACGCCATCCGGAAATGGAAGAGAAATGTTCAAAAGGAAATTCTATTGAATTCTATACTACGGATGCACCCGAAAAATTTGACAGTGCGGCCAGCATGTTTTATGGGAAAGAAGTAAAATCAAAACACATGGAGTTGTAAAACAACTCAAAAAAGAGATTGCTTCGTCATTCTTCCTCGCAATGACGCTCCAAAATTAGCAGATCACTTCTCTTCTTTAAACCAACCACTATACATGATGTAATTATCTGCAATCCGATTGATTTCTCCTTTGATTAATTCCTGATTGATGTCTTTCACTTTTTTTGCAGGAACACCGGCATAAATCACACCTGACTCAACTTTTGTATTTTCCAATACTACCGCACCGGCAGCAATGATGGTATTACTTCCGATTTCACAGTTATCCATTACAATGGCTCCCATCCCAATTAATACATTATCATGAATCGTACAACCATGAACCAAGGCATTGTGACCAATAGAAACATTATTTCCAATCACAACTTTTGTCTTTTCGTAAGTACAATGAATTACTGCACCATCTTGCACATTTACTTTATTTCCCATACGAATGGAATTCACATCCCCACGAACAACCGCATTGAACCAAATACTGCATTGGTTGCCCATTACAACATCTCCAACAACTGTTGAATTTTCTGCGAGGTAACAATCCTCTCCGAATTTCGGATGAATGCCTTTAACCGGTTTTAATAATGCCATACGAATAGGTCTATTTTAAACTTTTTATTCTACTTTTTTCTTGAAAATTTTATTTTTAAAAGCTGCGAATATTCCAACAACAGCAATAGCAATTAGTTTCCATCCCTTTACTAAAAAAATTCCCAGTTTAGCAAGCATTCCTGTTTTTGCCAAGATACCACCGGCAATCAAACCACCAATACCATACTCTGCAACTTTATCAATGCTTGAATCAAAATCATCGTATTGATTTCCGGCATTAAAATTTGTGCTTAACAAAATAGCATCAATGTTTTTTTCAACTGTTTTGATATTGTCCATTCCGGAAACAATGTTCATCACCAAAACCCCTTTTCTTCCAAGCATTCGGATGTTATAATTGAGTGTATTGACTGAATCACTTCCAAATTTTAATTCTTTCGCCCAATGTAATTTATGTGTCGCCTTATCATAAAAAGGGGCTTTTGCCCATCCTACTAAAGCAATTGCGTCATAGCCTTGTTTCACTCTTTCTGCACTCCCATCAACTGTTTGCTGCTTCATTTCATCTAAGAGTTCATTATAGTCATAATCTTCTGCATCATCATCATCAACATGACCATCCTCTTCGTAGGTATAAACAATTGCCCAAGATTCTGCGGCTAGCATATTTACATTTTCAGGAATAAGGATACCAAGAACATCCGCATCTGCAGGGTTTCCCCAAACTTCTTCCAAAATATATCTGGCGTCCTTCCCTTCTAAGAATGAAAAACCTTTCGGAACATTAATTGTGGCTAAATCACTTTTTAAAAGAATTTTTCCTTTTTTGTGATCCAGTGCATTTACTGTACTATCGAGCTGCAAAAGAGCATTTGCAAATGCTACAGAATCTAATTCAACGCTTGTCGAATCAGGTGCTGCATTAATAAGAAATGGCGCGCATAGGATTAGGATGCACAATCGTAAGTTTTTCATGTTTCAGTGTTTTAGTTACGTAAATGTAAAAAAATAAAGACATGAAATCAGATTTATTTATGCTTCACCATCAATCGCTTTATCAATGGGAGAAGTTACTTTTTATCGTTACAAACTGCACCCTTTTTGCAACAAGCATCTAATTTTTTGTAGGCTTTCGGGTCAGCTGGAACATCATCAGCATCGTACCCAATTTTTGAAAGGGCCATCCTTAACTTCTCGGGTGTGGTTTTTTGAGGGTTATAAGTAACAATTAAAACTTTCGACTCAACATCTAATGTTGATTTTTTAACGCCCTTTTCGAAGGCCATATTTTTTTCGATGGTTTCTTTGCACATGTCGCAAACAGATGATGTTTTAATCTTCAGCTCAGCAGTTGTTGCATTTTGTGCCTTTAAGTTCGCTGCTGACAACACAAACAATAATATAATGTTTACAAATAAAATTGATTTTATATTTTTCATATTTTTAGTTTTAGATCTCTATGCTTCGGTCGAAATGAGACAAAGCAGTTGAGAGGATGTTCGTTATTTTATTTCTAATCGTATTCCTAAATAAATAATTCGTCCTTCCACCGGTGCATAAATCATCGATGCATCAAAATTAGGACCGAAAGGGTTTTCAGAAGCTACTATCGGATTTTTTTGTGTGTAGTTCAAAATGTTTTCACAACCCAAATACGTTTCAAATTTTCTGAATTTTTTAGTAATCTGGGCGTTGAACAAAAAGTATTCTTTGGAGTATTTCGGCAACTTGTATTGCAAAGGGCTCAATTCTGTACTTGGGATTCTACTCTTCCCTAACCAGTTGGTTGTAAAATCAAACTTCCAGATTTCCATGTACGTTGAATACGCCATATTCATCATCAAACGGTGTTTCGGAACGTAAGGCTTGTCCATCAACTCATCCCGATAGCTATCGGGATTGTATGTTGATTTTACATCATACCATTTGTATGCAAACTTCATTACAAATTCTTCGAAAGGCTCAAAACCCATATCCACTTGTAAACTATGTGAATATGATTTTCTTTTCAAATTATAAAACACTACTTTGTTTACACTTTGATCCAAATCCATGATGACTTGATTTTCAAAATCGGTTCTAAAAAAATCAAGGTTGATGAATGCCTCGTTCCCGAACAATTTAAATTGTTGATTTCCTGAAAAACCATAATTCCATGCTACTTCGGGATTTAATTGTTCATTCATCACAATGATTCTCGAGCTTGCAAAAACGGCTTGATTTTCAACAAAAACATTGCTTGTTCGAAACCCTCTTCCGCCCGACAAACGCAACGTTGTTTTCTTTCCGGGATTGAATCGCATGTGCAAACGAGGTGTATAAAACATACCGTGTAAATTATGATAGTCGGCTCGAACACCAGCCACCAAAGAAAAGTTTTCGGCATGTGTATATGTGTATTCTGCAAATACACCCGGAACACTTTCTGTTCTTGCAAAAGTGGTATCATTAAATGTTTCATCATAATCATCCAACAAGTAGCTTGCACCTAATTTATATTTATGGTCGGTGGTGGAAATAATGTTTGCAAAAATCACATTGGCATAAAAGTTTTTTTGAATGCCTTTATAATTTCTTAGGCCAAAATACATGTCCTGTTCTTGCCATTTCCCGGATGTTTGAATGCCCAAGCTTTTATAGGGTTTAGAAGGAAACATAAACCCCGTTTTAGAAAAGTATTCCAACGATTTTGTATTGATTCCGATTCCATAATTATTGGATGAATCTCTTTCCGGAGCGTATACAAAATTGGTTTGTCCACCTTGACGTGTTTCATACAAGCCTTTTATACCAAACTGAGCTTCAAAGTTTTTCTGATTATGGAAATCCCATCGATTAAAAACATTGTATTGTTGTGTTAGCGGCATATCCAAAAACCCATCTTTATTCATATCTTGTTTCATGGTATTGGAGCTGGCATGCGTAAACAACATCGTAGCTAATTTTGTATTCAACTTTTTTGCTAAATGCAAATTTGCTTCTGCTCTTCCTTTTTGGTTTCCATAAACATTGATAAAAATTCGCTTCTTCTGCTCTTGTGGTTTTAAAAATTCCAGATTGATTTGTCCGGATATACTCTCATACCCATTCACAACAGAACCTGTTCCTTTGGTAACAAGAATATTTTCAATCCAAGTTCCGGGAATATAATTGATTCCGTAAGCAGCAGAAAGTCCGCGTAACATCGGCATATTCTCTGAAAGAATTTGCGTATACACACCATCTAATCCGAGCATCTGGATCTTTTTTGCACCAGAAACAGCATCTGTAAAGGCTACATCTACCGATGCATTGGTGCTGAAACTTTCAGATAGATTACAGCAAGCCGCTTTCAGTAATTCTTTACCGGATATCACTTCAGTATTAATCGGGGTAAACAGTTTGTTTAAGGTGGTGCTTTGTTTTTCTGTGACTTCAACCGCTGTTAAATTCAGCGAATTTACCAATACAATATCTAGTGTTTGATTGGACACATCAAAAGTAATTGTATCGCTTTGATAACCCATCACACTTACAATTAACTTGGCAGGAATTGTATCCGGATATGCTAATTGAAACTTCCCATCCAAGTCGGTGGTGGTTCCGATTGTCGTCTTCAACCAGTAGACATTCGCTCCGGGTAGTGCTTCATTTTTTCCTTTATCATCTGTGCCCCTGACTTTGCCCGAAATTGTTTGGGCAGCAATGGTTTTCGCAAATAATAAAAGGATTATTAAATAGAATAATCGATTCATTTGATTTGTATTGTTTAAGTAAGATTTCTCCGCGTTGGTCGAAATGAGAATCATGCTCACAAGCACAATTACCTACTAAAACAAAATCAAATGGTAAGGGTAGAAATAAAATTCAAGAGTGTTCGCCCGTATAATGGCGGAGGTAAATCTGAAAATTGAAATGCTAATTTGCTTTCTGAAACTGTTGAAGAATCGGTTTCTGAAAAATAAAATAGGGATTGATAAATGAGAGGTTGTTCTACCGATTGTTTTTGTGAGTTTTGAAAATCTTTTAAATTGAATGTGTAATTATTAATATCACAACATTCTCCTTTTTTAATCACATCCAGTCCAGATAAAACAGGAAGTTCTTTTTCTTCATCACAACAATTGGTTGTTGCAGATGGAGCCATTGCCATCTTTGGAGAACAACAATCTTCAATCATCGCCAAGGAAACTTTTCCTTTTCCACTCTTTAAGCAGACCATTGAACTAATGGTAAAGCCTAAGCTGGAGAAAAGAAAAATTGCTGCTAAAAAAACAGCTGTTATTTTTTGGAATGTTTTCATTAGAATAGAACGAAGGTACAAAAATTGGATTGCATTAAAAATTAAAAAATGTTAAATCCTTTTCAAGCCCATTGTCTTATTAAAGATGTATTGAAAAAAGAGCGTTATAAAAACCATAATTAGTATACCACCGGTCATCTCCGCAAAATGAAACGCAAACGCGGCTGTGTCTGGCGCTCCCATCGTCAGAAAAGTGTTTATCATTCTAATGACTGTAATAAACAAAGGGATAAAAACCACCATCATACCGGAAATGATATACGTTAGGTAAATTCGTTTTGAATTTATTCGTTTGAATATCCAACTCACCAATAATGGCAAAAAAATCGCGTAAAGCATTGGGTAAAGTTCAACCAAAAAACTATAAAATCAAATATTTGTTACCTTTACACTTCAAATAAACAATCTTATGTCAGATACTACAAAATTAGGCTTTGGAACAAAAGCGATACATGCAGGACAAGAGCCTGATCCAACAACAGGAGCCATCATGACTCCCATATACCAAACATCCACGTATTGGCAGGAAAGTCCAGGTAACCACAAAGGATACGCTTATGCCCGTGGTAAAAACCCAACACGGACTGCTTTAGAAAAATGCTTGGCGGAATTAGAAGGAGCAAAACATGCATTGTGCTTTTCAAGCGGAATGGGTGCGATTGATGCGGTAATGAAATTGTTGCGTCCGGGGGATGAAGTGATTACAGGTGATGACTTATATGGTGGTAGCTATAGAATGTTTACGAAGGTGTTTGCACCATTTGGAATCAAGTTTCATTTCATCGATATGAAAGATGTGAATGTGATTAAAAAACACATCAATGCCAACACAAAAATGATTTGGTTGGAAACACCTACCAATCCAACGATGCAGATTATCGACATTGAAGCATGTGCGAAAATTGCAAAGGAAAATAAATTGATTTGTGCTGTTGACAATACGTTTGCCTCTCCTTATTTACAAAACCCATTGGCATTGGGAGCTGATATTGTGATGCATTCTGCAACAAAATATTTGGGTGGACATAGTGATGTGATTATGGGGGCATTGTGTGTTAGTGATGATAACTTATATACACAATTAGCATTTATACATAATAGTTGTGGGGCAACACCCGGACCAATGGATAGCTTTTTGGTTTTACGCGGGTTAAAAACATTGCACATCCGAATGGAGCGTCATTGTTTTAATGGAAGAAAAATTGCAGAATTTTTAAAAACACATCCTAAGATTGATAAGTTGTATTGGCCCGGATTTCCGGATAGCCAGAATCACGACATTGCCAAAAAGCAAATGAAAGATTTTGGTGGAATGATTTCATTCTCCTTAAAAGGAAATAAACAAGAAGATGCTTTTAAAATTGCATCCAGCATGAAGGTGTTTTCATTGGCAGAATCTTTAGGAGGCGTTGAGTCGTTGATTAATCATCCGGCAACAATGACCCATGCTTCTATTCCAAAAGAGGAGCGTGACAAAGCAGGAGTAGTAGAATCACTTTTAAGACTAAGTGTGGGAATTGAAAATGTAGAAGATTTGATTGCTGATTTAAAGCAGGCATTGGGATAACAGAATCATTTTCCGACTGATATTATAAAAAGCAAGAGCATAAAAACCTCTTGCTTTTTTTGTTTTATTTGGCTATCTTTATGATATACAAAATGTGAGAATGAACTATTATTACATAACCGGAACGAGCAGAGGAATTGGAAAAGCGTTTGCTGAACATTTATTGGAAAACCCATCAAACAGAGTGATTGGAATTTCTCGTCACAGAAGCATTGAGCACCAAAATTATAAGCACTCTTACTTAGATTTAACGGATGTAGGGGCGATATCGAAATTCAAATTTGATTTGCACGCAAATGCAAAAAAAGTATATCTGATAAACAACGCAGGGGTTTTGGGATTTATTAAGCCGGTAGGTAAATTGGATGCAGATACCATTATTAAAAATTATACGGTGAATTTAATTGCACCAACCGTTCTTACAAATGCTTTTATTGAATGTTATGATTCTACCGATGCTGAAAAAGTGATTCTGAACATCAGCTCCGGAGCCGGCAAAAATCCGATAGACGGATGGGCTGTTTATTGTTCCTCAAAAGCAGGAATTGACATGTTTAGCCGGGTGGTGGATGCAGAACAAAAAATCAGGGCAACAAAGCCCCAGGAGAGCATTCACAAAGGGTTTCACATCTTTTCGATTGCTCCGGGCGTAGTAAATACGACCATGCAAGATGAAATACGGGCAGCGCAGAAGGAAGACTTTAGCCGATTAGAAGACTTTATCGGTTATAAAGTCAATAATGAACTTTCGGAGCCTGAATTTGTTTCTAAAAAATATATTAATATATTAGCTAACATAAACAGTATTAAGGGTGTACTTTCATCCATCAAAGACTACGAATAAAAAATCATCCCCTCTCTAAACTATAATTTAAAATGCTATTAAAAATGAACACATTTACCAAACTTTTCGGAATCGCCCTTCTTTCGGTAATTTCAGCGAGCATCACGCGAGCACAAGATTTAAAACCTTGCAGCACATCCGAAATGATGGCGAAGTATTTTGAGGAACACCCTTCCTTAAAAGCGCAATATCTTGCTGACGAAAAAGCAGCCGAAGAAGCTGATTTTATTGCTTTTAAAAACGGCTACAAAGATGCTGACGGGCGTGCAATGCTTCCGATTTATACCATTCCCGTTGTTTTTCATATTCTTCATGAAGGTGGACCGGAAAACATTTCCGATGCACAAATTCATGACCAAATGCGTATTTTGAATGAAGATTATCGCAAATTAAATGCAGATATTTCTGCTGTAGTACCATCTTTTACAGCAATTGCAGCAGATTGCGAAATACAGTTTCGTTTAGCTCAAAAAGATCCATCTGGAAATTGCACCAATGGTATTGATCGCATTTTTTCATCTGAAACCAATGTAGGGGATGATGATTCAAAATTAAATCAATGGCCACGCAACAAATATTTAAACATTTGGGTTGTTAAAACCATTTCTAGCGGAGCAGCAGGATATGCGTATAAACCTGGTGCAACGGTGTTTGCTCCCGCAAATGATGGAATCGTAATCTTGTCAACTTATGTTGGAAGTATCGGATCCGGTTCACCCTTCCGCTCACGTGCATTAACACATGAAATCGGGCATTATTTAAACCTTGATCATACGTGGGGCGGAACCAATGACCCTGGTGTTGATTGCTCGGCAAGTGATGGAGTATCTGATACACCAACAACTATGGGTCATACAGCATGTCTATTGTCCGATGCGGTTTGTAATCCTCCGATTATTGAAAACGTACAAAATTATATGGAGTATGCTTATTGCAGCAATATGTTTACAGCCGGACAAAAAACAAAAATGCGTACCGCACTTACCAGCACAACTGCGTCCAGAAATAATTTATGGTCGCCAGGCAATTTAACTGCAACCGGCTTGAGTACACCTTCTGTCTTGTGTTTGGCTGACTTTCAATCAAATGATGTTTTAAATACTGTTTGTCAAGGGGATAGTTTAACATTCACCGACTTATCTTGGAATGGTGATCCAACAAGCTGGACATGGACTTTCCCAGGGGGAACACCATCCACTTCAACCGATTCGATGCCAACAATTACCTACAATACGCCAGGAGTGTATGATGTAACGCTAGTAGTAGCCAATGGATCAGGCTCCGTAAATGCTACTAAAACATCTTATGTAACAGTGTATCCAAATACAGCTACTTATTCGTCTACTTTTTATTCTGAAGGATTTGAAGGAGCTGCAGTACCGAATGTTGACTGGAATGTACGTAATGCAAATGCAGGATCTAATACTTGGACGCAAACCACTGCTGCGGCAGCCACCGGAACTAAATCAGTGCGCATTGTGAATTCAAGTACTTACGACACGCATATTGACGAATTGATTTCTCCGCCAATTGACATGACGGCCATTTCAGGAACGCCAACTTTAACCTATAAATTTGCACATGCGCAAAAAACGGCAACATCTGCTGATAAATTACAAATTTATGTGTCTGCTACTTGCGGACAAACATGGTCGTTGCGTCAAACAATGACTGGTGCTACACTTTCAACAGCTGGAGTTGTTGCAGGTTCATTTGTTCCTACAGCATCTCAATGGACAACAAAATCGTTAAGCTTAGCTTCTGTTGCTTCAGAACCAAGTTTATTTCTAATGTTTAAATTCACCAGCGATGCCGGAAATAATATTTATTTAGATGATATTAATATTATGGGTGCGGTTGGTGTTGACGAGTTAGCAAACAACTTGAACTTTAATGTATATCCAAATCCTGCTGAAGATAATACCATTATTACCTTCAACTTATTGGAAAGCAAACAAACCAACATCACGATTTATGATGTTGTAGGAAAAGAGGTAGCAACAGTTGTAAATGGAAACGTGAGTGCCGGTGAGCATCAATATTCGATTTCTGAAAACACAAAGTTGTCTGCCGGAGTATATTTCATCAAACTAACAGCAGATGGTGAAAGCTTCACAAAAAAATTAATTGTAAAATAGAGCTTCCAAAAATTCAGATTGTTTCTAAGTTTAGCAGAAACCTTCTGAGTAAGGTGAGTTCAAAACACCATTCTCTTTAAGTTTTAAAAATCCCTCTTCAGAATCTGTTGAGGGATTTTTTATAGAATGGCAGAAAAAAACAAGGTTTAATAAACCTTTCTTATAACTAACCAATAAAATAATATAAAAACAACTACTGGTTGTCAAAAAACAACTGAATGTAGGGCATTTACAACCACAAGTAGTTGTTTTTATTTGCAATACGCCTATGAGACAAAATAACTTTGCAGCATCTAAAAACAAAAAAATATGATGCTAAACTCAAAATCAATTGGCAATAAAATTGCCGAAGCAAGAAAGAAAATAAATCTTTCTCAAAGTGAACTTGCACAGCAAGTGTCAATCAGTCCTCAAGCAGTGGGCAAATGGGAACGTGGGGAGTCGATGCCCGACATTACGACCCTAAGCCGGCTTGCAGAAATTTTCGGAGTGGACCTAAACTATTTCTCGGATAGTTTTCAAACCAGCGCATCGCTTTTGTCGACAAGCGAAAAACAAAAGACGGATGTCGTTGAAACTTCTGATGCTCAGCCAAGAAAAAAATTTGATTGGAATTGGGATATGTCAAAAGGAAACTGGGCTGATGCTGACTTTTCGGGGCTAAAAAATTTAAAAGAAAAATTTAGCTCTTCCAATATGAAGAACTGCAACTTTTCGAATGCAGATTTATCGGGGCTTATTTTGGGAAACAACAACATTGAACTATGTAATTTTTCATCTTCAGACCTCCGCGACAGCAAAATTCAATCCTCCAATTTATTAAATAATCAGTTCACTAATTGTTCGTTTATTGACGCGGAATTTTTAAAAAATAATATTGAGAAATGTAATTTCTCTGAAGCAAACTTTTCCGGAGCAGAATTTTCCGGAGTAAATTTTGAAAGCAATATCATCAAAGACGTAGTATGGAAGTTTACTTCCTTTAAAAAAACAAACCTAAGCAATGTTGTTTTCGAAGGAAAATTTGAAGATTGTCATTTTGAACAGTGTGGATTTTACAAAGTAACTTTTCAAGATGCTACAATTCTGAATACTTTTTTTAAGTACAACGAAAAATTTAAACGCGTAGAGTTTATCAACTGTCTTGTAGATAAAATCACGTATGCATTTTTAAAAAACAACCAAGCGAATTTGTCAGGGGTGACAATTATAGAATGATGGGAATAAAAAAGTCCCGCTATTTCTGGCGGGACTTTCCATTTATCATCAATTTTCTATGCTTTTTTGAATCCTACCATTATAGAAACGCAACCGGAAGGAAGAACTGAACTGGTGGATTCGGATTCAGGAACCAAAACTTCCACAATGAATTGTTGCGTGTTTTTTACTTTAAAATCCCAAAAATCAGGATAATCATTTTTTCGACTATCGAAAACCACCTTTCGGTTGGTATCCATCACTCTGAAAGCAAGATCACCCAATTGAGGTTGTCCACAAACCAATATCCGGTAGTCTTGACCCGAATAAAAGGTGATGTTTAAGGAAGTTTTTTGCCCTGCACTCATGGTAGATGTATTTATCTGTCCACTTTGCTGAAAAGGCTGAATTTTAGGCATGCACTTTTTTTTTGTAAAAGCGCTACACTGGGCGTTGATAGCCGTAGATGTGAAGGTTAAGATGCCGATAGCAATCAAAACAATCAAGGAGTATCTCTGTTTCATCAAGGCATTTTACGCCTTATTGGATGATTTTGTTTCTAATTTCAGCACATTTATCTGAAATTAGCTTCAATTGAGCTGCATTTAGTTTAAAATCGCTACCATTCGAAATGGTAGAAACGTGATTTACGGAGTCTGTAGTCGCAATTGTTTCGTTCGCATTAGCAGGAATCACATCAAAAGCCTTTTTAAGATCGGTAAACTGAGCCAACAAGGCCGGAATTGCATCATTTTCAGACTTATAGCTCTCTAACAACGCAATAAGATTCTCCAAAGAAAGCTTTTGCTCCCCTATTCTGGTAACAACTCCATCATTTTTGGTAGTTGCAGCAATTTGAGTAGCAATGTACAATCCTTCAATCCAACCACCTGCTACAATTAATGCAGAAACGCCCGGCTGACCATTATCTTTCAAGTATGCATCCGCATTCCAATAGGAGTCGGAAATGATTGCTAATAAAGAGTCTCTATTTTGCATGTTTGCTTCAATCCGAGAGGTTGTTGTTTCGTCAAAAGCACCGCTAATGCCTAAACCACTTGCTAGTTTGTTTGTGCAACGCAAGTACAACATGGATTCTTGTGTTTGATCAAAGATGCTGGTAAAGCTTAAATCTGACCCATAAACTCCTAAATTCAATGCTTTGGCAGCTACCGTTTCATATTTCCCTGCATTTTCGATAGGGTTTAAAATTTTTGCATTGTATTTGGCACCGGCAGCCTTCAATAAGGTGGTGGTTTCAATTGGAGATGGTATAGAATAGAACACATTTTGCGCTTTCACATCCTTCACTTTGGTGGTAGCATTTGCTGTATCAACCGCTTCAGTTGAAGAGTCATCTGTTGAAGAACCACAAGCAATAAGAAGCATTGAGGCAGCAATAAATGTAGCGAATTGTGTTGTTTTTTGAATAGTCATCTCTTTAACGTTTTTTTAAATTTCCTCCAAATATAATACAATATCATCAGCAACAACAAGAGTTTTTATAACTTGTGGAAAAAATAAAAAAACCGCCAAAGCCTCAGCTAAAGCGGTTCAAATACCTTTTTAAAAAAATTATCCTACCATCGTGTTTTTCTTGAACCCGACCATTTCAACTGCTGTTTTTATGATGCTTTCAACATCATAACCGCACTCGGTATATAGTTCTTTTTGTTCGCCATGCTCAATGTATTTATCTGGAATGCCCAATCGTTTTACGCTTGCACTATAGTTATTATCAGCCATAAACTCCAAAACGGCACTTCCCATTCCGCCCATAATACAACCATCTTCAATCGTGATGACTTTTGTGTATTTTGAAAACACTTCGTGTAGGAGTTGCTCATCAATTGGTTTCACAAAGCGCATATCATAATGAGCTGCTTTAATGCCTTGTAATTCCAATGCTTTGCAAGCAGCAATCGCATTATTACCAATGTGTCCAATGGTTAAAAATGCTATGTCTTCACCTGTTTGAACTCTTCTTCCTTCACCTATCCTAACCTTTTGAAAAGGTGTTTTCCAATCAATCATGACACCGTTTCCACGTGGATAACGAATGGAGAAAGGAGCATTTGTTTCAGGAAGTTGAGCGGTATACATTAAATTACGCAATTCTTCTTCATTCATAGGTGCCGAAACAATCATATTCGGAATACAACGGAAAAATGCTAAATCATAAGCGCCATGGTGTGTCGGACCATCAGCACCGGCCAATCCTCCTCTATCCAAACAGAAAACTACATGCAATTTTTGCAAGGCAACATCGTGTATCACTTGATCGTAGGCACGTTGCATAAAAGAAGAGTAAATATTGCAAAAAGGAACCAATCCTTGTGTCGCCAACCCGGCTGAAAAAGTAACGGCATGTTGCTCTGCAATTCCTACATCAAAAGCTCTGTCGGGCATTGCTTTCATCATAATATTAAGTGAACAACCGCTCGGCATGGCCGGAGTAATTCCCATAATTTTCGAATTTTTCTCCGCCAGCTCAACAATGGTATACCCGAATACATCTTGGTATTTGGGTGGTTGTGGTTCCTTAGGTACGATTTTGATAATTTCTCCTGTATCCTTATTAAAGAGGCCCGGGGAGTGCCAAACTGTTTGATTTCCTTCTTCCGAAAACTTATATCCTTTCCCTTTTTGAGTGAGAATGTGTAAAATTTTAGGTCCGGGAATATCTTTTAAATCTTGCAATACTTTTGTCAAACGTTCCACATCATGCCCATCTACCGGTCCGAAATAACGGAACTTCAATGATTCAAACATATTACTTTGTTTCAGCAAGGAGGATTTGATTCCATTCTCAATTTTAGACGCAATTTCTTGAGCATTCGGTCCGAACTTACTGATTTTACCTAGCAAATTCCAGACTTCATCTTTCACTCGGTTATAGGTATGTGATGTAGTGATGTCCGTTAAATATTCTTTCAATGCCCCCACATTCGGGTCAATGCTCATGCAATTGTCATTTAAAACAACTAATAAATTGGAGTTGGTAATTCCGGCATGATTGAGTGCTTCAAAAGCTTGACCGGCTGTCATAGCGCCATCACCGATAACAGCAATGTGCTGACGTTGTTTCTCGCCTTTATAGGCAGAAGCCACCGCCATTCCCAACGCGCCTCCGATAGAAGTGGAAGAATGCCCGACACCAAATGTATCGTATTCACTTTCCGATCGTTTTGGAAAGCCACTAATTCCCTTATAAACCCGGTTGGTATGAAAAACCTTTCTGCGACCAGTCAAAATCTTATGTCCGTAGGCCTGATGCCCCACATCCCATACTAATTGATCATACGGAGTATTAAAAACGTAATGCAAAGCAACAGTAAGTTCCACAACACCTAAGCTGGCACCAAAGTGTCCGCCTTTTTGAGAAACAACATCAATGATGAACTGACGCAGCTCTTTGCTGAGCTCGGGAAGTTGTTCTTCTTTTAACTTTCTTAAATCTGCCGGATACTCAATTTGTTCCAGCAATTTACCTGCTTTAAATTCCATTCCTAATTGGGAGTACAATATATTCATACAAAGATAAAATAAATTACAATAGCATCGATTAACAATATATAGTGAGTAAAATCAGGGCAAAAACGCAATCCGGTAGAATTTGTTTGACGGAGCATGAATTTTTTAGAATATTTAACACATTGTTTTACTTTTGCAGTAAGAGCAACCGGATTCATGTTAAAAAAAAACGTCCTTTTCCTTTCATTCATTGCGATAACGTTCTTCAGTCATGCTGGCGAAGTAGACACGAATTATGTGCAACGGTTCAAAAATATTTTTGCTGTTAAAACATTCTTAGTCAACAATGGCTTTATCTACAATTTAACACCACGCAACAACAATTTGTTTACGGAGCAACAACTGAATGATGCCAAATTGTATTATTCGCCTCATATTCCAACTACGGCAGGCGTTTCTTTGAATATAAAAGGAATAGGATTTACCTATATTTTTAAATTCACCAACGATTATTTGGATACAACAGGGCGAGTAAAATCAGGGCATAAACAATTTCAGATGAATATCTACGGAACACGCTTTGGTTTTGAGGGATATTACATGGATTATCAACGATTCTATTTTCACTATAAGGGAGATGAAATATTAAATAAAAATTACAACAATGATATCCGTTCTTATAAAGTTGGAGCAAACGCGATATTTATTTTCAATGGAAAGAAATTCTCATACAATGCGGCTTTTAATCAAACGCAATTGCAGAAAAAAAGTGCAGGATCCGGAATTATGGTTCTCTCGTTGCGATTTGATGAATTAAAAAGTGGCGATTTAATTCCAGATAGTGTCAAAGCATTTTATGGCAATATTTCCAACTTACAAAGGAATCGAAACATTGCATTTTTTCTCCAGGGTGGTTATGCATTCAATTTAACAAAAAACAATTTTTATTTTTCGAATGCCTATATTGTTGGTGCCGGAATTCAGTCACAGATTTACAAATACCCAATAGGAAACCATTATAGAATTGCATTACCCTTGATTGGAAGAGCGAAAGCCAGCATGGGTTATAATGGGAAAGTGTTCTTCGGAGGTGTTTTTGCGAATGCAGATGTTACACAATCACAAATCAAAACATTACGAACGCAGCAGTTTCAATATTCTTATGGGGTATTTATTGGTTTAAGAGCAATTGAATTCACCAAAAACAAATCACAATTGCGTAAAGAAGCGAAAGAAAAGAAAATGGCAGAGGATGCAGCAAAAAAGAAATTAAAAGAAGAACAGAAAAAAGCGGCACGAGAAAAGAAGAAAAAGAAATAAAACCGCTATTTTTTTTCGGAGCGATCAGGAAGAAACAAGATTATAAATGTTGAAATAACTGGTAAAAGTATTCCAAGCAAGAACCAGACTTTCGGATTCCGTCCCATTCGTTTTGCAAAGCGAGAGGTAATGAGCGGGAGGCTCATCATAAAAAGTATTCCTAAACCTATAAAACCTGCAGCTCCCATTTGTTAAACAACCTCGCCATCACTTAAGGTAATGATCCGATCCGTTTTATTTGCAAAGTTCATATCGTGTGTTACCACAACGATGGATTGATTAAACTGTTCTTTCAGTTCTTTAAAAATTTCAAAAACATTCTGTGAGTTCTTCGAATCCAAATTTCCTGTTGGTTCATCCCCAAAAATAATTTTTGGATCATTAATTAAAGCTCTGGCAATAGCGACTCTTTGTTGTTGTCCTCCTGAAAGTTTATTCGCTTTTTTTAGTGCTTGGTCGCGCAAACCTAATAAATCCAATTTTTTATATGCCCGTTCTTTAATTTCTTCTTCACTGAATTTAGCAAGTTTATTGGCTGGCAGGCAAACATTTTCAAGAACGGTAAACTCCGGCAACAGATAATGAAATTGAAACACAAAACCGATTTTTTCATTCCGGATTTCTGCCAATTCATTTTTAGTTTTCAAACTTAGATCATCGCCATCAAAATAGATGTGTCCTGTATAATCAGTATCTAATGTGCTTAAAACATAAAGCAGAGTAGATTTTCCGCTGCCGGACGAACCAACGATGGAAACAAATTCCCCTTGATTAATCTGAACATTGATGTTTTTCAATGCTTGAAATTCAACCGGATCATGAAAGCTTTTGTTCAGATCTTTTGTTTTTATGATGGAAGTAGCGTTCATTTATTTCGATCGAATTATATCAATTGCATCCACTTTTGCGGCCTTACGTGCCGGAAGATATCCCGCCACAGCTGTTGTGATAAGTCCGAATACAAAAGCAAACAAATAAAAAGCCGGTGTTGAGTTAAAATGCAAATACTCCATCGACACAAATCCTTTGATGTCCATTCGAATGCCTCCAACTATTTTCTGCATTAAGAAACCTACCAGCAAACCCAACAAACCACCGCAAATTCCAATAACTAATGATTCCGTAAGAAAAATAATTTTTATATCTCTATCCTTGTAGCCAATCGCTTTCAGAATAGCGATATCAGGCATTTTCTCATAAATAATCATCATTAAAATATTAAATATTCCAAAACCGGATACCACTAAAATGGAGACTATAATTAAGTAAGTAACCATGTTTTGAATTTTAAAAACGCTAAATACGCTTGCATTTGCTTCTTTCCAATCAATGGTTCGAAATCCAAATTTCGTATGATACAATTTTGCCAACTCTTCGGAACGTTCAAAATCTTTCAATTTAATATTGATATCAGTAATGTACTCCCCATCCACCTGCAATAATTTTTGCGCATTGCGAATGTTAATGTAGGCTCTGCTTTTATCCACATCTGTTAATCCACTATGATTAATTCCCACAATCTTCATATCTAAATTTACACCCAAAGGGGAAACGACAGAAATGTTATCATTCAATTTGGCACCTAGTAAATCGGCAAGTCCGTCACCTAAAATAATTCCATTGGGGATTGTTTCTAATTTGGTAATATCCCCTTGCCTCATGTTTTTAGCAACATCAAACAAAATATTTTCTTTGATGATATCCACTCCTGAAACGCGTCCGGCTATTTGAGAAATCCCAACTTTAAAAATAGCCTGAGAGCCTAAAAACGGTGAAACCCCTGCAACACGAGGATCTTTTTCCAAAACAGAAATGATTTGATAACCATTTTTAATTTTTGTTTTTTCATCTTTTGGTTTTTGATTTTGAACGGCATTCCAATGGTGAGGATCCGGATTCATTTTATCTAAAATGCTCGCTCGATTCTTTTCTGCTTCATTATAGATTCGAATGTTCGCAGTAGTGTTTACGGTTTCCTGAATAAAAAAATCTTGAAAGCCGGACATTAATCCTGCTTGAAAAATAAAAATAGCGATTCCGAATGTTACACCTAACATCGCAACAATTGTTTGTCGCTTTTTAGAGAACAAATGAGTTAATGCAATTTTAAAAAGTGGATTCTTATTCATTTTAAGGCATTTCAATTTCCATTGTTTCATCAACCCCTTCAAGAATTTCCACAAACTCCAAGTCGGATACACCCTTCTTTATTGTTGTCAATTCTTTACTTCCTTTCTTTTTCACTTTAGTCCCTTCAACTAAAAATTCACGGGGGATGACCAATACATTTTTCTTTTCGGAGATGATGATGTTTGCCTCCACGGACATCCCGGAATATATTTGTGTGGTAGCATCCAATTGAATCGATGCCAATACTTTTGATGTTTTATTACTTTGATTGATACGCGGGTAGACCTCCACCACTTTGCCTTTAAACACAGCATCCTTATAAGCATCAATTGCAAAAACAATCTCCTGATTGATCTTAATTAATGAGATATCTGTTTCATCAACGCTTAGTTCAATCTCAAATCGCTCACCATCACCAATCTCCATGAGCATAATTTGAGTGTTGATTAGCTCTCCCTCTTTTGGAGCAATATCATACACCTTTCCATTGACTGCAGAAGTAATTGTATAATCATTTTTGTTGGATACTTGTGCTTCGTATTGCAACTGTGCATTTTCGAGCTCCACACGAATTTTATCTTTTGTATTAATGAACGAACTCAATGCTTTTAAATAGTTTTGTTTTGAAATATCAAACTGCGTTTTTGACTGATCGAGCTGTAATTTTGATGTGGCATTTTCCTTCATCAAAACCAAGAATCGGTTATAATTTACAGAATCCAATTCGTATTTTGATTTTGCAGAAGCGACATCTTGTTTCAATGCGGTGAGGTAAGCAGAATTTTGATTCGCATTATTCTGTGCCAATTGCAATAAGTTTTTAGCGGTATTTACATTCAATTCACTCACCTCACTTCGGATGGTCATTAATGCTTGTCCGATTTTTACTGAATCTCCCACTTCTACATGAATTTTTTCAATATATCCTGGTAACTTGCTGAATACTTTATAATCATTAATTGGAAATATTTTACCGGAAGCATACACGGCTTGCGTGAGGTCTTTCCGCGAAGGAATAGCTGTATCATCTTTGCTATTGCACGCTGCAATGACAATTGTTACAAATGCGATTAGGGTAAATTTTTTCATTTTTTATTTGTTTTCAATATTTAAAAATAATTTTTTGTGCACGCGTGTTAGTACGTTTTCGAATATCAGCCGAATGAATACATTCGCCTGAATTGACACCTTCTCTGTTATTTCCGTAGTACTTCCGTGTGGCACCAGCACAAATTCTAACTTTAACAAAACACCTTTTCTGACAACGGAGCTCATTGTTATTGTTTTGCTTTTTTCAAGAGCATCCAACCTCACTTTATAATTAAAACGAAAAGGAATAAACAGAACATTTATTTTTTCATAAAAGATATATTCATTTTCTCCAGCACTATCAATCTTATAAACTACAGGATGAACGCTAACAAAGTTAAGCATATCCGACAATTCATCATAAATGATGTTTGCAGGTTTAGATATATTATACCGAAGTGTCACCATTTTCTTTCGAAAAAAAAAGGCTCCACAAGATGTGAAGCCTTTCGATTATTAATAGTCTAAATTACCATATTCTAATTTTGTGCCTCTCACATAAAGAATAAATCGCATCAACAAAACAAAGAAGGGAACGTACATCAATGCAGCAGATAATCCCATGTATTTTAAAACGATTTCTGATTTACGTTTTAATCGCTCCGACATCAGGTACATAGCAGGAACCAAAAGTAATGTAAGGAAAGTTGCAAATGCTAAACCGAAAATCATCGTCCAAGCAAGCGGTCCCCAAAACACAACATTATCTCCACCAAAATATAACTGAGGGTTATTTGATGCAAATAAGGTTTCAAAATCCATATTTAAACCAACTGCTAAAGGAATCAAGCCTAATATTGCAGCTGTTGCAGTAAGAATTACGGGTGTCATACGTGTTCGTCCAGCTTCCACTGTAGCGTCCCACAAACTCATTCCTTGTCCTCGCGCCATTTCGGCAAATTCAATTAGCAAAATCCCATTACGAACAACAACACCACCCAATGCAATAATTCCGACACCAGTCATGACAATACTCATATCCATCTTAAATAAGGCCGTTCCAATTAACACACCTATGATACTAAACAAAATTTCAGATAAGATAATTAACGGTTTACCAACGGCATTAAATTGGAGTACCAAAATCAAGAGCATTAGCGCAATGGAATAAAGTAAAGCTGTTCCAAGAAATGCACCCGTTTCAGCTTGCTCTTCTTGTTGTCCGGTGAGCGCAACAGTAACTTTACCAACGGGAACATATTCGGCAAGCGCCTTTTTCACAACACCCACCACTTCGTTTTCATTAAATCCGGTAACAACATTAGATGACAATGAAATGACCCGCTTTTGCATTTTACGTTTAATTCCACCGTAGGTATTACTGTATTCTACAGTAGCAAATGAAGACAATGGAACACTTCTTAAAATACCACCCATGTTCATATCACGGAAAGTAATTTTTAAATTCCTCAATGCTTCAATATTGTTTCGTTGATCATACTTATATCGTAATTGAATTGGATACTGATCATTTTCATCTCTGAACTTACTTATTTCAGAACCAAAAACAGCATTTCTTATTTCCATCCCGATAGTTGCAGTACTAATTCCCTCACGATTTGCTCGTTCACGATCAATGTTAAATACAATTTCCGGTTTAATTGTTTCAAAATCGGATTTAATATTTACAACCCCTTCAATTTTTCGTTTATCCAAAAATCTTTTTAATTGAATTGAGTTTGAAACCAATTCATCAAAATTATCTCCGGTTATTTCGATATTTATTGGTTTAGAAACTGGAGGTCCCGCTTGTTCTTTTGAAACAGAGATTTCAGCTCCAGGAATATTCCAATTCATTTTTTGAAGTTCTTCCAAATATTTTGATGTCGATTGCCCATCTCGATCTTTGAAGTCAACAAATGAAATAGCAATTTTACCTCTGTTTGGATAATCACTTTGATCTTGATCCTGCGGATCTGTAGTTTGTTTTGTAACGTTAGTAATGATTGATTTTACAATTTTGTTAGAATCTCCTAATACTTGATTCACTTTACTTTCAGCAATTAGCATTGCTTTATTCGTCTGAATCGGATCTGTTCCAACAGGTAATTTCAAATAAACATAAACAAAGTTGGGATCTCCTTGCGGGAAGAAAACCACCTTTGGGCCACGTACAGTAAAAAAGATAAGTGAAAGCACAAATAATCCAAACACACCAATCAACGCTAATCCTGGGCGTTTCAAGAATCTTGTTAAAAATTTAACATAACGTGTTTGAAATGCTGGCCATGTTTTCGTCTGAAATTTTTCAAAAATTCCATACAACACAAATTTATTTAATAAATAAAAGCCGAGAATAAAGAAGGTTAAATTTCCGGTGGCATGATGTCCTTGCATATGAATAAATAGGGCAAGAACAACAAATCCAATAACAGTAAACGTAGTGTTTTTTGTCCATTTCTCTTTGTGATTTGCAATATGTGGCTTCATAAAGTCTACTGCAAAAACAGGATTAACGATGTAAGCAACTAGCAAGGAAGCGAGCAATGTAACAATCAGTGTAATGGGCAGGAAAAACATAAATTTACCGATGATTCCATTCCAGAATAAAAGCGGAACGAACGGAGCAAGAGTTGTTAATGTTCCGCTCAATACAGGCATGAACACTTCTCCGGCTGCCATCTTTGCTGCCGTTTTAATATCCACTTTCCCATTATCAAAAATCCGATGTGTATTTTCAATTACTACCACAGCATCATCTACAACAATTCCGAGTGCGAGTAAAAATGCGAACAATACAATCATGTTCATTGTATAACTGAAGTCGAATGCTCCTCCAATTGCCGGCATAGCCCAAAAAGCAATGAACATGGAGAGGGGAACTGATGCTGCAACAAACAATGCATTGGTAACGCCCATAAAGAACATTAAAATAAACGTTACCAAAATAAATCCAATAATAATGGTATTAATAAGGTCATGAAGCGTGCTTCTGGTTTTTTCCGATTGATCACCTGTAACGGTAACTTTCAGATCTGTAGGAAAGTCCTCTTTCTTCATTGTTTCCAACAGCGCAGTAATTTTATCAGAAGCATCAATTAAATTTTCTCCGGATCTTTTTACAATATTCAGAGTAATAACATTTTTACCTTCCAAACGGGCATAACTTTCTTGCTCTTTATTTCCATCAATAACATCCGCAATATCCTTTAAATAAAGTTTTGCTCCTGTTCCTGAGGTAACGATAATATTTTCAATTTCTGAAACAGATTTGAATTCTCCTTTGATAGAAATATTTCTTTTCATTCCATCCATCGGCACCAACCCACCAGAAAAATTCATGTTTTCATATTGAACTGCACGCTGAATGTCACCTAAAGACAAATTAGCAGATTGCATTTTATACATGTCAACATTCACTTGAATTTCTCGTTCCAAATCTCCAACCATAATTACTTTAGAAATCTCCTTCATCCCTTCAATCTTATCTTTAACACTCTCTGCATATAGCTTAAGTTTGTTCAGATCCATTTTTCCTGCCAGATTCACATACATAATTGGCAACTCTGAAAAGTTAACTTCCATCACATTTGGCTGACGTGTAAGATCTTTTGGAAGATCCATTGCTGCTTTATCAACAGCATCCTTTACCTTTTCCTTTACATCCGACACTTTCATGTTGGTATTAAACTCTACCATAATTACAGACACATCCTGTAATGAAGTGGAGTTCAACTTTTTCATCCCAGACAAGCCTTTCAATTGTTTTTCAATTGGTTTGGTAACAAGGTTCTCAATGTTCGTAGGAGAGTTTCCTAAGTAAACAGTATTAATATATATTGTTGGGACAACAATTTCTGGAAAGCTCTCTTTCGGAAGACTGTTGTAAGAAAAAAGTCCTGCAATCGTGATAAAAAATGTAAGTATGTAAATACTGATTTTATTATCAATCGCCCAACTGGATGGTTTAAATTCTTTAAATTTCATATTTCTATTTCTTTTGTCGTTTACCCATTTTGTGCAGAGAATTCAGCACCAACAAAGAGGAAAACAGGCTGTTAAATTTTATTTTAGGCAAGTTTTATTTTTTATAAATAATCGCATCGTCTTCATTAACGATATCATAACCTAGCGTAAGCAAAACATCTCCTTCTTTCAAACCAGAAACTACTTCAGCTTTTCCATTATATGTTTTTCCGATTTTCACCAATTGTTTCTTAGCTGTGTTTCCTTTTGCTAAATAAACAAACTCCTGATTGCTTTCATCTTTTTGTATGGTTCGAACAGGGATTAAAATTTCAGGTTCAGATGATTGATAGTCGTTAATGCTCAATTTAGCCACCATGTTTGGATGATACTCTTTTTTATTATCCAGCAATACTTCTACAGAAAAAGTTCTGCTTGCATTATTAATCGCACGCGATACAAAATCAACCTTTGTAACAATAGAATCGTTTGTGTCCGGAAAATGAATTACCACTTCATTTCCTTTTTTAATTTTAGACGCATACGTTTCTGCAACATCTGCTTTTACTTTTAGGTTCGAATAGTTAATCACACGGATAGCAGGATTCTTAGCAACGGCTTGTCCGAATTTAATGTCCACTGCATCTACCGTTCCATTGATTGGGGAAATAATTTTGGTCATGCGCAATTGTTCTTGCATTGCAGCCATCTTTTTTTCCATGCTTTCTTTATTTGTTTTTGCTTGAAGGTATTGTACTTCGGTTCCTATTTTCTGTTCCCAAAGATTTTTTTGTTTTTCAAAAATCTGATTTACTAAATCTGAATTTGTTTGCAAATCTGATATTTGTTGGTTAATCGCACGAGCATCCGTTTCAGCAAGCACCTGTCCAACACTCACCTCATCACCAGTTTTTACATTGATTTTAGTAATCGTACCTGGCATTTCAGTACTCAATGCAACATTTTGATCTGCATCCACACGCCCTTGAACATCAATATAGTTTTTAAACACTTCTGCTTTTAGTGTCATTACGGCAACAGCAATTCCATTTTTTGCTGAGTCTGCCCCAGTATTCAACTCCGCTTCCAGTGCAGCAATTTTTGCTTTAATGTCTACTTCCTGTTTTTTCAAATCTTCCAGTTGTGCTTTTTTATCTTCACCTGAACCACAAGCAATTAATAACAAAGTAAGGGTTGGTATCAATAATAATTTTTTCATCTTTTTAAAGTATTATATCGTGTTTAATGTTTTTAGTTATTTAAGATTTCCGTTTGCTTTATCAAAATCAATTTTTGCGACAAGTGCATCAAACAGTGCATTAAAGTAATTTGTTTGTGCTTCTTTCAAA
Source organism: Bacteroidota bacterium (assembly GCA_016722565.1). Lineage (NCBI taxonomy): Bacteria > Pseudomonadati > Bacteroidota > Bacteroidota bacterium. The sequence continues at coordinate 481,456 of JADKIU010000007.1, forward strand.
CTGGTTTCAGCAGTAATCATTTCCAAATTCGAACCAACGCCTTGCTCATATTTCAGTTTCGAAACGCGCACTACTTCTTCTGCGATGGCAATGTTCTTTTTCTGATTTTCTAAAGACATGGCTGCATTTTTCAAAATGGAAGTTGCAGATGCTAATTCGAGGTCAATTGATTTTTTAATAAAATCAACATTGTTTTCTGCTTTCAAAACAGAAAGTTTTGCTTGTTGATTTTTATAATGTCTCTGAAACCCAGTAAAAATTGGCAACGTTACTTTTGCCCCAATAACACCCGTTGGATACCATTGTTTGTCGGTATCAAAAATATCAAACTCATTTCGCTGAGCAGCGCCACTCACACTTCCATAAGCAAATGCAGTTGGCAAGTAAGAAAATCGTTGACGTTTCAAATCCAATTTTGCTAACTTATATTGTGAATCAAATAAACTGTACTCAACACGTTTCTCGTAATCAAATTTTTGGGTAACCGCATCAGATAGCACTTCTAATTTTACATCTGTTAGTTTATCTGTTAAAATAAGATTAGCGTAAATATCCATCCCCATTTGATATTTTAACAAATAGACACCCAATTGTAACAAGCGATCTACTTTTTCGCGCTCTGTCATTAAATTATTATAAGTAACAATCAGTCGGTCGTAATCCAACTTTTCAACAAAGCCATTATCAAGCAATGCTTTTGTGTCCTCCATTGTTTTTTTAATTCTAACAATCGTTGCGTCCATTAATTGCATGCGCTCCTGATTTACCAACACGGTATAATATGCTTTTGAAATGGTGGAAGCTGCTTCTATTTTTGTACGTTCCGTAGACTTTTTAGAAATTTCAACAAATGTTTTAGATGCTTTTACTCCTAAAAAATAATCTCCACTAAAGATTAACTGCGAGGCATCAATACCGGCTGTAGCATTGTATTTTGTTCCAAATTTCACAGCAGCAAATGTTCCCGGAGGGCCTCCAAAAAAATCAGCTGGGATAAGCGATGTGGGTAATTCAACGAAATTTCTTAAATCGAAACTCGAGGAAATTTGCGGCAAGCCCATTCCCATGATTTCGTTCACTTTTTGTTGAGCAATTTGTTCATCAATAATGGCATTTTTAACATCCTTTTGGTTTTCCAATGCATATTTAATGGATTGCTGTAATGAAAAAGAAAACGATGCACTGTCCTTCGTTTGAGCAAACGAATTCATTGTAAACAATGCCATTCCTAATATTATTACTATTTTTTTCATACGATATTGTTTTATTCTTCTTCGGTAAGTTGTTTATATTTATTAATCATTTTATGTCCTTTGAGTGTACAAATACCATGAAGAAAATGATCAATCATGGTTATTTGAACTTCCAGCATTTTAAATTTATCAGGTGGGAAAACATCTAGGTTTAGTCCCATCTCTACTTGTTCGATACGCATTCGAGCCAAAATTTTTGCATTTAAATCTGCCCGAACCAACCCTTCTTTGATGCCACGTTCTATTGAACTTTCCACCATTTTTGCCATACAATCATTTTTGAAATTTTTGAATTGTTTCCAGGCGTTGGGGTGGTACTTTTGTAAATCGTAAAAAATATTCGGATTTACTTTTGAAAACATTGCACCCATGTGTTTCATCATGTTAAACACCTCAACAATTACATTCTCTGATTCTTCCTGAATTTGTTTTAATTCACACTCATCTTCTTTAATTTTAACGCTCATTAATGTTTCTACTAATTCATTTTTGTCGCTAAAAAAAGTATAAATTGTTTTTTTGGATATCGCCAAATGTTTTGCAATATCATCCATTGTAACACTCTTAATACCATACTTAAAGAACAGCTCTTGTGCACCTAACAATATTCTGTCTTTTGTTTCCATTTTTCATTTTCTATTAAATCCGCGGCAAAACTATGGAAACATTTTTATTCCCAACGTTTCCATTGCATTATATTTTGTGAAAAATCGTAACAAATTGATTATCAGAATCAAAATCGGAAACTATTTTTAACAAAAATGTTTCCTGGAGCGCAGAGTTTCCCATTTTGTGTTCACCGTGCAGATGAGAATGTACACCTTTTTTATTTTTTACATTCGTTTAAAAGGCTTATTTTTAGCACGCAAAAAAAATGAAGTACACATGAAACAAACTACATTTCCCGGAAGAAAAATATTCATCCTTATTTTTCTTTTTATAAACTCCCTTTCATTTGCCCAAACATGGGAAATGGTTGACAATACAGGTTTCGGTTATAGTTCACTGCAAATAAGTGGATTAAAACCCTTTAAAGATCGTTTCTTTGCAGCCTGTGGTCATATAGGCACTCCCGGAGCTTTTATTTTCAGCTCTACCAGCGGTAACAGCGGAACATGGGGACAAGAGATGAACTATGCAACATTGATGAATGCAAATCAAATGAATACCTCTGTCCTCAACTCAACTACAGCAGCAGGAGGATGGTTACATGCCGGCACCAAGAACTATACTGATGGTCCTATCGTTTTAAAATCCTATGATGGTAGTGCATGGGATTCTTTGCCACACATACCATTTGTAAACCCGATTGGTAATTATTATGAAATATCAGCAATCACATATTTTACTTCCACAGGTGGTGACGACAGTATTCTCGTTGCTGTTAGAAATGGTACGGATGGTCCGGAAATCTGGAAAAATGATTATGCCGGAAGTGGGCCTTGGACAAACGTTTTAGATTTCGCTCCGGGAATGAGTACTGCCTTCACGGATATGGTTGTATTTAACAATAAAGTTTATGCTTGCACCGATGGAGCACTTATTTATGAATCTTCCGATGGAAACAACTGGGCGATGAATTTCCCCGCTGACACGGGCTTCAACGATATCGATAATAGTTCATTCACCGCAATGGAAGTTTTTCAAAATAAACTTTATGTATCTACATACAATACCACCGATGGTGCACAAATATGGAATACAGCCGATGGTATTACTTGGAATCCAATCATAACGGATGGATTTACAAATGGAGGCAATCTCTATGGTATCAATGACCTACTTGTTGCAAATGGAAAACTTTGGGTAAGTGCTTACAGCTGGATGTCAGGATTAGCTGCATTTGCTCCTCCTTCAGGCGAAACCAGAGGAGGCTCTGAATACACCTATGTTTATGCAACTTCGGATGGAACAACATTTATTAATTATAATAATGATGCCTTTGGAGGGACTAACAGAAGAGGTTATTTGGGATATTTTCAAAACTTTGTTTACCAAGGATCCAATAATTTCACTTGGAGTTGGGCTGAAGTATGGCGATTATGCCAAGCGCCAACACCAACCATCTCTCCTGCTTCAGGAGTGGCCTGCTTGGGCACACCAATTTGGGTAAATGATACTTTATACACCGCAGTTACAAATGATTGGTATGTGAATGATACCTTGCAATATTCCGGAACAGGTGGTTTTTATTTTACCCCAACTTTTTTAGGAACACAAACCATCAAATTAATTGAACGCAACGGAACTTGTGTAGATAGCACAACAACTACAATTACCGTTTATCCTATCCCGAACTCAAATCCGACTTCGAATCAACCGTATTGTTATGGAACAGAAGTCACACTTTTTGATACCATTTCAGGAGGAACAGGTCCTTATAGTGTACATTGGCACGATGAATTAGGCTTTAGTGCAACCGGTGTCTCAATTGTTGTGACAGCACTTACAAACTTTGATGTATATGCAACTGTTACCGATGCAAATGGTTGTGAGTCCAATGGTGTATTGTCAGGTTTTACAGTAACACCTAGCACTGATTTGTTCGGACATGTTAGTTATTCCGGAGGAAATGTAACCAGCGGAAACGCAGTTGCCTTTCGATTTAAATCCGGCTATTCGTATTTCGACACAATACAAGTTGCACCATTGAATGCCAGTGGCGATTATTTATTTACAGCATTAAACAGCGATAGTCTTTTAATCAAAGTATTTGCAGATACATTGGCGTATCCATTGCTTAATCCGACCTATTACGGAAACGAATGGGCTTGGGACTCTGCAACCGTTTTTATTCACGGTTGTAGTGTAAATGATACGGCAAACATTACGATGATTGAAGAGCTGGGCGTTGGATCCGGAATTGGTATGATTACGGGCACAATCATCGAAGGAGTTGGTTTCGGATCTTTAATGATGGCGAGTGGAGATGTGAGATTACCCGGAGAGCCTATTCCGGGGATTGATGTAAAACTTGGAAAAAATCCCGGTGGTGCGATGGTAACGAGTGGCTCGACAAATGGTTCCGGTGTGTACACATTTACCGGTGTTGATTTTAATACTGCTGGAGAATACTACACGGTGTATGTTGATATTCCTGGATTAGGAAGAGACTCCTCCTACTCTGTTACGGTGGATGCAACCAACAACCAATTTTACAATTTAGATTATTATGTGGATTCAACCACCATCTACATCGTTGGTTCAACAGTAGGAATAACAAATCCGGAAATGGCAGCTGAAAATAAATTTTCTGTTTTCCCAAACCCATCCAAAGGAACAGCCACCATTGAATATACTATAGAAAACGATTCGGATGTTCAACTTGAAATTTACAATGTGCTTGGTGTGAAAATTTCTTCTCTTGTAAATTCAACAAAAAAATCGGGAACCTATAAATACACCACATCGAATTTAAATTTAAGCAGTGGCATTTATTTTATATCCTTGCGTGCAAACAATAAAATCGGCACACAGCGATTAATCATTACTGAATAAATAGAACAACATGAATTACTCCAAAAGAAAAATTAGTTTTAAAATTGGATTCAGTGTAGCACTGATTCTTCTTTTTACATCGATAAAAATAATTGCACAACCACTCGCAGCGGATGCAGGTATTAATCAAACAATTTGTTCTGGCTCCAGCGCAACAATTGGTGGCTCGCCAACTGCAACTTTTGGGGCTGGTGGTTATACCTACTTCTGGTCACCTTCAACTGGCTTAAGCTCAACTACTGTTGCAAATCCAATCGCGTCACCTACAACAACAACAACCTACACCTTGCAAGTTACGGATGCATTATTGGCTGTAGCTACTGATGTAGTAACAATTACAGTTAACCCCCTTCCTGCTGTCGATGCCATACTAAGCACTTCTATTTGTAATGGGAATGCAACGTCAATTACTAGTTTCACAAGTACACCAGCTGGTGCAACATTTAATTGGACAAACTCTGATCCTTCAATTGGATTAGCAGCTAGCGGAACAGGTACAATACCCGCTTTTACTGCAACAAATACTGGATCAACCCCAGTAGTCGCTACTATTTCTGTAACAGCTACCTTAGCAGGTTGTAGCGGGCCTCCTTCGATTTATACAATTACTGTTAGACCAAGCCCTGTAGTTACTCCTTTGGTAAGTAGCGTGGTTTGTAACGGAGTAGTAAGACCTGCCACAAACTATACCAGCACTCCATCTGGAGCTACATTTATTTGGTCAAATACAAATACAGCAATTGGATTAGGCTCAGGGGGTAGTGGAAACACACCTTCCTATACTTCAACCAACACTGGTTCAACTTCAATAGGAGGTACAATATCTGTTACTGCAACATTAGCTGGTTGTACAGGTCCCACAATTAATTATTCTGCAACTGTAAAACCAACGCCAGTTGCAACTTCTACTCCTACAACTCAAACACGCTGTTCTGGTGTTGCTTCCAATTTTGTATTGAACAGCACAGTCGCAGGTACAAGTTATACCTGGACCGCTTTTGGATCTGGTGTATCCGGACATAGCGGAGGCAGTGGAACTGTTATTGCTCAAAGTGTAACAGCAACTACTGCAGGACCGGGAGGAGTAACCTATACAGTAACGCCAACAGCTGCAGGTTGTGTAGGAAGTAATATTACAACGAATCTAACTGTAAATCCGATACCGGTTGCAACAGCCACCACCTCTCCTTTAACAAGATGTTCCGGAGATACCGTTTCTTTTTCTGTGAGTGCAAATGTTCCCGGAACAACATTTACGTGGACTACCTTTGCAACCAATGTAACTGGAGCGGACGCTTCTGGAACAGGAACGTATGTGTTTGACACTTTAACAGCAACTACAGCAGCAGCAGGAACAATGGTTTATATTTTCACACCAGTTGCGGCAGGTTGTACAGGGAGTCAAGCTTTTCCTTTTGTTACTGTTAATCCCTATCCAAGTGCGACCTTTTCTTATGCGAGTCCGGCTTGCCAAAACACGCCAAATATTTTTCCATTATTCGGACCAGGAGCAAGCGCAGGAACATTTACAGTTTCACCAGCCGGTATTGTGATTAACCCTTCTACCGGAGAAATTGATTTAACACTCAGCACACCGGGCGGATACAGCATCACCAATACAATTGCTGCAGCAGGAGGTTGTCCTTCCACCAATTCAAATACCGGATTCACACTTAATCCTTATGTGGATCCTACCATTACGAATGTAAGCAATGTTTGCTCGAATGCTGCTCCGTTTAATCTTGTTGCGGCATCTACCGGTGGAACTTGGAGCGGAACAGGAATCACGAATAGTTTTACTGGAACGTTCGACCCTTCAATTGCGGGAATCGGAACACATACCATCACCTACCAATCTTCAGGTCCTTGCTTTTTCTTGTATACCGACACCACTGTAATTACAATTGCAGATGCTGATATCTATGGAAAAGTAACGTACAGTGGTGGTGATTTAAATAGTGGCACAAACACCGCAGTGCTTTTTAATTATTTAAGCGCTTATACCAGTTTTGATAGTATTCAAGTGAGCAGTATTGATGCAGCTGGCTATTGCCATTTCACCGCGATTCCACCGGGTGACTATTTAATTGAAGTGTTTGCAGATACCTTAGTTTATCCTTTAGCTGTTCCTACTTATTACGACAGTGAATATTTGTGGGATACCGCATTGGTTAAAACACATGGTTGTACAACGGATACTGCTGATGTATATGTAATTGAAGGAATTGTAACTGCCGGTCCTGGTATGCTGAGCGGACAAATCACCGAAGGCTTTGGTTTTGTTCGCTTACCAGGTGAACCCATCCCGGGGATTGATGTAAAACTTGGAAAAAATCCGGGTGGAGCATTGGTAACAAATACACAAACCGACCCTACCGGAAATTATGCTTTTAGTAATATTCCAATAAATCTACCGGGTGAATTTTACACGGTATATGTTGATATCCCTGGTTTACAAAGAGATTCGGCATACAATATAATTGTTACGGCAACCAATTTTGTATTCACACAATTGGATTATGAAGCAGATAGTGTATCTGTTTATCCATTATTTCCTTTAACAACAAGTATTGTAAGTGCAACCAACGAAAACCAATTTACTGTTTTTCCAAACCCGACAAAAAACAATACAACGATAGAATATACTTTAACAAAATCCGGCTTTGTTCAGTTAGAGGTGTTTGATGTTTTAGGGAAAAAACTGGAATCCCCAGTCAATACAGCGCAACAAGCCGGGAAACAACAAATCAATTTAAACAACCTTAATCCGGGTGTGTATTTTATTAAACTGAATATAAATAATCAATCACAAACAACACGTTTAGTGGTGGTAGATTAAAAGAACGACAAACAATCTAAAAGCCATCTTGAACATCGGGGTGGCTTTTTTTATTTTAGTACATTTGCACACCTATTTTAGGAAAAACAAAACATTATGGAAAGAACAAAAGTGAAAGCGCTGTTAGATTCAACAGCATACGGAACAGAAGTAAATTTAAAAGGTTGGGTGCGAACATTTCGTAACAATCAATTTATTGCCATCAATGACGGGTCTACAATTAATAATATTCAGGCCGTTGTTGACTTTACTTCAATGGATGAAGCATTACTAAAACGATTGACCACAGGAGCTGCTGTAAGTGTAACCGGTGAACTGATTGAATCGTTGGGAAAAGGTCAAAAAGTTGAGATTAAAGTCAAACAACTTGAAATTTTAGGAGACAGTGATGCAGAAAAATTTCCGTTGCAACCCAAAAAACATAGTCTGGAATTTTTAAGAGAAATTGCACATCTGCGATTCCGCACAAATACTTTTAATGCAGTTTTTAAAGTGCGTCACGCATTGGCGTTTGCCATTCATCAGTTTTTTAATGAGCGTGGATTTGTGTATATGCATACGCCCATCATCACCGCTTCCGATGCAGAAGGCGCGGGAGAAATGTTTCGCGTAACGACTTTGGATTTTGATAATACGCCCCGAACAGAAGACGGGAAAGTAGATTTTAAACAAGACTTTTTTGGAAAATCAACAAACCTAACGGTAAGCGGTCAATTAGAAGGAGAGCTTGCGGCAATGGCATTTGGTGACATTTATACATTCGGTCCTACGTTCCGTGCTGAAAATTCAAACACGACTCGACACCTTGCTGAGTTTTGGATGATTGAACCGGAAATGGCTTTTTACGAATTGAAAGACAATATGCAGTTGGCAGAAGATTTATTAAAATATGTTATCAAACATGCATTAGCAACTTGCTCTGAAGAAATTGATTTTTTAAAAAATCGATTGTTAGAGGAAGAAAAACAAAAACCGCAAGATGAGCGTTCTGAACTGGATTTAATCTCGAAATTAAATTTCTGTTTGGATAATAATTTTGAACGATTAACCTATACAGAAGCCATCGAAATTCTGAAAAATTCAACACCAAATAAAAAGAAAAAATTCAAATACCTTATTGAAAATTGGGGTGCTGATTTGCAAAGCGAGCATGAACGTTATCTGGTAGAAAAACATTTTAAGAAGCCGGTGATTTTAACTGATTACCCAAAAGACATCAAATCGTTTTATATGCGTCAAAATGATGATGGAAAAACGGTTGCTGCCATGGACATTTTGTTCCCAGGAATTGGTGAGATTATTGGAGGCTCACAACGTGAAGAACGATTGGATTTATTAGAAAAACGAATGGCAGAAATGCATGTTCCGGCTGATGAACTCTATTGGTATTTAGATACCCGCAGATTCGGAACAGCTCCACATGCCGGCTTCGGATTGGGCTTTGAACGATTAGTATTGTTCGTTACAGGAATGACAAATATCCGTGATGTAATTGCATTCCCACGTGCTCCAAAAACAGCAGAATTTTAATCAAAACGGGATCAAAATCTCTTAAGAAAAAACGTTCCAATAAAAAAGCCCCTGCAATCACGCAGGGGCTTTTTATTTTTTCCTATCTTTAATTCGAATAATAAACGGCTTGAAAAAACACTTCAAAATATTCTTCCCACTTTTCTTTTTGCTCATTGCAAACAACGTTGCTATTTCTCAAACATACGACTTTCACAATTTTAATGTCGAGCACGGTTTGGCGCAATCACAAGTTTTGTCGATGTGTCAAGATAAAAATGGAAACATTTGGTTTGGTACAAACAATGGTGGAGTAAGCAAATACGATGGTAACAAATTTGTGAATTATACCGAAAACGACAGCCTTGTTAACAATGTCGTTTTTTCGATTGCCGAAACAAAAAATGGAAACATGCTTTTCGGGACCAATGGAGGATTGAGCGTTTTGAATGGAAAAAAATGGCTCAACTTCACCGAAAAAAATGGATTAATACACAATCGTGTATATAAAGTTTTAGAAGACCGGGATGGCATAGTTTGGATTGGAACAGGTAAAGGTGTTTGTCAACTCATCAACAATAAAATTGTTCCATTTAATTCAGATACTCTCCTAAACAAAGCGCGCATTTTTGTTATTTATGCCGACAAAGCAAATAACATTTGGTTTGGTACCATTACAGATGGCGTTATCAAATACAATACTACTACTAAAAAATTTACTTATTACGGTAGTTCCAAAGGATTGCAAGATAATTTTGTGCGCTCTATCAATGAAGACTTACAAGGCAATGTATACATTGGAACCAACTCCGGAATCAATCGCATTACTACCGGAGGAGCACTTGAAAAAGTAAATATCCCAGGACAAGAAAATGTTGCGTTCACGTCCATCATTCCCGATTCAAAAAATAATTTATGGTTTGGAACAAGCGAAGGTATTTATAAATACAATGGATTTACGCATCGAAAATACACGAGTAAAAACGGACTGGCAAGCAATATATTGATGTGTGGATTACAGGACCGTGAAGAGAATTTTTGGTTTGGAACAGATGGATTTGGTGTTTCAAAATTTACCGGTGAAGCATTTGTTTCATATAGTTCAAAAGATAGTTTGCCAGGCGATTATATCAAATGTATTTTTCAAGATTCGCGAAAAAACATCTGGATGGGTGTAAAAGATTTTGGTGTAGTATGCTTGATAAATGGTAAAATAATCAATTACAAAGTAAACATTAAAGATATTCAACACTCATTAGCCGATAATGATGTTCAAGCGATCACAGAAGACAAACAAGGAAACATTTATTTCGGAACCAAATCCGGCTTAAGCGTTTTTGATGGAAAATCTTTTCACAACTATTCTAAAAATGATGGACTCCCAGAAAACAATATTCTATCCATTTACATCGATGCAAAAAACACCATTTGGATTGGAACAGCTTCCGGATTGTCCTATTTTAAAAACAATACGTTTACCACACTCGATTCAAAAAACACCAAAAATTTCGAGGTGAACCTTCCGGTATACAACATTTTTGTAGATCACAAGGATGCTTTTTGGCTGGCATCAGAAAATGGTGTGATTAAATACGATGGCAACTCATTTCAACGATTTAATAAATCAAACGGTTTTACAAACAAACGTGTCATCTCTATTTTACAAGACAAATCCGGATTGCTTTGGTTTGGAACAGACGAAGGAATTTTTAGTTACGATTATACCACCTTCAAAAACATCAGTATAAAAGATGGACTGGCTGCTAACAAGGTATACTTGATGTTACTTAATAAAGATTTCTTGTGGATAGGAACCAACAACGGAATCGACAAAATAAACCTCGAACTACTTCGAACAAACAATACACTCGACATCAAACACTACGGAAAAGAGGAAGGCTTGCAAGGTGTGGAATGTAATTTTAATTCACAAATGAAAGACGACCAAGGTAATCTTTGGTTCGGAACAATTAAAGGAGCCACTGTTTACAATCCTAATTTTGATAAAATCAATCATCAGGAAGCGTTAACACGCATTACCGGAATACGTTTGTTTTTTCAAAATGCTGATGACGACTTAACAAAATATTCAGAAGGCATCGACAATATTACAAACCTACCAAACACATTGGTTTTGCCTTATGATAAAAACCACATCACCTTCGATTTTATCGGTGTTTGTATCACCAACCCGAATAAAGTAAAATATCAATTCAAATTAGAAGGTGCAGATGAAGATTGGTTTCCTCCTACTTCCAAAACGGAAGCCACCTATTCTTCTTTGCCTGCTGGAGACTACACTTTTCATCTGAAAGCAATGAACAATGATGGATTGTGGAATGAAAAAGATGTGACCTTCAAATTCACGATTCTTCCTCCATGGTATCAAACCTGGTGGTTCTATACTATTGCGGTTATTATCATTTTCGCACTCATCTATTTATTCATCGTAGTGAGAACACGCAACCTTCAAAAAGCAAAAATTGAATTGGAGCAAGAAGTCCAATTACGAACATTCCAATTGCGACAAGAAAAAGAAAAAGTAGAAATCGTTAACAAAGAAGTAACAGAACAAAAAGCCATTATTGAAGCGAAGAATCATGATATTACGGATAGTATCAAATACGCAAAAAATATTCAGGAAGCATTGTTGCCACCATTGCAAAACTTACACAAAGAATTAAAAGATGCTTTTGTACTGTATTTACCAAAAGACATTGTGAGTGGTGATTTTTACTGGTTTGCAAAACGAAACAACAAACGATTTATCGCATCGGTAGATTGTACCGGCCACGGTGTTCCTGGAGCATTCATGAGTATTATCGGGAATACATTATTGAACGAGATTGTAACGGAAAAAAATATTACTTCTCCTGCAGAAATTTTGAATGAATTGCACATTGGAGTGAAAACATCCTTGAAACAAAGTGGCAATTCAGAAAATGAAAGACGAGATGGAATGGACATTGCACTCTGTTCCTTAAATGAAGAAGGAACAATTTTAGAGTATGCAGGAGCCAATCGACCGTTATGGATTTTTAGAAAAGGAAAATCTGGTGACGAATCCTTTGAAATGATTAAAGCGAATAAATTTCCGATTGGGGGCTTGGAAATGGACAACGAAATCAAACGCACATTTACTAATCATAGTATTCCTGTTGAAAAAGGAGATATCGTTTATATTTTTTCCGATGGATATGCTGATCAGTTTGGTGGTGCAAAAGGAAAAAAATTCATGGTAGGAAATATGCAAAAACTCATTTCCGACATTTATCAAAAGCCAATCAAAGAGCAAGAAGAACTACTTCATAAAAATTTCCTTGCCTGGAAAGGCGAAATCGAACAGGTGGATGACGTACTGGTTATCGGTTTCAGAATTTAATCCAATTTTATTTGCTTTTTTCCGTAATCTGTTATAAATTAGTCACTTAATCCTTTGTTTCATGAAACAACAATGGGTTGAATACTCACTTAAAACGAACTCCATGAAAAAATTTCTACTTGTATTTTCAGCAATACTAACTGCATCGATTGCGCAAGCACAAACCGATGCAAGCGTTATGTTATCAATTGATAATGCTGTGGTTCTACCCATTTCTTCTTCCTCTGCAGCCGACTACAGTTATATAGCTACGTTACCGTCCGGAGAAAATATCATTACGCATCAGATATCTGCCATTGGTGGTGAACGCCTTATTAATGTTAAAAAAATTAGTGCAACAGGAGGGGTATCTACCCTCTCGAATTTAATCATCCCTTCATCTTTCACTCTTGCAACGAATATGAAAGGTTTGTCATGTTCAGCCAGCGGGGCTTACACCTGCTTATTTGGGGATGTAAACGATTTGTTTATCGTAAAATTTAATTCAGCCGGAGCTGTTCTTTGGCAAAAACAATTAAATGTTCCATCAGTAGTGTCCATCTATTATAATCACTCTTTAAACGAAACCCCTTCAGGTGATTATTATGTTTCTGTTTCTGCATATGGCTTTATGGGAATTATTAAATTGGATGCCAATGGAAATGTGTTGTGGACTAAAAGATTAGCAGGCCCAAGAGACGATGGAAAATGTCCGGGCTTTTGTTCTGAAGTAACATTAAGTGGTGGATGTATTTCCACCTTGAAAGATGAGAACTTCGAAACAATTATCAATTTAGCACCGGATGGTTCATTGATTTGGTCTCGTTCCTATACGGATATGTCCTATCGCTGGACAAAATCCATCAAAAAGGATAATCTTGGTAATTTTTATATCCTAGGAACTTATGGAACTGGAGGAGCTACATTTGTTCAGAAGATAGACGCGAATGGAAATTTTATCTATGCAAAAAACCTTTCCGGAACGACTTCTTATCACGATGCGATTGTAACCAACTCAAATGAATTTATTCTATTATCAACAACACCATCTTACAAGTTAACAAAATTAGGCGCAACAGGTAATGTTACTTGGAGCAAAGGAATTGGTGCTGTTGTCAACGGAAATCCATTCTCTTATTCAACACTATTTTCCAAATCTCCAAGCGCAAACATCAGCTTTCATGCTTGGTTGAACGATACTTCTTCTATTGTATTCAAATTCTCAGGTGATCCAAATGAAATTTGCAACAACTATAATTTTCCAGTTGAAAACACAACAGATGATGCTCAAATTTTAGCTGCAGAATTAGATACGACTTGTAATGTTTCACCACTTGGTGTAAATGTTACCAACACTACTTTCAGTTCCAATACAACGGAATATTATCAATCAACAGATTTCTGCTTCTATATTGCGTCTGTGAACGAAACAACAACGCTTAATTTAAACATCTACCCAAATCCTGCAACTGATTTTGTAAACATAGAATTGGGTAATTTAAATACGGTTGATGTACAAAATGCGTTGTTGGTTGTTTACGACATGACCGGCAAGAAAGTATTTGAAAAACAATTGACCACTTCATCGATGGATCAAATTTCAACAGTTAATTATCCTGCAGGATTGTATACGATTATTATTTCGAATCCAACCAGCATTCTTGCAAAACAACGTGTGATTGTGCAGAAATAAAAAAACACCTTTCCTTTGTAATAAGCTCGAAATGAACACCCTTTCGAGCTTATTTTTTTATCCGTTCATTCCTCCCCCTTTCCTGGTTTTTTTGGCTGAATTTTTGTTAATTTTGTGGAAACGAGCAGAACGATTATGTTAAGGCAGATTCAGTCGCAAAAATTATTACAGAAATTATCCCCGCAACAAATTCAATTGATGAAATTGTTGCAGTTGCCTACTATCGCCCTCGAACAACGTATCAAAGAAGAAATGGAAATCAATCCTGCACTGGAAGAAGGTGTAGATACAGATGATGAGCCGAAAGATGAATTTGATAATGATGAGGAGTTTGATGATACCGCCAAAGATGACGACAATCAACGTGAAGATTTTAGTTTGAGCGACTACATGGATGACGATGAAGGTGCATCCTACAAAACCAAAGTAAACAATACCAGTCCGGATGAAGAACGCAAGGAAATTCCTTTTTCTGTAGGCGTTACTTTTCAAGATATGTTGGAAAGTCAGTTAGGGATGAAAGACCTGGATGACCGGGAATATCAGATTGCATTGCACCTCATCGGGAATTTAGACGATGATGGATATTTACGAAGAGAATTATCTTCGATTGTAGATGATATCGCCTTTTCACAAAACATTACCACAACCGAAGACGAATTAAATGAATTATTAAAAGTGATTCAGGATTTTGAACCTGCTGGAATAGGCGCCCGTGACTTACAAGAATGTTTATTGATTCAATTAAGAAAAATTGAAGTGCAAAGCATGATTGTCGAGCTCGCTACCGAAGTGGTAGAAAAACAAATGGATGAGTTTTCGAAAAAACATTACGATAAAATTTCGAAAAAGCTGGAGATTGATGATGACACTTTAAAAGAAGTTATTCAAGAAATTTTAAAGTTAAATCCTCGACCAGGAAACTCCATGGCAGATGGTCAAAAAAGCCATCAGCAGGTGATTGCCGATTTTATGATGGTGAATGAAGAGGGACAGTTGATTTTAACCTTGAACTCCCGTAACTCACCCGATTTAAAAGTAAGCAAGGAATATTCTCAAATGTTGGAAGAATATTCAAAATCAAAAGATAAGAGCAGCAAGGAAGCTTCCATGTTTGTAAAACAAAAGCTGGAAGGAGCAAAATGGTTTATCGATGCGATACAACAACGCAGTTATACCTTGTTGTATACCATGAATGCCATTATGGAATATCAAAAAGAATATTTTTTAACGGGTGATGAAACGCTTTTAAAACCAATGATTTTAAAGGACATTGCAGAAAAAGTAAACTTGGACATTTCTACGATTTCGCGTGTAGCAAACAGTAAATATGTTCAAACCCCTTTCGGAACATTTTTATTAAAATCGTTTTTTAGTGAGTCGCTTTCAACCGATAGCGGAGAAGAAGTTTCAACCCGTGAAGTAAAAAAGATTTTGGAAGATTGTATCGCGGCAGAAAATAAAAAGAAACCCTTAACCGATGATAAGCTCACCAAAATATTAAAGGAAAAGGGCTATAATATTGCCAGAAGAACCATCGCAAAATATCGTGAACAGCTGGATATTCCTGTTGCTCGACTAAGAAAGGAATTGTAATGGTGGATACAGAGGCGCGCTTCGCTAAAATTATTTCATATGTATTTCATCCTTTATTAATGCCAACTTACGGGTTTGCATTTATCTTTTTACAGAAAATTACATTTCCACATTTGTTCCTGCATTACTAAAATATATTATTCTGGGCGTTACCTTTTTATTTACGTTTTTACTCCCAACCGTCAACGCGTTGATATTATTGAAGATGAAGCGGATTCAAAGTTTGGAAATGGAAACCAATGAAGAACGAATTATTCCCTATAGCAGCACCGCCCTTTATTTTTTTGCATTGTTCTATCTATTTTACGATGCTGAATTTCCGAGTATTTTCAAAATTGTCATCTTAGGAGCGGGCATTTCTATTTTGCTCACGTTCCTTATTAATTTCAAGTGGAAGATCAGTGCGCATACCATTGGCATTGGAGGAATTGCAGGAGCCGCACTGGGCATCATTTATCGGGTTCAAATGGATATGAGCATTGCGTTCATTGCCATCGTTTTATTATCTGGAATTGTTGGGTATGCACGACTGAAACTCAATGCACACAGTCCTGCGCAAGTATATACAGGATTTGTTTTGGGATTTTTTATTGAATTGGGGTTGATGTTGTTTTATTAATACAACAACATCCCGACACCTATTGAGTAAGGAGTCATTCCTGGTTCGCCTCTTCCTTTTTTGAAAATTTCAGACAACGCATAAAACCCTTGCAAATTAAATTTGTTGTACCCGATTCTGAGCGTAATACCATAACGTAACGGATCGATGTTTTTGATTCGATACACTTTTATTTTCCCATCGGCATCCGCATATTTTGTATGCACATTGTAGGCATAACCGATTTTCCCGCCAATGGTCAATTTAAAACTTTTCTCTCCTCGTGTTCTTAACCTCAATTCAACAGGTATTTCGATGTAATTCATGGAAAACTTGTTGGTATTGTACTTTACAGTTAAAGGCACAAAGGAGGTATATTTTCCATCAATTGAATAGGTTAGTTGTCCGTTTGTATGCACATCATGTGTGCTGAATCCTGCTCCGACAGCAACACTAAACGGACCGTATCCAAAGGGGTAATCCCACATCAAATAGGCATTTCCACCTAACGAATATGGTTTTTGACTGATACCGGTTGGCCAGTTACGGTAGGAATCAAAACTAAAATCAACTACGATATGATCTTTCGGATCGGCAATTTTTTTGGGTGGTTTTTCGGTATCATCAGTTGTTTGAGCAATCACTGAACTACCAAAAAACAAGAAGAAGAAAAAGAAAGGAAAAAAGGAATTTACTTTTAGGGATATCAATTTCATCAGCTTATTGTTTCTACAAAAATAATCATTTTAAAATTGATTCGAAAACCATCTGTTTTAAAATAGATCCAGCACTGTTTGTTTTTTTACATCTAAGAAGTAAGTCTGAATACCCAAGGAATTGGCGCTTTCAATGTGTTGCGATGAATCATCGATAAAAAGGGTTTCATTCGCCTTGAGTCCATTTTGATTCAAAACAAATTGAAATATCTCCGCATCGGGTTTTCGCATGTTTATTTCATAGGAGAGATAGGTCTTTTCAAAATGCTGATTAAAATTAGGGACCTGAAATTTTTTCGTTAAATAATCATTAATAAAAAGCATATGAATTTCGTTGGTATTGCTTAGTAAAAAAGTCCGGTAGTTCTTTTTCACCTTCATCAACAAATCCAATCGCTGTAAGGGCAAATCCAGCAACATTGCATTCCAAGCAGTATCAATCTCTTCGTTGGTTGTTCCGGGTTTGCATTGTTTCTTCAGTTCGTCTCTAAATGATTGTGAAGAAATCAATCCTTTCTCATAAATATCAAATAATTTCTTTTGTTCTTTTTGAGAAAAATACGCTTCAAAATGAGGCAGTCCAATTTTTGAAAAGGCGTCTATCAATAGTGAATAATCGATATTGATGATAACACCACCCAAATCGAAGATGATGTTTTTTATGTTCTTTGATTGAATGTCCACAATTTAAAGGGAGTAGAGTTTTGTTAATTCGTTCTATTTATATAATTTCGCAATCCAATTTTTGCAGTAATGCAAAAGGGTTAATACAACCTAACTCTCCGCAGAGTATAAATGCCGGGCCTATAGCTCATTCGGTTAGAGCAACAGACTCATAATCTGTGGGTGCTTGGTTCGATTCCAAGTGGGCCCACCACTAAAAGTCCCGTATTTGCGGGACTTTTTACTTAATCTCCTGACACAATTCAATCAGTACACCATTAGTTCCTTTGGGGTGTAAAAAGCAAATCAGCTTGTTGTCTGCCCCTTTTTTGGGTTGTTCTGATAGTAATGTAAAGCCTTCCGACTGTAACCGTTTCATTTCTGCATGAATATCGGCCACTTCAAAGGCAATATGATGAATTCCTTCGCCTTTTTTCTCAATAAACTTGGCAATGGGGCTATTCTCATCGGTGGCTTCTAATAATTCGATTTTACTGTCTCCCAGTTGAAAAAAGGAGGTAGAAACCCCTTCACTTGCCACTTTTTCGAGCTTATAAGGCGTTTTTCCGAATAATTTAGTGAATAGGTCGTTGGATTGCTCAATGTTCTTTACGGCTATCCCAATATGCTCTATCTTTAACATTATCAATTATTTAGGTTAGTACAAAAAAATAATCCCGATCGTGGGACCGGGATTATTTTTTAAAATTTATCATTTCGAGTTGTTATCCAAGTGGACGAGCAACTTATTTTTTGATGAACTCGCCCATTTTGTTGTCGTAGTTCAAATAATATGCACCTTTGGGCAAATTAGAAGCGTCTACGGTAGAGGCAAATCCGCGTTTTACGATGTTCCCGAATTGGTCATAAATCTCAAACATGGTTTCAGTAGGTGTACTACCTGCGAAGAATCCGATTTCTTTGGACACTTTAGCCGGGCTGAATGTAATTTCAGGTGAAGTAGAGTTATAATCAACTGTTTTAGATAATTTCGGTTGTCCAGTATAGTCTACTTGTTTCACACGGTACTGGTTTTTACCGGAGTGAGGGGCAACTAAGAAAGAATAGTTATTTTGGTCAGGAGTACCATTTCCTTCAACTTCACCAACTTTCACCCATTTGTTCCAACGGAATTGCTCAATAATATAAGCTAATTTACCAGTTTCGCCTTTTGTTGACCATTTGAAAGTTAAATCAGAACCTACAGCCATTGAAACAATCTCAAATGTACTTTTCGGCTTTAACACCTCTGGATTTAACACTTTTGGTTTGCAATCGTCTTTATGCGTAATTTTCACCTCTACCTTATCTCCAATCTTCAATTGTAAGTTTCTAAAGTCAATTTCGAATGCACTTGATGCAATCTCATCTGTTGTAACGTTTCCGTTAACTCTAACTTCTTGTACACAAAAACCAACACCAGATCCAGCAAATGGATTTTGAATATAGAGATTCTTTCCTTGATAGTTTCCTTCCAGCACTATTACTCCTACAGCAAAAACCGAAGATGAAACAATTAAACTAAAAGCAGTAAACAGTATTTTTTTCATTGTACTTTTTTATGTAAAAAACAAGAACTCATAATAGGGGTTCCTTATTTTCGAACGCAATATTATAATCTTATTTAATAATTTCAAAATAAAAAATCATTAATTTTTCGAATTCATCGCAAATTTAAACAATTTTGTCATACACAATACATCTCTCGTAAACAAAATCAAATATTTTCCAAGATTGGGCAAAAATCGAGTTTTTTTGTATATTTACTTGCTTGTTTGTGAAAGATGCAGTAATCTTGCATTTAATTTTAACACCAAATACACGCGTTTTATCAATATATATAGTAATACAATCTTATGAAAAAATCCTTTTTAGTTATCCTCTCTGTAGCAGTTCTATTTAGTTCTTGCTCTAATTCTACCAGCGAAGGCGGGTCCGACAGAGTTGCAAAAGGCGACAAAGTTTATGGCGGAACGTTGCGAATCAATGAAACTGAACAATTTCAAACACTTTACCCTGCAGGGATCACGGATATCGGGTCAGCTCATATCGCTAACCAAATATACGAAGGATTAGTAAAATTTAATGCTAAAGACCTTTCCATTATCCCTAGTTTAGCGGAAAAATGGGATGTGGATGCAGCAGGAACAACTTACACCTTCCATTTAAAGAAAGGCGTGATGTTCCAAGATAACGAATGTTTCCCTGACGGAAAAGGCAGAGAAGTAAAGTCTTCTGACTTTAAATATGCTTTTGAATTATTATGTACAGACAACAAAGACAACTCCAACTTCGCAGCAACCTTCAAAGATCGCGTAGTAGGTGCAAACAAATTTTTTGAAGCAAGTAAAGGTAAGCCAAATGGTACTATTGACGGAATTAAAACTCCGGATGATTACACCATCTCTATTACTTTAACTTCTCCAAGCTCTTCTTTCTTATTTGCTTTGGCATCTCCTGTTACCAGCGTAATCGCAAAAGAAGCTTATGAAAAATATGGTGCTGATATGAAAGTTGGTACCGGTCCGTTTATGTTTGTTGAAAACGGAGCTACTGATAAAGCATTATTAAAACGTAACAACAACTACCACGGAACAGATTCATTGGGCAACCAATTACCTTTCTTGGATTCTGTTGTCATCAGCTTCTTACCAACCAAAAAACAAGAATTGGATAATTTCCAAAATGGTAACTTGGATATGGTTATCGGTCTTCCTTCTGAATCTATTAAAGACATGGTGGAAAGCCAAATTGCAGACTTTCAAAACAAGCCACCAAAATACGTTTTAGAGCGTTCTCCAGAAATGGCAAGTCAGTATTACGAGTTCAACATGACGAAAGAACCATTTAACAACATTAAAGTTCGTCAAGCATTCTCTTATGCAATCGACAGAAATAAAATTGTTGAAGATGTATTAAAAGGTGAAGCTTACGGTCCTGCTATTAATGGTATCTCTCCTCCTTCTTTTAAAGGATACGACATTACCAAAATCACTGGTTATGACTTTGATGCTGAAAAAGCAAAAAAATTATTAGCAGAAGCTGGATATCCTAATGGTAAAGGATTCCCGAAAGTGAAAATTGAATTGAACAGCGGTGGAGCAAAAAACACAAATGTTGTTTTGGAAATCCAAAAACAATTGATGGAAGTTTTAAATGTAAATGTTGACTTTGAAGTTGTTCCACAAAAACAAAAAATGGAAGATGCAAAATTTGCACGTGCTGAAATTTTCCGCGCAGCTTGGATTGCCGATTTCCCTAGCCCAGAAAACTTTTTGTGGATTCTTTATGGTGCTACTGTTCCTGCTGACATTGCTCAACCTTCTTATCCAAACACTCCTCGTTACAAAAACGAAGAATTTGATAAATTGTTTGACTCCGGAAAAGCTGCAAAAACACAAGAAGAAGGATATGCTGACTTATTGAAAGCTGAACAAATCATGATGAATGATGCTCCAATTATGATGTTGTGGTATGATGAAAATTACCGTCTGGTGAAATCTAACGTTCGTAATTTATTCTCTAACCCGATGCGTTACAGAGATTATTCTCAAGTATATTTAAAAGATGTTACTCCTGCTGCTCCTAAAGGCGAAGAGAAAAAATAAAATTTTAATTTCATTTAATAAAACCCTGACGAGTTGTTTATCAATGTCAGGGTTTTGTTTTTTAAAACAAATCGACATGAAAAAAATAAAATCACTTTTTGCACTGGTTATTGCGTTTTGTTTTACAACTGTATCACTTGCCCAAACGACTGAAACCACTCAAGACATTAGTGTTCCGGTGCAGTCGGTTATCATCTACCTCTATGGAGCAGAAGTTAGCCAAAGCAAAACAATCACACTGGCACCGGGTAGAAATAAAATTACATTTACCGGACTCTCACCAAAATTGGATTCAAAAAGTATCCAAGTAAGCGCCAGCGGAAATGTTGCGATCCTTGCTATTTCGGATGCAGTCAATTATATGTCCAACCAAAAAGAAAGCAACAGAATTAAACTACTAAAAGATTCTGTAACCATTTTATCAGATGGTATTAGTGCTGCCAACAATGATAAAGATGCATACATGACTGAAAAAAATATGCTTCTTAAAAATGAATCCATTGGTGGCCAGGATAAAGGTGTTGCCATTACAGAACTAAAACTTGCCGCTGATTTTTACCGTGCTCGAATCAAAGAAATCAATACAGAGATTTCAAAGCTGGATAAAAAGCGCAATACCCTTCAAGAATCATTAACAAAAATCAATCAGCAACTGAATGAGTTGAATGCAAAAAACAATCAACCCACTTCCGAAATTTCAGTATTGATTTCTTCATCCGCTAAAATTTCTTCTACCGTTGATTTAAAATATTTGGTAAGTGATGCAGGGTGGGCACCCAGCTACGACTTGCATGCAGAAGATATTAATTTGCCAATCGAATTAAAGTACCGTGCGAAAGTTTACAACAATACCGGTATTGATTGGAATGATGTAAAACTAAAATTGTCTACAGCCGACCCATCAAAAAGTGCTTCCAAACCCGAATTGCTTCCGTGGGATTTAACCTATGTTTCCGTTCAAAAAAACAGAAATGTTTACGCGAAACAAAAATCGGCAGCACCTGCTTATCAATCAGGAGAAGGCTATATGCAGAATTCTATTTCCAACAGCAACGAAATTTCGATTCAAAAAAGTATTCCAGCAAAACCCAATGTTCAATTTGTAGAAATTGAAATTGCCGAATTGAGTGCAGAGTTTGAAATCAAAACACCATATACGTTTCCATCCGATTCAAAACCGTATATCGTAGATGTAACTGAATATAAATTACCGGCTACATTCCAACATTTCAGTGCGCCCAAACTTGATCGTGATGCCTTTTTATTGGCGCGCATCACCGGCTGGGAAGATTTGGATTTAGTGGAAGGACCGGCTAACGTTTATTACGGTGGAACATTTGTCGGGCAATCCTATATCTATACCCGAAGTGCGGATGATACCTTAGATTTATCTTTAGGGCGCGACAATAAAGTATTGGTAACACGTAGCAAGGTAAAAGAATTCAATACAAAAAAATACATTGGCAATACCACCAAGGAAACATTTGCCTACGAGATGATGGTGAAAAATAATCGTAAAACACCCATACAAATTGAAGTAGAAGACCAATTACCAATTTCTACACAAAGTGATGTAACGGTGGATGCCATTGAAACAACAAAAGCAGAGTTCGATGCAAAAACAGGGAAGCTGGTATGGAAATATACACTACAACCTGGTGAAGTAAAAAAAATTGAGCTTTCTTTTTCTGTTAAGTATCCGAAAAATTCAAAAATAAATACACAGAAATTCAGAACGGTAAGCAGTCCGTCTTTTTAATTTTGTGCTGATTAGTTGCTAGAAAAAAATGGCAGAAAAGAATTATTATATTATTTTAGAAGTAAAGAGCACTGCTACTTTTGAAGAAATCAAAAGTGCGTATCGCTTGTTGGCGAAAAAATACCATCCGGATAAAAATATCGGCAATAAAGCTGCGGAAGAATATTTTAAAGAAATTCAACAAGCGTATGCGATTCTTTCCAATCCTGAAAAGCGAAAAAAATACGATTTAAAAGCTTCTTACACGAACCGCACACAGCCGCAACAACGACCAAGCTCGGGCGGACCGCAATACACCGGCAACGCTTATCAGTATGCCCAACAGCAAGCGCAGTATCAACAGCAACAAGCCTATGCACAAGCGCAGCGAAAAGCGGCAGCGAACAAACCGGAGAAAAAGGAAGAAAAGGAAACCTGGCAAATCTTGGTAAGTATTGGAATTGCACTCATCCTATTGTACTTTATCATTTCATATTCTACTGAAAAAACAACGGCTTCGTCCACTACTGTTCTTCAAAAAACAGAGCAACCAGCAGAGTCAGAAGCTCCTGCTGCTCCCTTTCCAATTAGTAACTATGATTCTCCGTTCACTACTTTTTTTGGTGAAGAGCGCTACGATGAAGGCAGTAAAAACAGTATCGCCTTTTTTAATGGAAGCAAGCTTGAAGCGATTGTTTGTTTGGTAGAAAAAAATGCTCCGAATAAAACCATCCGCAACTTATACATGAACAGTGAATCGGAAATAAAAATGGGAGAAGTACCTGATGGAGAATATTTTTTAAAAATCTATTTTGGCAACGATTGGAATGCAGAGCAAACATTCAGCAATATTAACGTAAAAGGGGGATTTAAAAACAACAATACCTTCATTCAGCTGAATGACGGGAAAGATGCGCTGGTGATGAAAAAGGAAAAAAGAGGTTCACTTGATTCGTATTCAACCTATGAGATAAAAATTCGGCCAGATGAAACAGAGCAAGCGAAAAAAATTACAGCCGAAGCCTTTTTTGCGAACTAACTATCCTTTCCCTAATACTTTCGCTTTTGAAACAACACTGCAGGTAAACCTACTGATACAGGTTAAGTCACCTGCATCGTTGTAAATTTTAATTTCCCAAATGTGATTCATCCCTTTGGCATGAATGGGTTTGCATATTCCGGTTACCATTCCACCGGTTACCGCTTTGATATGATTGGCATTGATTTCGATGCCGACTCCAATAAATAAATCGGGGTTCACCATTAAAAAAGAAGCAATACTTCCCAACGTTTCTGCCAAAGCAACCGATGCACCACCGTGTAGGAGTCCGAATGGCTGTTTTGTTCGCCCATCCACTGGCATGGTTCCTTTGATATAATCATCCCCGATTTCAGTAACCCGAATGTGCAAGGATTCAGCAACAGTATTGGCATTCATCCATTCGATGCTTTCCACTGTAGGGTTGGCATACCAAATTTTAGTGTTTTTCATTGTTTTATAGAACTAGATTTTCCCGAATTTCGCCACAGATTCACAAATTTTTTTGTGTAAAATTAGGTAAAAGGATTTATAAATAGTCGTTAATTTCTGTCCTCTGTTAACCTATTTGAAAGATAAGAAATCCCCTATAAATCAGTGAATCTGTGGCTATTTAGTACATATTTTCGACAAACATCAATTATATACGGTCGGCTTATGCTCAAATACGAATAAAATTGACTACTTTTGCACCCTTAAAATGAACTATTTACGAATAGTGAGAATCTGATTTGATTTGAAACATTCGTGCTTTAACACAAACAAAATGAAAAACATTAGAAACATTGCCATCATTGCCCATGTCGATCACGGAAAAACAACCCTGGTAGATAAAATTTTACACACAGGAAAATTGTTCCGCGAAAATCAGGAATCAGGAGAACTAATTCTTGATAACAACGATTTGGAACGCGAACGTGGTATTACCATTTTGGCAAAAAACGTTTCAGTACGATATAAAGGAACAAAAATCAACATCATTGATACTCCGGGCCATGCTGACTTTGGAGGAGAAGTAGAACGTGTATTGAACATGGCGGATGGTGTTGTTTTGTTAGTGGATGCATTTGAAGGTGCAATGCCTCAAACACGTTTCGTAACACAAAAAGCATTAGCACAAGGCAAGCGCGTAGTATTGGTAATCAACAAAGTGGATAAACCAAACTGTCGCCCAGACGAAGTACATGATCAAGTTTTTGATTTGTTCTTCAACTTAGATGCTACCGAAGAACAATTGGATTTCAAAACCGTTTACGGTTCGTCCAAACAAGGTTGGATGGGTCCGGATTGGAAAAATCCAACTTCCGACATTACTTATTTATTGGATACCATCATTGATTTCTTCCCGGAAGCTCCTCGTCAAGAAGGAACCTTGCAAATGCAAATCACTTCCTTGGATTATTCTTCTTTTGTTGGACGTATTGCAGTTGGAAGAGTATATTGTGGTTCAGTAAAAGAAAACATGCCAGTATCGTTAGTGAAAAGAGATGGCTCTATCATTAAATCTCGTATAAAAGAATTATTCATTTTCGAAGGTTTAGGAAAAGCAAAAACAACGGAATCAATTGAATCTGGAGAAATTGTTGCGATAACCGGAATTGATGGATTTGAAATTGGTGATACGATTGCTGATTTTGAAAATCCGGAAGGATTAACACCTATCGCGATTGATGAACCAACCATGAACATGTTGTTTTGTATTAACAACTCACCATTCTTTGGTAAGGAAGGAAAATTTGTAACATCACGTCACTTACGTGATCGTTTATTTAAAGAATTAGAAAAAAATCTTGCTTTACGTGTAGAAGAAACAAACTCTGCTGACTCTTATTTAGTATTTGGTCGTGGTATTCTTCACTTATCTGTTTTAATTGAAACAATGAGACGTGAAGGATATGAATTACAAGTTGGACAGCCACAGGTAATCATCAAAGAAATTGATGGTGTGAAATGTGAACCAATTGAATATTTAACGGTTGACGTTCCTGAAGAATCTGCAGGAAAAGTAATCGAGTATGTAAGTCAACGTAAAGGCGACATGTTATTAATGGAACCAAAAGGTGATTTACAACATTTGGAATTTGAAATTCCTTCACGTGGTATCATCGGATTGCGTAACAACATCTTAACTGCAACAGCAGGTGAGGCAATCATGGCACATCGTTTTAAAGCATTTGAACCATGGAAAGGTCCAATCCCTAGCCGTAACAACGGTGTTTTAATTTCAGGTGAATTGGGGACTGCAATTCCTTATTCTATCGATAAATTACAAGACAGAGGTAAATTCTTTGTTGATCCAGGTGAACCAATTTACACCGGACAAGTAATCGGAGAAAACAACCGTCAGGATGATATCGTTGTAAATATCACGAAGGAGAAAAAATTAAGTAATATGCGTGCATCTGGTACAGATGATAAAATGCGCATTGCTCCAAAAATTAATTTCTCTTTAGAGGAAGCAATGGAATACATTCAAATGGATGAGTATGTGGAAGTAACTCCGGGTTCTATCCGTATGCGTAAAGTTATTTTGGATGAAACCGAACGAAAGAGTCAAGAGAAAAAAATGGTTTCTCAATAAGCTCAACTAATTTAGAGAACGCCCTTACAGAAATGTTGGGGCGTTTTTGTTTTAAATGGTTTTGAGTATATTTGGTAAATGAGATTACTATTTTTACTGCCTCTGTTATTTATCTTTTCTAACTTGTCTTCACAGTCTCTGACGCAAACAGATCTGATGGATACGACAATCATCCAAGCACACAGTAATTCACAATCCATCCTGGTAATTCGAACCTCTGATTTTACACTTTACCTCAATAAAAAATATCTCATCCGATTAGTCAAACGCTCAAATGAAGCAGAAAAAAGAATTTTGATACGCACTTTGAGATCTTCTGATACTGTCACATTTGATTGCTTTGGCAGCTTTTCAGAAGATGTAATTTTCAAATGCTTAAACAAAGGGAAGTTCACCTGCGTTAGTAATAAGTCGGATATAGTATACAAGACAATTTTGAAAGTTGATAATTTCAGCTTAGTAAGCAAAGAGCTGAAAGCAAAAGACGGCAGTTGCAAGCGTCAATATCTTGAATATCTTCTTCCTGATAAAAAAACACATATTATCGGAAGAACTGCACATATCACTCCAAGGATATTATAAAGAAAAAGCAAAGTCTACTAAATGCATCTCTCCAACATCTTTCTCGACCACACTTCCATTGTAATTCTTTCGTTGATTGCACTCGCATTCATTGCAGGGTTTATCGATGCCATTGTAGGAGGTGGTGGATTGATTCAATTACCGGGTTTACTCATCAACATGCCCAACCAACCTTTGCTGACACTTTTCGGAACCAATAAAATTGCAGCACTTGCCGGGACATCCGTTGCAGCATATCAATATTCCAAACGAATCAAATTTGATTATAAACTGCTACTCATCATCTCCTTCTTTTCTTTCGTTGCTTCTTTCCTGGGAGCAAAAGCAGTTAGCTTCATAAAAGTAGAAACATTAAAACCCATCATTTTAGTCATTCTCATTTTAATTGCCATTTACACCTTCATTAAAAAAGATTTAGGATCGATTCAAACCAAACAGCTGACAAGAAACAAACAAATCATATTTGGCTCATTGATTGGAATAGTAGTAGGATTCTATGATGGTTTTTTCGGTCCGGGTACCGGAAGCTTTTTCGTTTTAGGATTTGTGGTGATTCTGGGATTTGAGTTTGTGAATGCATCTGCTTATTCTAAAATCATTAATTGCATCACTAATATTTCCGCGTTGATCGTATTTATTAAAAATGGAGACTATATTTTAGAGTTGGCGATTTTAATGTCGGCATTCAACATTATCGGGAGTGTGATTGGAAGTAAGATTGCACTCAAAAAAGGAAATGGGTTTGTGCGGATTGTCTTTCTGGTGATTGTATCCATTATGATTTTGAGATACGGGTATGATGTTTTTTTGAAAGAATAAAAGGCCGCATAGTACCGACATATCTTCCCTACGGGACTCAAAAAACACTTACTCCTTTCTTCTGCCGATAGGATGTCCCTACGGGACAATAATTACAATTGAAAATCTCTTTTCTGTCTGAATATTAAAGTCCATTTATCATATTGCTACAAATCATAGCAGTTCTTTTTAGTTTTATAAATTACTTTTGAAAAATCCCGTTAGGGATTAAATGTCGATAATAAGAATAAAATATAAACAAAATAAAGTCCCGTAGGGACGACATCGTATGCCAAACACCTATACCCAGATACACATTCAAGTTGTTTTCGCAGTTAAACACAGAGACTCTTGCATTAAAGATTCTTGGAAAAACGAATTATATAAATACATTACGGGTATTGTTCAAGGAAACAACCATAAAATGATTGCTATAAATGGTGTATCTGACCACATTCATGTTTTTATTGGCTTACGTCCAACGCAATCTATTTCAGAATTGATGCAAGACATAAAAGGAAGTTCTTCAAAGTGGATTAATGAAAAGAGGTTTGTTCATGGAAGATTTGAATGGCAGGAAGGTTATGGTGCCTTTTCTTATGGGAAATCACAAATTAAGGATGTTATTAAATACATAGAAAATCAGGAGCTACATCACCGCAAGAATACCTTTAGAGAAGAGTATCTTGATTTTCTTAAAAAATTCGAAGTAGACTATGATGAAAAATATATTTTCAGAGAATTGGTCTGATGTTTTTTCCCATAAGCAAACAAATAAACAATCACCTTCTCCCATCTCTTCGCTTCAACAACCAAAACCCAAAGGCGGTTAACAAACTCAATCCGATAAAAAAGTAGAACATTTTATCAAAACCGTATTTATCAGCAATGCCCAAACCTAATAGCGGGGCAAAGATATTTGCGAGTCCGTATGAAATGGAATACAAAGCAGAATATTGCCCTTGTCGTTCTTTTGCCGGTCGGGATAAAGAATAGTTCATCATAAATGGCATGGCCAGAATTTCGGACATGGTGATGAATAAGGTATAGATGACTGCCCAAATCAATATTCCATTTCCAAAATGTAAAATGGCAAATGAAACCGGCAAACACAATACTCCGGCAATGATAAATGCAAATATGTTTTTATTTTTTTCCAATGCGGCTACCAAGGGCATTTCAATCACCACCACCAGAAAACCATTTAATGCCATGAGCAGTCCGATTGTATCTTCATTGTATTTGCATACCTCAGCAAAATATTGTGGCATGCTGGCAAAGAGTTGAAAAAACAGATCCCAAAAAAAGCAACGAGCACAATAAAAATCAAATACTGCCAATCGCGGTAGGCAGATGTGGAGCGATCGTCTAACACCGCTGATTCACTTTTTTTACTTTCATCGGTGACTCTCGGGAGATAAATCCACAACATTGCTGCTGCTAAAAATCCGGAGCAGGCATCAATTACAAACAACCATTTGTATCCAAGATACAAGGCAACAAATCCTCCTGCAGCCGGTCCGATTGAAAATCCTAAGTTGATGGCCAAACGTACCAATGAAACGGAGCGGGTTCTGTTTTCGGGAGTACTATAGGCTGCAATTGCTTTTGAATTAGCCGGGCGAAAAATATCAGCAGCAAAAGCATAACAAAAAATAATCAACGAAATAGTAAAAGGTGTTGTAGCGACCAACAGCAATAAAAGGATCAATCCACTGATGATGAGTGAAAAAAACATGATGTCGAAAAAATTCTTTCGATCGGTTAACCATCCACCGGCATACGAAGCCCAACACACTTCCTATTCCATAAAAGCTCAACGCAATTCCAGCTTCAGAAATAGTAAAGTGTAAATCTTTGGTAAGGTATAGTGAGGTAAACAGCAAGACCATCGAACCACTTCTATTGACAAACATGGCAAGAGATAGAATCCAAATATTGCGCTGAATGTTAGCAAAAGAGCCAAGATATAAAGAGAGTAAACGGTTCATTTCGGGAGTAAAGGTATTTATTTTATTTCATTTTCGGAGTGTCATTGCGAGTGAAGTAATCAATCTACGAGCAAATGAAAGATTGTTTCGTGCCTTGCAATGACGCTCCGTAATTTGCATTTCATTCCTGTGCATGCAACCTTTTCAATCCTTTTTCAATCTATTAAGAGCATCGCTCTTAAAAACACAACGCTACATGAAAAAACTACTACTACTCTTTTCTTTTTCCTTGTTCATGACATCCACCTTTGCACAAGAAGATTGTGGAAATGGTGTTGACGATGATGGAGATGGATTAATTGACTGTGCGGATACCGTTACATGTTCCAGCAGCACCGTTCCAACAGGAACACTTTTTAATACAGCAACCAATGGTGTGGGTGGAACACTTCCGGGAGGAAGTAATGATGCGAATTGGCAAATTGCAACCGGCTCTATTGCCGGCCCCTATTTTCCTGCAATTGTGATGAGCAGTGTTCCCGGTAGTTATTATACAAGTCCGTGGCCGGATTGTGATTGGATTTCACATTCAGCAACAGGTACCCATTCGGTGAATACCGATTACTATTATAAAATTGAATTTTATCTTCCTTGTGTGAATGCATGTGGAAGTTCATTTTCAGATTCAGCAACCTTTTGTTTGAATATGGATTTTTTCACCGACAATTCGGTG
This sequence comes from Bacteroidota bacterium, assembly GCA_016722565.1. Taxonomy (NCBI): domain Bacteria; kingdom Pseudomonadati; phylum Bacteroidota; species Bacteroidota bacterium. The sequence goes on from JADKIU010000007.1 coordinate 512,192, forward strand.
GATGAAGTATACATTAATGGCGTTCCACAAACAGGATTACTTGCAGGTGTGCCTGCTGCTTCTCCTTATTTTAATGTTGGCTTCAGTGCTGCAGGAGGATTATCTTTTTCGTTGTGCAGTGGATGGCAACCGGGATTAAATATTTTGATTTTAAAAGTAAGTTCCGGTCCGGGCTTCGCAGGATTTCTTGCACAAAATAGCACCACTGCTCCACCAGTTGCGAACGATCCAACCATTCTTTCACCGTTTTCAAGTTTTACGGTTTGCGATTCAAGTGCATTAGTAAATTTTAATGCAGCATCCTCCGGAGGCGTTTGGAGTGCATCGTGCGGAACGTGTATCAATGCAACTACCGGAGTATTTAATCCTTCACTTGCCGGTCCGGGGACCTATACTATATTTTATAATCTAACTGTTCCTTGTCCGGCTATGGACACCTCCATCATACAAGTTTTAAGTTTGCCACCCGATGCAACCATCAATGCTGAGCCAGCACATTGTATCGATGATGCCGCCTTTAATTTAACTCCGGTAACCGCAGGAGGAGTTTGGAGTGGAACAGGAATTACGAATACAAGTGTGGGAACATTTGATCCGGCCGTTTCCGGAGCAGGAACATTTACAGTGACCCATATTTTTTCAGGAACCTGTGGTGATACGGCAGCACAAACGGTAACGATTAATGCATTACCGACACCCAACTTCACTGCCGATCAATTTACAGATTGCAAACCATTGTGTGTTCAGTTTAACGAATTAGCCGGAACAAGTTGTGCAAGTGTGATGTATGATTTCGGAGACGGGGATTCAGCGACTACGGCATCACCTAATCATTGTTTTTTAAACGCGGGTGTTTATTCAGTGAGTATTGAATGTACCGATGCAAATGGATGTGTAGGAACAACAACAGTTCCGAATATGATCACTGTTTTTGATTATCCGGTAGCCAATTTTACAATTGCGCCATCCAATGTTGTAGATCCAAACACAACGGTTGATTTTATAAATACCTCAACAGGAGGTACAAGTTATATTTGGGCGTTTGGAGATCCGGGGTCAGGAACAGCGAATGGATCTATTTTATTTTCTCCGAACCATTTGTATGAAAATGAGGGCAACTATTGTGTGGATTTGATTGTTCAAAATACAGGAGGCTGCAGCGACACGGCCAGATATTGTATCATTGTGGAAGGCGAAGGAACGATTTTTATACCGAATGTATTTACACCCAATGGCGATCTAACCAACGATTTATTTTTGGTGACCAGCTCACACATGAAAGAGATTGAGTACAGCATATATGATCGTTGGGGATTAAAAATGGCCGATTACAATGGATTAACTGGTGGCTGGAATGGAAAAGCAAAAAATGGAAAACCAGCACCCGATGGAACCTATTTTTATATTTTAAAAGCCACAACGAACAGAGGAAAAGAGATCAATGCAAAAGGATATTTGCAATTGTTATCAGAGAGATAACACTTGTCATCCCGACCAATCCCGATCCCGATAGCTATCGGGACTATCGGGACTATCGGGAGGAGGAATCTAAAACAAAAAAGCCTTACTTGAAATGCAAGTAAGGCTTTTTTAATAAGGTAATGTATAAATTATGCTTCCGGTTTAGGAGCATCTTTTGCTTTTAATGTTTTAGCAGATTCCACCATTGTTTCAGTTGCTTTTTCTCCAAACATATCTCCAGCTATATCTTTAACAATATAAGATACCGTTCCAGGTTTTACAATTGAATAGAAGTGAAATTCAGGAGCTGTTATTTCAGATTCCCAAAACAATAATGTAGGTTCATCTTTTAAATAACGCTTGAATTTGTTTACATCATTTCCAGAAATATCACTTTTCATCAAAGCAACATCCCCTTCACCTTCTTCAATCGAGATTTGAAAATCTTTCCCCACTTTAATTTCGGTAGCACCCCATGATTGTTCTACCATTTCCATTTTTCCTTTTGTAGAATCAGGAACCATGATTGAAAGTGCATTTCCATTAATTTTAAGCTCTACTTCCATCATTCCCGGGATAGCAACTGCAGTTTCTTCTGTTTTTGAACCACCGCAACTTGCTAAAAATAAAATAGCCGGACTCGCTAATAATAAGATTATCTTTTTCATTTTTAAAAGTTTGTTTGTTTAGTATACAAATATAGGATATATATATACGTGAGCAAATGGTTCTATTAACAAACAATTAACAGGTGAATTGTTCCCTCCTATAAAATTTAACCATCTAGAAACTTAAGGATGCAAATGGATGAATACAATATTCTAATTACATTCGTAGAAAATAATTCCATTGAAACTCTCCTACACACCCCATACCTTATATTTTAAGCGTCCGTTTAAAATTGCACACGGCACACGCACCTCCACTCCAATTGTTCTTGTGGAATTGGAACATGAAGGCGTGATTGGTTATGGGGAAGCAAGTATGCCTCCTTATTTGGGAGAATCACATGAAACGGTGCTTGCATTTTTAAAACGCTGCACTCCACTTATTGAAAACTGGAAGAACCCATTTGAAATAGAATCCTTACTTCAGGAAATTGATTTGGTGGCCCCTCATCAATGTGCAGCAAAAGCAAGTATTGATATTGCCTTACACGATTTAGTTGGGAAGCTGAAAAATAAACCTTGCTGGCAATTGTTGGGAGCCAATAAAGAGGATACACCCTTTACAACCTATACACTGGGAATTGACGAACCTGAAATTTTGAAACAGAAGATAGAAGATGGGACGTCCTATAAAATTTTAAAAGTAAAGCTGAACGGTGAAAAGGATAGAGCAAGTATTGAAACCATACGAAGCATTACCGATAAACCGATTGCGATAGATGTAAATCAAGGATGGAAAAAGAAAGAAGATGCGTTGGAGATGATCGAATGGTTAGCAGACAAGAATGTTTTGTTTGTTGAGCAAGCATTACCTAAAACCAACTGGGATGATGCACGATGGTTGTTTGAGAGAAGTCCGCTCCCCCTTTTTGCCGATGAGAGTATTCAGCGTTATGTAGATCTTGAGAAAGTAAAAGATTGCTATCACGGTGTCAATATTAAATTAATGAAATGTACAGGCATGCACGAGGCCAATCGAATCATTCAGCAAGCACGTGCGCTCCATTTAAAAGTATTGATTGGATGTATGAGTGAAACCTCTTGTGCAATTTCTGCTGCTGCACAATTAAGTCCGTTTGCCGACTATGCCGATTTAGATGGTGCATTGCTCATCAAAAACAATTTGTTTGATGGAATCACATTTACGGATGGGAAGATTACCTTGAATGATTCACCCGGTATTGGAATAACTCCAAAAGAGAATAAGTAGAATTTACGATAATCTGCACTTCGCAATCACTGTGACCAATTGAATAGTCCTGCTGAGTGGAGTTGATGTATTATAGTGTGTGTTGAGAGATGATGGAGAGGAGGGAAAGTAAAGAGCAAAAAAAAAGCCCCGAAGGGCTCTTTCTTACTTTTTCTTTTTAGCTGCTTTTTTTGCTGTTTTTTTAGCTGCTTTTTTTGGAGCTGCTTTTTTCTTAGCTGCTTTTTTCGCTGCTTTTTTTGGAGCAGCTTTTTTTGCTTTTTTTGCCATGGTTTTTTTGGTTATTAAATTATTTGATACGAAGTAAGAAAAATATTTAACACAAACGAAAAAATTATGGTTTATTTTATTAACATTAAATTGTTCATATTGTTAATATCCTCCTTCATCCTCTTTTCGATTTTGAAATTTTTAAATTGAAAAACTCAAATCAATTTTCAAAAAATTGTTTTTTATTTTTTTTGTTCACCTCTGCACTAATTGATTTTACAATATATTCAGAAGATTAAAAAAACACTGTTTGATTTTTTATTTTTTTATTTGCATTACAATTCATTCAAAAACATCAATCATTTTGAATCCATTTTGTCTCTAATTCACATCAAAAATAAATGAAATTATTTTTCATGATTTTTGAATTATTTTCTGAAAACGCTGTTTTTTTCTGTTTTTTCAAAAAATCGAATAAACTGTCAAAGAGCAAAATTAGTTGCAAAAACTAAAAATGAATTGTGTTTTTACACGCTTAAAAAATTATTTTACACGTTCTAACAACGCCATATAAAAACCATCGGCATGATATACTTCCGGAGAATAACGTTTTTCTCCAAGTAAGTTCCATTTATCACCCACTGTACTTAAAAACCATTTCACTTGATCTTCTCCTTCTGAAGGCAATATGCTACAAGTCGCATATACCATCTTCCCTCCCACTTTGGTGATGTCTGAAAAATTAGTAAGGATTTCACGTTGTAATGTTTTTACGCGCTCGATTTCATCCAACGTCAATTTCCATTTACTATCCGGATTTCGTCTTAATACACCTAATCCGGAACAAGGAACATCCAACAACAATCGATCTGCTGTATCTTTTAATCGTTTTACAACTTTCGAAGAATCGATTTCGCGTGTTTCAACAATACGAACATCTGCTCTTGCAGCCCGCTTTTTTAATTCCTCCAGTTTTCTTCCTTTTACATCCAAGGCAATAATGCGACCTTTGTTTTTCATCAACGATGCCAAATGCAATGTTTTTCCTCCTGCTCCGGCACAAGCATCCACCACCCGCATTCCCGGTTGTACATTTAAGAATTCGGAAACCATTTGAGAAGAGGCATCCTGCACTTCAAACAATCCTTTATGAAATGCTTCCGTTCGGAAAACATTTCGTTGAAACTTTAACTCAACAGCATCGGGCGACCAAGAAATCAATGTGCTGTCGGTAATATTTTCTGCTTCTAAAGTTGTTTGCAGTTCCTTCGGATTTGTTTTTAAAGAATTTGCTCTTAATACGGTTGTTGGTTTCTGGTTCAACGCACGAATCACTTTGTCCCAATCTTTACCAATCTCCTTTTCACCAATTTCATCCAACCAATCCGGAATGGATTCTCTAATTTTTCTGATTTTATGAAATTTCTCCAATTGGGAAACCACTTTCTTTTCACTTAATCCTTTAAAGTAATTGCTTTCGGGTAAATCATATCCGTCAAAAACCAAATAGGTTCCAAAGATCATCCACAAGTTTCGATCGGATAGTTTAGCAGCCGGTTCTAATCCAGCCGACACATATAATAATCGCCAGTTACGAACCATGTCGTAGGTTACATCGGAAACAAATCCGCGTTCGCGAACATCCCAATACTTATTCGCTTTCATTACTTTTTCGATCGCCTTATCCGCATATTCGTTTTTTTCGAAGATGTCTTTCAATGCAGAAAAAATTGCCTTAATATGAAAGGAGTGGTGTTTTAAATAAAATTCTTTAGCCATGGTGCAAATATACCATTAATCAGTAAGCACAAAACCCGAAAAATTAAACCACATAGATACATAGGTAAAAAAAGAGGTCATAAAAACACATAGCCCAAAATCGATTAATCGATTTTGGGCTATGTGTCACTGTAACATTCTTGCTTTTTTTCTTTTCTATGTATCTATGTGGTTAAAAAGTAATGAAGGTGAATCATTGTCACTTTTTTATTCTTGACCTAAACTCTTTACCGATTCCGATAAAGGTTTGGTGATTGAGTGGGAACTCAAAAAACACATGGAGCATACTTAATAAGAAGAGTGCATAAAACCCGATTTTATAGCTGAACGCATACAAGACAACCGACAAAACCCACAAGGCTATAATAATTGCCATGCGCTGTTTCGAAATTTCATTCCACTTAATCACGGTTGTTTTGGAAAACCAGTTTAAATAATGATAGGTATAGGCAAATGCAATAAATCGCATGATGGCTAACGCATTCGGAGCAGAATATAATGCATCATCGGAAGTGGACATTCTACCAAATCCAAATGCATCATATAATGTTGTGTTTAGGAGTTTAAAAAAAGAATACGCCTTCTTCCCGTATTCAGAAACCGGAATTCCAAAATTTTCGGGGATATATAAAAAGAACAGGAGTCCGCAGAACAGAAATATAAAAAAGGAAAGAATGCCGGAAGCGCTCCTCGACTTCAATGCTCCAAACAAAATAAATCCACCTGTAAAAAAGTAGACATGGATAATGGTCGGCAGCCAAATGGCAAACAATAAAAATGGGGTAGATGGGAATTGATTAAAACTAAAAATCAATGAAACCATAAATGCCAAAACCACAAATAAGAGTTTCAAAGCTGTTTTTTGAGTGTACAAGATTACCAAAGCATATACAAAACCGGAAAACAAGAAACTGGCAATAAATGAATTTACCTTCGAATGAGCATTAAACATCCCAATTGTTATGGCAATCACAATTAGTACAAACAGCCAAATATCACTTTTTGCTTTAATAAAGTAATTCTTTTTCTCCAACCAGGAAATTTCAGTGAGGTAATGCAAAGGACCTAACACAGCATACGAAAACAAAAACACTTCAAACGGTAAAATATAGGAAGCAACCAAACTAATGATCATCAACCCAATATTGATATAATTGATCCCATTGCTGGTGGTGAATCGAGAAAGAATGCCTGTTGAACTACTCATTCGTTATTTATATTATTAATCGTATCGATAATAAAGCCTTCGACTCCGCTCAGCCTGACGGTCGAATCGTCACACTGAGCGGAGTCGAAGTGCATTACTTATTAAACTCATAATCCCGTTCTACCAAACAAATTCTTGTTTTATAGTTTTGGTACCATTCTTTTCTTCCTTTTTCTTGCGCCATCAAATGTTCGGCATTCCTTTTCCAATTTCGAATGGCTTCCAAACTGCTCCAATAGGAAACGGTGATCCCTATTTCCTCCCTTGCCGATTCAATTCCCAAATATCCTTCTTGTTCTTTTGCCAATTCTAACATTCTATCAGCAGTATTTGAATAACCTTCTCTAACTTCTGTTACAATAGAAGTAAAAATAACGGCATAATAAGGAGGCTTCGGTGTGTTTGCTATCATGTTAATCGACAAAAATTCTATCCTTTCCATCAAAGTGTGGTGATTGCACCGACAATACTTTTACAGGAATGCTGGATGTTACTTTTAAAGCATGAGGTGTATTCATTGGAATAAAAATAATATCCCCTTTTTTAATGTGTAAGGTTTTATCACCCAATATCATTTCACCTTCACCGTCCAAGATATATACATTTTCGGTATGAGAAGCATGTTTATGCTTTTTTACTTCCTTTTTAATAAAAATAACAAAACTGCTGCTTAAGGAATCAGAGGCAATAGTTCTACTATATATATTGTCAAAATTCGAAGGTGCTTTTATCGTATCCAAGGATTGATTTTGCCCAAGAGCAAAAAGAGGAAAGATGAAGAATAGAAAGAATACGTTTTTCATTTGAAAATGTGAATAGACAAATATAATGAAAAAGTGACCGGTTGGAAGAATAGGATTTTCACAATAATAGAATTAACTTTGGTTCTGATGAAGAAGCTAGTCGTTTTTAGTTTTAGTCTTTTTAGTATTACAATGACATCTGCACAAGATGCCCACTTCTCCCAATACCTCAATTCAAAAACATATACCAATCCTGCTTTTGTTGGAACAGATAGCACGATGAACGTTGCACTCAATTATCGAGTTCAATGGCCGAAGACATCTTCTTATAAAAGCTCGATTTTTTCAGTAGATAAATATATTCGTGCGCTAAGAGGTGGAATCGGATTAAACTATGTTAATGATCGTCAATTAAATGATGCTTACATTAAAGCAAGGATTGAATTCAATTATGCACCGCATTTCGAACTGTTTAACCATAAACTGGTTCTTCAGCCTGGTATTCAAATTTCCTATTTTCAAAATACAATCGACTTCAGCAAACTAACATTTAGTGATATGATTGATGCCAGAAGAGGATTTGTTTATAATACAAATGAAGTTTACGGAGCATCGACCAAATCTGGAATAGACGTTTCAGCAGGATTACTAGTATATACGGATAGATATTTTGGAGGAGTTGCATTTCATCATATTACAGAACCGAATGAAGGAGTTGTTGGACCGAGTAAATTACCAATGAAAATTTCTGCTCACGTTGGTGCGAATTTATTATGTGGGAATGCCAACTCAAAAAACACTACCATTTCTCCTACTTTATTATATATGCGCCAACAAGATTTTCAGATGTTCCTTCCAGGATTAACTGCAAAATATAAATTTATTTCCTTAGGAGTAAGTTATAGAAACGAAGATGCTTTTATCGGAACCCTTGCATTTCAGAATCGTTTTTTAAGAGTAGGTTATTCGTACGACTATACAACTTCTAAATTAGGAAATGATAATACCGGAGGTTCGCATGAAATAGGATTAACCTGGTTTGTGAACTTCAAGAAAAAACGTGGGGCAATTAAAACCTTGCGATTGATTTGATATTACTTATACAATATCACAGATCCGGTATATTCATAATTTTCACCATTCAAATCACTCACAAATAATTGAAAGGTATACGTTCCCATTTGAACAATATGTCCTGCACCATTTACTTTTCCATTCCACATTTTATTCGGATCTGTTGTTTTATAAATTTCTTCTCCATATTTATTGTAAACAACAAAACGACCAAGAGTGTAATTTCCTATTGGTTTAAATGCATCATTTATTCCATCACCATTAGGAGTAAAGGCATTAGCAAGATAAACAGAGTATAACGTATCGCTAGATCGGTTCAATTTATACCAATGCTCATAAGTAATGTGTTCATCTGGATTGAATGGTTCTTCTTTTTTACAAGAAGCCAAAAGGAGAAGAATCGATATGAAAAAGAATACGTTTTTCATTTGAAAATGTGAATAGACAAATATAATGAAAAAGCGACTTGTCTTAAATCAATAAAACAAATCGCTTTTAAAACTAATTCTTTCCAACAACCTTCAACTCACAACCAACAACCTACTTCCCAACCTTCACTCGAATTCCTTCCGAGTTGCTCGAAAATTCCGGAGCATACATACATTGAATGGATGTGATTCCGTTTGAGAAATTACCATTGTGTGTGACTACCAATGGATATTCAAACACATAGGTTCCTTTCGGTAATCTGTCAAAGAAGAAATTGGTGGCTGCATCTCTCGTACTTTCATAATACCCCAATCCATCTTGCCATTTATAGGTAGAGATTACGTTGGTTGGTTCAAAACCGGAAGCACGCATATCTTTCATTTGAACATATTCCATATCTCGGTCCACACGCAACTCAATTCTTACTTTAATCTTATCTCCTACTTTCAACAATGTTTTTTCAGAAATCGGTTCGATGACCGGACCCGCATCTGTGTTTTTTTGTAAGAACAATTGTTTTTTCAAAACCAATGGTGTTTTGGATGGCGTGATTTTATCCAGTTGTTCAAAATATTGCCAGTACACTGCTCCCCAGCTTACACCTGCATCTTTTTTCACAACTGTTACTTCGCCCATGTTTGGTTTGATGTCGCCACCACTCCACGATGTTTTGAAATATCCGGTACCGGCTTCTTGTTTTACACCATCCATTTTTTTCGGGTCAATTTGCATATCCCCCATTGTGATTTCCACATTGCTTTCCGTTGCCAACCAATCTGTGCCTCTTAACAACAATGCATAAACTGCTTCGGTGGTTGCTTTGGTGGTTTTCCAATCTTGTGTTTGTTTTGATTTCAGCAACCATACTTTCATATCATCCACTGCTTTTTTATCGTTGTTGATTTCATCAAATGCTTCAATCAATAACGCTTGTGCTTCGATTGGTGCTTGGTACCAATAATAACCTCCGTAATTTTCTTTCCAATACATACCCATCTCTTCGCTGTTCAACGAATTTTCTTTGATGGATTTCAAAATCTCTTTCGGAGTTACTTTATCATCGTAACGGTTCAAGGCCAAAGCAATCATTCCTTGCATGTATCTTCCATTGTCCAACCAATATTTTTTAGCCTGACCTTTATAATAATCGAATGCCTTTTGGTTACGATTATCGATGGATACATCTTTGAAATAACTTCTAGCATATAAGTATTGTATCTGAGAATAGCTCAAATGGTTTTTATCGATATTGGCTTTATCGTATTTTAAAATCCATTCATAATCTTCACGGATGCGGTTATCCAAATAGCGGGCTCCATCTTTCACCATCTTCCAAACTTTCGCATCCTCACGAACATTTTTCACACCCAATTTATCCAAATGTCCCATGCCGGTAACAATGTGTTGGGTGATGTAACGATCATCGCGCATTCCTTCGAACCAAGGGAATCCACCGTTTGGCGTTTGCATCTTTTCTAATTTTTTCAATGCACGCGCCAACTCGTTGCCCATTTTGTTGAGGTCGAACAAGAGCGCCACACGTTTTTTACGTTCGCTTTCATCTTTTGCATCCAACACCCAAGGTGTTTCTTCCAACATCAACGATTTTAATTCTTGATTTTTTTCAAGATTAGATAAAAGTGCTTTTGAGTCCGGGGTATTTTTCCATGAATCAAATACTGCTTTTATTTTCGGTGATGAATTCGCAATATGCGATGCGATGCTGTTTGCATAAAAGCGAGAGAAGGTTTGTTCTGCACATTCGTATGGATATTCCATTAAGTATGGAAGTGCTTGCACAGCATACCAAGCTGGATTAGCCGTGAACTCCAACGTTACTTTATGATTGCGCAACGTAGTTGAACCATTGCTTTGGTTAATCAACTTTTCGAAGCGATACGTTTTTGTTTGGTTACCACGAATTGGCAACGGCATCGATTCGGTCACCAACATTCTGTTTGTTAAAACAGGCAATGCCATTTCTTCCCCATCCGTAAAGTTTCCTGCTTTTGCAACTACTTTATAAGTAATCGCACCCACACCTTCCGGAATGGAAATATTCCAAGTAACTACGGTACTTTTCCCTTTTGTTACTGTAAAATCTCTTTCACCGATGGTTGCAAATTGACCGTGCACAGCTTCAACCATTTTGGTAGAAATTTCTTTCATGGTTGTTGCATCGTATAAAAAGATATCTGCTTTTCCAGTTAAGTCGCCATCCGATAAATTTTGAATTTTGGCGCTGAATTCCATCTTATCATTTTCACGGAAAAAGCGAGGCGCGTTAGGAACCACCATTAATTCTTTTTGTGTGACCAATTCATTTTGAATGGTACCGAATTTTAAATCTTTGGTATGCGCAAAGCCCATCATTTTCCATTTGGTGAGTGCTTCGGGAATGGTGAATTTCACAATTACATTTCCATCTTTGTCGGTTTCCAAACTTGGATAGAAAAATGCGGTTTCAGCAAAATTGCTGCGCGCTGCAACCTTCGACATGTCTTCTCCGCCTTTGCCATCTCTGCGATTCATCGCCTCAGCAGTGCTTCCGGTAGAAGTGGTTGTTACATCACCAACCTGAGCAGCAAACCCACCTACGACAGACGGAGCCATTTTTCCACCACTTTCTTTTTTCGCGTCTTTATTTTTTCCGGACTCTTCCCGCTCCAACGATTTTTCTTCATTAGCGACTGCTACTTCACTCACTCCATTCGCTTCAACAACCACCGATTTAGTTGCATAACGTGCTCGGCTGCCTCTGTAATTTCCATCATCACTATCATAGTCGCTATAATAACCGTAATAGCCATTGCTGTATCCAAACCAATTGAGTTGATCGTAATATTTATACGCGCCATACGGATAGTTATTCCAATCAACACTGTATAATTGTGCATTCACCACTCCGAATCCATTGTTCAAATCCCAATACAAATTCGAATAGTAATTGTTGTAAATGTTGAAATACCAATTGTTCGGTTTAAAGGCATCCAAGGAAGCATCATATAGTGTTGCCATCATTTCGGCAGCTACCTTATCACCTTTTTTATCTTTGATTTTTATTTTCCACTCTTCATTTTGTCCCGGCAACAATTTATTTCTAAACGTTTCAAATTCGATGTCGAGTTCTTTATTGGTATATGGAACGGTAACAACACCATTTTGAGAATAGGTACGGTTGTTTTTAATAAACACATAATGGAAAGCAAAATTTCCACGGTGTTTTTCTTCCACCGGAATTTCAATTAATTTTTGTTCTTTATTGAGTGTGATGATTTCCTTTTTAACTATTTCACCTTTGTGTTCAATTTCATACAGCACTTTTACACCTTCTTCTTTTGAACCGATAATAAATTTTGCTTTTTCGCCCGGCTCCAGTGCATTGTTGCTAATCATGTTGAACCAATTAATTTCATTGCTTGGAACGGTTGATCCAGAAGTGGAATGAACGGTAAAATATTTTACATCTTTCACATCTTCACCGTAGGCATCTTTGCTATGCGCTTCCATCACATAAACACCTTGTTTCCAAGAAGAGAGGTTGGTGAGTTTTACCGAGTCGTTGGTCGTAACGGTTACCTTCACCGTTGAATTGGTGCTACGGTTCGAAATTTTCACTCCGTCTACAAACGTATCAACGGAGGTGTTGTTAAAGTTTTTCTCATATACTTTTTCTCCACGTTTCCATTTATACATATTGTTTTCATCTTTGTAAAAATCATTCGGAAAATCTTTTTCAAATTCTTCTTGGGTTAAAATGTATTTATCGGGTTGCGACCAAGCACGCGAGCGATAGGTTTTTTCGGGCTCAATTAATTTATAGATTTCCACTTTCCCTTGTGCCTTTTCAAACTGTCCGCTCATATTGGTAGAATATATGGCGAATGCTTTTTTATTTTCTTTTTCCAATAAATTCGGGATGCTTACATTTAAGTTCAATGCCGTATACGCAGCACTCACGTAGGTTTGTGAACTATGTGTTTCCCCGTTGATATCGGTTACATCTGCATAAATGGTATATGAATACGTTGGCTCATACGACTTCGGAATGCTTAAATCGGGGATGGCTTTGAAGTCGACAAAAAATGCACCGGTATCGTTGGAAGTGGTGACACCATTTGTAATTTCCATTTGTGCCGATTGTGGATAATAACCTCTCCACCAATACCACCAATATGGGAAGGATGCATTACGCACCACACGGTATTTCACTTCAGCACCATCGATGTTTGCACCGGAATATGCTTTTGCAATTCCATTCACCGATATTTTTTCATTCAAGCGATAGCTGCCTTTGATCGGGTTGAATTTTACTTCGAACTTCGGGCGTTTGTATTCTTCTACCGAAAAATAAACGGTGCCATATCCGTTCGCCAAACTCATTTGTCCGTTTAACACTCCATTCGGAGTGGTGAAGGTTCCGCTAAATGTTCCGTATTCGTTGGTCGTTAAATTTACATCCGCTACTTTCTGATAGTTCACATCATAAAACGTAACGGTTGTAGCGGTGTTCGGCATCAACTCGTTGGTTTCTCCATCGGTATTGATCATAATTCCTTTGAAGTAAACCGTTTGTCCCGGACGATAAATTCCTCGATCTAAAAAGAAAAAGGTTTTCGGATATTTTTGTTTCTCTCTATCGTAGCTTCGGTATTGATAAATGCCATTGTCGGTTTGCAAACGATCGGTTTCATTTACACCGGTTAATGGTGTTGGAGATTTATACGTAAAGTCGATGGTGAAATTTCTGTATTCGGTGGTTGCCGGAACATTAAAATAACCTAAGTCGTCAGACGTATATTTTTCAGACTTCACATATTCATATTTGCGGGTGGTATAATTGTATTTTTCATAATACAATTGTGCGGACACTCCTTTTAATGGAACACCGGTTTGGCGATTCATCATGTAAAAGTCATAACTGCCATTCGTCATTCTGCGGTTGATGTAACTGATGTTCGACATCCACGTTGCAGCATATGCAACCCCATTGTTTTTATAAGAAAAGGTTTTATCGGAACCGATTAAAATCACGTAGTGACCGAATGGCAATTCCGGAATTTTAATTTCTGTGGAATGCGATTGGTAATCGCCATCATCGGGTAATTGAACAGAAAATTCTTTTACAGAAGTCAGTTTTAAATATTGTTTGATGAGTTGTTCACCATAATAGCGTTCGATGGATTTATTGTATTTATCAATATCCATTTGTGCGATACGCACATATACTGTTTTTAAATTTTTATAGGTGATGAGCGCGCGGGAAGGAGCATTAGGAAGGTTTACTTTTTCGCTCATAAAGTCGACCGTATGTTCCACAATTCGTCCTTTTAAGGCTTGGCAATTTTGTGCACCATCGCTGGACGGGAATTTTTTAATGATTGCCTCACACAATTCCAAGGCTTGTTTTTTCATCCATTTATTTTCGTCCGATTGCAACGGGCTGTATTTATTTCCTTTTTCGAAATACACATTCGCAATTTCATAACTCACATCTGCGGAAGCAGGATCGGAGGTGAATTTATTTTCTAAACTTTGTAAGGCTTTAAAATACAGACTATCTTTTATTTCGGAAGTGGAATTTGTTTTTACAAATTTCAATCGTTTGATATCGATGTCGATGATGGCTCTTGGATCAGCATCCGTTGAATGAAAAGCAAGTAAGTCTTGCAAAATTTTAATCGCATAAAATTTAGAAGAAAGTGTGTCCTTGGTGGTGATGCCAACTTTTGCAAATTCATTAAAGTTCCAGAAATAACTTTCGGAGTTGATTTCAAATTTATAAGCCGGTCGGGTGATGTCTGGTTCTTCGTTCATATAAAAGTCAACCGCACGGTGTGCTAAGAAATCATAGAGTGTGGGACGAAATTTACGGGAGTTGGATTGTTTTACTAAAATTTCATCGTAGATATTTAATGGAGTACGTTTTAAACTATCGGTCGCTTCTAAGGAGGCTTGATAATTTTCAACCACTTTTGTAAAAATGGTTTTTAAGTCCCAGGTGGTGATGTCGTCATTATCAAAGTTGACGGTGGTGGTTCGGTTATAAAAGCGGTAGCGATTTTGTTGGTAGTATTGCCAATAGCTTTCGGCAATCATGGATTGCAATACCGGCTTTACGGGATACTTGGCTTCTTTGGCTTCTTCGTTTAATTTGTTGAGTGCTTTAATTAAGGAGTATTCCTCCATGTATTGTTCAAATTTCATTCGATGAATGATGGCTTTGACATATTGAGGAGCATTGTTTTCGGTTTTTGCTTTATCGTAAATGCCGTTCACTACTTCCAAGGCAGATTTGTTTAAGCCTTTGTTGGCGAGGGAATCTACTTTTTTCCATTCTTTGGCGTAGGTGCTTCCTTTGGGAAAAATCAACACCGATTTTTTGTTGTTTGTTTGGTAAGCCGTTACGGTTAAAGCTCCGGCAACACTTGCGATGGCAGCGATAGCGATTAGAATAATCTTCCTCAAGTTCATATCTGTAGTTTTTAAAATTTTAATGGTTTTATAACCTCACTCTTTATCCCTTTCCTAGGATTAGGAGAGGAAATTTAATGGTTCCACCATTAGATGCAAGTTAAAGCAAAATTCCATAAGGGAAAATGATTTTTGTGAGACTTTTGTGTTAAAACGTGAATTACGATGTCATCTCGACCGCTCCCGATCCCGATAGCTATCGGGAGGAGAGATCTTTAGTTTCCTCCGCTGCGGTCGGAAGGACAGAAACCTATAATTGTCATTCGGAAGGACAGAAACTGTAAAGTGTCATTCGCAAGGACAGACTCACGAAATGTCATTCGGAAGGACAGACACCGCTAGGTGTCATTCGGAAGGACAGACACCGCTAGGTGTCATCTCGACCAGCGTGGAGAGATCTTTAGTTTCCTCCGCTACGGCCGGAAGGACAACTGCTGCGAGAATAATTGCAGTTTTTATAGAAACAGGTTCCTACTTTTTAAACCTGGCAATATCCACTTCTTTGTCCAAGGGGAAGCCGGTTTCTAAAAAGTTCGAAAATTGGTTGGCAAAAAACGGGGCCAGCATTACTCCCTTGGTTCCCAGTCCGTTAAAGATCCCCAACTGCGGATGTTCAGGATGTAAACCAATCAAGGGTCTGCGGTCGCTCACCGTTGGACGAACTCCCGCCTGGTGATTCACCACCTCAAACGGTACTTTCAGTACTTTTTTCAATTTCTCTACCAAGTCGGACTTGCCTTTTTCCGTGGTGAGTTCCGATAAGTCGTTCCACTCGTAGGTAGCACCTACTTTATATAAGTCGTTCCCGATGGGTAAAATAAAAACAGCTTTGTTGAGCACAATCTTAAATGGAATAGCATGATCGTGTGTTAATTTAATGGTCAACGTTTCGCCTTTGGTGAGTTTGAATGGCAACCAACTAAAAAAGGGATTGTTCACTGCTTTATAGCCTTCACAAAAAATAAGTTTGTCGGCCGTGATTCCTTTATATGTTACCGAATTTTCCTGCAAAACAAGCTGAGTCGCATCAAATGCTTCTTCCATAAAAGCATCTTTTTTTAAGAGATGGGCTTTGCAGGCATTTAAAAATTGTACGGTATCTAAATTCCCTGCATGCATCACTTCGGAAATGCCCAACGGATTGTAAACAATGCCATTCAGGTCTTCGGTATAAATCGCTTCGTTCAGGTATTTCCCGATGGGTTCCGTTGTTTTTTTCAGCCACAATGCTTTTTCCTGCTCTTCAGCAAACGGTTTTAAGATGCGTTTTGAAAAATAAAATTCAGCGCCCAACTGCTTTTCCATCTCTGGATAAAATTCATCCATATAAGGAAGTAAGTCATCGGCCAACCAACTTTTTACCAATCGCTTAAATACAACGGGATTGTATAATCCTGCTGCAACACGGCTGGCGGTAGTGGCTGGAGCATCGTCTATCACGACTACCGAATGCCCTTTTTTTAGCAAGGTCATTGCTAAAACGCTGCCGGCTAAGCCTTGACCGATAAGTATGTAGTTTAGTTTTTTCATGTTGACCTCACCCCTTGCCCCTCTCCGAAGGAGAGGGGAACTGATTGGAGTGACGATTATAGTTTGTATTCTGTTTTATAATTGCATTGACCTAATCCCAACTACCACACCCCTTTCCCCTCTCCGAAGGAGAGGGGAACTGATTAGAGTGACGATTATAGTTTGTGTTCTGTTTTATAATTGCAATTGGAGCCACAACAAAATTAGTATTTAATCTTTGATTAAATCTTTTTATCTTGCATCCTTAACGACCTCACCTAACCCCTCTCCGAAGGAGAGGGGAATAGATTTGAGTTGCGAGAATAATGAGTATACACAAAATGGATAAAGTTAAATTAACAATCGGGAGAAGAGAATACATTGATTTTCCGGAACTGGGACTTTTTGGGATTACCGCAAAAGTAGATACCGGTGCGTATACCACTGCGTTGCATTGCCATGATATTCGTGAAGAAAATGGGGTTTTGTATTTTAAAGTATTGGATCCTTCGCACCCCGACTATAACGAAAAGGAACAAAAATTTACTTCCTATTCTCAAAAAGAAATTAAAAATTCGTTCGGGGAAATTGAGAAACGGTACATCATAAAAACAATCATCCGAATGGGTAAGAAACGCATAAAATCTGTAATTTCGTTAACCGACAGAGGGAACATGCGCTACCCCGTTTTGATTGGTAGAAAATTGTTGAAGAATAAATTTATTGTGGATGTGGGGTTGGTGTTTACGTTGAGTGGGATAGAACGCGGATAACGCTGAAAAAAAAGATGAAAGCGGATTTTTTATGTTCTTTAGGGTAGATATGATTTTATTGCCTTCGGCAATTTGGATTTTTAAAAAGCAAAATAGTTTATAAATGAAAATAGCAATTTTATCGCGCGGACCGAAACTTTACTCTACTCGTAGATTGGTGGAAGCTGCTGAACAACGCGGACACGAAGTGGTTGTACTCGACCATTTAAAATGTGTATTGGTGATCGAAAAAGGAAACCCGCATATTTTTTATAATGGCAAAGAAGTCACCGGCATCGATGCCATCATTCCGCGTATCGGAACTTCGGTTACCTTTTATGGTGCTGCCGTTGTCCGTCAGTTTGAACAGATGAAAGTTTTTTCTTCCGTAGAATCTCAAGCACTCGTGCGCTCCCGTGATAAATTACGCAGTTTACAACTTCTTGCGAAAGCAGGAATCGGAATGCCGAAAACAGCTTTCGCCTCTGCTCCGCGTAACATCGATAATGTATTGGAACAAGTAGGCGGTGCTCCCGTTGTTATTAAACTCTTAGAAGGGACACAAGGTATCGGTGTGATTTTGGCGGAAACTCATAAGTCTGCTAAATCGGTAATCGAATCTTTTCTAGCATTGAAAGCAAACATCCTCGTTCAAGAATTTATTAAGGAAGCAGGTGGTGCCGACATTCGTGCATTCATTGTGGATGGAAAAATTGTAGGCGCCATGAAACGTCAAGGTTTACCGGGCGAATTCAGAAGCAACTTACACCGTGGTGGTAGCGCCAACGTCATCGAACTTACAAAAGAAGAACGTGAAACGGCTATCAAAGCTGCAAAAAATTAGGACTCGCCATTGCGGGTGTCGACATGCTACAATCTTCCCGCGGACCCTTGGTGATGGAAGTAAATTCTTCTCCGGGACTGGAAGGCATTGAAGGTGCAACAGGTGTAGATATTGCCGGAAAAATTATTGAGTATGTAGAGCGAAATGAATTTAATCATGAACCATAGTGCGGATAACGAATAAAACGAAAATACGAATCTGTGTTGGATAAAATAGGAACGCAGATTTTTTATGATTTTCATGATTAAAAAAGATTTTTATTTTTTGTTCTTTAGTTTACCTGATAGACAAAATTATGATTGCACTAAAATCAAATCATAATTTATCATAATCCCGATAGCTATCGGGACTGCGTTCCATAACACAAAGCATAGCACTAGAAACATAAAATGACCTACTCCAACAAAGACATTCACATCAACGGCATGGACATCAAGCCCGGGCAAAATGCTCAGGTGAGTTTGAATTGGTATCAACTACCCACCAAAACTGTTATTGAAATTCCTGTTTATGTTTTTCGTTCGAAGAATCCCGGACCAACACTCTTGATTCTTGCCGGCATGCACGGTGATGAAATCAATGGGATTGAAATTGTCCGCAGACTCATCACACGTGACGATGTAAAAAAACCTTTGTGTGGAAGCATCATTGCCATTCCGGTGATCAATACCATTTCATTTTTATCCGGCTCCCGCGATTTGCCCGATGGCAGAGATTTAAACCGCTGCTTCCCCGGAACAAAAAATGGTTCGTTGGGCGGACGCATCGCCTACGATTTAATGAATGAAATTATTCCGCAAATAGATTTTGGTGTCGACTTTCATACCGGTGGTGCAAAAATTCACAACTACCCTCAGTTGCGTTGTGTGTTTAATAATAAAGTGAATCTGGATCTTGGAAAAAAATTCGCTCCGGCTCTCATCATCAACTCTCCTTTCCGCGACAATACACTTCGTAAAGAAGCTTCACGAAAAGGAAAATCCATTTTGGTTTTTGAAGGTGGTGAATCTTCCCGCTTCGATTATCTTTCTATCAACGAAGGCATGAACGGTTGCATCCGACTCATGCATCATTTAAAAATGGTGAAAACGGAAATCCCGAACAACCCAACTGTCTTGTTACACAAATCTACTTGGGTGCGTGCAAAATCATCGGGCTTGTTTCATACATCCAAAACCAATGGCGCACATATCCGCAAAGGAGAAATTGTCGGTTCTATCTCCGACCCGTATGGTGAACACGATGAGAAATTGGTTTCTCCTACTGACGGATACATTGTGGGAATCAACAACCAACCGGTGGTGAACCAGGGCGATGCCTTGATGCACATTGGCATTGAAGAATAATCCAATCTTACTTTAATAAATTATGTTTCATCGCATACATGATGATGCCGATGGAATTTTTTGCTTTTGTCTTTTGCAGAATCCGTTCTTTATGTCCTTCTACCGTGCGCACACTCACATCCAACTTATCTGCAATTTCTTTACTTGTTAATTCTTTACTGATCAAACGAATGATTTCTACTTCACGGTCTGTCAATACCACTTCCGCGAAAGTGGGACGAATCTTTTTACTTTCTACCAAGCCTTTTACCATTGCACGTGAAATCTGGTCGTTGAAATAATAATCGTTTTCCATCACGCCATAAATCGCATCCACTACAATTTCAATGTCTTGATTTTTTAATAAAAATCCATTCGCCCCTTTGCTAATCAAATGGTGAATGAATCCTTCTTCGTTGTGCATCGTCACAATAATAATTTTTGTGCCTTCGTATTTGTTTTGTAAACGCTCGGTGGTTTCAATGCCATCCATCACGGGCATTTGCAGGTCGAGGAGAATCACATCGACACGTTTCTTTTTTAATTGTTCGAGCAATTCTTCTCCGTTTGAAGCTTCGATGACCACTTCAAATTCAGGAAAATCTTTGATTAAAGCAATCATCCCTTTTCTAAAAAGTGCATGATCGTCTACTACGGCTATTCTAATCGATGGCGTCATTCAATGGAATTTCGATGGTTACTTTCGATTCGTTTTTACTTACGGTAATATATTGTACGGTGGCATTAATCATTTGCGCGCGACTTTGGATGCTGCGTAAGCCGATGCCTCCCACTCCTTCGGACAGTTGATTTACTTTTTCGGTACTGATGCCAATGCCGTTGTGTGCAATTTCGGTGGTATACACTTGTGCATTGCAACGCAAGGTAATTGAAATTTCAGATGCTTGTGCATGTTTGATAATGTTGTTCAACGATTCTTGCACAATGCGATACAATTGCAATTCTACTTTTTTCGAGAGCTGTGGAATTCCTTCTTGCGGATGAAAGTTAATGTCGATTAAGTTGGATGTTTTTATCTGACGGCATAATTCCAACAATCCTTTTTCGTAACCGAGTCGGATTAAAATGGGCGGCATCAAATCGCGGGCGATGCTGCGAATGTTTTCAATAGAAGATTCCAACAAGCCTTTGCTCTCTCCTACCAATTGTTTGGTGAGTTCTACATTGTCGGAGTTGCGTTCAATTCTATTTAAATACAAGTTGATCACATTCAATACCGAACCCACATCATCGTGAATGTCTTTTGCAATTTTTTCACGTTCCAGTTCGGCCACTTGGATACTCGCATCGGTTAATTTTTTTTGGTGAAGACTTTCTTTGTCTTTTAAAACGGCTCTGTTTTCAAACATTCGTTTTTGGTGAAGGAGCACAAAAAAAATAACGAAGAACACCAATATTAATATGGAGATGGTACCGATAACTAATAAGATGGCCGGGCTCATGCGTTTTTTGCTTTTATAAAACCAATACAAATTAACACATTGTAAATGACATTTAAAGGAGAATGTATTAACAGAAATAATAAATACGAATCGGCAGGCGGCAAGGATTTATCGGAAATGAATAATAAAATGTTGCCCGAAAAGTAAATTAAGATGCCCGAGTTAATCCAGAAAAACGGAAGTGACAAGACGTTTTCATAAATCAAATTGCGCAATAAATAGGCAAACGAGAGCAAGGACAATAAAATAAAAATGGAGGATTCGACCGTTACCGAAAAATTATCCAAACTGTGAAATCCGTTGATTTTATAATCGATGTATTCGACAATGTAAAACACCGGAAACAAGAGCAGCAAATAACCCACTTTAAAATACTGTTTGTAAAACAACATGTAGAACAAGGTGATGAGCGAAAACTCCGACAAGGTATACACATGAAACGTAATTAAGTTGGAGGTATCATCACTGGCGATGGCGAGGCCCAGAATTTCAACGGTGGTACCAATAAAGGTGAGCGCAAAAACAGGAAGCAAATAGGTTTTAATTTTTCGAATACAAAACAATCCAACCAGAAAAGGTACGATCGTAAATGCAATGGAGATATAAGAAAACCAATAAAGTTGTTCGTTGCTCATAAATAAAAAAAGACGACATAAATGTCGTCTTTAAAGATACTTCTTTTTTAAAACTTGCTTAGGAGTTCAAAGCATTGTTTGTGCCGCAATAAGGCGGACAAGGTTTGCTACGTTCAGCAAGTAAGCCGTTTACCAAATCATTTTCGTTGGCATCGGTACCTACAACAACCAAATGTTTGTTGCCTTTGGTGTCGAGGGCATAATACAAGCGAATACCAACGCATCCTGTTTGGTTTAAAATCGCCTCAATGGCTGCTTTACCAAAAAAGTGACCTTTGATAGATTGAGGGTTTGCAGCACGGTATGCTGCTGTCCACGCAGCCGCTTCTTGCAGACTGATCGTGTGATCTTCGTTTCCTGTGAAACTCATGATGTTAGGGGTTTAGGAGTAAATACTGTACTTATGTTTAGTAATTACAAGATAAGAAATTCATTAAAAACAAATGCCATTTAGTACCGACCTAAATTGATAACATCGTAATTGTCAAAGTGCTAACTCAAAAAGCAGATTTTTTATAGGGTATTTTTACCCTGTAAATGGGGTAAAAATACCCTAAGGCAAAATGGGGTATTTCTACGCTAAAACAGATGAAACGGACTTGTTAGCTTTACACCATTAACGACAGTGTATGAATAAGAATCTAAATAGCATTACCAAATTTTACAACGAGCGCATCGACATTTCCAAAAAGGAAGAGTTGCAACGCTGGAGCAAAGTGCTTTCCTGCAGGGAAGACGACTTGGTTCAAGCGGTGTTGTCGATTGGCAATTCCGTAAAAATGGTAGATACCTTCCTTTGTTTGAACCGCAAAAAACTAGATGCATGAGCAAAAAACGCATGGACGGAAAATTATTTACCCAAGACCTGATTGACAAGGTATGGGAAAAAGCTGACATTGTTTTTGGAGTAGATCCCAAGATTTTCCGGAAAGACAAATGCGGAGCATGGATCAAAAAAGACCAATATGGCAAGTCGCATGCAAACTCCACCATGGCTTGGGAGATTGACCATATCAAACCATTCAGCTGGGGCGGCACCGATGAACTTTCGAATTTACAAGCCTTGCAATACAACAACAACGAACAAAAAAACGATCAATATCCCTTTTGGTCCTGCACCGTAAAAAGTGTGGAACATACCAATCAATTTATCAATTCCTAAAAATTGAACTACTCTAAATTCAATTTTATTTTTTGATTGTATTTTTTTGAAGTAGATTTTATTGGGATGGATTGGTGTGGGGAAATGGGTATACTTGAGTCGGTGATTTAAATAAAAATATTGTTATAAATAAATTATAAATAACTTGTTGGACTTAGCCACAAGTTATGCCTCATGCCTAAAGACTATTTAATAGACAGAATATATGACAGCAGTAGCAGGGATTTTAAACAAACAAGGTGTAGCTATCGCAGCAGACAGTGCTGTAACAGTGAATGGAGTAAATCACAGGAAGGTATATAATTCTGCGAATAAGATATTTACTCTCTCCAAATATCATCCAGTAGGAATTGCGATATACAATAGCGCACAAATTATGGGCATTCCATGGGAAATATTGATAAAGGAATATAGAAAACAAATAGGTGACAAAAGTTTTCCAAAACTTTCAGATTATAAAGACAACTTCCTTAGTTGGTTAGAGGCAAATAATTATTTTATCGAAAAACAAAACAACACCTACATCTTTGTTGACTTTCTTTCTTTTGTTCAAGCAATTATAAACGAGCCACAATTTCAATCGGAATTGAGAAAAGGTGCTGATATTGAAACATTACTTAGTGACAAATTAAATAATTTTAGTCTTGAAATAATCAAATCGCCTTCAATCGATTCATTAAAAGGAATTAATGAACCTGATACAAAAAAACTCATTGCTTCACTAGTGCCTGAAATATTAGGAGCCCTTTCTAATAATTTTAATAGAAATTTCGATCAATCAAAACTTGAAAAGCCATTATTAGAATCGTATTTTAATTTTCTTAATCACGATTGGTTTATCCAATACACTGGCCTTATTTTCACAGGCTATGGAGAAACAGAAATTTTTCCCAGACTGATAACCATAAATGTTTCGCTTGTTATAGATGGAAAGCTCAGATTTATTGAAGACAAGAAAAAAGAAGTCGTAATATCTGATGCAAATAATGCTAGTATTAGACCTTTTGCACAAACAGACGTTATTGATACTGTTTTGCAGGGCATAAGCCCAGAACTTAAAGGACTTTCAACTAATGTTTTTGGCGATTTTATAAATCAGTTTATTCATGAAATAACTCAAATTCCTAGTATTCCTGCTGAATTGTTAGTATCCCTACAAGCAATAAATACACAACAATATGTTCAAAACTATCATCAGCAACTCGGCAATATCGTTAGCAAACGTTACGTTAAGCCATTGATGGGTGCTGTAGCTCAATTATCTAAAGAAGATCTTAAAAATATATTTAAATTTGTATCATGATAAATTCATTCAAGTTTACATTCCCAACATTTGACATTGACGAACCAAATGAAATTATTCTTGACGTTCCTTCAATAAATAATGTTGGCATTCAGACTTCAAAAAGTTCTGACGAAAAATTCGTAACCGCCTCGGTTAATGAAATTAGAGAAATGATTGTGACAGAAATGATTTCAAATGTAAAACAAGACCTCTCTAAACTCACTGGCACGAAAGCTTAACTGCAAGCAAGCGTAAGCGGGCTGACTCAATCGTCCTTCACGCAAGTTAAAGCGCGCATAAGGGCAAAATAAATTTCTTTTGCCCTCATTAATTTAGTTTTATTTCTTTAAATTACCTTTTATGAATATGAATACGTTGTGCTTACAAACATTTATAATAATTGCACATCACAAGTCATACAAAAATGTCAATAACAACTAACATACAAGAATACTCCCTGACACATATAAGACTGACAGGAAAAACACTTAAGTTGTTTTTCAAAAAAGCGAATAGCACCCAAACGGACAAAGTTTTAGAATTAAAAAATGTAGTTGCTTATACTGACAATCGAAAAGACGAAAAATCATTATACTTGACATTAGAGATTCTGCCGGTTCTTATGGAACTGACATGGCTATGCAACTCAAAAGGCCGGAAGTCCAAAGTTTCAAAGAAGTTTTCCTTTTCACAGATGCCCAATTAATTAACCATACATTTCATGCTTTAGCAGAAGAAATTGTTTGGCGGGACTTTGAAAATAATTTGCAAGACAATAATTATTAACGAAAGATACACAGCAGAACAAATTTGTGTGACGCACTCTTTTTAAATAAAAGCAAGGCTTAACAAATAAAGTTTTACTGTTGCAAAAACGCTACCCGTGTTAAACGATTATTAAACGTTTCTACCCGTTTCTACCCATTTATAAACGTTTCCACATGGATAAATGAAAGGATTGGTTTTACTAAATTATGTATACCTTGCAGGGCATAACGAGAAGTTAAATGCTACTTTTAGAGGACAATGACAGAAGAATATAAACGAAAACTTTTTCTAAATCGACAATTTGAAGCAAACACATTTCAAGTTGGTAAAGTTCGCCTCAACTCATCTATTCGTGACTTAGACCGCAATGAAATCATTGATGTATTTGTTGATCAGAAAGGATATGAAAATTTAAATTTTTCTGACCGAATTGAATCGTTGAAAACTACATCTGGGTGGGTACATTATGCATCAGGTGCATCCTTCAAAATTGACCAGGGTGTTGTTAGACAAATTAAACTGTCAACAAAATACCTTCAAGACAACAAAATCAACAAGGCAGATTTGTTAGGTATTTTTGGACAACCAGACACGGAACTCATAGACGACATTTGTTACTCAGCACTCGACTATAACATTGATGCACATATTCTCGTTTACCGAAAAAGGCAGATTTACGCATTCGTTGACCCACAGACTGAAATTTTAAAAGAACTGCATTTTGGAACGCTTGATGAAAAAATATATGGGAATAAAAATAAACCTAATTCTAACCTCACCCTAGCAAAAGCTAAGCGATCGTGGTGGCAGAAACTTTTCGGCAATTAATAAACACTTCTACCCGTTTCTACCCATTTATAAACGTTTCTACCCGTTTAAAAACGGCTAATATATTGAAGAACTTAATTTAAAATAAATTGCATAACTTGTCTGCTAGTAAGAGGTTCACTTATAATTTACAGGCAATGCAAGAAAGACCAATATTAATTATTATCGTTTTGACATTTTTGAGTTGTGGCACAGACACTCAAAACAAAACGACAATGAATGGCCCTGTAAATAACACTCCAATTGACAGTATACTCGCAGTCACAACCCCTACAAAACCAAGCGTTGACACAATTGTCTTAAAAGAAGCACATAACCAAGATGATCTTGTCGTGAATGAATATCTCCTTGACAAACTCAAACCAATTCGCGAAAACTTTAAACGAATAAACTCTACTGAAAAATGGACTTCCTCAGACACAATAGAATTGTGGGAATCATTGGAAGGCGGTGAAGCTGCATTCTATTACCTCAACAACAAATTAGAAAGAATAATAACTCGACATTTTGGCGAGACCTACCAACTCTTAACTGAGTATTACTTACTAAACGGGCAAGTTTCATTTGTTTTAGAAAAATCTTATAAATACAACAGACCATTGTTTTATGATTCGATTGCAATGAAGGAAAACAATGACAATCAGGTATGGGATTTTGACAAGTCTGAAATCATCGAAGACAGAAGCTATTTTTCAAATGGAAGGTTAATCCATCAAATCAGCAATCAAGATTGTGGATCACCTTTCACAGAAGACTATTTAGCAGAAGAACAAAAAAGAATAAAAGATTCTTTCGATAAATTAATGAAATTGAAGAAGAAATAAACAAATGAAAGAAAGCCATTTTTTCAATTGGTATTTGAACTCATAAATCACTTTGAGAACTTTTAGGCTCTTTTCTACCCATTTATAAACGTTTCTACTTAATTATAAACGAGTATACACAATTATAAACGGGTAATAAACGTTTCTACACGGATGCGCATTTAGGAGGAATAGAGAGAACGTATAGAAAGGGTGTTGAACGACAGATGCAGTGCGATTACAAGAAGATTGATTAAAAACGTATCCTTTTCAGAATTACTCATTATAGAAGAATCATCATCATTGCATACTATGAAAAAGATAGCAGTCCTTTTACTCTTAACCCTCTTTTGTAAAACAGGCATTAGTCAGATCAAATTTGACATTTCCAAAATAAGAAAAACAGATACCGAAAAGTTTGAAAAAGAGAATTTGTCGAATGTCATTTATTTAGACATGACATTTGGTGGTTCAGACTTTGTGAACACCAACACGTTTAAAAAGCTCGAAAATAAAATTATTAAAAAAGTACAATATGTTTATTCCGACTATCCCAAGGACTTCGACTATTCTGAATTAGTTTTTCAACGCTTTGCCTCTTTATATGTTGAGCTGCCGCAGGTTTTTAACAAGTCGTGGATTGAATGGGAGATTATAAAACAAACAAAATGTTCCAGCGCGTATGAAGCAAGTAGTCTGTTTCATGGGTTTGTCATCACATTTAAGGACGGAGCCGAACCGAACAAGCTGGTTGCAATTCCACCAGATATTCAAAAGAAATTAGACAAGATAACCTCCTCCGTTGAGTTTTTTGAAATTAAATCTACCGAAGATTTATCAAAATTTTTAGCGCCCAAAGAAATTAAAATCAGTGATATTAAATATCCGAATAAAACGGCCTCCATAAAATTGTTTAAACAAAAAGATGCGGGGGCATTGACCATTGTTGAAGGACTTTTTTTAACAACGGGAATTCCGCAAGGAGCTATTGGACCAAACAATTCCCCTTCCGTTAGCTCCGTCAATTATAACATCATTACCCCAGACAAAAATTTGTCGAGTTTAGTTGGCAATTCCTTATCGCTATTTGATGCAGCGATTATTGAATTCGATATACAGATTGATGCAGATTCATTAGTCTTTAAATATGCATTTGCATCGGAAGAGTATCCGGAGTATTTGCAATACAATGATGTTTTTGGGTTATTTATTTCGGGTCAAGGACTCAATAACAATCCCAAAGACACAACGTATAATT
This sequence comes from Bacteroidota bacterium, assembly GCA_016722565.1. Classification (NCBI taxonomy): domain Bacteria; kingdom Pseudomonadati; phylum Bacteroidota; species Bacteroidota bacterium. Next base: position 540,076 of record JADKIU010000007.1, read on the forward strand.
TGGCATCCCTTCCTGACGGGAAAACGCCAATTTCTGTTTCATCAATCAATCACTTGAAAAATAGCAACTATTATATTTCCAATGATTATAATTCCGACTTAAAAATATTTAAGACATGGCAATATGATGGTTTTACAAAGGTATTAACCGCCAAAATAAAAGTGAAGCCAAAGCATAAATATCATATCAAATTTGCCATAGCCGATTACGGTGACCCCTATTACGATTCCGCAATTTTCATTGATGCATTTGGAATCAAGACTCCCAAAACACCGTTGCATTAACATGTTGTTTTTGAATATCTAGGCTTGCTATCCGTTGCAACCGCTAATCGTGTATAAACGTTTCTACTTAATTATAAACGAGTAATAAACGCTTACACACAAGTAATAAACGTTTATACTTAATTATACACGAATAGAAACAGTTATACACGCTTATAAACGGGTAATAAACGTTTCTACACGGATAAGATTTTACGATTTTAAAAGAGAATTTTAGAAAATTGTGTTTAACTTGTAGTGAGGAGCGGCTGGAGATTTTGGTTATTAGCATGAAAAGTTGAAGACATAAAATCAAACTGGAGGTATAAAGTCATTTAGCAACTTTTAACACCAAAAGTTTTTAATTACATTTGTTTTATCGACAACTTTGATTTGAAAAACGCCAAACAACGCCAGAGTACAAACCTTACGTACAAATACAAAATGACATTGTATACGAGTTATAATATGGTTAAAAACTTTACAACAATAATTTTCATGGGGCTACTTACATTTTTTTTCAGTTGTACCAACAAAAACACTAAGGCTCAGGATACAGTTAATCTAGCTGAAATCACTTCACGCATAGATCCAGAAGAAGGTTGGAGCGACATTTTTTTAAAAATAACTTCTGACATCAAAACGGATACATCACATATTTATATTGCCAAAGGTCTTTATAAAGGAAAAACTGTGGGATTACAAATTGAAGTAAATTCAAAAATCCAAGCCGGAATCGTTGACGGAAGGCCAGACCCCAAATTTGGATTTATTGCAAATGCTGTTCGTCTTACAACAATTGGACAAGAGAGCGATGAACTGGTACAAGCTTTAGGAGAGCTTTATCAACAACCCGTAAAAAAAGGGTTTGCTAAACAAGCGATATCAGCAACAGCATTTTCACTCAATGAAATTGCTGTCGATCTTGATAAAAATGCATATTACAAACTGAAGCTATTCTTTGAAGAAGAAGGCTTGTATTCTGAAGTATTTCTGAACATTAATACCAACAAAAAGGAAATTGAAATACATGAAAAAGACGAAGGTTATAGAGAACCCCTAATAAAGGTATGGACAAAGTAAGTCAACAGACTGAAAAACTTCTTGAAACAAATTGATTTCCTAATATACCCACGTAGAAACGTTTCTACTTAATTATAAACGAGTAAAAACGATTATACACGATTAAGCGTTGAATATTTAAATGTAGAATAAATAGACTCCATTAAAATGACTAGATTTTTATTACTCGTATTTGGATTCATCGGTTTTTCCTTTCTGAGTTTACAAATAGACAAGAACAAGGAAACCTTTGTTGAAATAAAGGGTAAAAAGCAGTTTTACACAGCGAAAGGTGCTGGAGATCCAGTTGTGGTATTTATTACCGGACTTGGACCAACAATGGACGACTTTCAGAAGATACAAGCTCGTGTTTCCAAACATACAAAAACCATTTGCTACGACCGGGCAGGGATTGGAAAATCAGAATCCTTTGGGAACGAACGAAACCTTGAAAATATATGCAACGAATTAAACGAATTGATTGATAAAATTGGATTGAACAAACAATTCATATTAGTGGGACATTCCAGAGGCGGTTTGATAGCGCGGTATTTTGTAAGTAAATATCCGGAACGAGTTTGCGGATTGCTATTGATCGACCCCGCCATTCCTGAACTCAAATGGAAGAAAAGAGAATTGAGAACAGAAAAAGAAAAAATTGAATTTGATACGTTTTACAATTCATTTTGTTATGATAGCACAAACTACTCCGCTACGATAAGAAACGAATTCATACACTCTTTTACCACCGACTCTTCTTTTGTTTATGGAAAGGGATTTCCAACGAATATTCCAATCACGATTATTGGTTCCAATAAACTAACGGAAGCAAAATACAGTAAAGAGGAAACGACAATAAAAGTTGACTTTCTGAATAGCTATTTAAAAATAAATTCAGCAATAAAATTAATTCTTACCAGCAAGTCTGGACATTACATTTATGATACGGAACCCAAACTGGTAATCAATGAAATTTTAGCAATTGTCGATAATGTAAAAAACTAAGAGAAAGGGATATTCGGATTCTAGAAAATTGTGTTAAACTTGTAAGCAGCAAACAGTCCGTTCCCAACCAACAAACAACCCTAGCGTAAAAACAATGATCAATTACAATAACAAACAATTCAGACCAATTAGTAATACTGAAAATGGAGAAACCTCCAATGAAACTATTTTTTTGTATCAGCAAGTTGGTCGTATTTTATCGTCTGAATATTCGGGAGGTAAAATCATTCAAGGACATTTAATTGGAATTGTAGATGAAGCGGGAAACATTGATATGCGTTACCATCAAGTAAATGAAAAAGGAGAGCTAATGACGGGGATTTGCAAATCACGACCGGAAATATTGCCCAATGGGAAAATTAGATTGCATGAAACTTGGGAATGGACATCCGGTGATAAGTCCAAGGGAGAATCAATAATTGAAGAACAATAAAAGAAATTAGAAATGACGATTGAACTAAGGAAAATAGACGCGGCAGATTATAAAATTGTTCGTCATGAGCAACCTTTTGGAAAAACAGCGTTCCTGTTCAACTGAAATGGATCCTTCAAAATCGATACCCAATCAATAATTTATGATAAATAATACATTTTTATTGTTTATCAATAAATTATTAGTATGTTTGCAGCATCATTTAAAATTTTATTCACCATGTCTAAAACAAACAACTTCGTATTTATCGTCTTAAAGATTGTTACTTGGATGATCTTCGTTGGTTTATGTATTGAAGCCGGAGGACTAATCGTCAATTTCTTTTTTAGTTTGTACAAACCTGAATTTGTCCAAAACTTATATCAAAAACTGGATTTAAGCAGTATGTATGAACGCAGTCAATTCGCTTTTTACAGCATGTATAGTTTTATCCTGGTCATTGCACTTTTAAAAGCAGTCCTGTTTTATATCGTTGTTCGATTAATCAGTAACATTAATTTGGCAAAACCCTTCAATAGCTATTCTGCAAAACAGGTTTCGTTAATGAGTTATTATACTTTCTCTATCGGAATTTTGAGTTACATCGCCCGAGAAACGACACAGTACCTGCTAAACAGAGGTTATGCTATTGACAACTTAAATCAGTTTTGGGCAGACAGTCAAGCCTTTATTTTGATGGCAGCAGTCATTTATGTAATTGCAACAATTTTTTCTAAAGGTGTTGAAATTCAAAACGAAAACGACTTAACCGTATAAACGATGCCAATTATTGTAAATTTAGATGTGATGATGGCGAAACGGAAAATATCGCTGAATGAACTTTCGGAAAGAGTCGATTTAACCTTGTCCAATCTTTCCATCTTAAAGACAGGAAAAGCAAAAGCAATTCGTTTTAGCACTTTAGAAGCCATTTGTAAAGCATTGGACTGTCAACCAGCCGATATTTTAGAATTTGTGAACGACAAGAAAAAAAATCGTTAATGATAAGTAGCTGCTAAATTTCAATTCATACAACATTGCTTTAAATAATACCGATCTGCGAAAATTGTGCAAAGTTATTACCTAACGACAGTATCGAAGCAATGATTTGCACGTATGAATGTACGTTCTGCATCACCTGTGTGAACGATATTCTTAAACATGTTTGTCCGAATTGTGGTGGTGGTTTTGAAAAACGCCCTGCCCGTTTGAGTACTCTGTTGCAAAAAATTCCTGCATGTACAAAACCACATCACTAACCCATCGACAAAGAAGCCCTTCAAAATAAAATTTGAAAAAAAAAGCCATTGCATCCGAAAAAGGTAAAAATTTACTTCCGTTATTATTCGTGTATAAACGAGTAGAGACAGTGATACATGGATATTTTTGAGTGTCTATTATTTTTTTGTACGTTTGCAACGAAACCTATCTAACATACAGTCAATAGGTTTTAATTATTTCAAGATTATCTTGTATCCTATTTTGATAATCTCGTTATAGGAAAAACTTTATTTATAGTCTCTACTTCGAATAAGATAAAAAGGCGAATTGTATTTTAATTGTGCTGTTACTTTCGATTCCTATTTTTGGAAAAGTAAACAGAGGTATTCTTATTGGAGAAAATTCTAAAAGAATACGTAACAAAATCAACATAAAACAAAAAACTGATGTCAGAAAAAATCAACATTCCGCAAATCTCACAACAACGATTTATTGAATTATGGGAAGAAACAAGGACAGAAACGAATGAAGACGAACACAAAATTTATAAATTTTTCAAACCTTATATTGAAAGCATTCCGCGATTAACTTTAGGGGAATATTATTGGCAAATTTTTAGCAATTCACAGCCCTACCCTAAAATTCTAATGGCTGATGGTGCTGTAAATAAATTAACCCCCGTTGATGCAAAAGAGCTTGTGAATTCAAGCGTTGAAACATTTTTTTCATTTTATCATCCGGAAGATCTAACACATGTTCTTACATTTCTCTCAACAATCTTCCGAATAGTCATTGATGAAGAAAAAAGCAAAAGAAAAAATTACAATATCACAATCTATGCACGGATTCAAAATGGGAATGGGCAATATGTCTGGAATAGTATTCAATACCCTGCACTTTACTTTGATGCAAATGACAATTTTTTATATGGAATGGCGCTGTATACGAATATAAACCATTTGGTGAAAGACAATATTGAACCAATGATGACGGTACTTAACTCAACGGAAACAAACAATCAAAAACTGGTTCATTACTCGTTACACAATCTGGAAGGGAAACAAAATGAGTATCCAAACGTAAGCCCACGTGAAAGGGAAATTATTGCTTTGTTAAGCAGAGGCAAATCAAGTAAACAAATTGCCGATATTTTAAATCTATCAAAGAACACTGTTGATAATCACAGGCAACGTTTACTTAAAAAGTTTAATGTTCAGTCTTCCTCTGAATTAGTAACGAAAGCATTACTTTATTAAAATATAATTCGTTCCATTCGTTCATGCATCCTTAGCAGGTAATTTATTCCCTTTTACAGCCAACTGTTGGGTTGTTTCTTTTTTTATTTACCGAAGAAATATACATCCCACCTGAATTGATTGAACCACTCAATTAGTGATAAATCACTAATTTACAACGCACTATCATCACCTATCTTTGTTTGCAACTCAATTAAAACATAAATTGATTTTGCCAAAGATAGCTATGAAAAAAACACTACTTTTTATGCTGGTATCCTTACTGGCCTTCTCTGCTAAGAGTCAAATTGTTGCCGGAGATATTGCATTTATCGGATATAATGAAGATGCCCCGATTGATGGATTTTCAATCATTACCCTTACAACAATTCCGGGTAGTGCTGACATTTATTTTACAGATCAAGGAATAAATTCAGCTACTGCATGGAACGCAAACGGAGAAGATCATTGGCGCTTTACTGCTCCTGCCGCAGGAATTCCATGCGGTACAATCATTTCGTTTACAGAAAATGTAGCAGACGTTCTTACCATCACCGGAATATCGGGAGGTTCAATTGTGCATTTGCAAGGCACCGGTTTGTTTAATCTTTCCGCTGGGGATCAACTGATCGCCTACACCGTTACTACTCCCGGTGTACCTGTATCGCTTTCTGGTGCAACTTTTATTGCAGCAATCACAACTGATGATGGTAACGGAACTCCTACTTGCTTGGATGGCGTTACCGGATGGAGTTCATCGAGCGGCTGTATTGGTACAAGCGTAAGCCGAAGTCTTGTACCTCCCGGGCTTACAAACGGAGTGAACTGCGTCTCTATTTATCCAACAATTGGTACTGAATTAGATAATTCAAAATACAATGGAACGCTTACTGGAACATCCACTGCAATAAGAGCAGCAATAAATAATCGTGCTAATTGGATCGGAGACGATGTAACAAATTATAATATCAGTCCGGCCGGCTACCCAAGTCCAAGTATAATTTGTGGTTCACCTTGCCCAACCGTTTCTCCTACACTTGTTTCACAAACAAATATTTCTTGCAATGGAGGGAGCAATGGAGCAGCAACTGTATCTGCAGTTGGAGGAGCATCGTTCACCTATAATTGGGCACCCATTGGTGGTACAGCTGCTACTGCCACTGGATTATTTGCAGCAACCTATACATGCACCGTTACGAATGAATGTGGCAATACTGCAACACAATCCGTTACACTATCACAACCTGCTGCTTTAATTGCATCAGCTGCTTCACAAACAAATGTTTCTTGTTTTGGAGGAAGTAACGGTGCAGCTTCCGTTTCTGTGAGTGGTGGAACAACGGCATACACGTACAACTGGACACCGGGCAATCCAACCGGTGATGGAACCGTTTCTGTTACCGGATTAACTGCTGGTACATGGACGTGTACTGTTACCGATGCAAATTCGTGTACAGCAACGCGAACATTTAATATTACAGCACCTGCTGTTTTAGTTGCAACTGCTGCTTCACAAACAAATGTTTCTTGTTTTGGTGGAAGTAACGGTGCAGCTTCCGTTTCTGTGAGTGGTGGAACAACGGCATACTCTTACAACTGGACACCCGGCAACCCAACAGGTGATGGAACTGTTTCTGTTACCGGATTAACTGCTGGCACATGGACATGCACTGTTACCGATGCAAATTCGTGTACAGCAACACAAACTTTTAATATTACTGCACCTGCTGTTTTAGTTTCAACTGCTGCTTCACAAACAAATGTTTCTTGTTTTGGAGGAAGTAACGGTGCAGCTTCCGTTTCTGTGAGTGGCGGAACAACTGCATACTCTTACAACTGGACACCTGGCAACCCAACAGGTGATGGAACTGTTTCTGTTACCGGATTAACTGCTGGAACATGGACATGCACTGTTACCGATGCAAATTCGTGTACAGCAACACAAACTTTTAATATTACTGCACCTGCTGTTTTAGTTGCAACTGCTGCTTCACAAACAAATGTTTCTTGTTTTGGTGGAAGTAACGGTGCAGCTTCCGTTTCTGTGAGTGGCGGAACAACTGCATACTCTTACAACTGGACACCTGGCAACCCAACAGGTGATGGAACTGTTTCTGTTACCGGATTAACTGCTGGAACATGGACATGCACTGTTACCGATGCAAATTCGTGTACAGCAACACAAACTTTTAATATTACTGCACCTGCTGTTTTAGTTGCATCGGCTGCTTCACAAACAAACATTTCTTGTTTTGGAGGAAGTAACGGTGCAGCTTCCGTTTCTGTGAGTGGTGGAACAACCGCATACTCTTACAACTGGACACCCGGAAATCCTACTGGTGATGGAACCGTTTCTGTTACCGGATTAACTGCTGGTACATGGACATGTACTGTTACCGATGCAAATTCTTGTACTGCTGCGCAAACATTTAATATTACATCCCCATCGAGTATTTCGGTAACCACTTCTTCTCAAACAAATGTTTCTTGTTTTGGAGGAAGTAATGGTGCCGCTGCTATTAACACACCAACCGGAGGTGCAGGTGGTTACTCTTACAACTGGACACCCGGAAATCCTACAGGTGATGGAACTGTTTCGGTTACTGGATTAACTGCTGGAACATGGACGTGTACTGTTACCGATGCAAATTCGTGTACAGCAACACAAACTTTTAATATTACATCCCCATCGAGTATTTCGGTAACCACTTCTTCTCAAACAAATGTTTCTTGTTTTGGAGGAAGTAATGGTGCCGCTGCTATCAACACACCAACTGGAGGTGCAGGTGGTTACTCTTACAACTGGACACCCGGAAATCCTACTGGTGATGGAACTGTTTCGGTTACTGGATTAACTGCTGGTACATGGACATGCACTGTTACCGATGCAAATTCGTGTACAGCTACACAAACTTTTAATATTACGGCACCTGCTGTTTTAGTTGCATCAGCTTCTTCTCAAACAAATGTTTCTTGTTTTGGAGGAAGTAATGGTGCCGCTGCTATTAACACACCAACCGGAGGTGCAGGTGGTTACTCTTACAACTGGACACCCGGAAATCCAACAGGCGATGGAACTGTTTCTGTTACCGGATTAACTGCTGGAACATGGACATGTACAGTTACCGATGCAAATTCGTGTACTGCAACACAAACTTTTAATATTACTGCACCTGCTGCTTTAATTGCATCGGCTGCTTCACAAACAAACATTTCTTGTTTTGGAGGAAGTAATGGTGCAGCTTCCGTTTCGGTGAGTGGGGGAACAACTGCATACTCGTACAATTGGACACCCGGAAATCCTACAGGTGATGGAACTGTTTCTGTTACCGGATTAACTGCTGGAACATGGACGTGTACTGTTACCGATGCAAATTCTTGTACAGCAACGCAGACTTTTAATATTACTGCACCTGCCGTTTTAGTTGCAACTGCTGCTTCACAAACAAACATTTCTTGTTTCGGTGGAAGTAATGGTGCAGCTTCCGTTTCTGTGAGTGGTGGAACAACAACATACTCGTACAACTGGACACCCGGAAATCCTACAGGTGATGGAACTGTTTCGGTTACCGGATTAACTGCTGGAACATGGACATGTACTGTTACCGATGCAAATTCTTGTACTGCAACACAAACTTTTAATATTACTGCACCTGCTGTTTTAGTTGCATCGGCTGCTTCTCAAACAAATGTTTCTTGTTTTGGTGGAAGTAATGGTGCCGCTACTATCAACACACCAACCGGAGGTGCAGGTGGTTATACTTACAACTGGACACCCGGAAATCCTACAGGCGATGGAACTGTTTCTGTTACCGGATTAACTGCTGGTACATGGACATGTACTGTTACCGATGCAAATTCGTGTACAGCAACGCAAACTTTTAATATTACAGAACCTGCAGCTTTAATTGCATCGGCTGCTTCACAAACAAACATTTCTTGTTTTGGAGGAAGTAACGGTGCAGCTTCCGTTTCTGTGAGTGGTGGAACAACCGCATACTCTTACAACTGGACACCGGGCAACCCAACTGGTGATGGAACTGTTTCTGTTACCGGATTAACTGCTGGTACATGGACATGTACTATTACCGATGCAAATTCGTGTACAGCAACACAAACTTTTAATATTACAGAACCTGCAGCTTTAATTGCATCGGCTGCTTCACAAACAAACATTTCTTGTTTTGGAGGAAGTAACGGTGCAGCTTCCGTTTCTGTGAGTGGTGGAACAACCGCATACTCTTACAACTGGACACCCGGAAATCCAACAGGTGATGGAACTGTTTCTGTTACCGGATTAACTGCTGGCACATGGACATGTACTGTTACCGATGCAAATTCGTGTACAGCAACGCAAACTTTTAATATTACATCCCCATCAAGTATTACAGGGACACAAACGATAACAGTGTGTTCTGGTCAATCGATAACAATCGGTTCGAATACATATTCGGTAGCAGGTGTTTATACAGATGTATTAACTGCTATAAATGGTTGCGACAGTACAGTAACAACAAACCTGATTGTTAATAGTGTAACCGACATTACAACAACTACAACAGGAGCTACGATTATGGCGAACAATGCATCTGCCACTTACCAATGGCTAGATTGTAATAACAGTTTTGCTATACTACCGGGTGAAACATCACAGTCATTTTCTTCCCTTTCAAATGGTAGTTTTGCTGTTCAATTAACTCAAAGTGGATGTATCGATACGTCAACATGCGTTTTAATTACATCTGTTGGTTTAGCTAAAAACTCCTTTGCGAATAGTTTCACAGTTTTTCCGAATCCAACTACAGGGAAATTACGAATTGAATTCGAAAACAATCAGAAAGAATTGACACTTACTTTGTACTCAATCACTGGCAAATTGATAAAAGAGGAAATCGTTTCGAATCAAGCATTCACCAATTTTGAAATTGATGGATCTGCCGGCATTTACTTGCTTAAAATTACAAATTCGAATTTCGAAGAAGCACATCTTCGTATTATAAAAGAATAACGATAACAATTAACAACTTTTGAAAAATGAACTATTTATTCTTATTCCTATCATTCATTATCACAACCAGCTATACGTATGCACAAACTACTGGTGAGTATAAAACTGAATACAAAGAGTATATTGGACCAAGCGCTGACATCCTTCGCTACTGTTATGTTTGGGATACTAAGTCTGGCAATGCTGTTCGATATTACTTTACCGCAGAAAGAACATGGGTGAAAGGGAAATCCTTGTTACCAACTAATCCATTGAATGTGAAAGGCACTGATATTGGAGAAGTAATGTTGTGTACATCAGAATATCCCGACTCGAAAGGAATCATTAACAAAGTAGTTTATTATTATAGTACAAAAACAGGGAAAGTAGTACGGTATTATTTATCAGAAGCCGGGAAATGGGAGAAATCCACTGCTGAGCTCGATAATCCAATTGAATCCTCCCAAACTAAAGTTGGAGAACTGACCATGAATGCGATTGAATATTACAATGCGCAAGATGTTCAATTCAGAACATTGTTCTTTTGCAATACGATTACCGGAAAAACAGTACGCTATTATTTTAGCCATGAGCAAAAAAAGTGGTTAAAATCAGATGTTGCACTTCCCGACAATCCAACCAAACAATAACTTTCAGTCAAAAATTAAACGCGGATTAAATTGACATCAGTCTAACCAGTTATTTCCCACGGTTGAAAGTGTGATAATCAAACAAAAAAGGGAAAATAAGTCCAAGTAACAGCCGTTTGGCAATATGAATTTATTCAAAATACAATATACTGTTTTTAGGAATGCAGAAAGATAGAAATGAAGTACGATTCAAAATTTTTCAATTTAAAAAGGTGAAATTATTTTTTATTTTAATTGTGACGACATTCGGATTAACAATTAAATCTACCGCACAGAAATACGGACTATACTCAAACGACAGCCTGCTTCTTCAGTCGAACTACCTTCAGGAAACCATTAAATTAAATTTACATTTTCCAGAAACATATAATTTTTCAGCCGATTCCACCCATTATCCAATTACAATTATTTTTGATAGTCAGAATGAACAAACCTATTCACACATCCTTAATTCCTTTGACTTACTCACTAACGAAACACAAATTCCGGAAACAATTATAATTGGCATTCCCTTTAATTTTGAAAACAGATTATATCTAACATCTAATCATAAAAAAGAAAACGACTCATTAAGTGGAATCGAAAGAATGGAATTGTTCTTGTTCTCTGAACTCATTCCTAAACTTCAAAAGGAACACAAAGCAAATCGTTTCATAAGCATTATCGGTCATTCCAGAACCGGATATCTTGTAAATTATCTGTCGTTTAAAAGAGCAAAAGAAATTAATATTGCAATATCGTTAAGTGGTTTCTATTCAGAGCCTCCCCTATCGATAACTAAATTTTCGAATTTTTTATTGGACTCCACTAATTTCCCAAACAGGTTTTCCTATTATTGTTCAGTTGGAAATACGTTAGAAGAATCAACCTACTTAGAGGAATATCAAAAGTTACTGGTCAAAACGTCACCATCCAAATTACCAAAGAATTTGAAAATGCAAGGACGAGAAAATCAATACTCCAATCACATCACGAATTATTGGCTTTCGGTCCCCCCCATTTTAATCGATGCTTTTTCTGAGTATAATTCGATTCTGGACAATTGGTTTTATAACAGATTAAAGAAAGAAAAAATGAAAAATCCGGTCGAACTATTTAAAAGAGATTTGGAAATAGCGAGTGAGAAAATTGGTATGGAATTAAAACCAAGTTTGACACATATCTTTTCATTAGCAAGTCATTTTGGTTATCAAAACAAAGAATACAAAACAGCATTTGAATTTTTGGACTTAGGCCTTCGCTATTATCCATCTTACCTGGAATTCTATCAGGAAATCATTGAATACCATCGAAAACTAAACCAGCAAGAGAAAGTGAACTACTATAAACAAATTCTTTGCGACAAAACATTGTCAAATCCATTTATTAGTGAGTTTAAACGAAATGAATTGTTGGAGTACCTGGATGAATAATTGAGATTGTATTGGCAAGATTATTGCTAGTAGACAACGGTTTTGCAACAAATTTTCTAGAACCGGAAACAACACAGAACAACTGCATTTATTCTTGGTGGATTCTTGTATTGAATAAAAATTACTATAAAATAACATCTAAAATTATGAAACTAATTTACACACTCTCATTGCTATTCATGACCGTTCTATTGAATAGCCAAACTAACTCCTTGATAATAAATCCCGGCATTTCTTTGCCGAAAGACAGCGTTGAGCGTGAAAAGTTAATTCGTTCATTGAACGAATTTTTGAAAGCAGGACAAAAACCAAATGAGGAAAATAAATTTGTGTTCGAAGAAGAAAAAATTGAAACATTTATTTTGCTTGACGAAATTAATGGGATAGAAAAAAGCGAAACATTTAATATTAGTGATTTTTACAAACCTTATTTGACCAATATCATTTCTTTAAAAGAAAATCAATTTTTAATCTCCATTTCATACATTGGCGTGAATGAAAACAAAGCAATGTTAAGAGCCAGTTTTACGCTAATTGGTCATAAAACCGGAGATTCATACACATTTTCATCTTCCCTATTACGGAATACAGAAAACTGGAAAGTTGAAAAAGTAGGGAGTCATACTTTTCATTATCAAAACACAATTAATAAAAAGAATGTTTCTGAATATGGCAGATTGATCACCTTATACGATACAAAATTGAATGTTCCGAATCACCCAACTGATTATTATCTTACAAGCAACATTATTGAACTTCAAAAATTAATTGGGGTAGATTATAAATCCGACTACAATGGAATAGTCAATAGTATTTGGACCTCTTCCCTGGGAAATAGAAAATTAATTGTGTATGGAAATAACAATTCAAAATTTGATAGTTTTGATCCACATGATTTGTTTCATGACCGACTGAGTTTAATGATTCCAAGAAACAAAGTCAACAAACCTGTTGATGAAGGGTGCGCCTATCTATATGGTGGAAGCTGGGGACTAAGCTGGGAAGAAATTTTCCGAGCATTTAAGGAGCAAGTCGCTAGCAATAAAAAGATGGACTGGAAAGATGTAAAAGAGAATCCGATTTACTTTAAAACAAAAGAATTTAATAATTCGGCAGACTATATTGTGAATGCGCTATTGGTAAAAAAAATAGAACAAGAGAAAGGCTTTGCTGGTGTTTGGGAACTCCTGAATGTGGGACCCGTTGAAAAGGGGAATGAAAAATATTACCAAACGCTTGAAAAGCTAACAGGAATTACAAAAGCGAATTATAATGAAAAAGTTTGGGAACTAATTAATAAAGAAAAATAATAAATTAATACGCTTGGTGTTACGAATGACAAATCAAAGTTAGAACCAACTAACATGGAGGCATTTAAAATAAAATTTGAACAACAAATAGATCTAGAAATCAACAACAATTAAAAGCAAAAAATCAAAACCTATCATTTTGGGTGTATAAACCTGCAAATCCGGTTTCCACACCGCAAGATTTTTGAAAACAATCGAAAAGGGTTATAAAAAAGTTTTAACTTTCGTGAGAATGAATCGCTGAACTTAAAACAAAAGATTTAATGCTCCAACTAAAACCCATTTGCGAAAATTGTGCAAAGTTGTTACCGAACGACAGCACCGAAGCAATGATTTGTACCTATGAATGTACGTTCTGCACCACCTGTGTGAACGATATTCTTAAAAATGTTTGTCCGAATTGTGGTGGTGGTTTTGAAAAACGTCCTACCCGTCCGACTGCCCTTTTACATAAAAACCCTGCAAGCACAAAACCGCATCACCAGCCTATCAACAAAGAAGCGTTCCAACTAAAGCTTGATAAATACAAAGACATTGCACCTGAAAAAAGGTAAAATTTACCTGCGTTATTATTCGTGTATAAATGAGTAGAAACGTTTATACACGGATATGGATTTTTAATGTAACTTGTATACCGTTTAAAAAACACAACAATTAGAAACAACTACTAGATCCTATTCACATTCACCATGAAACAATTCCAACTCCTCTTCGCATCTTCCCTTTTCTGTATACTCACCAGTTGCTCCCATGAAAGATTGGAAGAAAAAGGATTTCCGGTGCGACCGGTTACTGACGAAACAGCTACCGAAACGCAAAACGGTTTAAACAAAGATTCTTTAAAATTTGAAACCCGCCCCAGTGGTGTTTTACTCACCGGCATTCCGAATGTTCGGTTAACCACCCTTTACAAAGTGAATATCAATAAAAGAGACAATTCCACCTTTATCGGCTCCAACAGTTTTCATTACCGTTACGAAGACGATGAAACCAACATCGGAAACAATTGGCACAACAATTTAATGCCGGGTATTGAAGCTGTTTATGGCTACAACCTGGTGAATGTTTCTCATTACGACATTCTTGAAAAAAAGCAAAAAACATTTTTTGAAAAACCCGTTTTAATCCGCACCCTCTATTTCCCTTCCTTCTCTTCGGATACATTAAATACCGTTCCGGTGAAAAGAGACTATTTCATTCTTTCGGTTTACAATGACGATACCAACAAAGATGGATACATCAACCTCAAAGATTTACGAAGAATGTATTTGTTCAACATTCATGGTGAAAAACAAAAAGCCTTGATTCCGGAAAACTATTCGGTGTTTCAATCGCAATACGATTCTGCCAACGACTTTATGTATGTCTACGCACAACTCGACAGCAACTATAACGGAAAACAAGAAGTTGGAGAACCCATTCATATTTTTTGGATTGACTTAAAAGATCCGACTAAAACCGGAAGACAGTATTAAGAAGATCTAGTATCAGAAAGTTTGCAGCTAATCAAATAAAAAAGAAGTACGAATGAAAAGTAAAGAAATCAAACTTTCTGCGGAGTTTAAATCTCAGGCTACAAAAGCAATTGTTGCTATCTGCATTTTTGTGTTCACCTATTTAACCATTTTACTGTTGGCAGTTGGATTTACCATCCTGTGCATCATGGGAGGAATTTACATCATTGCAGCCAAACCAATGATTCTGACCATTGCCCTGGGGATTGGACTTGCGAGTTTGGGTGTGTTGGTATTAATATTTTTACTGAAATTTATTTTCAAATCGCATACCGTTGACCGCTCCCATTTAATTGAAATCAATGAGCAACAAGAACCTAAATTATTTAGCATGATTCAGGAAATTGTAAAAGAAGTCGGCACCAGCTTCCCAAAAAAAGTATATTTATCAGCAGATGTCAATGCATCTGTATTTTATGATTCCAGTTTCTGGAGTATGTTTCTGCCGGTGAAAAAGAATTTACAAATCGGATTGGGATTGGTGAATACCATCACCAAAGAAGAGCTAAAAGCAATCCTCTCACATGAATTTGGTCATTTTTCTCAAAGAACCATGAAGGTGGGAAGCTTTGTCTACAATTTAAATCAAATCATTTTCAACATGCTATTTGATAACCAATCGTATACAAATCTCATTCAAACCTGGTCGGATGTAAGCGGTTACTTTTCAATATTTGTTGTAATTGCAGTGAAAATTAATGAAGGAATACAATGGATCTTAAAGAAACTCTATGAAGTGGTTAACAAAAGCTACATGGGACTTTCCAGAGAAATGGAATTTCATGCCGATGAGATTGCTGCGAGTGTGACCGGATATGAGCCACTTAAAAAATCGTTGTTGAGAATGACCTTGGCGGACAATTCGTTTAACAATGTATTAAACTATTACAATGAAAAGATTTCTAAAAATATAAAAAGTGAAAGCATTTATCAGGACCAAACCGCTGTGATGTATTTTCTTGCAGAAACGAATAGCTTTCCCATTGCAAATAGTCTTCCGGATATTTCTATTGAGGAACAAAGTAAATTTGATAAATCAAAATTGGTGATTAAAGACCAATGGGCATCCCATCCAACAGTAGAGGAACGAATAAAACGACTTGAACAAACAGGTAATATAAGCACCGTTCATTCCGACACACTTGCCAATGATGTATTTGTGGACATCGTTAAATTGCAGAAACAATTGACGAAAAAGTTTTTGAATCGGTAAAATACAAAGGTGTTGCAAACGCTATTTCCTCGGATAAGTTTATTGAAGATTATAAACAAGAGGCTTTATCCAATTCGTTTTCAAAAAAATACAATGGCTATTACGACATTAAGAATCCGGTTTCTTTAGATTTAGACAAAGAAGAATCGCTGGAGGCTACCATCAATTTTAACGACTTGTTTTCTGACGAAAAGGTGGATGTGGTGTATACGGCCTTTGCACTAAACAATGACATTGAAATGCTAAAAAGCATTTCTAACAATCAATATGTGGTGAAAACATTCGACTACGATGGAAAGCGTTACAAGAAAAAAAATGCTGCCGAACTTGCTGAAAAACTGAAAGAAGAACTAAACAGCACCAATGAAAAAATTAAAAATAACGACATCGATATTTTCCGTTATTTTAATGGAATAGAAAACATACAAAACAAACCGAAAGAACTAAAACGTTTTTATCAGGAATTGTTTGAATTTGATAAACAGTTTGACAAAAAACAGGAGATTTATACCACACTCACAGGCGCATTGCAATTTGTAAGTGTGGTCACTCCTTTTGAAGAAATAAGAAAGAACTTTTCTCATTTAAAGCCGATTGAAGAAAATTTAAAACAGGAGATCAAGCAATTGTTAGCCGACCCAATTTTTACAACCGAAATCAATGAAGATATAAAAGAACAGCTTGAAAAGTATATCGGAAAAACACGAACCTATTTTAATGGAACCCATTATTTAGATGAGAACCTGAATATCCTCTATTCCGGATTGCACAGCTATGCGTACTTGTTATCTAGAAAATACTTTTTATTAAAAAAGGCATTGTTGAACTATCAAGCAGAACTGGTATAAGATTTCGCAGATTTACCACCAACTTCTTAACCTTGGTTATACAATTCATAAAATAAAAAATCAAGCAACACACGTTTCAATGAAAATCGTATTCGTAGGAGACAGCATCACAAATGGAAAATTAGGTGCAAGCTTTGTTGACCTGATTTCGAAAGACAATCGTTACCATATCACCAATCTTGGGCATGACGGTGATACCTGGAATTTAATTTTCAATCGATTGCATTCGCATTTAAAAGTAGATCAATCGATGGACTGCATTGTTCTCCAAGGAGGATATAACGATTTGCTCTTGCCTTTCTTTCAGGAAAGAGGCGGGCTCTTTCAGCGGGCATACGATCAACAACTAAAAAAAGGATGTGCTCCTGTTTCAACAGAAGAATTTACAAAAATGTTGGAATCACATATTCGCAAAATCAAGGAAGTGTATCACGGTCGACTTATCCTCCTAACAATTGGTTGTGTTGGAGAAAAATTAGATTCAGAATTAAATGCAAAAAGAAATCACTTTAACGAATTGTTGATTCAAGTTGCAGAAAAGGAAAAGCTAACCTTGGTAAATACCCAAATTCCGTTTGATGCATTTTTAAGTACGTCACAACAATCTTCCTATTGCTTGGATAATATCTGGGCGATAACCATCTGGGATCGTCTGTTTAAAAAGTGGGATGCCCTCAGCAAAAAAAGAGGATTGCATCTGACAATCGATGGTGTGCATCTGAATACCAAAGGCGCAGCAATTTTTGCAGAAAGCATTGCTCGTGAATTGCATTTAAAATAAACTGCTATCCAGCTAAACTTCCATTGCGAAAGTAGAAGGGACAGAGAACCGATGTCAGGGTTTGACCATCACAAAATGCCAACATATGCTTTGATTCTTATTAAAAATGTATTACTTTTGATAGTATCAAATGATAGTATCAATGAAACCGCCTTATGATATTACCCCAAACATTCTATCCACCATCAGTTCCATTTCTCAAAAGTTGGGAGAAGTGAATGCTAATTATTTGAGTAAACAATCGCCTCAACTCCGAAAGCAAAACAGAATAAAAACAATTCATTCGAGTCTACAAATTGAAGGGAATATCTTAACGGAAGAACAAATAACCACCTTAATCGAAAACAAAAGAGTAGTTGGTCCCAAAAAAGATGTGAAAGAAGTTCTAAATGCAATAAGGGTATATGAGAAATTGCCTACCTATAATTGTTTATCAGAAAAACATTTCTTAAAAGCCCATCAACAATTAATGAACGGATTGATTGATGATTGTGGCAAATACAGAAAAAAAGGAGTTGGAATTGTTAAGGGCACAAAAGTGGAACACATCGCACCTTCTCATAAAAACGTGCCTTACCTGATGAAAAATTTATTTGATTATTTAAACAAATCTTCCGATTTGATATTAATTAAAAGTTGCGTATTTCATTATGAAATGGAATTTATTCATCCTTTTCTGGATGGAAATGGTCGTATGGGTCGATTATGGCAAACATTAATTTTAATGTCAGAATATCCCATTTTTGAGCTCTTGCCTTTTGAAACCTTGATTAGCCAAACGCAAGCTGCATATTATAAATCACTTGCAATGAGTGATAAATCAGGAAAGTCAACCTTCTTTATTGAATACATGCTGAACGTAATTAATGCATCGCTTGATTCATTGCTGACCTATAATAATCGCATTTTAAAGGACATTGATCGACTCGAATATTTTATCAGTTTGGGAAAGAAAAACTTTACCAGAAAAGATTACATGAATGTATTTAAAGATCTTTCTTCTGCCACCGCCAGTAGAGACTTAAAAAAAGGAGTTGAATTGCGACTTTTTAAGAGTGTTGGTGATAAGAACAAAACAACTTACTCGATAAAGCAATGATTGTCAAATAGGTTTGCTGTTTTACATTTTACAAAACGAAATGAGCGTATCCGTTGATACGCTCATAAAAATTCAGTAAACAAAACAGTCCTCCTGTTTTACTTTTTCAGCTCCTTAAATTGCGATACCAAGGTTTTTACACGTTCCGAAAAAAGTTCTTGATGACTGATGTCCGCATTCACAAGATCGGTTGCCCAATCCAATAGGTCGTCCGGATGTTGTTCTCTTCTACCCGTTTTTAAATGAATCGGAACAAAGGTGGTGCGCAGAACTGCCTTTAATTGATTTTGATGTTCATTCATCATCAAAATTTCTACATGCAATACATCTTTGTCGGCATGCATCAATGTAGATTGCACAGTTACTTGTTCGTTGTAAATAGCAGGACGCAGGTACGCGATTTCGTGACTGCCAATCACCCAGCCGAAATCATTTTTATAGTACTTATTAAAATCAAACTGATGTTGCAGAATCAAATGATCTTCTCGTGCATTGATTAAATAATCGAGGTACCTCGAATTGTTGAGATGCCCGAACATGTCGCAATCCGAAAAACGGATTTTATAGACAGAGGTAGGCGTTTTGGTAGGTGCTAGCGTTGTCATTGTTTTCTTTTTTTTAAAGGTTCATATAAAAGCAAGATGATTTATAACTAATTATACCGTTCGGTATATTTATACTCAAAAAATTTTTAGCGTTTCAAATCCTCAATTAATTTTTCCAAAAAGTCCATGGTCGTATTTAGGTCTGTATGTTTTCCGGTCACTTTTGCTTGCATCACGGCCCCTTCGATGAGCGACATCAAGATGGCTGCAAATTCGGAAGCATTGGTAGTCGCTTTGATTTCTTTATTTTGTATTCCAACCGTAATGTGTTTTTCGACTGATGTTTTCCACAACTTTAATGCGTTCACCGCTTTCTCTTTCAACAACGGATGGGTATCGTCCGCTTCTGTAGAGGTATTAAGAACGGGACATCCTGCTTTCAGGAATGGTAGTTTTAAAAAGTTGCGATACGTTTCGGGGTACACCAACAATTTATCAATGGAGCTGGTACGTGCTTCAATGGCGTGTCGGAGATAGCTTACCACTTTGCCGAAATTATAATCAAATGCAGCTAATGCTACTTCATCTTTGTTCTCAAAATTCCCATAGATGCTGCCTTTCGTTAAGCCCGTTGCCACCATTAAATCGTTCATCGATGTGCCGGCATAGCCTTTTGCATTAAAAACAGGTGCTGTTTTTTCGATGATAAATTGTTTGGTACGTTCGGCTTTCGACATCGTTTAATTGAAATGAATGCACAAATATAAATAAAATACCAATCGGTATATTAATTTAATGTATTTATTTTTAATCGTGCACAAGGGCTAACTACTCCGGTGATTAAAAAAGAAAGGGTAAAAATGGTTTAAATTCGATTACGCAGAAACTTGTTTCCACTCTTGCATATCGGGTTCCACAAAAATCCATTTTACTTCGGGAGTGGCGGTACGTATTTCTTCTTCCAGCTTATTGATAAGTTTACTTACTTCCAAAGCTGAAATGGTGGAATCGCATTTAATCTTCATACACATCATCACTTCACCCGGTCCTTGCTGAATGGTAACACAACGCAAGAGTTCAACCACTTCTTTGTGACGGTCAATAATTTTGTTTAACTCTTCCATGATGGTTTCGTTGGCACTTTCACCAATCAACAACGATTTTACTTCCACCGATAAAAAGATCGCCACCAAAATTAAAATAACACCAATGGCGATGGAACCGTATGCATCGTAACGACCATCACCTGTGACATAGGAAAGCAACATAGCTACAATTGCAAACACCAAACCGAATACTGCTGCAGAGTTTTCGCCAAACACGACCACCAAATCACTGTCTTTTGTATCGCGTAAATATTTGAAGAAGCTGTGCTTTCCTTTTCGTGCATTAATTTCTTTTATATTAGAAAACATGGCATACGATTCCAAAATAATTGAAAACACTAATACGCCAATCCCCCAAGAGATGTGTTCAATTGGTTCAGGATGTTGCAGTTTATGAACTCCTTCATATATGGAAAACATTCCACCAATGGAGAACAACAACATGGCTACCATGAACGACCAGAAATACACGGCTCGTCCGTAACCCAGCGGATGTTTCTCATTCGCCTCTTTTTGTCCTTGACGCACACCAATTAATAACAAAATCTGATTCGCACAATCGGAAAAAGAGTGGATAGCTTCCGCTAACATGGCTCCGGAGCGCGTCATAAAAGCAGCAAATGCCTTCGACAAAGCAATAAGTAGATTAATGACTAAACTCTGAATAATGTGAGAGGAGCTGTTTTCTGAATTGTGCGACATAGTCTGTTCTGATTTTCACAAAAGTAGAACTATTTTTCGATTCCGAGATTTCGTAGGAAAACAATAAAGAAGAAGTTGAAAGGGAGTTGAGAGCGGAACATAAAAAAAACAGGATGAGCGCTCTCCTGCTCATCCCGTTGATTCTGTCTTTAGATTACTAGTGGTACTAATTTTAAGACAACTCTAAACTATTCTATATCACAATTGATGCTGTAATCTCCCCAAAAATCTGTTCCTGAAGAAACGTTTTCATTACATCTGTCTTCTGCACGCTTACGACTGTCGTTATACGTGTATACCGAATAATTCTGTGTAGAAGTTCCTGTTCCTGTTGTATAGGTTTTTGAACATCTGCAGGTATAATCCTTTTTACACGACACCATACTGGTTCCAACAAATAAGAATGCTCCTGCTATTAAAATTGATTTTTTCATTGCTTTGTTTTTAATTGTGTTAATTTATTACGACACAAAGGTGCGTTCAAACAAAGGGAAATGTATTACATCACTTTTAGAATAAGTTACATAATTCACGGATTGGGAATAGCGTGTGGTTTCATCGGTAGCTTGGTGCAGAATGTCAATCAATAAAAAAGCCCTCCGCACACAGCGAAAGGCTTTTACAATAATTTCGGAAGTGAAAATATTATTTGATGACTCCCAATTCTTTTCCAACTTTTTCAAACGCAGCCAATGCTTTGTCCAAATGTTCTTTTTCATGTGCAGCAGATAGTTGCACGCGGATACGTGCTTTGTCTTTCGGAACAACCGGATAAAAGAATCCAATCACATAAATACCTTCATCCAATAATTTTGCAGCAAACTGTTGTGCCAATTTTGCATCGTACAACATAACAGGAACAATTGCAGAATCACCTTCTTTAATTTCCAATCCAACTTTTTTAATTCCTTGTTTAAAGTAGTTAACGTTTGCTTCTAATTTATCACGAAGTGTGGTTGTTTCATTCAACATGTCCAATACCGCAATGGAAGCGCCAACAATGTGAGGCGCTAACGAGTTACTAAACAAATATGGACGAGAACGCTGGCGCAACATTTCAATTACTTCTTTTTTCCCGGACGTAAATCCGCCCATGGCTCCACCCAATGCTTTTCCCAATGTTCCGGTAACAATGTCGACACGGTCCATAACATTTTTTAATTCGATGGTTCCTCTTCCTGTTTTACCGATAAAGCCGCTTGCATGACTTTCATCCACCATCACCATCGCATTGTATTTATCTGCCAAGTCACAAATTTTATCCAAGGGAGCAACAAAGCCATCCATGGAGAAAACGCCATCGGTAACAATTAATCGGAAGCGATTTTTTTGAGCAGCTTTCAATTGTTCTTCCAAATCTGCCATGTCGCAATTTTTATAACGATAACGTTGTGCTTTACACAAACGCACACCATCAATAATAGAAGCGTGGTTCAATTCATCGGAGATAATTGCATCTTCTTCACCCATCAACGGTTCGAATACACCACCATTTGCATCAAAACAAGCAGCATATAAAATAGTATCCTCTTGTCCGACAAATTTTGAAAGCTTTTGTTCCAGTTCTTTGTGAATGTCTTGTGTTCCGCAAATGAAACGCACACTACTCATTCCATATCCATGACGGTCCAAGGTTTTATGTGCGGCTTCAATTACTTTCGGATGTGACGACAATCCGAGATAATTATTGGCACAAAAGATAATCACATCTTTCCCATTTACTTTTACAACCGCTCCTTGCTCCGAAGTGATAACGCGTTCGCGCTTAAATAAACCTGAATCTTCAATGTTTTTCAACTCGGTTTGAAGGTACTCTTGAAATTTTCCGTACATAGTATAAGATGTTTGATGGATGATGTGAAATGTAAGATGTAATATTTATTTTTCTAAATTCTTTTTAACGTTTGTTAGTCCTTGATTAAAATCCTTCATCAATGTTCCTTTCATGAATGCAGAAATCACATTGAATGGACGAGGAGAATCACCCGACATGCCCCAAACAATTTTTGTTTGATTCGCATCTACAGCTGTTGTAATAAAATAGCCGGTATTGGTTGCTTTAAACGGTTTTTCAAAACGCAGTTCTGTATCAATGCGTTCACCTTCCACAATTTTTTTTAATTCTTGTGCCCCTTTACCTGCTTTTTTTCCTTCCCAAGCGGAAATAAAACCAACAGTGCCATCCGTCCCTGTATATTCTTGTTTCATATCAGGAGAATTAAGATTCCAAACACTCCAATGATTTTGATTTTTTAAATGTTTTAAATAATCAAACACTTCCGCTTTGCTTTTATTGACTACAATTTCTGCTTCATAAGTAAACGCGGTGGGCATCACTAAAGCAATGATTAAAAAAGCAATAATGATACTTAAAAGAATATAGACTGCTATCATAATAACTGTTTTTTAAATGGTTTCAAAACAAAAATATATAAAATTTTGTTTCTTTAGATATAAGAAGTCGAAATACCTATAAACATACAATTTCGGCTATCTATATACTGTTTTGGTCGAATTTAATATTGGCAGTATAACCTTCATTGACTATCTTTAGTACCATATAACTACTCCGCTTTATGAATTCACGATTTTGTGTCCTGTTTTTTTGTGCTGTATTTTGTTCTTTAACGTTAACCTCACAAACCGGTCCTGCAGGTGTAGGTACAAGCACCAACAATGTATTGTGGTTAAAAGCCAATGCCGGAACATCTACCACTACGGATGGTGCAGCAATTAGTTCTTGGAATGATCAATCCGGAAACGGAATCAATGTCTCCCAATCAACAGCCGTTCAGCGTCCTTTATACGAAGCAACCTTGATGAATGGAATGCCTGCCATTGAATTTGACAACAGCAGTGTAGCCGGGCAAAATGATTATTTAACTGCTCCTGACAATGCCATCCTAGACAATACAGCCGGTTATACGTTTTTTACCGTAAGCCGGATAAAAGCATTTGATGGGAACGCCAAAAGCATCATTTCAAAAAGAACCACCATCGATGTGGATGAAGCATTTATGCTGTTCTATTATACCACCAATTATTTTTATGCTGATATCGATGGATTGGGCAATCGGTTCAGCACCACTCCAACTACATTTTCAGCAAACACCAACTACATCATTGATGTGGTTTATGATGGATCATTAGCCGCTGCCAACCGCTCAAAAATATACGAAGGAGAAAATTTACGCAAAACGGCAACCGAATCCAGCGCAACTATTGGAGATAAACCATCAGCACTAGTGATTGGCGCAACACATTCGGCCGACAACAGACCTTTTAATGGTTACATGTCGGAAATTATCATGTACCGCAACACCTTAAATGATGCACAGCGCATCATCGTCAACAATTATTTATCTGCCAAATACGATATTGCATTAAGTACAAATAATAAGTATGTAGGTGACGATGCAGCAAATGGAGATTTTGATCGAGAGGTAGCAGGTGTGGGACAAGAAAGTTCAGGAAACAACTCTTCCTTTGCGGCCTCTGCTGCTGCCGGATTCAGCATCACAGTCAATTCGGGTTTAGACAATGGAGACTATATTCTTGCCGGACATGCCTCCGTTGCGAATGCACAAATTACTTCCGATGTTGGCGGGATGACAGGAACATTGAATGCCCGCTGGCAACGCATTTGGTATGTTGATGTAACCAATACGTCCACAGCCATCAATACAAACATCGAGTTTGACATGAGTGATGGAGGTGTTGGAACCGTTGTACTTGGTGCCACTTCGGATTATGTTTTACTTTACAGAGCAGGATTAACGGGCAGCTGGACAGAATTGGCAACAGCGAACGCGACACCCGGTGATCGTGTAAAATTTAATGGAATCAATTTAACCACCGATGGCTATTATACTGTTGGAACACATGATTATCCGGTGAGTCCATTACCGATGCAACTGTTAAACTTCAATGCCATTATGAATTCCGGCAAGGTGGATATAACTTGGTCTACAGCCAGCGAAACCAACAATGATTTTTTTACCGTTGAAAAATCAAAAGATGGAATCACCTTTGAACCGGTGATAACTGTTGATGGAGCCGGTAACAGCACCTCCATCATCGATTATGCCGATGTGGATTATTCTCCGTATACAGGCATTTCTTATTATCGTTTAAAACAAACGGATTTTAATGGTTCGTTTACCTACTCCGCAATTGTTCCGGTGAACTATAGTGTTGGTGATGGTGGCATGACGCTCTTCCCAAATCCTGCAACTGCCAACGAAGGATTTAATCTCAACATCAGTGGATTGGAAAATCAGGAAGTGCTGGTGGTGGTAAGAGACATTGCAGGAAGAGAATCGTTTTCAAAAGTGATATTAGTTACCGAAAACAATCAGCTGGTCGCAATCGACTCAGAGCAAACACTTGCAGCAGGAACCTATATAGTTGTAGCATCTTCCAACAACAAAATATACAGTCAGAAATTAATCGTCAAATAAGTTTAATATCCTTTGTTTTAAAAGAGAGAAATTGTTCATTCTATTTCTCTCTTTTTTTGTTTTTATAATCCAGCTATTCAATTAACTTTGAACAGCAAAACAGATGTAGAACACCTGTAAACGGATTAATAATAAAATAGATTTATCAAAATGAGTAAGAAAATAATGCTCTTAGGTTCAGGCGAACTCGGAAAAGAAGTTGTCATCGCACTTAAACGATTGGGACAATATGTGATTGCTGTTGACTCTTATAATGATGCACCAGCACAGCAAGTAGCCGATGAACGCGAAGTGATTAACATGTTGGATGGTGCAGAACTCGACAGAATTGTTGCTAAACACCAACCGGATTTAATCGTTCCGGAAATTGAAGCCATCCGTACCGAACGTTTTTACGATTATGAAAAACAAGGCATCACTGTTGTTCCCAGCGCGAAAGCGGCCAACTTCACCATGAACAGAAAAGCCATTCGTGATTTGGCAGCAAAAGAATTAAAATTAAAAACGGCCAAATATGAATATGCAAACAGTTTCGAAGAATTGGTTGCGGCAGTGAAAACTGTTGGTATACCTTGCGTTGTTAAACCATTGATGAGTTCATCGGGAAAAGGACAAAGCGTTATTAAAACCGAAGCCGATATTCAAAAAGCTTGGGACTATGCACAAGCAGGCAAGCGTGGCGATTACAGCGAAGTGATTGCTGAAGCATTTGTAAAATTTAATTCTGAAATTACGTTGTTAACCGTCACACAAAAAAACGGAAAGACATTGTTCTGCCCACCTATCGGTCATCGCCAAGAACGAGGCGACTATCAAGAAAGTTGGCAGCCGGCTGAAATAAAAGCAGAGCATTTAAAAGAAGCACAGCATATGGCGGAACAAGTCACAAAAGCATTAACAGGTTCGGGATTGTGGGGCGTAGAATTTTTTCTGGCAGATGATGGTGTTTATTTCTCCGAATTATCTCCTCGTCCGCACGATACCGGAATGGTAACTTTAGCAGGAACTCAAAATTTTTCAGAATTTGAATTGCATGCTCGTGCGATTTTAGGATTACCCATTTCTGAAATTACATTAGAACGAGTTGGTGCAAGTGCAGTAATTTTGGCTGACAAAGAAGGAACCAATCCAACATTCACAGGATTAGATAAAGCCATGAATCATCCACAAAGTGATATTCGTATTTTTGGAAAACCAATTACTCGTCCGTACAGAAGAATGGCTGTTGCATTAACGTATGATAAAGTTGGAAGTGATGTAAACAAAGTAAAAGAGCGTGCAATGGAAATTGCGAAACAGGTTACGGTTTCACCTCGTGACTAGCGACCTCACCCCTAACCCCTCTCTAGATGGAGAGGGGAACAGATTCGTCTTTGTAAATTAAAAATACTATCTTTCATAAAAAATAATACACCATGGAAAAAGAATTGACATTAGAACAAATTCAGGATTTCAAAGGAAAATATCCGAAACAATTATGGTTTTTGTTTTTGGTAGAAATGTGGGAACGTTTTTGTTTCTATGGAATGCGTGGTGTTTTAACCATCTTTATGGCTGATCAGATTTTAGGATTATCCTTGTCGGATAAAGATGCCAACCTGAAATACGGAGCCATTCAAGCCTTTGTGTATGCTTTTACATTTGTGGGAGGTATTTTTGCAGATAAATTTTTAGGATTTAAAAAATCACTTTTATTTGGAGGATTGGTGATGATTGTCGGAAACATCATCATTGCCATTTCACCACAAGAATTTTTCTACCTCGGCATTACCCTTTCCATTATCGGAACCGGATTTTTTAAACCGAATATCTCTTCCATGGTAGGCGAATTGTATAAAGAAGGAGATCCAAGACGCGATGCCGGATTCGGATTGTTTTACTCGGGTATCAACATCGGAGCTTTATTAGGCGGTGCTGTTTGTGTGTATTTAGGAACCAGTAAAGATTATGGCTGGAGTTATGCTTTTCTTTCTGCTGCAGTA
This sequence comes from Bacteroidota bacterium, assembly GCA_016722565.1. Taxonomy (NCBI): domain Bacteria; kingdom Pseudomonadati; phylum Bacteroidota; species Bacteroidota bacterium. Next base: position 567,883 of record JADKIU010000007.1, read on the forward strand.
GTAATGGTACTCGGATTAGTAACATTTTTATTTACCAGAAAATGGCTGGGACCTATTGGAAATTCTCCGTTGTTAAGCTTACCTGCTAACAAACGTATTACAAAAGAGGTGATTGTATATGTTGGTGCTTTGTTAAGCATTCCATTAATCTTCATCATGATTAAGAACACCGATTATACGGATTATTTTATGTACTCCATCGGACCACTTGCTTTTTTATATTTCATTTATGAAACCATCAAAGAAGGAGATTTAAAAGCACAAAAGAAATTAATTGCAGCGTTCATCTTTATTCTCTTTTCCATCATCTTCTGGGCGTTCTTCGAGCAAAGCGGTGGTTCATTGGCGCTTTTCGCACAAGATAATTTACACCACAATTTATTATTTTTTGAAATCAATCCGAACATCGTCAACAACACTTCCAACTCATTATTTGTAATCATCTTCAGTCCGATACTCGGATTAATCTGGTTGGCCTTGGCGAAAAAGAAAATCGAACCGAATACAGTGATTAAATTCGGAATCGGATTTTTATTTTTAGCAGCCGCATTTTATATTTTCTATTACACGCGATTCTTTGCAGATGAAACCGGAAAAACATCCTTGAATGCATTTACCATTGCCTACCTGGTGATTACGTTTGGTGAGCTTGCGCTGTCACCGATCGGTTTATCCATCATGACAAAACTTTCACCAAAAAGATTATCAGGAATGATGATGGGCTTTTGGTTTTTAGCAAGTGCATACGGACAATATGCTGCAGGTTTATTGGGAGCAGGAATGTCGAGTCCGGATGAAAATGCAAGCTTAAACACGAAACTGGAATTGTATACCGATGGCTACCAACTATTAGCAATTTATGCGTTGATAGCCGGAATTATATTAATCGCGATTTCACCATTGATTCGTAAATTGATGCAAGAGGTAAAATAATTTTGCCTACACCAATCCACATAGAAGAATTCACAAAACTTTCGGATACACATCCGATATTGGATGTACGCACGCCTGCCGAATTTGCTCAAGGGCATATTCCGGGAGCCATCAACCTTCCGATCTTCACAAATGAAGAACGGATTGTGATTGGAACATTGTATAAAAAAGAAGGCAAACAACCCGCCATCTTAAAAGGGTTAGAGCTTGTCGGTCCGAAATTACACTCCTTCGTTCAAGAAGCCATTAAGCTCAATAAAAACGGAACATTTCTCGTGCATTGCTGGCGTGGCGGAATGCGCAGCTCCAGCATGGCATGGTTCATAGAAACTTACGGATTTAAATGTTTGACATTAAAAGGTGGATATAAAAACTATCGCAAACAGATACTGGGAAGTTTTAATGAACAAAAAAACATTGTCGTACTCGGTGGAAAAACAGGAAGTGGAAAAACAATGATTCTTCATGCGTTGCAAAAACAAAATGAACAAATTATTGATCTCGAAAAAATTGCTCATCACAAAGGTTCATCATTTGGTTCATTAGGAGAAGAACCACAACCGTCACAAGAACAATTTGAAAATGAACTCGCTTTACATTTTTCAAAAACTGATGCTCAGAAAAAAGTGTGGGTAGAAAATGAAAGCAGAAGAATCGGCACCACCGTTATTCCACTAGGATTTTGGGAACAAATGAAAAATGCATTGGTTGTTTCTATTGACTTGCCCACAGAAGAACGTGTCAACTATCTGGTAAGTGAATACGGAAAGTTTAGTAAGGAAGAACTCATCACAGCAACCACACGTATTGGAAAAAAACTGGGTGGGCAACATGTAAAACGGGCTGTTCAGGCAATTGAAGAGGGTGATTTAAAAACTGCCTTTGAAATTTGTTTGGTGTATTATGATAAAACATATAGTTACGGAGAAGAGAATAGAGAAAAAGAAAAAATGATTCATTGTGAATTTGAGAAAATGGATGTAGAGTCTATCGCTAAAGCGATTATGAACATTTAACCGCAGAGAGCACAGAGGATACGCAGAGAAAAAAGGAGAAATTTATAGATTAAAACACACTATTAAAGTAATATTAACAAATAAAAAAACTCCGCGTGTCTCCCGTTTTCTCAGCGAACTCAGCGGTAAAACATATGGAAGAAATCAAATTAACACAGTATTCTCATGGTGCCGGATGCGGTTGCAAAATTGCACCTCATGTTTTAGAAGAAATTCTTAAATCAAATTTTGTTGCTCCATCCGACAAAAATTTAATTGTTGGAAACAGCTCCAAAGATGATGCAGCAGTGTATGCTATTGGAAACGGACAAGCCATCATCAGCACCACCGATTTTTTTATGCCGATTGTGGATGATGCAAGCGACTTTGGAAAAATTGCTTCTGCCAATGCCATAAGTGATGTATATGCTATGGGCGGCAAACCGCTTTTAGCAATCGCCATTTTAGGTTGGCCCATTAATAAACTATCGCCCGAACTGGCTCAAAAAGTAATTGACGGAGCGAGAATCGTTTGTGCGGAAGCCGGAATTACGCTTGCCGGTGGCCACAGCATTGACAGTCCGGAACCCATTTTCGGATTAGCCGTTACCGGTATCATCGATTTAAAAAATTTAAAGCAAAACAATACGGCTAAAGAAGGGGACTTGATTTACCTCACCAAAAAAATTGGCGTAGGCATTTTAACCACCGCTGAAAAAAAAGGTGTGTTAAAAGAAGAACACAAAGGCGTTGCAGCAAAACAAATGATGCAACTCAATAAACTAGGAGCACAACTGGGACCATTGGATTTTGTAACAGCCATGACGGATGTCACCGGCTTTGGGTTACTTGGCCATTTGATTGAAATGGCTGAGGGCGCAGGATTGAGTGCAGAAATAAATTATGCAGCAGTTCCTTTGATTGAAGACTTAAATTTTTATACCGCTCAAATGTGTGTTCCTGATAATAGTTTTAGAAACTGGAGTGGCTACGACCCGAAGGTTTCAGGCATCACCGGAGATTCGTTGCTGACACTCTGCGACCCACAAACGAACGGAGGTTTGTTAATTACCATCGATCCGAAACACAAAGATGAATTTGAAAAACGATTGGTTGAAGAAGGATTAGCAGCATTTGCACAACCGATTGGCAGGATGAAAGTAAAAGGAGAAAAAGTAATTTCCTTAATATAAATCCTGTGTTTCAATTAAATCCAATATTTCATCCGGATTTATTTTTTTGATTTTTTTAGGTACAGTTGGGATGTCTCCATTTCCTTTGTTTATACCATTATCTCCCGAATCAATTGTATTATTCAGGTCTTTGGCATCATACATCAAGCTATTGTTGTAAGTTGATTTTGTTTTACCAAAACGAAGTACCAAACCGAAATTGACAAAAATGCTTCCTTTAATTCTTTCAGAATAATAGTTTTTATAAGTAGCTGAATTATTTCTAACAAGAGTTGTCGAATAAAACTGAATTTGATTTCTGGTTGTGAAACCACCACTTACATAAAGGTTGAAAAAATTAGAGGGTTGAACATCCAAACGTAATCCTGATAAAAATTCATATCGCCCAAAATACAATTTATCGTTGTCTTCAATGCTGCCGATTTTCAGTGAATCGGTGTTTGCAAATGTATAGAGCCCACCTTGTGGTTTGGTGTATAAACTGGTACGCACATATTTACCAATCGGCACATTGAGTGTCATTCCGCGTGGAAACTGAATACTGAAATTTGTTTTATCCAATCGCCCGACACGGATTCCAACGTAAGGAAGTTGATAACGATTACCCCAAAGGAAGGAGCGTGTATATCCCACTCTAAAACTAAAATATTCGTTTGCAGTAAAATTATAAAGAAGGGTGGATGCCAAGCGGTAGGTTTTGGTGTATGCATATCCTCTGTCGCGCGTAACAAATGGTGATAACTCAACAAAGAAAATACTCTTCTTTCCATTACTGTAAAAACCTCTGCAACCAACTGAAAGCTTATTCAGGTTGTGTTTATCAATCCCTTCGAAATTGAGTTTCAAACTTGTAAAATTTCCTGTAAGCAATAAATTTAAGGTAGAAATTTTCGTACTGTCTTTGTTATAAATATCTCGTGTAACAATCGGGAAATTATACCCGATTGAAAACTGACTCACTTGGTAAGAACCAAGCAATTTGGAAACCTGATTAATGGTATCCAAATCTCTTTTTCCGGTTGAATAATAATCGAGGTAAAATGTTTTGTTGAAGTAATGCTTGGGAGGTTTTACCTTTTTTGTAGAATCGGTAGCAATAAATGCTGAAAGCTTTGTAGCAAAAAGTACAAAGCTTATCAGTAAAATTAGATATCGTTTATTCGGCTTCACAATTCTATCAGTTTTCTTTCACTATTTTGATTAATTCCTTTTTAAAATCTTCTTCTGCTCGTCTTACAGCGGAAACTTTTTTGACCGGTAGAATTTTTTTGAATTTATCGTAATATTCTTTGTAGAGTTCATACTCTTTCTGTTTTACGTTTAATTCAGCCGCCAAATACGCTTCTGCTTCTTTGTCGGTTGCAAAATCGTAATTTGTTTTGGCATTGTATTGCAAGCGGAATGTTTTGCGAACAGCATCCAGCTTATCGTTCATTTCATTGTATAAAGGCCAGAAAGCTTGGGATTCAGCAGCAGTAAAGCTTACCTTTTTAGAAATGAATGCAGCCCTCAATGCATCAATCTTATCCTTCTTATCACCTTGTGCAAAGGCGGTGTTGATGGCAAACACCAACAGGAGCGTAAAAAGGATATGTTTAAAAATCAATTTCATTATTTTTTATTCGAATTAAGAGAATCGTCAGCCGAAACTTCATCGGTAGTTAATTGTTGATCCAATAACGCTTCGTCCACCATTTCATATAAACTTTCATCATCAAAATCCTGAATGTTCTTATCATTTAAGATTTCATTCTTTTCTAAACACGCCAATGTCATGCAATCACCCTTTAAAACGGTAGTATCTTTTTGATTAAAATACCAGATTGCAGAAAGACCGACAATTAGAACCAAACTCGCAGCAATCGCCATTTGAGGTTTGAACAAGACAGAAATCAATTGTCGAACGACACCGGATTGCTGTTTAGTACTATGCATTTTTTCCTTTACATCTTCGGACTTCTCTTCAAAATAAGCAGGAGCCACTTTAAAAACATTTTTCTTTGGAATTGAAGAGAGTACTGAAAATTCTTTTAATTCCGATTCTAATTCCAATTTATCAACAACTTTCTTTTCTAAATTTTGAAAATAATTTTCAGGCAGGGACTTTAGAACTGGCTTTTTAGTAGTTGCCAATTCTGGAAAAGCTGATAGTTCGTATTTATATTCTATAGCATTGGCAAGCGTTTCGAAATAATTTTGCGGCACCGTAAACGTTGATTTTCGATTTTCAGAAAGTGTTTTATAGGCGGCTAATTCTTGTTCGTGTTCAATCTTGTTCATTACACGCGCAGAAAAAGAATCAAAATAACCTTTCGGAAGAGCAAACGAATTTTTCTTCTCCCATTGGGATAAGAAATTTTCTTCGTTTAGGTTATTGTAATTATTTTTACTCATCTTAAATTCTATTTATTAAGCAACACTTCTTCTATCTTCTTTGCCCCATAGGGACAAAGTATTCTATTTTATTTAGTCATCTGAATTCTTTCAACTTCACGTCCTAACGATTAAGCAACACTTCTTCAATCTTCTTTGCCGCAATGTGATACGATGATTTTAATGCTCCAACAGATGTTTCCAGAATTTCCGACATTTCCTCGTATGGTGTTTCATCGTAGTAACGCATATTAAAAACGATGCGTTGCTTTTCTGGTAATGTCAAAATTGCTTTTTGTAATTTCAACTGTATCTCATCTCCCTCAAAATACGTATCCGATGAAAGCGAATTACTTAAATGATACTCAATCGGATGAATGGACGTTACATTGCTGCGCTTTTGTCTTAAAAAAGAAATCGATTCGTTGGTTCCTATTCTAAATAACCAGGTATAAATTTTCGAATCGCCTTTAAATGTTTCCATTCCCTTCCATGCTTTTATAAATGTGTTTTGTAAAACATCATCTGCATCATCATGATCAATTACAATTTTTCGAATGTGCCAGTATAATCGTTCTTGATATTGTTTCATCATGAAATGAATGGACATATTTCGCGATTGCTCGTTCTGAAACATGGCTATTATTTCCTGATCTGTATACTGCTGCATCACCTGTATTTGTGGTTAGACGTAGTGAAAATGGTAAAGTTTAATCGGATTTGAATTTACTTCAAATAACTTGCAAAACACTGATAGACAAGACATTAAAAACAAACGGATTTAAATGTTTCGATTACTTCTTTGATTTCTGCCTCTGTGGTGTATTTCCCTAAACTAAAGCGAATAGAGGAATAGGAATCTTCATCACTCAAGCCCATCGCTTTTAAAACATGAGATGGTTCAGCAACTGCAGAATTACAGGCTGAGCCCATCGCAACCGCAATGGATGGAATTTGCTTTAGGATGGTTTCGGAGCGGATGCCACCAAAACAAATATTCGTAGTCGTGTACAACCGATTTTTTGTACTCCCATTGATAAAGGTATTCGGTCGTTCACATAACAATTGCTCCAGGCGTGTGCGCAATTTGGAGATCCGCACAGCATCATCCCACATTTCTTGTGCAGCAAGTTCGCAAGCTTTTCCTAAGCCAACAATTCCAGGTACATTTAATGTCCCTGAACGCAATCCACGTTCATGTCCTCCTCCATCAATTTGTGGAAACAAAGTAACTCGCGGATCCTTTCTACGAACATACAAGGCTCCAACACCTTTCGGTCCGTAAAATTTATGTGCACTCACACACATTATATCTACATGCTCTTCCTGCACATCAATTGTAATTTTACCAACTGCTTGTGTGGCGTCACAAAATAAGAAACTTTGATTAGCATGCACGAGATCTGCAATTTCTTTGATTGGCTGAATCACTCCTGTTTCGTTATTTGCATACATAACAGCAACAAGAATGGTTTCCGGAGTTAAGGCCTCTTTTAATTCTTGCAAATCAATCATTCCCTCTCTGTCCACATTCAAATAGGTAACTAATGCTCCCCTTTTTTCAAGCGCTTTGCAGGTATCCAACACCGCTTTGTGTTCTGTTTTTACGGTAATGATGTGTTTGCCCTTCGATTGATAATTTTCCCAAACACCTTTAATGGCCAAATTAATTCCTTCGGTTGAACCGGATGTAAAAACAATTTCCTGATCCAAACAATTTAGGAGATTGGCCACCTGCTGACGAGCAACTTTAACAGCTTCCTCCGCAATCCAACCAAACGCATGGGTGCGACTGGCTGCATTGCCGAAATTTTGGTTAAAATAGGGCAACATCACATCCAACACCCGTTGGTCGACAGGTGTTGTGGCATTGTAATCTAAATAAATGGGGGTTTTCACATGACAAAAATACACAATTGAACAACCTCATCCTAAATCCTTCTCCTTGAAAAAGGAGAAGGACTTTAACCGCTGCTAAAAAGGGACTTAGGTTTAATTTTAAAGGCAACTCACCTCAAAAAAGATTCCCATTCTAACTAGAATCACACGATAATAACTCCTTTAAAATACATTATTTTAGGGCAAAAGGCTCGCTATTTAGAATTATTCTTAACTTTGCAATCGTAAAAATGACTGTGCTAAAAGTCCAATCCAAATTGAATATTGACATCCATAAAATACGGGCAGATTTTCCGATACTTTCTCGCAAAGTAAATGGAAAACCGCTTATTTATTTCGACAATGGCGCTACGGCTCAAAAACCAAAATCGGTGATTGATGCAATTGATACGTATTATAAAAATCAAAATGCAAATATTCACCGTGGTGTTCATACGTTAAGTCAGGAAATTACTGTTGCTTATGAAAATGCTCGTTCTACCGTTCAAAAACATTTGAATGCAAAACATGCACATGAAATCATTTTCACCAGAGGCACAACCGATTCTATCAATTTAGTAGCAAGCTCATTCGGAAAAAAATTCATTTCCAAAGGAGATGAAATTTTAATATCTGCAATGGAGCATCACTCCAACATCCTTCCATGGCAGCAAGTATGCGAAGAAAAAGGTGCCATCCTTAAAGTGATTCCGATTAATGAAAATGGAGAATTAATCATTTCCGAATACAAGCGTTTATTAACAGACAAAACAAAGATTGTTGCTGTAACACATATCTCCAATACACTTGGAACCATTAATCCAATTGAAGAAATCATTGCATTGGCACATGTAAAAAACATTCCCGTATTGGTGGATGGTGCGCAAGCGGTTCCGCATACGGGTGTAGATGTTCAATTGTTGAGTGCAGATTTTTATGTGTTTAGCGGACATAAACTTTTCGGTCCGACCGGAGTTGGAATTCTTTACGGAAAAGAAAAATGGTTAAATGAATTACCACCATATCAAGTTGGAGGTGGCACCATTAAAACCGTTACGTTTGAAAAAACAGAGTATGCCGGTTTGCCTTTAAAGTTTGAAGCAGGAACGCCTCATATCGAAGGTGGAATTGGACTTGCTGCGGCAATTGATTATGTAAATGAAATTGGATTAGAAAATATTGCTGCTTACGAGCACGAATTATTAGTGTACGCCACCGAAGCACTTTTAAAAATTGAAGGCGTAAAAATTATTGGTACAGCAAAAGAAAAAGCAAGTGTGATTTCATTTGTTGTGGATGGTTTGCATCCATTTGATGTGGGAACCATTCTGGATCAATTAGGCATTGCTGTTCGCACCGGACATCATTGTACACAACCGTTAATGCAATTTTACAAGGTACCCGGAACATTAAGAGCATCGTTTGCTTTCTATAATACCAAAGAAGAGATTGATGTGTTTATTGAAGGATTAAAGAAAGCGATTAATATGCTGAAGTAATGGGAAAGTCCAACGTTTAAATGTCCAAAGTTGGAATGTTATAAACGAAAGAAGAATAGTAAAAGAAGTTGAACAGTTAAAAAGTATTATGGCAAAAATCAATAGCTTCGAAGATATTCAAGCTTGGCAAAAAGCACGTGAATTAAATAAGGAGATATACAAAGTTTCAAATGGTGGAGCATTTAGTAAAGATTATGGATTGAGAGACCAAATCAGAAGAGCTAGTGTTTCTATTGTTTCTAATATTGCAGAAGGGTTTGAAAGAAATGGCAGTAAAGAATTTAGACAGTTTTTATCAATTTCAAAAGGTTCGGCTGGAGAGGTAAGAGCACAATTGTATGTTGCTTATGATTTAGATTATATCACTAAAGAAGAATTTGAAAAATTAAATTCACTCGTGTTTGATACTAGTAGAATGATTAGTGGGTTTATAAATTATTTAAGAGACTCAGAATTAAAAGGTGCTAAGTTTAACTAAACTTTGGACATTTTAACTTTTAACTTTGGACTGTTATGACGATAGAAGAAATAGAAAACGAAATTATTGAAGAGTTTGAGATGTTCGAAGATTGGATGCAACGTTACGAGCATTTAATTGACTTAGGAAAATCGATGCCGATGATTGAGGAGAAGTATAAAACGGAGGACAAGCTCATCAAAGGTTGTCAAAGTCAAGTGTGGATGCATTCTGAACTAAAAGACGGCAAAGTTGTTTATACTGCAGACAGCGATGCGATCATCACCAAAGGAATGGTTGCTTTGATGATACGGGTGTTATCCAATCATACACCTCAAGAAATTATCGATGCCAAATTGGATTTTATAGAAAAAATAGGATTAACAAAACATCTTTCGCCCACCAGAAGCAATGGTTTGTTAAGCATGATTAAACAAATGAAGCTGGATGCTTTGGCTTATAAGAATAAGCTAGTTTAAAGTTAGAACGTTCAAAGTTCAAAGTTTGCTAATCGCAGAAAATGAATTTTGATCCTACAACTTTGGACTTTTAAACTTTAAACCTTGAACTGAAAAATGCCTGCAATTATAAATACATACAACACCGAACTAACGCAACGCGTAATCGACACGATTAAAACGTGCTACGATCCGGAAATCCCTGTTGATGTTTGGGAACTAGGTTTGATTTATGAAATCAACATCGATCAGGAAAATAATTTAGTTGTGAAAATGACATTGACCTCACCGAGTTGTCCGGTTGCTGAAACCTTACCTCCTGAAATAGAAGATAAACTAAGAGATGTAGAAGGAATCCGTTCTGCTAAAATTGAATTAACATTTGAACCGCCCTGGGAAAAAGAAATGATGAGTGAAGTTGCACAATTGGAGTTGGGTTTTATGTAATATACTTTGACTTAGGGAAAGTCGACTACTTGAAAAGAAATAATGAGTGAAGAAATTATAAATAAAGTTTCGCAAAGCGAACTCGTAACCATCGACCTGGAGGCGTTTTATCCTGAGGGCGAGCGGGTTTTGTTTGACATCAAAGATCATTTGTTTCAAGGATTGATTTTGCGTGAAAAAGACTTTCGGGAATTTATTAAAAACGAAGACTGGACTAAATACAAAGACAAATATGTTGCATTGATTTGTTCGGCAGATGCAATTGTTCCTACCTGGGCATATATGTTGTTGGCAACACAATTAGAACCGGTTGCGAAAAAAGTTGTCTTTGGTGATTTAGAAACCTTGGAAACAATTCTATACTCTGAAATTTTAAGCCAATTAAACATTGATCAATACAAAGATGCGCGTATTGTTATAAAAGGCTGTGGAGATTTACCTGTCCCGAAAGCAGCTTATGTTCAAATCACCAGCATGCTTCGTCCCGTTGCAAAAAGTATTATGTATGGCGAACCTTGCTCTACGGTGCCGTTGTATAAGAAAGCGAAGGAGTAAGCCACAGATTCACTGATTAAATTTTAAAAATAAAATTATCTCAGATTTTAATATTACTTAAGGTCTAAATTAAAGTCATTCCGTGAGGGAATTTCATCCAACACTTTCTGTAGTGTTTCTCTTGATGTCAAAAGAATTATTGCTGTTTCGATTGCAATAAGAGTTTTGTTATATTCTTCCATTCCACTCTTCGTGTCGAGATGCTCTTTATAGTCTGGATCCAAATGAGCATAAAACTTGTCTCGCACAGTTGTCATTTTTTTTATTTCAGCAGAGAGGTCTTCAAACATTTTTAAGCACTCTTGAATTTCTTTTTGTAAATCTGGTCTTTGGATTTTTAAAAGATTCAACAGAATGAAAATATTATCTTTATTATTGGTGGTGTTCTTTACTATTTTATATAATTCGATATGACAATCCTTAAAAGCAAGATATCGCAAATGGTAAAGCAGTTTATTGTTGTCTGCTATCTTTCTAACAGAAGTTTCGTAATCAAATCTGCCAGTATAAAAGTCGAAATCACCAGATGAAACCAAATAACACCAAGACTCCCAACTTCTTCTTGTATTTGAATAGTTTTTTAAAAGTCGCTCAATCTTTTCTTTCATTAACTAACCAAAATAAAAATCTGTGAATCTGTGGCATTACGCCTCCTCCTCTACTTCTTTATCCAAATGTTGTTGCACCACTTCAATCGCATTGGTAATTACATCACTTAAAGCAGTAATGAATGTTCCTTCTTTTGCAATGTTAATAGCGTGTTTGATGGCATCGGTTTCTTTCGGAATAATTTCGTAAGTCACCGCTTTATCAACCGATTTGATTCCATCAATAATTAAATTAATGATTTCCTCTTCTGTTCTTCCACGCAAATGTTTTTCTTGTCGGATGATGATGTGATCAAACATTCGTGCAGCAATTATTGCGCAATCCTTAATATCGGCATCTCTTCTATCGCCCACTCCTGCTATAATTCCAACTTTATGTGCCGATTTGATACTTTGTAAAAAATCTTCCACCCCTAAATATCCGGATGGATTGTGCGCAAAATCAATCATCACTTTAAATTTCTTAAAGTCGAAGATGTTCATTCGTCCCGGAGTTTGTGCGGCACTCGGAATAAATGTCGCCAACGATGTTTTAATGTCTTCCGTTTTGAATCCCCACAAATAATTCGCTAAAGTAGCAGCAAGCACATTCGCTATCATGAATTTTGCTTTTCCGTTTAAGGTCAATGGAACATGTGTTGCTTTTTCCACACGCATTTTCCAATCGCCTTTCTTGATGGTGATGTATCCGTTTTCGTAGATGGCTGCAATACCGCCTGTGCGACAATGATTCACAATCACATCGCAATGTTCGTTCATACTGAAGTACGCCACTTTGCAATCTAAATTTTTTGCAATCTCTACACAATTTACGTCTTCCGCATTTAACACCGCCCAACCATCTTTCTTCACACTGTTAACAACAACCGCTTTCACACGCGATAAATCTTTCAAATCGTGAATATCACTTATTCCTAAATGATCTTCTTGAATGTTCGTAATGATTCCAATGTCGCATCTGCTAAAGCCCAAACCGGAGCGGAGAATTCCACCACGTGCTGTTTCCAGAACTGCAAATTCAACGGTGGGATCTTTCAAGATAAATTCGGTACTCAACGGACCAGTGGTATCTCCTTTTTCCAACATGTGATTTTGCACATAAATTCCATCGGAAGTGGTGAAGCCTACCTTGTAGCCATTATTTTTTACGATGTGTGCGATCAAACGAGTAGTCGTTGTTTTTCCATTGGTACCAGTCACTGCAATAATTGGAATGCGTGAAGGTTTTCCTAACGGATACAACATATCGATTACCGGAGCAGCTACATTACGTGGCAATCCTTCGGATGGTGCCAAGTGCATTCTAAATCCAGGAGCAGCATTCACTTCTAAAATAACACCACCATTTTCTTTGAGTGATTGTGTTAGATTTTTTGCCATGATATCAATTCCGCAAACATCTAATCCGATGACACGTGAAATACGTTCTGCTAAAAATATATTCTCAGGATGCACCATGTCGGTTACATCAATGGATGTTCCACCCGTACTTAAATTCGCGGTTGATTTTAAATACACCACTTCTTTTGCAGGAGGAATACTTTCTAGTGTATAATTTTTCTTTTCCAACAAATCCATGGTATCTCTGTCGACTGCAATCTCCGTCAACACATTTTCATGTCCATATCCTCTGCGCGGATCTTTGTTTGTTTCATCAATCAACTGCTGAATGGTTTGTTTTCCATCACCAATCACATTGGCCGGAACGCGTTGCGCGGCAGCCACCAATTTATTGTCGATGACCAACATTCGAAAATCGAAGCCGGTTACAAAGCGTTCAACAATTACTTTTCTGGAATATTTTTGTGCGAACAACATTCCGGCAACAGCGTCTTCCCATTTATTTACATTGATAGAAACCCCTTTACCATGATTACCATCCAACGGTTTTAATACAATCGGATAACCGATGCGCTTGATAGTTGCTTCCAAATCTTCCTCATCCACACAAATATCTCCTTTGGCAACCGGAATGGAAGCCGCATCCAACATTTGTTTGGTTTGCTCTTTATTACAAGCAATGTCAACAGCAATGCTGCTGGTTTTACAGGTGATTGTTGCTTGAAAACGCATTTGGTTAACGCCATATCCCAGCTGAACAAGAGAATTTGTTCCCAAGCGAATCCAAGGAATATCGCGTGCAACAGCCTCATCCACAATACTTCCGGTGCTTGGCCCAAGACGAACATCTTCACGGATTTCACGCATCTTTTTTAAGTCGGCTTGTAAATCGTAAGGTTTATTATCTACCAAAGCCTGGGCGATGTTTACTGCAGATTCAGCAGCAAAAATTCCTACTTTTTCTTCAACATAACTAAAAACAACATTGTAAACTCCGGGAGTTTTGGTCTCGCGCGTTCTTCCATAACCTGTTTCCATTCCAGCCAACGATTGAGTCTCCAATGCAATGTGTTCAATTACATGTCCCATCCAAGTTCCACGTTCGATGCGTTGAAAGAATCCTCCTCTAACTTCTTCGGAACAGCGGTGTTCGATCATCGTTGGAAACATGGCTTCTAATCGTTCACGAAATCCAGGAATTTTGTTTGTTGGAAGCTGTTCTAAATCTTCCAAATCCAATCGCATTTGTATCAATTTCTTTCTGCTGACACTCCAAATATTCGGTCCGCGCAATGCTTGTACATTAAGTATTTTCATAAGTAACTATTTGTTTTTCTGTTTTGAGTAGCTTGAATGGCCTTATAGGGCACAAATCGATGTAAGATAAAAGGAAATTTTATGAAATCAAAGAAAATTCGTTTTTTAACCTCACCCCAACCCTCTTCTTGTTCAAGCAGAGGGGGTCAACAGAATAATACACAATAACCTTTTAATAACTAAAGGAATATTTCGAAAAATATATTGGTTTTAAAGTTATTTTTATACTGATAAAATAAGCATGTAATTTAAAAACAGATCGATGAATCCTAAAGGCAAACTAATCGTAATTGGGGGGGCTGTAGACAAAGGAAGTTTTACAGAAAAGAATTTCGACAAACAAGTTGAAAAAAATCTGAATTTTTTCGAAACCGGTATTTTAAAGCGTTTGCTTGTTGAATCCAGATTAAAAGAAAATTCTCAAATTGAGATCATTACAACGGCATCAAAAATTCCAAAAGAAGTTGGTCCGGAATACGCAAAAGCACTAGAATATTTAGGTGCAAAAAATGTAAATGTGCTGCACATTGAAACCCGCGATGAAGCGTTAAAAGAGGAGAACGCGAGTAGAATAGAAAAAGCAGATGTTGTTTTGTTTACCGGTGGTGATCAATTACGCTTAACGTCTATTTTAGGTGGAACGCCCATTCATGATTTGATTTTACATAAATATGTTAACGAAGATTTTATTTATGCAGGCACCTCCGCTGGCGCTGCTGCCGCTTCAAACAGCATGATTTATCAAGGCTCGAGCAGTGAAGCATTGTTAAAAGGTGAAGTAAAAATTACAAGCGGATTGGGATTAATTGATCATGTAATTATTGATACACACTTTGTACATAGAGGCAGAATCGGTCGTTTGTTTCAAGCTGTAGTTGGGAATCCACGTACCTTGGGAATTGGATTAGGTGAAGATACCGGACTATTAATTACAAATGGACATTCGTTAGAAGCCATTGGCTCCGGACTAATTATCCTGGTAGATGGACGTCATATTAAAGATACCAATCTGACACAAGTAGAAATGGGAACCCCAATTTCTATCAAGAATATGGTGGTACATGTAATGAGTAAATACGATCATTACGATTTGGCAAAACATGAAATGACGATACATATTGGGCAACACGCTTAAGGCACGTCCAAAGTTTAAAGTTTGAACGTTTAAAGTTGTAAAAGATAAAACAATGAAATTAATTATACACGGAGGATTTTTTAGTGAATCATCGCAAAGTTTAGAAACAAAAACTGCGAAACAAAATGCACTGAAACGTGTATTGACGAATTCGTATGACTATTTAAAAAAACATACCGCTCTTGAAACCATTGTTTATGCAGTAGAGCAATTAGAAGATGATGAATTGTTCAATGCCGGCATTGGCTCACAGATTCAGAGTGACGGAAAAATCCGCATGAGTGCATCCATGATGGATGGAAAAAGTGCAAAGTTCAGTGGTGTGATTAATATCGAAAATGTAAAAAACCCGATTCGTGTTGCTGAAAAATTATTCGGAACCGTTGATCGAGTTTTAGGAGGAGAAGGCGCAACAAATTTTGCCCGCTCCAATAAATTTGATTTTTTTAATCCTGAAATTCCACAACGCAGAAAAGAATACGAAGCGAAAGCCGGAATTAAATCGATGGGAACAGTGGGTTGTGTGGCATTAGATGCAAATGGAAACATTGCAGCTGCAACCTCTACCGGAGGAAAAGGATTTGAAGTTCCGGGACGAATTTCGGACTCAGCAACCACCGCAGGGAATTATGCAAATGAATTTTGTGGTGTGAGTTGCACCGGAATTGGAGAAGATATTGTAAGTGCATCGGTTGCAACAAAAATTGTTACACGTGTGAGTGATGGCTTTACAATTGAAAAAGCATTTGAAAAAACCTTTGCTGAATTAAAAGTATACGATGGGTTTGCCGGAGCGATTGCAATTGACAACAAAGGAACGATCTACCACTTAGATTCACATCCCAGTATGGTTTACGGTAGCTTTGACGGAAAAACGATGGACGTATTTCACTAAAAATCAAAGCATTAAACCGGACTTTTAGTGTTTTTTCAATATTTGTATTACCTTCGCAAAAAATTTAATCTGTAAAATCATTAAACATGAAAAAAATTACTCTGTCTTTTTTATGTGTTGTTGTTTTATTAATAAGCAACAACTCCATAAAAGCGCAAGCGCCAACACCTCCTCGTTTAATTTATGGTTCAAGCCCTTTTCAGGATTCTCTTTGGGGAATTGATTCCACTTTTTGGAATGTGGTTTTCAGAAACGGTCCATCCTTATCCGGATTTACGATTACTGGAATGAATGGTTTGGCATTTGACCCTACGACTTATGAAACCTACATCATCATGAAGGTTTCTGGAGTTAGTGGACGTGTTTTAGGAAAAATAGATCTAACAACGGGTGTTTGCACACAAGTAGGAAATTTAGGAGATAACTTTTCTTCCATCATCTTTGATAAGTTTGGTCAACTTTATGGTGCTACAGGTAATGGCGCAACCGTTCCCGAAACACTTTATAAAATTGACAAAACCACAGGCACGATAACGCTGATGTATGCCATGGGTAACGGTGCTGATGGAGAGGTTTTATGTTATAACCGTGCTGATGATTTTATTTATCACTGGTCAGGAAACAGTACAATGGTAATGGAGAAAATGGCAAGAACAGATGTCGCTTACACTCCTATTAACATTCCTGTTACAGGAACTACCGGAGGAGAAACTTTTGGTGCTATGTATTTAAATCCAAATTATTTCCTCATCTCCACTATCGCAAGCAGCTTTAATAGAGTGAACACCACAGGAACTTATGGTGGAACATTTGCCTCATTGCCTGATGATTTAAGAGGAACGATTATGCCTCCACAATTTACAACTACCACTACTACTTTTTGCGAAGGCACAACATTTTATGCAGATGCTGGAAGTTTACAATTATTTGATAGCGTAATTTATCACTGGGGCGATGGAACAAGCAACGCAGTTGGTGTTACAAATAGTGGATTAGATGGTGCTTCACATAATTATGCCGCAGGAACTTACACCTTAAATATTTTATTAGACAATGGAGTTGTTCGTGATACAATTAAATCTTATTCTATAACAGTAAACCCTAGTCCTGTTGTAACATTGTCTGGAACAACTTCTATTTGTTCCGGAGTTGCCAATACGCTTACTACCTCAGGAACAGGAACACTACAATGGTATCTGAATGGGGCAATATTGCCGGGAGAAACCACAAACACCTATACAACAAATATTGCCGGGGTATATAACCTTGTTGAAACAAATACTTTTGGCTGTGCCGATTCTGCAACAGTTGGATTAACATTAATCAACTTTACAAATCCAGTTGTAACTGCAAATGTAACAGCCGATACGATCTGTACAGGAGATACGATTACACTAAATGGTGGTGGTGCATTAACGTATGTTTGGAATAATTCAGCATTAGATAATGTTAGTTTTGCTTTAACGAGTTCTACCTTTTATACTGTTGTTGGAACGGATGTAAATGGTTGTATCAACTCCGATTCTATTTTAGTTACTGTAAACCCTTTGCCTACTGTTAGTATCTTGGGTACAACATCCATCTGCCTTGGAACCAGCACCACACTTTCCGGGAATGGTGCGAGTACATACATATGGACAGGTGGGCCTGCTACTGTTGGGTATACCGTTTCTCCAACAACTACTTCAACGTATACGGTAACTGGAACAGATGTAAATGGATGTGTAAATTCTTCTACTGCAACAGTTACCGTTAACACCGTTGACATTACGACAAGTACTGCCGGTGTTACAATTACTGCGAATGCAACAGCTTCATCTTACTTGTGGATTAACTGCCCTTCCGGAACTTCTACCGGAATAACTACACAAAGTTTCACACCAACTGCTAACGGTAGTTATGCTGTAGTAGTAACTACCGGCTCGTGTTCCGACACCTCCGCTTGCGTTGCAATCACAACTATTGGAATAAATGAATACAGTCTGTTTGATGCAATCCAAGTATACCCAAATCCAAATAATGGCAGCTTTTTCATTCAATCTTCCATTGAGGGTACTTATACAATTGTAAATGAATTAGGACAAATTTTGAAAACCGTTGTATTGAATTCAGACAACAACTATTCAATGAATATTAATGACTTAGCACCCGGAGTTTACATCGTTACGGGCATTAACAACAACTCTGTTGTTAACAAACGTGTGATTGTAACGAACTAAGGTCTATAAAATAAGCTCAAAAGAAAAGGGAATCATTACGATTCCCTTTTTTTATGGAAAGAACTCAAAAACAGAGAAAAAAAGATTGTAACACTGTCAATTAAGCCATAAAAATTAAATCCCCTTATAAATTATATGATTTACCTCAGTTTCTGTAAAATGTTCATTTTTTTACAGGTTGATTTGTCGAAGAAATTGAGTTTATCACTACTTTTCGTTAAGTAAAATAACTAAAACATAAACAAATGAATCAGAAAAAAACAAAACTATTGTTATTGTTTCTTGCTGGAATGGGTATCTCGGGCTTACAAGCTCAAGATGCTGCAACTGCATCCGGGGGGGATGCCAGTGGTGCAGGCGGAAGTGCCGCCTACTCTGTTGGTCAGGTTGCATACACCAGTATTGAAACTGCTTCTGGATCGGTTAACCAAGGTGTTCAGCAGCCTTACAAGGTTTCCGCGATCGGAATTAACACGAATCCTGACATTGATTTATTGATGTCGGTTTATCCAAATCCAACGGTGACACTTATTAATTTGAGTGTTCAAAACATGGATTTGAGCAATCTTTCATATCAATTGTATGATGTGCAAGGAAAGCTGTTGGTGAATCAAAAAATTACGACTGCAGTTACTTCTGTTTTAATGGAGGAGTATGCTACAGGTAATTATTTTTTGAAGGTTACCGATAAAAATGCTGAATTAAAGTCTTTCAAAATTATTAAAAACTAAAAACACTAAACGATGAAAAGAATTTTTACTCTAGCAGCTGCAATGCTGTTAACTGTGGGAATGTTTGCCCAAGCTCCTCAAAAGATGAGCTATCAAACAGTAATCAGAGATGCCTCCAATGCCTTAGTGGCAAGTGCTCCAGTAGGTATCCAAATTAGTATTTTACAAGGTTCTGCTACAGGAACTGCTGTGTTTGTAGAAACACATACCCCAACAACTAATGCTAACGGTTTAGCTAGCTTACAAATTGGTGGTGGTACTGCAGTAACAGGAACTATGGCTGGTATCGACTGGTCAGCTGGTCCTTACTTTATTAAAACAGAAACAGATCCATTAGGTGGAACTGCTTACACTATTTCTGGAACTACAGAATTAGTAAGTGTACCTTATGCATTATTTTCTGCAAACGGAACTCCGGGACCAATAGGTGCTACAGGAGCTACTGGTGCTGATGGTATTGCTGGTCCGGTTGGTCCTACAGGTGCTGATGGAGCTGTTGGTGCTACTGGTGCTGATGGTTTAGTTGGTCCTACAGGTGCTGATGGAATCGCTGGTCCAGTTGGTCCTACAGGAGCTGCTGGTGCTACTGGTGCTGATGGAATTGCTGGCCCGGTTGGTCCTACAGGATTAACTGGTGCTACAGGATTAACAGGAGCTGCTGGTGCAAATGGTGCTACTGGTGCTACTGGATTAACTGGTGCTGCTGGAGCAAATGGTGCTACTGGTGCTACTGGATTAACTGGTGCTGCTGGAGCTACAGGTTTAACTGGTGCTACAGGTTTAACTGGAGCTACTGGATTAACTGGAGCTACTGGATTAACTGGAGCTACTGGTCCTGGTACTTTAACTGGAACAACAAATTATGTTGTTAAGTTTACTGGTGCTACTGCTGGCGGTAACTCAACTATTCAAGATAACGGGACTTCTATTTCTATGGGGTTAACTACTCCTTCAATTATTTACCAAAATTATGTTTATCGTCAGCAATTAACTATTAATGGTGATGGACAATCTACAGTGTTCGGCTACCGTACACGTGACTCACAAAATGATGGTACTGGTTATTCACAAATACAAACAAATCGTGCAAGCTCTGGTTATAATTTCTGGGGTGATGTTTATACATTTGGTGATGCATCTTACAACTACAATGACTATTCACGTTGTGGAGGTAGTTTTGGTGCGGATGTAAATGGCGCATATTGGGGATCTTTGGGTTATAGATCATCTGGTTTATTAAACTATGGTGTTTATGGATCTGCTGCTTACGCTTCAGGTGCTGGTCGTTTAGCAACTGGAACTGCAACCGGAATCGGTTCTGGTTTCTATGGTGATTTAATGGGCGGCTGGGTTCGCGGTGATGTAATGGGTTTTGCTTCTCAAGGTTCATTATTTGCTTCTTACAATGTAGGTAATACTTACACAACTGGTTTCCACGCTGATTTAGTGAAAACAAATGGTTCTGTAACTCCTGCTTTCGCAGTTACTTCTACTTCTGTAAAAGTTTATGACGATGGAGCTGCAACATTATCTAGCGGAACAACTCGTGTTAACTTTACACCTGAGTTTGCTGCTTTAGTAAATGGTAAAGCAACTGTTACTGTTTCTCCAATGGGAAATTGCAACGGTTTATATATCGTTTCTATTGACGAAAAAGGATTTACTGTTGCTGAAATGAACAGCGGAACAAGCAATGTTGAGTTCTCTTACATTGCTATCGGAAAACGTGTTGATGCTTCTGAATCAACTGTTCCTGCAGTACTTACTACTTCAACATTCACAGAAAAAATGTCTGGAATGATGTTTAATGAAGGTAATACAAAACAATCTGGTTCTGCAATGTGGTGGAACGGTTCAAACTTGGAATTTTCAACTCCTCCATCTTTGACTCGTGAACAAAAAACTGCTTTGTTAGGTACTTCTAACAGATAATTAATAAATAATTTAGTACATTTATATCAGTCCTGTAAGGTTTCCTTACAGGACTGATTTTTTATATAAACCCATGCGAATCGTTTTCATCTTTTTTGTTTTTCTTTCTAATTCTATTCTCGCACAAAACAAAGCGATTGCTCCCTCCTGCTCGCAATCCTATTTTCAATATGTGATTGCAACCTTGGCGCATGATTCCATGGAAGGTCGTTTGCCTGGAACAGTTGGTGAAAAAAAATCTGCCGAATTTATCAACCAACAATTTTGTAAAGCAGGTGTAAAACCAATTCATAAAAAACAAAGCACTTTTCCTTTTACTTTTAAAAATGAAGATTCGACAGTTGTAGCCTCCGTTGGAAACATTGTAGCTAAAATAGATACCAAATCAGAATACTGCATTGTAATTTCTGCACACTACGACCATATTGGACATGGAGAACATCATTCCTTAGCTCCATTCTCAAACAATGCAATTCATAATGGTGCCGATGATAATGCGAGTGGTGTTGCAATGATGCTTGGATTGGCAAGTTGGTGTAAAGAAAATCAGAAAAAGTTGAATTACGATATTGTATTTGTTGCCTTTAGTGGTGAAGAGGATGGACTCTTCGGTGGCAGTTATTTTCTATCGCAAAATTTAATTGATACCTCAAAAATAATTTGCAATATCAATTATGATATGGTTGGACACCTCGACAAAAGCCGACCAATGATTGAAGTAGATGGGGCATTAGAGACCGAAGCGTGGAACATGCTGTTACCAAATGATACAACCAGTCAATTTATTGCCGAACGCTCTCGAATTCGTATCAAAGGCGGTGCCGATCACTGTGTGTTTATAGAGGCAAACATCCCTGCCATTTTGATTTCAACAGGAATTACAAGCTTTTATCATCGCCCTACTGATGATTTAGAAACCATCAACTTCCTTGGCATGGAAGCAATCGGCAACTACTCGATTGAATTGTTACTTCGCTTGAACAACAAAAAAGAGTTGCATCTTTTTTTAAAGTAAAAAAGAATTTCATGCACTGGTTATACAGTGTATTCAATTCAGAATTCAAACTTTTACTTGCTCAATTTATTTTTAAAGTTTTTCCAATACGATTTTCCATAGCTACAAAATATTTCTTCCCCCATTTTAATGGCTCTATCTGAAACGATACAAACAACATCGTTTTCATCCAAAGAAATGGTTGCGTTTTTTTTAAACTTTGTTTTTGTAAATCCTGTAGCATCGTTGGCATACTTTGCAAAACAATTCACATGCATGGCGTCCAGGATGCTTCCATCCAACATATTCATAAAATAAGCATCTTCCCCTCTGGTTGCTCTGCCCTTCGCTTCAAATGCACTAAGTATTTCTCCCTTAAACAACGAGATCACCTCATCTTTAAAAATTGGGATTGCAGTAAACAAGCCATTTCCGGCATTTTTTATTTGCGACTCCTGAATGTATAAGTAATCGGATTCATTCGCATCAATTTTATAATTGATGGTGTTGGAATACCTATTTTTAATTTCTCGTTTCATTTTCGCAGAAATAAAAAACCCTTCTCCGAAAGGGAGAAGGGTTCCTTTGATTTTAAAATTACCCTAAATTATTGGATAATCAATTTTTGAGTTTTTGAATCGGATCCTGTATTCAATTTGATGAAATACAAGCCTTTTGATAAACCTTCAACATTAATTTGTTTGTTGTATCCGGCATTCACATTTCTATCAAAAGAAGTAAACACTTCTTTTCCTTGAATATCGACAATACTAATTCTTAATTCAGAAAAATTAGCGTTGTTGATTGTAACATTAAATGCACCATTCGTTGGATTTGGATAGATAGAAACACTTCCTTCAGCAATTTCATCAATTCCAATACCAGTAATTACAATCGTATTTGTAACTGTATCTACTCCACATGCATTTGAAACAATCAATTGAACGAGATAGGCTCCATTCGCAGTGTATGTATGGATAGGATTTGCAACTGTGGAAGTCGGACTTCCATCACCAAAATCCCAAACACTTGTAGTTGTTCCAGAAGTAGTATTTGTAAACGTAATCACATTGGCAACATTAAAATAGGTATACGATGCCACTGGAACGCTATCGACTACTATTGTTTGAACGGTTGAATCACATGCGCTTAGCATATATGTAATTGTATGTGTTCCAACTCCTGCAGCAGATGGGCTGAAAGTTGAACCGGTAACACCAGCACCACTAAACACGCCACCTGCTTGAACAGGGACTAATGTAATGCTTGAATCTACAGTACAATATGTAGGAGCTAATGTTGTAAAAGAAGCATTTGCAGCACCAAGATCGGTTAAGATAATGGTTGTGCTTCCACCCGGAGTCGAATACGCATCCAATTGAACATAATAGGTTGCTCCCGGAGTTAAACAATTAACCGGATCAATCAAAGAAGAATAGTTAACACCACCATGAAGTGCATAATCCGCATCATCATCATTTGCTGCAACAAGTGTTGCTCCGCCATTTAAAATGGTGTCGCATGTAAGTGCACTCCATATTGCTAATTGCGTATCAAAACCCGGAGATTGAATTTTTACTCTTCCAGATGCTGGAGCAACAAATGTAAACCACAAGGTGTTCGTGATATTGCTATTACACCATCCTGTTTGCTCTTGACAACCAATTGCAGGAGGAGCTGGCTCACCAATTTCAACTGTTCCTACTGATGTTTGAAAAGGACCATTTGTTCCAAAAGTTAAAGGAAGTGCTCCACAAACATTATCATAGGTAACTGTTGTTGTAAAACTATAAGGACCAGCCAATGTACTTTCGCCATCTCCTGTTCCAGAACAGTCTTGCGATACATACACTTCATAAACTGTTCCTTGATTTAAGCCTGTGATTGGATAAGGAGAGGTTAAAACCGTATCCGCTGTTCCTGTACCGGCAGCAAATCCTGTTGTATCATATTCAATAATGTAAGGACCTGTACAAGTTGGACATGACCATGTAATGATTGCAGAATCAGGGCCAACGTTTGTAACGGTTACACCAAATGGTTGCGGACAAGCAGGAGGTGTACAATTTGTTGCGAAGGTTGTAAATACTGAATCTTCAGCAAGAAGCGATCCATCTGAAAATTGAGCGACAGATACATTAAATGGATTGAACAATTCAAATGAACATTCACTCGGATAGGATCCTCTGTTCCAAGAAAGAGTTGTGGTTGCACCATCACACAATGGAACGAGTATAGAATCTGTTAATGGCCCACCAGGTAAAGTTACATTTTGAACCAATACTCCGTTTTGTCGGATGTCAATACTTGCTCCGTTCCAACTATCATATAAATCTGATAATACAAAAACATAATTACACGTTGCGCCACCACAGATGGTATTAAAATCGTATGGTCCGGTCCATGCACTATTCACACCTCCACCGCAATCAGCACGCACATAATATTGGTAGGCAGTTAAGGAAGTTAATCCTGTAACGTTGTATGAATTTACAACTGTTGAATCCGAAGGAATTGTTGAACCCGTAGGAGCAGTTAATGGAGCTAAACCATAATATACATCCCAATTTGTTTCCGTTCCTCCAGCTGTCCAAGCCAAATTAGCAGAATTGGTTGTAGAACCGGAAGCGGTTAATGTATTCGGTTGAATACATGCAGGAGCAGGTGTAATGTTAATGCTGTAATCTTCTGTTTCACCGTATCCATAAGTTCCACAAGGAGTTGGACTTCCTTCAACACCTACAATTCTCATCCCTGTAACACCTAAAGTTGCTGTTAAAGGAACAGTAAATGTACCTGTTTCAATGTGTGGTCCGTTTGTAAGCGTTGCAGCGGCATAAACTTCTTCACCCGGATCTGCAAATGAACCATTTTGATTAAAATCGATATAGATACCAAAGCTATTATCATAAGGCCCACCGCAAGTAATCATTTCTAATGAAAATGGGACAATCGTTGATTGCGCGAAATTAACTGGGGGAAGTGCAGTATAATTCGAATACAAGTTTAAAACTGAACCAGCACCACCAGTAGTAGAACACGTAGAAGAGTTATTTAAAGCACCAACTGTTACATTTCCAACTTCAGTATCGCCAGTTTGCGTTGCACCAGAAGCACAGTAGCAAGAAAAGAACGGACTCATTGCTACGGAAATAGCATTTGATGTATCACTCAAACCACTTGCAGTACAAGTTACAATACATTGATAAAAAGTAGCTGCAGTTTGTGAAACAGAAGCAGTTGCAGTTGTTGCACCAGCAATGTTTACATAAGGAACAATTCCATCTGGTGATGATTGCCATTGAAAGGTAAGACCTCCAGCGATGCTATAACCTGCTAATGCAAGATTAAAATTTGCACCACTACATGCAGTTGTTGGAGCAGAAGCTGTTCCTGCAACAGGAGTTCCTGTGCAAGGCAACGCATAATCAACAATTAGTTGTGGTTGGTTTGCAGTGATGGAATTATTATACCCAGCAAATGTATAAACGTTGGTACTTCCTCTGATAACACCATAGGTAATTTGTCCGGTTCCAAGAGCCGTATTTAAATTTGTAATTCCGGCAGGAATAAGTGGCATCAAAAAGGTGTTGGGTAATGAAGAAAATGCCCAGCTTCCTCCTGCTGCACCGGGAGAAGAATTAAGTGCTGTATAAAAGCCTGCACCGGGTGTTGCTGCATCCAATGTTGTAGATGTAATTTTGTTGACTGTACTTCCGCTGCTTGCAGAAGGTGCAATCGCAACGAATTTAATGGTTGCCCCCGTAACAGTTGCACCAACAGGAATAGATGTTAAATCAAATTTGATATATCCTCTATCACAAGAGGAACAAATGTTTGTTAAATCTCCTGGTGTAGAGACATCCGCTGCAGTTGTCGTTCCTGACAAAACAGCATTAAGTGTAATTGTTTGAGCAGATACTTTAAATATGCTCACAAGCATAAAACATGACAATAGTAAAACTGTCCGCATTTTAAATTTGTACTTTTCTTTCATTTTGTTGAGATTAAGTAAGTAATATTTTTTTACAACATGGCAAGCCCTTCGATTTAAAACACAGGGTTTTAAACTACATTTTCATTTTATGATAGCCTAATGAAAACCAGCAAATTAAGTAAACACATCCGGGAGTAGATATGAATGTAATAACTTAGCCAAGAAGTAATCGAGTACAAAGGTAAATCTAAAGAATCAAACCATCGCAAATAAATACAATAATTCGATAGAATGACATTATTGGTCGACTATTTGCCACTATTCGGGGGTTTTTTATTACAATTATAAAGTTTCATTCGGAAGTGAGTGATGATTGTAAAAAACAGAACAAAAAAAAGCCTTACACGTTCGTGCAAGGCTTTTAAATTTATTCTATTTCAACTTATTGAACAATCAATTTTTGAACTTTCACATCAGAACCAGTACTTAATCGAATGAAGTAAACTCCTTTTGCTACTTTGTCTAAATTAATTTGTTTATTGAAAGTACCATTTACATTTTTATCTACAGAAGTAAATACTTCTTTCCCCTGAACATCAAAAATAGTAATCAATAAGGCGTCAACGTTTACATTGTTGATCGCGATGTTAAATGAACCTATTGTAGGGTTTGGATAAACAGCTACTTCAGAAGAAGATAAGTTTTCTTCGATTCCTGTACAATCTTGAACAGTGATGCTGTTAGATGCTGCATTTGAACAAGCGTTCGCATCTGTTACTGTATACGTGATTGGGAATGTACCAACACCAGCAGTAGTCGGGTTAAATGTGGTACCAGTTACAGCAGTACCAGAATAAACACCACCAGCAGGAGAACCACCGGTTAATGTTACAGAAGTAAGTTGTAAACAAACAGGAGCAGTGAATGGTGACATCGATACAGAAGGCAATGCATTTACCATTACATAAACAGAATCAGAATTTTTACATCCGTTAACATCTGTTCCAATAACTGTGTATCCAGTTGATACAGTAGCTGCGAATGCAACTGCATTTGTAGCTCCGTTATCCCAAGTGTAGGATGTTGCACCACCACCGGTTAATGTAATCATAGAACCAGAACAAACGGTATCGTTATTAACCGAAGCTGTTACAGTAGGTAAAGGATTAACTACAATTGTTGTAGAAGCTGTGTTCATACAACCATTTGCATCTGTTCCAATTACAGTGTACGTAGTTGTATCTGTTGGAGCAAACATTACTCCATCAACAACTGAATTATCCCAAGCGTAAGAAACTGCACCACCACCAGTTACGTTCACTGAATCACCAATACAAATTGAAGAAACAGAAGCTGTAGCTGTAACGGTAGGTAAAGCATTTACTGTTAAAGTAACAGAAGCAGTATTTGTACAACCGTTACCATCTGTTCCAACAACGTTATAAGTTGTAGTTGCAGTTGTGGAAGCGAATGCTACACCATCTACTGCTGAGTTATCCCATGCATAAGATGTTGCACCACCACCTGTTAAAGTTACCATATCACCAGCACAAAGTGTAGATGAAGAAGCAGCACCTGTTACGGTTGGTAAAGTATTTACTGTTACTGTAGTTGAAGCTGTGTTCACACAACCATTTGCATCAGTTCCAGTTACGTTATACGTTAAAGTTGAAGCAGGAGTAAAAGCCACACCATCTACTACTGAGTTATCCCAAACATAAGATGTTGCACCACCACCTGTTAAAGTTACAGAGCCACCAGCACAAACTGCAGCAGCAGTTGAAGAAGCAGTTACAGTTGGTAAAGCATTAACCGTTAAGATAACTGAAGCAACGTTTGTACAGCCGTTACCATCTGTTCCAACAACGTTGTATGCAGTAGTTGACGTTGAAGAAGCAAAAGCGACACCATCTACTACTGAATTATCCCAAACATAAGATGTTGCACCACCTCCTGTTAAAGTTACCATATCTCCATCACAAAGTGGAGATGCAGAAGCAGAACCTGTTACAGTTGGCAAAGCATTTACTGTTAACATAAGTGAAGTTGCATTTGTACAACCATTTAAGTCGGTACCAACAACGCTATATATTGTAGTTGCAGTAGAAGAAGCGAATGCTACTCCATCAACAACACCGTTGTCCCAAGCGTATGAAGCAGCGCCACCACCAGTTAATGTAACCATATCACCAGCACAAAGTGTAGATGCTGTAGCAGAAGCTGTTACTGTTGGTAAAGCATTCACGATTAGTGTTCTTCCTACCGCAGCAGAGTCAACACAGCCGCTTAAATTTGTTTTCGTCATATTGTAAACTCCTGCTATGGTTGCTACATAGGTATTTGTAGTTGCACTTGGAATAATTGCACCATTATAATACCATTGACTTGTACCACCGGAAGTACCTGTTAATGTAACAGAAGACCCTGAACAAACTGAAGTAGGACCAGAAATAGCAACAACAGGCAAAGGATTAATTGTAATTGCAATTGTCATGATACTATCGCAACCTGAAAAATTTGGAATTGTATCCATACGAGTTCCGCTAGTTGTATAGGTTTCATCGCCACTGGGAACAGTATAAGTAGCACAAGAAGCTACAGAAAAAGAGCTTGTTGTGTTAGAACAACAAATAGCTGTTTTAATCGCTAGGGCCCATGAAACCAAAGTTCCTGAATCTCCTCCAATATCATCAGAAACAGTAAGCGTCCATGTTCCATTTGGATTTTCGCCAATAAAAGCGGCCAATGCTTCTTCAGGAACTAAAGGATTCGCTGTTGTTAAGTTTACATACGCTTGATCAGTAACCAAGCCGTTATTTGTGGTATATGCCAAAACACCAAGCGGGTTGGCATCATCATCCCAATTTGTTCCATTAAAAACATTGTCGTTTCCTGCAGCATTGTCTGTAGTAATTGTAACAACAGTTCCTGAAGGGGAAGTAATCGTGATATCTAAATCTGAACTAAACGTATGCGTAATAAATGTCCCTAAATCAAGATCCATTAAGTACGTTGGAAGCCCAGATACTGAAATGGTTGAGGTAGTAACAGCATTGTCTGCTAAAACCGTTGGAGTTGTATTTGTAAAAACAACAGGTGCAGTAATGGTTGGTGTATTGGATAAGGTTGTCAAGTTCAATGACCATGAATTACAAGTACCAGCATCACCTGATAAATCATCACTAATCGTTAACGTCCAAATTCCATTTGGATTTTCACCAATGAATGCACCAAAATGTTCTTCTGGCACTAAAGGAGTTGCTACAACAAGGTTGGTGTAGGCATGATCTGTAACCAAACCATTGTTAGTCGTGTATGGAACAGCACCTAAAGGATTGGCATCATCATCCCAAACAGTTCCATTAAAAATGTTGTCGTTTCCAGCGGCATTATCCGTTGAAATTGTTACAACTGTTCCTGCTGGTGAAGTAAGGGTAATATCCATATCTGCACCAAAGGAGTGCGTAATAAAAGTAGTAAGATCCAAATCAAACAAATAGGAACCAAGACCAGTAACATTTAACGTGGTGGTAACCACAGCAACGTCAGCAATACTTGTTGGTGTAGATTGTGTAAACACAGTTGAGGTTCCTGTACAACCAACCGGAGCGGATGGTGCAGAAGAAACCGTGCTTGCGCCAGCAGCTCTAAGAGGTGTTGAATTGTCAGTTTTCGACTGACTCATCTCCTCTAAAAAAGCATCCAAATTAAAATTGGGGTTGTTCTTGTTTGCCGCAATTTTTTGCTGAACTTCTTTGTCAGCCAACAACACTTTTCTAGAATTATTCGCTGTTTTCACTTGTGCGTTCAGCGTCATCATTAAAGAAAGTGATAAAATTAGAGTAAAGGTTTTTTTCATCTTTGTTTTTTTTCGTTTTATACTTATAAATACTCGAAAATCAGATTGCAAAAATAGTGCTTTTTGAACCAAGAAAGACGCTATTTAACGACCAATTAATTAACATATCGATGAAAAGGAGTAATTTATAGGTAAGCACCACCAAATAGTCGCAATTAAATGATAATCAACAATTTAGATGGTCAAAATAGACCATCTCATCAAAAAAGATTGGGCCTTAATCGGTTAATTTGTTCGGTTATTGTGGACAACCTCTGAGATACCCTTCTAAAATGAATAGAATGGTTGAATTGAAAAGATAATAGATGTGTGGAAATAGTGGAATAAAAACAAGTGGCATTATAAAAAAGTACAGCTTTTAATAGGCTCTCACATTTTTGCCTTCCATATAATTAATAAATGATTTGTTCACCACTTTGTTACCTCCGGCCGTAGGATAATTTCCTGTAAAATACCAATCACCTGTATGATCGGGAATAGCATTGTGCAACCCTTCTATGGATTGATAAATGATGTCCACTTCGGCATTGATCGTATCCGGGCGCAGTAACTGAGCAATTTTCGTAGAGATTTGTTCTGCAGTAAACGGGGCATAAATTTCTTTCACCACATTCACAATTTGTTCTTTGGGAAGGTCTTCTTGTGCTTTTGCCTTTTCATACAATTCATCCAACAAATTGTCCTTGAAATTGTCTTTCAATAATTGCACAGCAGCTTGAAACGCAATAAAATCGCCTAGCTTCGCCATATCAATCCCGTAACAATCTGGATAACGAATTTGAGGTGCAGAAGAAACAACCACAATTTTTTTTGGTCCTAAGCGATCTAATATCTTTAAAATGCTTTGTTTTAAGGTTGTACCACGGACAATGGAATCGTCCACAATTACCAAGTTATCCACTCCTTCTTTAATTACACCGTAGGTTGTATCGTAAACATGCGCAACCATGTCGTCACGCTGTGAATCGTTGGTAATGAAGGTACGTAACTTCGCGTCTTTAATGGCGATTTTATGCACGCGCGGGCGAATCGAAAGTATTTCACTCAATTCGGGATCACGCACAGCGCTTCCCATTTGTAAAATTTTATGGCGTTTAATCGTATTTGCATAATGATGTAATCCTTCGATTAATCCACCAAAAGCAACTTCTGCGGTGTTTGGAATGTAAGAGAATACCGTATTTTTTAAATCATAATCAACGGACTTTAAAACAGAAGGTGTTAATTGGCTTCCTAATTTTTGTCTTTCTTGATAAATATCGGCATCACTTCCACGAGAAAAATAAATGCGTTCGAACGAACACGATGTTTTTTCTAATGGCTCAATAATTTCTTTTGATTTGAATGTCCCATCTTTTTTGATGATCAACGCATTTCCGGGAGCCAATTCTTTTACTTGTTCAATCGGAACATTAAAGGCTGTTTGAATCACCGGACGTTCGGAGGTAACCACCACAATTTCATCATCAGAATAATAAAATACCGGACGAATTCCACTTGGGTCACGCAACACAAATGCATCTCCATGTCCGAATAAACCGGCCATTGCATAACCGCCATCCCACTTTTTACTTGCATCTTTTAAGATGGTTTGCACATCTAAATTTTCTGCAATCAAGGCAGAAATTTCAGCATTTGAATGTCCTTCCTTTTTATATTTTTGAAACAATCGTTCATTTTCTTCATCCAAAAAGTGTCCAATTTTCTCCATCACAGTAACGGTGTCGGCCTTTTCTTTTGGGTGTTGCCCTAATTCTACCAATTGATCAAACAATTCATCCACATTGGTTAAATTAAAATTCCCTGCAACAACTAAATTTCGGGTCATCCAATTATTCTGACGTAAAAAAGGGTGACAATTTTCGATGCTGTTTCCACCGAATGTTCCGTAGCGGAGATGTCCTAAAAACAATTCACCGGTATACGGCAAATTTTTCTTCAGCCATTTTGCATCTAATAATTTATCTGGATTTTTTTTGTTAATGTCTTCGAAGCGGGAATTGATTTTTCCAAAAATTTCTTTTATGGCTCCGCTGCCAACTGCACGGGTTCTGCTAATGTACTTTGTACCGGGAACGACATCAAATTTTATGTTTGCAACTCCAGCTCCGTCTTGCCCGCGATTGTGTTGCTTTTCCATTAGTAAGTATAGTTTATTCACACCGTATAATGGTGTACCATACTTTTTGATGTAATAATCCAGTGGTTTGAGCAATCGAATCATTGCTATTCCACATTCATGTTTTATTGCATCACTCATAAATTTGGGGTTTTAAAAAGATGTCCTACAAATTTACGATTTTATTTCATTGGTTTTCTGAGATTAGACGGAAAAGGCATTTTAATGGACTAATAGAAAAATTAAGCCCACAATGGTAACGCAAAAGGGTTGTCACAGATTTATTGATTAAAAAAAAGAAAATTTAAGCTGATTATTGCCAAGGCAATTCAGATTCTAGCCTTTTTAATCTGCCAAAATTAATACACAACAAATAATCTGTGAATCTGTGGCTAAAACCTCTCATGTCCCAGACAAAAGACAAAAAAAATAAATCCCGAAGAGCTTGTCTGAACTTCGGGATTTGGATAAAACTAAACATGAAACACTGTTGTGCTACTCCTTCACAACGACAAGCTTTTTGTAATATAATGTAGTCGGGAGACTATCAATTAATATTACAAAGCAAATATAGATTGGTTTCAGTCCTAAAGCAAACAAAAAGTCCGGCAAAATAAGATTTCGAAGCGATATTTTAACACATTTTCATGCCACAAATAAGTACTTAATTTTTTTCAAACATCTGTTTTTATTGGGCTTTACGACAAATCGAGTAAAAGTATTATGCATACATATCATTAAGTTTTCGAAGGCTATTTTGGGAGGCGAAATTGATTGTTTTAAAAGGGGTTGAATTTGAGTGGAAAATGAAAAAAATTTAGATTTTCTCCTTTCAAATGATATATTTGTATATCCCCATTCAATTAATGTTAGAATAAGTATGTCATCAGCAAACCATTTGCATCAACTCATCAAATCTTTATCAGCCCCTGAAAAAGGCTACATAAAGAAACATGCGATGTTGCACGTAATCGGGGGACAAAACAAATACATCAAAATTTTTGATGCGATTGACAAGCAGAAGGTATACGATGAAAAGGAGATTATCCGCAAATTTAAAGGCGAACCGACACTCAACAATTTTGCTGTTGCAAAAAACTACCTGTTTAAATTCATTTTAAAATCACTGGAATCATACAACAACAATGTAAAAAGTGAATTGCGTAGCTCCTTAAATCAAATTGAAATTTTATACAATAAAAATCTTCCTGCTGTTGCTAAAAAAATAATTCTAAAAGCAAAAGCAACAGCGCTTGAACATGAGCTTTATGAGTTTATGGAATCGTTGATTGATTGGGAAATTATTTTGTTGGTGGAAGAAGCCACTCCTGAAAATTATTTGGAGCTGGTTAATAAATATTTTGACGAATTATACGAGTCCATCGAAAAAAAGAAAATCATTATCGGCTACAAACATCTGTACCAGAAATTGCGCGCAAAAGCTTTGTATACCGGCCTTGCCAGAAACGATGAAGATGTATTAGAATTTCAGAAAATTGCTAGCGAAGACAGCACCAATGGCAATCATTTGCTTAACACATTCAATGCTCAGTATTTCCGAAATTTAATGCAAGCGAATTTTTTATTTACCATCAATGAGCAAGAAAAAGCAAATGAAATTTTAAGAAAAACCGTGGACTTGCTCGACAAGAACAAACACATGGTTGATCTCAAACCATTTACCTATATCGGTTTATTAAGAAACAAGGCTGTTAATGAACTTTCGTTAATGCTCTACTCCGATTTATTCAACACCTTAGAGCGCATGGATCGTTTTGTAGAACAATATGGTCAGCTCAACAGAAATTATGAACTGTTAACAGAGAACTTAAAACTGTTTGTATATATTCCAACCGGTCAATTCGACAAAGCATTAGAAATTGCGAAAAAGGTAGAAATAATATATACACAACTCCCTCAAACAAAAACATTGCAAAAAGAAAAGCAACTGCATCATTATGCATTGGCTTATATCTATATTGGTTTAGGTGAATACAAACTTGCTAACCAAAACATCAACTTGTTATTACACAATACAGATTTAGATTTCAGAAGTGATTTGTTTTGCTTCGCTCACATTTTAAGTTTGATTATCTACTTTGAAATGGATGATGCAGAAATGATGGAAAAACGAATTCGTGCAACGTATCGTTTGTTGATGAAACGAAATAAATTGTACAATTTCGAAAAACAAATCATTGCATTCTTTAAAAATTCGCAAAACAAAGTGCGCAATTCGGTAGAACTAACCGCTGATTTTGTTGATTTAAAAAACAATATTGAAACATTAACCACAAACAAAGTAGAAAAAAATGCCTTAAACTTGTTTGATTTGATTTCCTGGTTGGAGAGCAAAATTGAAAAGAAAAGTTTTATGGAAATAAAACAGAAAAAGTTCGATCAGTTAATGTCAAATGAAGCGAGCAGTGCGCATATGCATTGATTGATGTGTTGATTACTGATTTTTTGATGTGACGATTGAACTACCTAAAGAAACTTCTCCTTCTTCAAATTTAGCCATTGCAAAGCTGCTCCGTTTAGAAGTAATTCTTTTACATCGCGTTCGTAAGGCATTTCTTTGATGAGTTTCCCTGGTTCTAATTCTCCTAGAGGAAAAGGGTAATCGGTTCCTAGTGCTACTTTATCCGCACCAAACATCCCAACCACATAATCCAACATTTGATCATCGTGCACCAAACTATCTATCCAAAATTTTCCTAAATATTCACGCGGATTCACATTGTTGTCGACTGCCACTAAATCGGGGCGACAATTAAAACCATGTTCGATTCTTCCGATGGTGGCAGGGAATGAACCGCCACCGTGAGCAAAGGCTACTCTTAAGTTTGGTAGGCGCTCGAAAATTCCTCCAAAGATCATGGAACATATTGCTAACGATGTTTCTGCGGGCATTCCAACCAACCAAGGTAGCCAATACTTTTGCATCTTGTCTTGTCCCATCATGTCCCAAGGATGCACAAACAACGCCATATCCAATTTTTCACAGGCTTCAAAAACAGGAAACAAATTGGCATCATTCAAATTCCAATCGTTCACATGTGAACCAATTTGAACTCCTGCTAATCCAATTTCTTTACAACGCTTTAATTCTTGTATCGCTAGCTCAGGTGATTGTAATGGAATGGTGCCTAATCCTACAAAGCGTTTTGGGAAACGTTTGACAATATCTGCAATATGGTCGTTAAGAAATACAGAAAGCTCTAAGCAATCTTGTGGTTTGGCCCAATAGCTAAACATCACAGGAACGGTAGAAAGCACCTGTACATCCACATGATGATGATCGCACTCGGTCATGCGTTTTTCAGCGCTCCAGCAATTATCTTCTATCTCCCTGAAAAATTTCCCATCATCCAAAATCATATTTGCGCAACAAGGTTTGTGGTGTTGCAATTGAACAAATCCTCCGTAACCGAATTTTTCTTTCCAGTTTGGAATGTTTTCCGGAAGGATGTGTGTGTGAATATCTATTGTAAGGATTTTTGCCATATGTTTAACCGCAGAGGGCGCTAAGCAGACGCTGAGATCGCGGAGATCTTTTTTATTCTTTTCCTAAAAACGTTGCAACTACTTTTTCTGCTTCCTCAAATGCGTGTTCCAACGTATCGTTTAAAATTATTTTATCAAATTGATTGGCTGTTTGTAATTCCACTTCTGCTTTACCAATTCTTCTGGCAATACTTTCGGGAGTTTCTGTTTCACGCATTTTCAAGCGTGTTTCCAGATGCTGAATACTTGGTGGCATCACAAAAATAGCGAGCGCTTGATCACCAAATTGTTTTTTAAGATTCAGTCCACCCACCACATCCATATCAAAAATAATGTGATGCCCTTTGTTCCAGATGCGTTCAATCTCTGCGTTTAATGTCCCGTAGAAATTATCTTTGTATACTTCTTCCCATTCTACAAACTCTTCATTCTCTATTTTCTTTTTAAACTCATCAACCGAAATAAAATAATAATCCACTCCATGTGTCTCATCTTTTCGCATTGGTCGGCTGCATGCCGAAACCGAAAACTCCAACTTGGGAATTTTCTTGAGCAAGTGTTGTACAATGGTTGTTTTGCCTGCTCCGGAAGGGGCTGAAAATATGATGAGTTTACCTTTCATTCAAACTATAAAACATTTAAAAGTTGTTCTTTTATTTTTTCCAATTCATCTTTCATCTGTACTACTAGCTTCTGCACCGAAGCATCGTTTGCTTTTGAACCAATGGTATTGATTTCTCTTCCGATTTCTTGAGAGATAAATCCAAGCTTTCTGCCACTGCCAGGTTCTTTCATCGTATTTAAAAAATAATCGATATGGGTTTTTAAACGCAATTTTTCTTCAGTAATGTCTAACTTTTCAATGTAATAAACCAATTCCTGTTCAAAACGATTTTGATCAATTTTTTCTTTTTCAATGACTTCGGAAAGGCTGTTTTTAATTCGTGTTCGAATATTCTCTACACGGAAAGCATCCATCTTTACAACTTCCGCCAACAAGGTGTCAATTAATCCGATGCGTGTGTTAAATTCATTTGCCAATGTTTTTCCTTCATCACCTCTGAATTTTTGGAATGCATCTATTGCTTTATCAACCGTTGCTTTTATCTGTTTCCATTCTGCTTCATCCAATTCCACCACTTCACGTTCTGCTTTCATCACATCCGGCATTTTCACAACCAGTGCCAACAAATTCGGTGTTACTTCATCCAATTCATCGGATAAAGCTTTTAATTCTTTGTAATACGTTTTTGCTAATGTTTTATTAATCGCTACAGGTAATGAATCTTGAGTGGCTTCGGTAAAAATGGTAATGTCTACTTTTCCGCGCTCAATTTGCTTGGAAATCTCCGCACGAAGCTCCAACTCCTTTTCTTTATACAAATAAGGGAGACGTAAATTTAAGTCCAGTTGTTTGCTATTCAGAGAGCGCACTTCAACTGTTACTTTTTTACCCGGTATTTCGGCAGTTGCTTTCCCGAATCCGGTCATTGATTTCATTTGCATAGCATTGTATTATATGAATAACAAATGTAGTGTTTTTTTGAGTTTTTACTATGGTGATTCGCGTTTTTTAAACACATAGGCACATAGTTTTATATGTTGCTCAAAACATCAACCAACGATACTAAATAATGATTGCTCAATTATTAATAAATATCAACGTTTTGTTTGCTATTCATAGATGAAGCAAGCTTCATTCACAATAGAGATCCTCTATGTTAAAAATTTATTTTTCTATGAAAATAACAGAGAACGGGAATAACAAAAAGCTATGTTTCTATGTGGTTATATTTTGAGGATGCTAATTGGATTTTTTAAACGGCATGCTAACAAGGTAAACACCAAAGACAATCAACACGGCTGCAGTAATTTTTCTTAAATCAAGCGTGTCATTTCGATAGATAAAAATAGCGAACAACGTTGCAAGGAAAGGTTGGAGATAAATGTAAATACTAACAATAGAAGGACTCAATGCTCTTAGTGCATAGGTATTTAATACGTATGCAAAAAACGTGGTAGCCAGCACAACAAATAGAATGTCGTACCAAATTACAGGAGGTAATGACTCCCATTTCACTGCTGTAAATTCTTTAAATCCAAAAGGAAGTACGTATAAAAAACCAAACAAAAACACCCACTTTACAATTGTAAAGG
Organism: Bacteroidota bacterium; assembly: GCA_016722565.1. Lineage (NCBI taxonomy): Bacteria > Pseudomonadati > Bacteroidota > Bacteroidota bacterium. Next base: position 605,422 of record JADKIU010000007.1, read on the forward strand.
TATTATACTTGCTCATTAATGGTTTTACTAAAACCAAATACAAGGCCCAAGAAATAGAATTAACAAGTATCATTAAATCCCCTGAAATGGTTTCTGAACCGAAGGAAAATGCTTTGTTGAATAACAACAGCAGCAAAGCCCCTGCAATACCCAAACCGATTCCGAATAACTTATTGACTGAAACTCGTTCTTTTAAAACAGCTGCTGCAATTAACAAAACCACAATTGGATTTGAAATCATGATAATGGATGCATTGATTGGCGTGGTGATACTCAAACCTTTCAAAAACAAAAGTTGATTACAGGCAACACCAAAAACCGCTAACAGTGCGAAGCGAGGAAGATCTTTTTTATCAATTTTTTCTTTGATAAATAATGCACTTACCAGCCAAAATAAAATCAATGCTCCACCCACTCGCATTAATACAAAGGCGAATGGCTGAACATGCACTGGCATTACTTCTTTAGCAATGGAATAATTGGCTCCGTAAATTAAATTTACAGTAATTAATGCGAGGTGTGCTTGAAGGATCTTACTCATAACCTCTCCCCCTGCCCCTCTCCTTGCAATAGGAGAGGGGAGTTGATTGCGCTAAAAATATGTCTGTTGTTTTTCATCAGGCACTATAATTCAGCTTTTGCTGCAGCAACGTTATTTTTTGAATTCCCGACAAATATTTTGTCTTTTATAATAATTACGGGGCGTTTTAAAAACGTGTATTCTTCCAGAATGTATTTTTTGTAATCATCTTCTGTAAGTTTCTTTTTATCCAATCCCAAGGCACGATATTTTAATGCTACTCTGCTGAACAAGGCTTCGTAACTCCCTGCCATCTTTTTCATTTCTGTCAATTGAGCTGCAGTGATTTTCTCCGTTTTAATATCTTGAAATTTGAATTTTTTATTGTGCAGACCGAGCTCCGTAATGATTCGAGAACAAGTTGAGCAAGTGCTTAGGTAATAAATCTTCTTCATTATTTTTTAATTAATGCTTTGTATTCCTCTTTCGTCCAGTTTGTTTTTGTAAAAATGATCACAGTTGCGAATGGATTGGAATTAAAAACTTCCATTTGAGTTTTGCGTTTTCTTTTTGAATAATAGATGGATGGGCCATCTTTTACCCAACCATAATAACGTTCATTAACAAATTCCTGAATATGTTTCTCTGCACATGAATCACAGCAATATACATACTGAGAGATGATACATGTCCCCAAAGAATCAAATTGAAATTCACAATCAATTTTTTCATATCCGGAGACTGCTATTTTAAGCACACCTGCTGAATCCTTTGTTTCATAAGAATACTTTGGGTTGTTCTTAGCGAGATATTTAAAATGATCTCCGATCAGCTCTTTATTCAAATCCAGAAGACTATCATAAGTTGCGCACGAACTCAGAAAGCACAGTGTTATAAAGAACAGAATTGGTTTCATGTGAGCTTTTTTAAAGAACAGATTCGTAGTTTCGCTTCCGTTCGCTATCCTTACCTATTCTACCGCACTCAACTTAATCATATTTGATTTCCCTTTTTCGCTCAATGGAATACTTGCGATATTGATTACCAAATCATTTGTTTTCACCATTCCGCTTTTCTTCAAAATAAATTTGATATCGGCAATGGTATGATCGGTACTGATGTTTTTATCGTAGTAGAAACCTTGTACTCCCCACACCAAACTTAATGTTGTAAGAATATCGTAGTTATCGGTAAAGACAAATATTTTTGCTTTCGGTCGGTTACTGGATAATTTAAATGCAGTATATCCAGAATGTGTCATCGTAACAATGGCGGCAGCACCCGTGCGTTGTGCCATTTTAGCGGCAGTAAAACAGATGGAGTTTGTTAAGAAACGATCGTCACGCAAATCTACTTCGGGTGCTTCAAAATCTCTATCATAAATGTGTGACTCTTTTTCAACATGTTCAATAATTTTCGCCATGGCCTCTACTACTTTCGCAGGATGATTTCCAACAGAGGTTTCGCCACTTAACATAACTGCATCAGCACCATCCATAACACTATTCGCCACATCGTTTACCTCAGCACGCGAAGGGCTGATGTTGGTAATCATGCTCTCCATCATTTGAGTAGCAATAATAACCGGTTTGGAAGCTTCCAAACATTTACGAACCAACATTTTTTGAATTACGGGAACCTCTTGCATCGGAACTTCAACACCCAAATCACCGCGAGCTACCATCAATGCATCCGTTTCTTTAATGATATTATCAATATCAAAAATAGCTTCCGGTTTTTCAATTTTTGCGACAACACGTGTTCTTACGTTGTGATCAAAATTTTGAATCAAATGTTTTAATTCAATGATATCGGCTGCCGAACGGACAAAGGATAATCCAACCCAATCCACTTTATGTGTCAATGCAAAATCTAAATCTTTTAAATCTTTTTCGGTTAAGCAAGGCAATGAAATTTTTGTGTTTGGAAGATTCACTCCTTTTTTAGATGATAGTGTTCCACCATGTCCAACTACCGCTTTCACTTCATCTTTTCCATTCGTTGAAACAACAGTCAACAAGAGTTTCCCATCATCGATCAAAATGTTTTCTCCCACTTTCACGTCCTTTGGAAACTGAGGATACGTGATGTATAATTTTTCAGCAGTACCAATGCATTCAATGGTTGTAATAATTACCTCTTTCCCGGCAACCAATTCAACGCCATTGTTTTCAACCACACCGATACGCAATTTCGGGCCTTGCAAATCGGCAAGAATTGCTGTGTGCTTTCCTAATTTTTTGTTGATTGCTCGAATGGTTTCAATCTGTTCCAATACTTTATCGTATGCGCCATGCGAAAAATTAATTCGACAAACATCAGCTCCTGCATTAATCATTCCCTCAATCACTTCAGCAGATGAAGATGCAGGCCCAAGTGTTGCAACAATTTTTGTTCTTTTCATAAGTTATGCTATTGATTATAATATTAAATTCTGTTTTGATTTGAGTGCATTTACATCCACTCTGAAAGCGGTTTGCACCAAATTGCTTTCTTTAATTTGTTTGACCATGTCCATTACTTTTTCATCGTCTATTTCACCACGGATGATAAAAAAATAATCCACTTGTTTTTGTTCTGGAATAAGTAATCCTTTTTCGCTTCTGTTGGCAATGATAAAATATTCAACAAATTCATCCGGTTGCTCAAAACTGAACAGCGAAAAGTGGGATGGCTCATCTTGTTTTTTATCTTTTATCTCCAACGCATCTGTTTTAGTTAAATTTAAACCCAACTGATTGTTGAGTGCCCAACAAATGCGATAATCTTTCTCATGTGATGAAATACCAATCAACACAAAATCGTAATCATATTCTATTTCAAGAGTATATTTTCCCAAAACGTTTTTTTAAAACTATTGTAAATTTATGAATCTAATTGAAGAATTCCTGTAAATCAGAATTATTTTTACGTCATCAAATTCCTAAAACAGTACATGCATGTTCTGAAACCAGTTGTTCTGCTCGCTTTTTAGAAAAATGTTGTGCTTTTCCAATTGCCTCCGAATCAATCACCAATTGAATGCAATATTGTTTATCATCAGAAGATGCCCCATCAACAACTGTTTCAAAGCGAAATTCTTTTTTCTCTTTTTGCGCCCATTCAATCAATTTACTCTTAAAGTCAACTTCCTTCGTTTCCACTTCATCCATATCGATGTGCACGTTTACGATTCGGGTAAGAATAAACTTTTGTGCAAACGTATATCCTTTATCCAGATATATCGCTCCAATTAAGGCTTCATAGGCATCGCCATTGATGGAACTCGACTTATTATTCTGACGATCGTTATTTACTTCCAAAAATTTATTCAACCCCAACTTCATGGCGAGTTGATTGTGTTGTTGTCGGCTCACCATTTTTGACCTCATCTTTGTTAAAAATCCTTCGTCTTTAAACGGAAATTTTTTAAACAAATAATCTGCTACGACTGTCCCAATAACCGAATCACCAAGGAATTCAAGTCGTTCGTTACTATCTCTAACTCCCTTTTTAATTACTTGCGCTGCGGAGCTATGTCTGAATGCTAATTTATATAACGTAATATTGGTTGGATAAAAACCCAAAATATTATGAAGGGATTCATGTAATTTTTTGTCGGGAGAAAAATAAACCCTAATTGATTTTGTAAATTTTGGCAAGAGAGAATTAAGCTGTGTATTTCTTAACAATTACGGAAGCATTGTGTCCACCGAATCCGAAGGTGTTACTAAGAGCAGCACGCACAACACGCTTTTGAGCGGTGTTAAACGTCAGATTCAATTTATTATCCAACGCAGGATCATCATTAAAGTGATTAATGGTTGGAGGAACAATATCGTTTTGACAAGCCAATACACAAGCAATAGCCTCAATGGATCCGGCAGCACCTAATAAATGTCCGGTCATTGATTTTGTAGAGCTGATGTTTAATTTATATGCATGTTCACCAAATACACCAAGTATTGCTTTTGTTTCAGCAACATCACCTAATGGTGTAGATGTTCCGTGAACATTTACATAGTCAATGTCTTCGGGTTTCATTTCTGCATCTTGAAGTGCATTGCGCATTACATTCAATGCTCCCAATCCTTCCGGATGAGGCGCAGTAATGTGGTTTGCATCGGCAGTCATTCCACCACCTACAACTTCGGCATAAATTTTAGCCCCACGTTTTAAAGCATGTTCTAATTCTTCCAGAATTAAACACCCTGCACCTTCGCCTAATACAAAACCATCACGGTCTACATCAAACGGACGAGAAGCTGTTTCCGGAGAATCGTTTCTGGTAGAAAGTGCGTGCATGGCATTAAATCCGCCAATACCTGCTTCACATACTGCTGCTTCGGAACCACCGGTGACAATAATATCTGCTTTCCCTAACTTAATATAGGTTGCAGCATCAATAAGTGCATTGGTAGAAGAAGCGCAAGCAGAAACGGTAGTAAAGTTCGGACCACGCATTCCAAAGCGGATAGAGATGTGTCCGGAACAAATATCTGCGATCATTTTAGGAATGAAGAAAGGATTGAAACGCGGTGTTCCATCTCCTTTTGCATACCCAAAACATTCGTCTTGAAAAGTTTGTAACCCTCCGATACCAGAACCCCAAATCACACCAGCTCTATCTTTATCAAATGCATTTTCTCCATCTAATCCGGCATCTTTAACAGCCTGAATAGCGGAACACAATCCATATTGAGAAAACGGGTCGATTTTGCGAGCTTCCTTACGGTCGAGGTAATCTTCAGGATTAAATCCTTTTACTTCGCAAGCAAATTGAGTTTTGAATTTTGAAGCATCAAAACGAGTAATAGGAGCAGCACCGCTCACACCCTTCAGCAAATTGTTCCAGAAATCTGAAACATTATTACCGATTGGAGTGATTGCGCCAAGTCCTGTTACTACTACTCGTCTAATCTTCATTAAATAAATCTTTTGGGAGAATTATTTTGCGTTTGCTTCAATGTAAGCAATTGCATCACCCACAGTACCAATCTTTTCAGCTTGATCATCAGGGATAGCGATGTTGAATTCTTTTTCAAATTCCATGATTAATTCCACAGTATCCAATGAATCTGCTCCTAAATCATTTGTAAAGCTTGCTGTTGGTGTTACTTCTTTTTCGTCTACACCTAATTTATCAACGATGATAGCTTTTACTTTTGTTGCAATGTCTGACATTTTTTTAAATGTTTTTGGGTTAATTTTGGGTGCAAAGATATAGTTATATGCATAATTACAAAAAAATATACGAATTATTCATAAAAAACATGCATTTGTTCTAATGTTTTTCGCTTTAAATCAGGCACTTGCGTGTTATTTGCGAGGTATCCGACCGGAATGAGCAAAAAAGGGCGCTCATTTTCAGGTCTGTCGAGTAATTTACATAAAAAATTCATCGGACTTGGCGTGTGGGTAAGGGCTACAAGCCCGGCATGATGAATGGCGGTTAACAAAAAACCAGCTGCAAGTCCAACAGATTCGGTTACATAATAATTATTTTTTTTCTGCTCATTCTCTATTTCATACACTCTTTTGAACACAATTATGAGTGCAGGAGCTGTTTCCAAAAATGGTTTTTCCCAATTTGTTCCCAAAGGTGCCAAATCATCCAACCATTCATCCGTCATTCGACCATGATAACTTTCGTATTCTTCCTTTTCTGCCGCCAAACGAATTTGTTTTTTTAAATCCGGGTTCGTAACCACACAAAATGTCCAAGGTTGTTTGTGTGCCCCTGAAGGCGCAGTAGATGCGGTTAAAATAAGGTTTTCAAGAACTTCTTTCGGAATCGGTTGACTAGAAAAATCACGCACGGTTCTACGCTGATCCATCCATTGATAAAAAGCTTTGCTCTTTGCTATCATTTCCGGTTCAGGGTAGGATTCCCTTGTATAACGTATATAAGGATATGTTTTTTCCATTTTAAATCTGCTTTTTGTAAAAATAGTACTTTTGTAGCATGATTAAAAATGTAGCCATTTTTGCTTCGGGCGAAGGAACCAATGCACAAACAATTATTGATTATTTCAAATCTTCCAAAGATGTAAAAATTGCATTGGTGGTTTCCAACAAATCCACTGCTAATGTTTTGAATCGTGCAACGAATAATAACATCCCTACTTTATTGATTGATAAACATTCGTTTTTTGAAACAAACGAAGTGGTTGATTTTTTAAAAAAGACAAACATTGATTTAATTGTATTGGCTGGATTTTTATGGATGATTCCAAAAAATTTGATTGTCGCCTTTCCAAATAAAATTGTAAATATTCATCCTTCGCTTTTACCAAAATTCGGTGGAAAAGGAATGTACGGAATGCATGTGCATGAAGCAGTGATTGCTGCGAAAGAAAAAGAAAGCGGCATCTCCATTCACTTTGTAAACGAACAGTACGATGAAGGAAAAATAATTTCACAACACAAATGTGATATACAAGAATATGATTGTGCTGAAGATTTAGCAAAAAAAATTCATGAACTTGAATACGAGCATTTCCCGAAAACAATTGAAAATTTATTACTAGTAAAATAGGTTAAATAAGTTACTTTAGGCACAACCTAATTTAACCCAATTAACTGTTAATCTTAACTAACTTAACTATGCACTTCGACTTTAAACAAATAGCAACACTCAGCATGATTTTATTTGCTGTAATTGACGTAATTGGTTCACTTCCTGTTTTACTCGACTTACAAGGCAAAGTAGGGAAAATACAATCCGAAAAGGTAACGGTCGTTTCAGGCATCATCATGATTGTGTTTATGTTTGTTGGTGAACAAATATTAAATCTGATTGGAATTGATGTAAGTTCGTTCGCCATTGCAGGCTCGTTTATCATTTTCTTTTTAGCCTTGGAAATGATTCTCGGTGTAAAATTTTACAAAGATGATACTGCTGCAACGGCATCTATCGTTCCCATTGCATTTCCATTAATTGCCGGCACAGGAACATTAACCACCTTGCTTTCACTTCGTGCGGAATATTACATTGAAAATATTTTAGTAGCAATCATTATAAATTTAATCTTTGTTTACATCGTACTGCGAAACACATACAGACTGGAAAGGTTATTGGGCCCGGGCGGTATTAATATTTTGAGAAAAGTATTTGGAATTATTCTATTGGCCATTGCTGTGAAGTTGTTTACAACACATGCAGGATTAATCATGCACAAGTAATATGATAAAAATATATACAGATGGTGCTTCTCGCGGGAATCCTGGTCCGGGTGGATACGGAGTTGTGATGATTGCCGGCACTCATCGTAAAGAAATTTCGGAAGGATTTAAATTAACGACTAACAACCGCATGGAATTGCTAAGTGTAATTGTTGCTTTAGAATCCTTAAAAAAGGATGGGACTTCCGTTACAGTATATTCCGATTCAAAATATGTGGTGGACTCTGTTGAATTAAAATGGGTATTTGGTTGGGAGAAAAAAAATTTCAAAGACAAAAAGAATCCTGATTTATGGAAACGCTTTTTAAAAATCTACAGGAAACACATTGTGAAATTTGTGTGGGTAAAAGGACATGCATCTAACGTTGAAAATAACCGTTGTGATGAATTAGCTGTGGAAGCTGCTTTGGGCGGACACTTGAAAGTGGATCATGGATATGAAAGTGAAAAATAATACCGCTATTTTTTCAGCTCTTTCATTTTTTTATCGATATACTTTTCTGTAGGCAATAAACTTTGCTGTATACGCTTAGCATAACGAATACTATCCAGGATTTCTTTTTGTTTTTCCTCAATCATCTGCTTTTGCAATTGCGTTTCTTGCTCTTTGAGTTCAATGACCTTTTTTTGTTTTTGTGTTACCTTAAATCTATTAAAAATAAATACGGCAAAAACAATCACCAAAATTAAACCGCTGTATAATGCAAAACGTTGAGTTCGTTCTTGTTTAAATTTAACCTGGTTTAATTTTCGTTCATCTGCAACAATCAAACTATCCGCAGTTTGTTTTTTATCAAAATCATACTGCATTTGCTGCTGAACAGATTTTCTTGTATTTTCCTCGTTATACAAACTGTCTCTAAATTCCACAAACAGTTTATAATTTTGATATGCTGCTTGCCAATTTCCCTGCGCACTGTCTACTCTTGACAAACCATTGTAACTGAGTTTAAGGCTTGCCATGTCTCCTATTTTTTTTGACGTTGTTAACCCTTGTTCAAAATACTTTTTTGATTCTCCAAATTTTTTCGTGTCGAAATTAATTTCGCCAAGGTTATTATATGAAACAGCCATTCCTTGAATATCACCAATTTCTTTTCGGATACTTAAACCTTTTAAATTATTCTCATTCGCTTCAGCATATTTCTTCTGATACAAATAAATATTCCCGATATTACTATATGCAGTAGCGATTCCCTTCTTATCGCCCATTTCATAAACTAATTTTAATGCAAGTGTGTAGTTTTTTAATGCCGCAACATAATTCAATTGATCAGAATAAACATTCCCGATATTATTATATGAATTTGCGATTCCATGTTTATCGTCCAGTTCTAAAGTCAATTTCAATGATAAAAAATTATTTTTCAGGGATTCCGTATAATTTTTCTGTTCAGAATAAACTGCAGCAATATTATTGTATGCATCTGCCATCCCACGTTTATTTCCAAGTTCTTCATGGATTTTGAGGGCACTAAAAAAATTCTTTAACGCTTCAGGAAAATTTCCCTGGTAATAAAAAACAAGTCCAATATTATTATATCCTGCCGAAACACCTTTTTTATCGCCCAACTCCTTTCTCAACTTTAATCCACTCAAATAATTTTTTAGTGCGGCAGGAAAATCACCTTGTTGGTGATACAGGATTCCAATATTATGGTAAGAAGAAGCAACACCTTTTTTATCATTTAGGTCTTGATTCATTTTAAGGGCATTTAATGCCATTTTTAAGGCTGATTCATAGTTCCCTTGATCGCCAAATGCATTTGAAAGACTGTTTAAGGATTTTGCAATCCCTTTTTGCCAACCAAGCTTTTTTGCAAGTGTATGTGCTTCTTGGGCGTACACCATTTCTTTATCATAGTCGCCAGAATAATAACACTCAAAACTTAATTCATTTAAAACATTTACTTTGTTGGTATCTTCCTTTACAGATTTTAATACCTTCAACAGAGAATCGGTTTTGTTTCCTTCAGCATGAAGAGATGTCTCCACCAGAAACAAAATGAGTAGAATAGTATTTTTAAAGGCTCTTTTCAAGATTCAATCATTACAAACTCCCCGTTCTTCCGCCATCCACCGGAACATTTATCCCAGTGATATAAGAAGCAGCTGGTGAAGCTAAAAATGCAACAGCGTTTGCCACTTCAGAAGGTTCGGCAAAACGCCCCAATGGAATTTCACTTTCCATTTCGTTTTTGATTTCGTTTAACGACTCTCCTGTATTTTTTGATTTGTTTTCAATAATTGCACTTAGTCGTCCGGTAAGTGTTGCGCCTGGAAGTACATTATTTACAGTGATTCCGTAAGATGCTACTTCATTGGCTAAGGTCTTGCTCCAATTCGCAACAGCGGCACGGATGGTATTTGAAACACCTAAATTTTTCAATGGAATTTTTACCGAGGTACTGATGATGTTGATGACACGACCATATTTTGCTTCTTTCATTCCACCCAATAATGCCTGTACTAAAATATGATTACACACCAAATGATTGTTGAACGCTTGTAAAAACTCGTCCACCTTTGCATTTTGGATAAGTCCGCTTGGAGGACCACCTGTATTGTTTACCAAAATATGAATCGCTCCATTGGTAGCAACATAACTTTCCAATTTCTCTTTTAACTGATTCGATTGTTGAAAGTCCGCCACTAAGAAATTATGTTTTTGCCCTTTCGAAACATCTAAATCTTTCATTGCTGTTTTTAAGGATTCCTCATTACGAGCAACCAACACAATATTTGCACCTAACAATGCCAATTCCATTGCAGACGCTTTTCCTATACCTTGTGTACTTCCGCACACCATCGCTGTTTTTCCTGATAAGTCTAAATTCATAGTGTAAAAATAACATTTTTTTTCTTAGCGCTCTCTGAGCCTTTTAAGCATGTCCAGCGGTTAGATTTTAGAATGGTTTTCCGTGAGTCGATTTCACAACCATGTTTCTTAGAAACGGAAATGTTTTTAAAACAGATATCGCGAAATTTGTCATGGTGGTGTTTTTCAAAAGCTTTTGTAAAAATTCAGAAAAGACAACTCTGTTTTTAAACTGTTTTTTCCAGAAGTGCTGATAGTTTTTTTCCAATTCAGCACGTGTACTTTTTTTATTAAAATAGTCCACTAACAATTGATTCATATAAAACGAGCTCCGCATGGCCATACTCATACCATTTCCACTTAAGGGAGCAATGTTTCCGGCAGTATCGCCTAGCATTAAAATGTGATTTTCAACTGCATTTTTATACCCAATTTTAATTTGCGAAATAGCCAAAGGTTCTTCAAATAAAAATTTTGATTTAGAAAAGTATCCCTTTAAGAATGGATTTTTAAACAGCACAGCTTCCTCCATGCTTTTGATATCCCCATTGTGCTTTTTCAAATTTTCAGAATCGGTTAAATAACACAAGCAATAACGACTTCCTTCGATCTTAGAAAGACCACAATAGCCGTTTTCAAAATTGTGTAGTTCAATTAAATCGTTTGGGAAGTCAATGTTGATATGGTATTTAATGCCTACGTAATTCTTTCCCGACTTTTCTTCTTTTGTAAATTCCCGACTGAGTTTGGTGTCGAGGTTGCTTTTTTTGCCCCAAGCACCAACACAGATATCTGAAATAAAACTTCCTTTTGTGGAGTCGATTGTAAATTTTTCGTTTTCAAATTTTACATCATTTACTCTACAATCATCTAACAGAAGAACGCCTTTGGCTTTTGCAATTTCAGCCAATTTAGAATCCAACAAATATCTACTGATTCCAAAGCCTCCTAAATCTAATTGATGTTTTAATAATTTTCCGGAAGGAGAGGAAACGTGTAATTGCGTTATTTTTGGTAGATTCAATTCCGTTAAATTCAATCCCAATCGTTCCAAAAAACCCCACGATTCCATGGAAATGTATTCACCGCAAACTTTATGAAAAGGATATTTGTTTTTTTCGAATAATACACAAGAATAACCGGCATCGGCCAGTTGAATAGCAAGTGTTAAGCCTGCCAGACCGCCACCGATAATAGATACTTTATTTGAGTTGGTGATTTGCATTTTTACCACTAAGACACTAAGAACATTAAGTTACACTAAGATTTTCTATTTAGAACTAAATACCGGAACGCCCATTTCCATTTTATACTACAACCAACAACCTCCGCCTTAATCAACAATTGATTCAACTCTTCTTTTCTAAAGCCTCTCAATACGGATAATGGCGCATCGTTTTTTACCAAGGTGGAACCATTCAACAAGCGTGTTAAAAATTTGATACTGTAATAAGCAAACCAATGACGTTGTAAATCGTTGATGATAAATCCAGCTTTGGCGTATTGATTCATGTATTGAAATAGTTCTACCAATTCCTCATCTTTTAAGTGATGACAAAACAAGGAGCAATGAACAATATCAATGGTTGTATTTGATTTTAGATATTCGCGGTAATCGCTCACAACTCCGGTAATCTCAGGAAAGGCGTTGCATTCCGTTTCCATAAATCGAATGGCATCTGCATTCATATCTACACCAATCAATTCAACTTTATGCTGATTTTTTTTTGCCCATTCTGCAATTTTCTTCATTGCATCTCCACCTCCACAACCAATATCAACAATACGATATGTTTTGTTTTTATCCTTTACCAATTTTTTGATTCCGGAAAGTGTAATTGCATGTCCGCCCAACAAACGATTCACAACATCTAATTCGCGAAGATTTTTAAATAGCAATTCTTTCGGGATGTTGGGAGCATCCAATAATTCAAGTTCGTAAGAGCGATGAGAAAATTTACTCATAAGCGAAGAAAGCGGTTTCGATACTTAATCCGGGGCCAAAGCCAATTGAGAAAATCGTTTCACCGGTTTTCATTTCTTTTAAAAGTTCGTTTAAGACAAAGAGAATGGTGGGAGACGACATGTTACCGAATTCGTCCAAAATTTTATACGATGCATTTGTGTCCGAATCTGATAATTGCAATTTATCTTTAATGACATCTACAATTCTCTTTCCTCCGGGATGAATTGCCCATTTGGAAATTGAATCCGGTTGTATGTTTAATTTTTTTGTTGCATTCAGCACAATTGCATTCACCTCATCACCAATTATCTCCGGAATTTTAGCATCCAAAATCATTTCAAAATTTACGGGAGTGATGTTCCAACCCATCAAGTCTTTTCCTTTATTTAAAAGCAATGAATAAAAACCGGTTATGTTTAATCCTCGGTTCACATCATCTGCAGAAGTGAGCACAACTGCTGCTGCACCATCACCAAAAATGGTGTTCGATAATAAATTATCGTGATTGTTTTTCGGTTGAAAATGCAACGTACACAATTCTACACTCACAATAAGTACTTTTGCTTGGGCATCCGATTTCAAAATTAAATCAGCAATTTTCAGGGCATGAAAAGCGGCATTACAGCCTAAGAAATTTACACCGGTATGAAAAATATCGTTGGGTAAATTTAATTCTTCCATCAGCACAGCATCCAATCCGGGTGCATAGAGGCCGGTACAAGAAACAGTAATAAGGTGGGTGACTCCAAACGTTTCAACAGTTGTATCTAATTTTGTAAATGCATCCTTCACGGCTGCAAGTGCCAGCGGAATGGCTCTTTCTTTAAAAACACTCAGCCTATTTTCAACATTTGCTGTTGATGGTGTTCCATTAAAAAAGATATGTTGCTGATTTGTTTTATCAAAATCAGGGAGTACTGAATAACGAGCACTAATGCCACTGTTATTAAACAATACATTGAGTTTTCGTGACGTCACTTCATTCCCGTATGCTGCTTGCATAAATTCCAATATCGCTGGTTGTGCTGTGCGATGCTGCGGTACTGCTGTTCCTATGGATATAATTTTACTCATCTTTTCCTTTCTGTCGATTTGTGCGGAGCCGACTACTTCCTTATTCTTTCGTTGTTAAGCCTACTTGTTCCCATCTGACTAAAACCAATGAAAATTCTGATTCAATAGTAATGCTATGAAATAAATATTCATGCAGGTAGAAGCCATCAGATTCATACTCATCGTGTTTTCAAAATTGGCATGCGTAGCATCTTTTCTCACCTTGTTAAACCAAAAAAGCAAACGCAACACCACCGGCAACATCAATGTCAAAAACAAAAATAAAGCGGTGAGTTGTTCTTTTTTATCGAAATAATAAAAGAGCAAACCCGTTGCAAGTCCGAACATCAGGGATGAAAACACAAAGGTTCCCAAATATCCCAACTTATAACTGATGGTTGTTACGCCATCTTTTTTATCTGCATCGTGCTGGTAAATTTGTGTGAGCGGATAAACACTTCCAATAAACAAACTGGCAACAGCCATACAAATTACGTTATTGAGTGTAAAATAGTTTTCGAATGAGAATTCGGTGACAGCTGACGACACCATTAAATACGTAAAGGCTCCTTGAAAAAGAAAAACCGTTAAAAAACCAATTACCGCATATTTTTTCAATCGCAACTTCCGATAGCTGTAGGCACGTGATATCAATACATATAATAGAACCAAGACAGAAAAGTTTATCGAGACGGATAATGCAAACAAAACGCCTAGGCCATCCAATAACAAAGTTGCATAAAATAAATTTTCGGTTACTTTGGGCGGATGTTTTAATCCTCCGATACTCGTTTCATCTTTATCCTGATAACTGTTATAACCATTACTGGAAGGATAAATAAAAACGTGTAGAATAATAAATGCAATGATTGTGTTTTTTAAACTATAGGTATCGCTTTGACTTAATGCAAAAAGAAAAACAGGCATCAAATGATAAGAAAAAGGCAACCGCAAATGTTTAACGGTGTTTTTATCAAACCAGGATATGATGTTTATGTTTGGCATACATACAAAGGTAGGGAATTAATGTATGTACATATAATTTGATTGGATTTTAACCAAACAACAAACTAAACACCTCTTCTATCTTACCCACCATGGTAATTTTGATGTGGTAGTTTTTTAAATCGAGTCCTTTTTTGTTGTATTTGGAAATAAAGATGTGTTCGAAACCCAGTTTTTCTGCTTCTGAAATTCGTTGATCGATTCGATTAACAGGGCGAATTTCTCCACTCAAACCTACTTCACCAGCGAAACACACTTTCGGAGAAATAGGCATATCTTCATTGCTCGAAAGCACAGCACAAACCAATGCCAAATCAATTCCCGGATCTTCCACTTTTATTCCTCCAGCAATATTCAAGAAAACATCTTTCACACCCAATCGAAAGCCGCAACGTTTTTCTAAAACAGCCAGTAACATCGACAATCTTCTCAAATCAAAACCGGTAGACGAACGCTGAGGAGTTCCGTATGCAGCGCTACTTACCAATGCTTGCGTTTCAATCAACATCGGGCGCATGCCTTCCATGGTTGCAGCAATGGCAACTCCACTTACTAATTCTTCTCTTGCGGTAATTAATATTTCGGAGGGATTGCTTACTTCACGCAATCCACTTCCTTGCATTTCATAAATTCCTAATTCGTTGGTAGAACCAAAACGATTTTTTGCTGTTCGCAATAATCTGTAAACATGGTTTCTATCTCCTTCAAATTGCAAAACCGTATCCACCATGTGTTCCAACACTTTCGGTCCTGCTAAGCTTCCATCTTTTGTAATGTGCCCGATTAAAAAAACAGGAGTGCCGCTTTCTTTGGCATAACGCAAAAGCTCCGCAGTACATTCACGTATTTGCGAAACACTTCCCGGTGAAGATTCAATATGTGCTGAGTGTAATGTTTGAATGGAATCAATAATCACAAAATTCGGCTCCAGTTGTTCTATTTGCTTAAAAATATTTTGTGTGGAGGTTTCTGTTAAGATGTAGCAATTGGGGTTTTGCATCCCGATGCGCTCGGCACGCATACGAATTTGTTGTTCGCTTTCTTCGCCAGAAACATAAAGCACTTTTAAGTTCTTCATATTAATCGCTACTTGCAACATCAACGTAGACTTTCCAATTCCCGGTTCACCACCAAACAAGGTTAACGAACCCGGAACCAATCCACCACCAAGAACACGAGAGAGTTCTTTATCATACAATTCGATGCGGTGATGTTGTTCTAAATTTATTTCGGTTACAAGTTGTGGTTTAGAAGCTCTTTGCGAACTGGTGCTTGCGATACCCGGAGTTTTAGCCTCATCGCCTTTTGAAACAACTTCTTCTACATAGGTATTCCATTCATTACATGAAGGACACTTGCCAATCCACTTTGCGGATTGAGTACCACAATTTTGACAAAAGAAGGATGTTTTTGTTTTCGCCATTTTATTCAAAGCGAAAGTAGAAATTCTTCTGCTAAAAAAAGCGTTTGTTGATAAACAAAATCAATAAGGGCATCCGTACTGGTACGGATAAAAAAATACCTACAGGTACGCATTTCGTCATCTCATTTATTCGCTGACTTTTGTAGCAAATTCAAGAAGAACAATTATGAAAAAACGATGTCTCTTTTTTGCTGTGATGATTTTCTTAGCAGGGAATACATTTGCACAATCTTTTAAATTCGGAACCATTGCAGCGGATGCCGGCTTGGGATTTGGAATCTATGGAATACGTGCGTATTCCCCAGTTAACTTGCAAGAACATTCCGGAATTGGTTTTGTTGGAACATTTCCTTGCGTTAATGCCGAATTTGGTGTTGCCCGCTTTTTAGGAGCCGGTGTTCGTTACAGGAGAGGTACTTATGGAAGATCTGGAGATAATAAATTACGAGGCTCCGACTTTTTAGTCCGGGTGAACTTTCATGTTGCCAATAAAAACGACAAGTTTGATTTACCAATTGGAGTTGGTTTCGGAACCAGTAGTTTCGGAGGCGACATTGATGACACTCAATTTATAAGAGCAAAAGGAACGATGTTAAACATTCATGTTTCTCCACACTTCTACTTTGGTAAATATATTGGAATGCATTTGAGTGTGGGATACAACAAACACATGCTGAATAACAACATTCAACTAAAAGACAGTTCAGGAAAATTATGGACGGATGCAGATGGCGCAACCTGGAATATGGATGGTGTATATTTCGAATTCGGAATTTCAGGCAGATTTCATCTCTTTAATAAGGACAAAGAATAGACATTCAAAATAAAAGCTTCGGGTTACGAAGCTTTTATTTTTTGTTCTATTGCGGTGGTTGAAAATCCTTCTAAAAATTCAATCGTCTTTACAACTCCATTGTTTGCTTTCACACGTTCGGAACCCACAATGTATTTTTTACTGTCTTTGTTTGTTTCGTTTGCATCATAATCTGCTCCTTTCACTAACACTTCGGGTTTTACAAAATCTATTAAATCGGACGGAGTATCTTCATCAAAAATAATTACTCCGCTTACAAAATGTAATGATGCTAAAATTAAGGCACGCGTTTGTTCATCCTGTAACGGACGGGAGTTGCTTTTCCCTAAACGTTTAACGGATGCATCACTATTTATTCCCACAATTAATCGCCCACCCAAGTCACTTGCCTTCGCCAAATAATCAACATGGCCGCGATGAAGGATGTCAAAACAACCATTCGTAAATACGATTTTATCTCCTTTAAATCGCCAAACGATTAATGGTTTTAAAAGTGTTTCGCGGGTAAATATTTTTGATTGAATAATTTCCAGTGCCGGAAGTTTATGATTGTATGGAACCATTTTTAAGTAATTAGGTGATTAAGTAACTAGGTAACTAAGTGGGGTAAAAATAAGAATTTTATTCCTCTTGCTTTGTTGTTTTATTGAGCACTGCCAACAAAATTAATGACAGGAATCCAACAGACATGATGAGCACAAATTGGGATGTCCAAACGGCCCATGCAAAAGCAAAAGCGGAAGCATAGGAAATGACGTAAATGGAAGTAAGAATTTGAATCACGATGAGTTGATACGCTCCCGTTCCGCCCGGAACAGCGATAACACCTAAGCTGCCAAACACAACAATTACAACCGCCACCATTACAGGCAAGTGTGCTGTTTCAGGAAAAGCAAAGAAACAAACATATACTTGCATCACATACATAACCCAAATGAGGATGGTGTGGACGATGAACCAAATTGGTTTTTCAACATTCTTAATGCTAATCAATCCATCCCATAATCCTTTCACAAAACCTTTGGCTTTTCCGGAAATAAGGGATTGAATTTTTTTGCGGAAATAAAACAATCCGATTGCACCCACAACAAGAACAATTCCGGCAATGATTACAAAGGTTTGTTTTTGCATCAAGGCATTAAATTTTTCTGCCACGGTGTTAAAGATAAGGTCATTTGCAATTCCGGAAATACGCTCAAATTCCATTCCCAGTGCTGCAAAAAAGATCAGTATCAAACAAACCACATCCAATGCGCGTTCGGAAATAACCGTTCCGAATCCTGCAGTAAAAGGAACCTTTTCATATTTGGTCATCAAGCCACAACGCGACACTTCACCCAAACGAGGCAAAGCAAAGTTGGCAAGATATCCAACCATTACCGAAAAAAATGTATTGGAAGTTTTGGGAGAATAACCCAGCGGCTTTAGAAGTAGTTTCCAGCGCAGTGCTCTGAAATAATGACTCAGTCCACTAATGATGACCGAAAGAAAAATCCAGAAATAATTGGCGTTGTTTAATGAGGTTTTGATATTCGCAAATTCTTCATCGGTTGTTTTGCGCAATGCCAGCCATATTAATCCAACTCCCAATCCTAAAAAGAACAGGAATTTTAATATGTTGAGCATTTGTTTTTTCAAAATACTATCTTAAAGAATTTGTTTTTGAATCCGGGAAAACAACGGTAGGCTTATGCGTTTTAGCAACTTCAAAGTCCATAGAAGCATACGAAACAATAATGATTTCGTGACCAACCTTTACTTTTAAAGAGGCAGGGCCATTCAAACAAATTACTCCTGAACCACGATCTCCTTTGATAACGTAGGTAGTAAATCGTTCTCCGTTGTTGTAATTAAAGATATCCACCTTTTCATTTTCGATCAGGTTGGCTGCATCCATCAGGTTTTCGTCAATCGTCACCGAACCGATGTAATCTAAGTCGGCTTGTGTAACGCTAACGCGATGTATTTTTGATTTTAAAACTTCTATTTGCATATCGGAAGCAAAACTAAATAAATAAATTTGATTGTCAGGTAGGTTTTTAGACGGAAGGGGGAATTATTAGTATAAAACGACATTATCGATCAAACGCACCGCCCCAAGTTTAACTGCGATACAAACAACTGCACTTTTGCTGTGGTTAAAATCTGCGATGGGTTGTAAAGTATCGGCATCGGAAATTTCGATGTACTCCAAGAAGACAGAAGGAACCGTCTTAATATGATCTTCTGCCCACGTTTTTAACTCCGTTGTTGATTTTGACAAGTAGTCGTTTTGTATTTGGAAAAGCGTTTGAGAAATCACAGCGGCCAATTCCCTTTCCTGTTTTGTCAATCGTTCATTTCGGGAGCTCATGGCCAAACCATTGGGTTCGCGCAAAATGGGGCATGCGATAATTTGAATAGGCATTCCCAGCTGTTGAACCATGCTTCTGATAATCGCCAGCTGCTGGAAATCTTTTTGTCCGAAATAGGCCTTATTCGGTTCAACAATCCGAAAGAGTTTGCTCACTACCTGAGCCACGCCATTAAAATGTCCGGGACGCTGCGCCCCTTCCATTACTTTTTCCAAATCGCCAAAATCAACCATTTTGCCTTGTGTCCAACTTTTATCCTCTATTTTCTGACGTTTGAGCTCCAATTCTGCATGCGTATACATTTCTTTTACTTCTGGAGCGAAGACAATATCGCACCCTGCTTTTTCAAGTAACTGGCAATCAGCATCTAAGGTTCTGGGGTATTTATCTAAATCAGATAAGTCATTGAATTGGGTGGGATTCACAAAAATACTACACACCACCACATCACAATCAACTTTGGCACTGTTTACGAGGGAAATATGACCGGCATGGAGGGCACCCATAGTCGGAACAAAACCAATTGTTTTTTTTTGGTTTCGTATACTATTTAAGTGATTTTGAAGTTGTTCTATTGAATTAAAAATAATCATTCGGCTAAAAAGTGTTAATAAGCAGCAAAATCAACATTAATCGCCCTGTTTTTCCGACAAAACAGGCCAAATCTAATATTAATACTTTGAAATATCGGAAATTTTTACTTACTTTTGTATACTTTTTTGAAAACCTAACCTTAATTCGATCTTATGAAGAAGAAAGCTAGAGTTCTTTTTGTATCGCAAGAAGTTACCCCGTATTTAGATGAAACACCTATGAGTGTTATCGGACGAAAATTACCACAAGGAATACAAGAACGAGGCAAAGAAATCAGATTATTCATGCCAAAATTCGGAATCATTAATGAAAGAAGAAATCAGCTACACGAAGTAATTCGTTTATCAGGAATGAATCTGATTATTGATAACAACGATCACCCGCTTATTATTAAAGTTGCTTCCATTCAAGCAGCACGCATGCAAGTTTATTTTATTGATAATCAAGAGTATTTTGAGCGTAAACACATTTTAACAGATAAAAAAGGCGAGCATTTTGCCGACAATGACGAACGTGCCATTTTCTTTTGCCGCGGTGTTATTGAAACTGTTCAAAAATTAGGCTGGTCGCCTGATGTGGTTCACCTTCACGGATGGATGACAAGTTTAACAGCCCTTTATTTGAAAAAATCATTTAAAGACAACCCTTTGTTTGCAGAAACAAAAATTGTGTATTCGGTTTATGATGATGAGTTTACAACTCCACTTCATAAAGATTTCGCAAAAAAAGTATTGCACGAAGGAATTGAAAAAGGAGATGTGGAACATTATAAAAACCCTACCTTTGTAAACGTAAGTAAAGCTGCTATCGATTTAGCTGATGGTATCATTAAAGGAAGTGCAAAAATTAATTCGGATGTAGAAAAATACATCAAAAAATCGGGCAAACCTTATTTGGATTTTGTTACCGGTGATAACAACGAATACATTGATGCTTACTCTGATTTTTATGATGCAGTGTTAGAGGAAGTGGCAGAAATGGTTGACTAATTATTTTTTATGAAAATACAGAACAGCATACCTCAAATTTTGTCTCGAGCAATCGGGACAAAATTTTTTTTTATACTACCGCTTTGCTTAAGCATTAGCCTTACTTCCTGTGATGAAACCAGTGTTGTTGGATTAGATGTGCAACCGGAAAATGATTTATTGAATGTGGGGTATCAAGATACCACCACCGTTTTTACACGGACATTTGATGGCGATTCATTAAATACGGATGAATCACTTATTTCGTCAGGAGTAGGACTCATCGGAAAATACATTGATCCCGTTTATGGAACTGCTACCGCTTCCATGTATACACAAGTGCGCTTACCAAGCAACATTCTATCAACCACTTTTGGAACAGCTCCTGTTTGTGATTCAATTGTTTTGTCGTTGGTTTACGATGGACCTGTTTATGGTAAAAAAGATAGAAAACCACAAACATTAAATGTTTATCAACTTTCGGAAAGTGTGGTTTCTTCTACAATTTATTATTCTAACGCAACACTTTCTAAATTCCCAACAGATTTAACAGCAACAGATGGTTATGTTTTTGAACCTCGCCCACTCGACAGTGTTACGTTTCTTGGTGATACCTATAAACCGCAACTGCGTGTTCCATTGGACAATGCATTCGGACAATTGCTCTTAAACAATCAATCTACCGGAAACCTGGCAAACAATACTGCTTTCCAAAGTTTTTTTAAAGGATTGTATTTAACAACGGAAAACACAACTACCTTATCATCACCTGACGAAGGAAATATCATGCACTTTAGAATGGGTGAATCAAAAATTACGATGTATTACCACAATAGTAATGCAACCAACAATGATTCATTGGCCTTTGATTTCAGCTTAGGAAGTGTTGCTCGTTTCAATCATTTTGAACACAACTATTCTGCAGGCGGAGTGAATGCTGATTTAGTCAATCAAATTGGAACATCCGGAGCAGCACAAAACGCTACTGTGTTTGTACAAGGAATGTCGGGTGCAAAAACAAAAATTACGTTCCCGTATTTAATGAACTGGGTGAACAATGGAATGATTGGTATCAACAAGGCAGAATTGGTTATCAGTGTCGACACCAGCTTATCTACTTACATGCTAGATACCTTTGCCGCTCCTGCTGCCTTGGTATTATTCGGAATAAATGATGACGGAACAACGTATGCGATTCCGGATGCGTTTGAAGGCTCTTCTTATTTTGGAGGAACACTCAACTCCGGAACCGTTCAATATCGATTTAACATTGCGCGTTACATCCAACAAATTTTGGATGGCGACAGAAACAATAATGGATTATACATCCTCACGTCAAATGGTGCAAACCTTGCCAACAGAGCTGTATTGTGCGGAGGAAGTTCGACTTCGCGTCCAATGAAATTAAATATTACTTACACAAAACTACATTAACAAGATGTGTGGAATCGTTGCATATATCGGAGAAAAACAAGCGTATCCTTTTTTAATTAAAGGATTACAACGTCTTGAATATAGAGGATACGACAGTGCCGGAGTGGCGATGTTGGAAAATGGAAACCTCAACGTTTATAAATGTAAAGGAAAAGTGGTGGACCTCCACAACTTTATCGGAGAACAAAATAAAGGTGGCAACATTGGCATTGGCCACACCCGTTGGGCAACCCATGGTGTGCCGAACGATGTGAACGCGCATCCGCATTATTCCGCTTCCAAAAATATGGTGATGATTCACAACGGAATCATTGAAAATTATGGTCCGTTAAAAGCCGAACTCATCAAACGTGGACATGTATTTTTAAGTGATACCGATACCGAAGTATTGATTCATTTAATTGAAGACATTCAAGAAAAAGAAAATGTTCGTTTGGGTGAAGCAGTTCGTATTGCATTAAACCAAGTGGTTGGAGCGTATGCGATTGTGATCCTTTCAAAAAATAATCCCGATGAATTGTTTGCTGCAAAAAAAGGCAGCCCGATGGTTATCGGTATCGGTGAAAACGAATTTTACATTGCATCCGATGCAACACCTATTGTGGAGTATACCAAAAATGTGGTGTATCTGGAAGATGAAGAAATCGCTTTTATCGAACGAGGCAAAGAATTAAAAATCAAAACGATTAAGAACAAAGCAAAAACGCCATACGTCCAAGAATTAGAATTGCAATTGGAAGCTTTGGAAAAAGGTGGTTACGACCATTTTATGTTGAAAGAGATTTACGAACAACCACGTTCAATTAAAGACAGTATGCGTGGTCGATTGAGCTCGGAAAAAGGTGTGGTAAATTTGGGTGGAATTACCGAGTATGAACAAAAATTTTTAAATGCAAAACGCATCATCATCATTGCCTGCGGTACATCGTGGCATGCAGGATTGGTTGCAGAATATTTATTTGAAGATTTAGCACGCATCCCAGTTGAAGTAGAATATGCTTCGGAATTCCGTTACCGCAATCCGATTGTTTATGAAGACGATGTGGTGATTGCCATTTCACAATCCGGAGAAACAGCGGATACATTAGCAGCGATAGAATTAGCAAAATCAAAAGGAGCAACTATCATTGGAGTATGTAATGTTGTTGGATCATCCATTGCACGCGCAACACATGCTGGCTCTTACACACATGCCGGACCGGAAATTGGTGTGGCATCCACAAAAGCATTTACTGCTCAAGTAACCGTATTAACATTAATGGCGTTGCGTATTGCGTATCGCAAAGGAAATATTTCCAACTCTCGTTTTCATACGTTGATTAGTGAATTGGAAGCTGTTCCTGCAAAAATAGAACGTGTATTACAAACCAACGATAAGATAAAATACATTGCCGACATTTATAAAAATGTTAGCAACGCATTATACCTTGGTCGTGGATACACCTTCCCTGTTGCTTTAGAAGGAGCATTGAAACTAAAAGAAATTTCGTACATCCATGCAGAAGGCTATCCTGCTGCAGAAATGAAGCACGGACC
Organism: Bacteroidota bacterium; assembly: GCA_016722565.1. Taxonomy (NCBI): domain Bacteria; kingdom Pseudomonadati; phylum Bacteroidota; species Bacteroidota bacterium. The sequence goes on from JADKIU010000007.1 coordinate 629,071, forward strand.
AATTGCTTTGATTGATGAAGAGATGCCAGTTTTTGTGATTGCAACCAAAGGAACATCTTACGAAAAAGTAGTAAGCAACATTCAGGAAGTAAAAGCACGTAAAGGAAAAATTATTGCAATTGTTACCGAAGGAGATACACAAGTAAAAGAGATGGCTGATTACACTATTGAAATTCCGGAGACGGATGAAATTTTGGTGCCATTGGTTTCTGTTGTGCCATTGCAATTACTTTCCTATCATATTGCTGTAATGCGCGGTTGCAACGTGGATCAACCACGAAACTTAGCTAAATCGGTAACTGTTGAATAAGCTCTAAAACAAAACAATAAAATGCTTCACCTTGTGTGAAGCATTTTTTTTACACGCATACAATTCAATGATTGAAAATCTCCCGCTCTTTATCTTCCTCGTTCTCCTTGCAGAAATTGTTGGTACAATTGGAGGATTCGGCTCTTCCTTATTCTTTGTTCCGATTGCTACTTATTTTTTAGATTTTCATTCGGTGCTTGGTATCACCGCATTGTTTCATGTTTCCAGCAATCTCTCCAAAATTATTTTTTTCAGAAAAGGATTTGATAAAAAGCTAATTTTCTCAATTGGAATTCCGGCTGTCGTTTTTGTAATCGTTGGCGCCTACCTCAGCAAATTAATTGATACTACTATTTTAGAATTTTCGCTGGCCATCTTTTTAATTGTAGTAAGTTTAGTTTTTCTCATTTTCAAAAATCTTGAATTAAAACCAACACTTCCCAATGCTATTGGTGGAGGAGTGATTTCAGGGTTTGTTGCCGGACTATTGGGAACCGGTGGCGCCATCAGAGGTTTAACCTTAGCTGCTTATAATTTAAAGATGGAAGTATTTATTGCTACATCCGCTATCATTGATTTGGCAATCGATTCCAGCAGAAGTGTCGTTTACTTTTTTAACGGATATATGCGAAAAGATTTACTTTATCTGATTCCGATTTTACTGGTGGCAAGTATTATCGGAACCTATATTGGTAAAAAAATTCTGACTAAAATTTCAGAAATTCAGTTTAAATACATTGTGCTTTTATTAATTTTGGCTACAGGAATTATTACTCTTGTGAAGGCATTTTAAATTTACACAATGAAAAAAATAAACAGTATTGATCAGCACATTGCTCAGTTTCCAAAGGAAACACAACAGTTGTTAGAACTCTTGCGCATGACCATTCGTCAAGCGGCACCAACAGCTGAAGAAGTCATCAGCTACAGCATGCCTGCATTCAAACAAAACGGAGTATTGGTATGGTTTACCGGTTATAAAAATCACATTGGTTTTTATCCTTCTTCTTCACCCATTGAAATTTTTAAAGAGCAACTCACAAAATATAAAACGTCAAAGGGTGCTATTCAATTTTCATTGGATAAGCCATTGCCTTTGCCACTTATAACTAAAATTGTAAAATTCAGAATAAAACAAGATTCAGAAAAAGCGGTCGCAAAAAAGAATGTAAAAAAATGTTCGAAAGGACATACGTTTACAAAAACGAGTGCTTGTCCTACTTGTCCCATTTGTGAACAAAAACGAAAACCAAAGGAAGGGTTTCTTTCTTACTTCGCGGCTCCTGCAAGAAGAGCTTTAGAAAACAAAGGAATAAAAACGGTGAAGCAGCTTTCTAAGTTTACACAAGCTGAAATGATGGCATTGCATGGAATTGGTCCTTCCAGTTTGCCAATCTTTCAAAAGGCATTAAAAAGTGAAGGACTCACATTTAAAAAGAAAGCCTAACCACTTCCAATAAAAAAACCAGCGATTGATTTTGTCAATCGCTGGTTTTTTGTTTTAAAACTTTTTTTGTTAATGCGCGTTTTCCTGTTTTGCTGCAACAGGTGGTTCCATCACAGCACCACATTTTTTGCATGTACGCAAATCGATGCTTCCATAAAAGTGAGCAAACGTTTCTTGAAACTGCGTCATAATATTTGTCAGCTTAAATTTTTTCACAAACAACGGTTCGTTGCACTTTTCACAAAACCACATCAACCCATCTTCTTCACCTTCTCTGCGTTTGCGTTCAATCACCAATCCAACAGTATTTGCAGGACGGCCGGGGTTGTGCGGAACGCGAGGCGGCAACAAAAATATTTCACCTTCTTTAATCGGGACATCTACCGCTTTTCCATTTTCCTGAACTTTCACAGTTACATCACCTTCCAACTGGTAGAAGAATTCTTCGCTCTCATTGTAATGATAATCTTTACGGGCGTTGGGGCCACCAACCACCATGATAATAAATTCGGTATCCTCATATACAACTTTGTTGTTTACAGGAGGTTTTAAAAGATGACGATTGTCGTCAATCCATTTTTTGAAATTAAAAGGGCGTGTGATCATAATTAACTTTATTTTTCTATAATAATTTTTTGAACGGTTCGATTTTGATTCTTTTTGCTTTTTGCCGAAATAAAATAAACACCAGCTGCGAAATTTGAAATGGATATTTTAGTGTTTTCAATACTTGTTTTTAGAGTTTCGCCCAAGATATTAAAAACTGTTATCTCATAGTCATCCATATCCTCCCCTTCAATTAAAATTGTTATTTCATCCCTTGCAGGAACTGGAAAAATATTCAATTTGGGTTTTTGAATTTCGCTTTCATTAACTCCGACATTGCAATTCGCTATTTCACAACCTGCGCTATCTACCTTAATAAGCCACGAATCTTGAGTTGATAAATAAGTGGTACCAGTCATAACAAATCCATTATCTGTAGTCAATTTTAAATCAAAAAGATCATTGTAAATACTCCCTTTATAGTAGGTTCGCATCCATTTTTCATTTCCCGAACTATCTACTTTTATTAATATGCCTTGAGGGCTACCACTTGATACTACACCAGAGCAGACCACACTACCATCACTCAATATTATAGGGACAGCAAAAAGCTGTTGATCACCTATTCCGCCATAGGTTTGCTCCCAGATTGTAGCTCCTGTTTTTGTTAACTTAGTAATATAGGCCTGGTACGATAATCCTGTAACAAATTTTGATCCTACTAAAACATAAGTACTATCAGCAAATTGTTGAATAAATCCCTGGCCTGCTGAACCAGCAATAGTTCTCTCCCATTGAAAATTACCGTCTTCATCTGTCTTAACAATGTACATTTGACCTGATTGATGCCCTGTCAATAAATATCCATTATCTAATGTTTTAATTCCGCTGTATGCTTCTTCTTGTGCACTCGTTCCAAAAGTTTTTTGCCATTGAAACCCACCCAAACTATCAGTTTTAACCATGTAAAAGTCAGACTGGCCACTACCATAACTGGTAGTAGCCCCTATAAGCACGAAACCACTATCAGCTGATTGTATTGTTATGTTAGCTACATCCAAACCACTCCCACCATACATTTTCATCCAAAGAGTGTCAGCACTGTTATTTAATTTAACTAGCAGAGCATTACCGCTGTCTGTTGAATCAAGAAGATTAATTATTGTTCCACCAAAGGCAATTTTATTATCATTTGTTCTAATCAATGAATTTGAATAGCCTGTATAATATGCAAACTGATTTTGAGGAAAACTTTTGGTCCATATCGTATCTCCAGAATAATCTGTTTTAACAAAACTCATAGCCCTATAACTTGTTGTTATTTCTTGACCAAGAACCAAATAACCAACCGAGTCATCTAATACAGACGTTGAACCATGAGCTATTCCACCTATTTCATACGAATTATTGAAATAAGTTTGAGCAATGGATTTACAAGCAAATAAATATAAGGCTAACGCTAATTTAAACCAGAATTTCATTATTTCGATATGATTATCTTTTGCTTTTCAACAATTCCCTGTTCTGTTTTTAAAACATATAAATATATCCCGCTATTAATTTTTTTATTTAAAATTTAACAGTTAGTTGCAATACAAATACTCTTGGAGGTTGTATATCCATTGGTCGTCCCATCACTTCACGGTTGAACATGTTGTTGACGATGAAGGAAATTTTTGTTGTTTTCATCAGTTGATACGACAAACGATAATCAAAAATATAATCGCCTTGGTCGTGTGCTGCACGGTATTCTTTCATCCCTGGAAAGAATACCACAAAATACGAATCGATATTTTCCATAAAACTATTCGCACGCACACTTAAGCCAGTACTTACTTTTTTATACCCCAACTCTACATCTCCTTTTCCGGAATGTTTAAAACGGTATTTCAACAAATTATTTTTTGTGGTGTTAAATGCTGAATCGCGCGCCAAATCAAAATTGGTTTGTATGGCATCAATGTAGGTATACCCCAACAAAACTGCGACATCTATCGGTCCGATTTTCCCTGCACCCATCATTGAAACGTCAATTCCTTTGATGCGTGTGTTTCCAATATTTTTAGATTGAAAACCTAATCCGTACGTTGGAGGAACCGATGGACCATATTGACCAAATGTAAATTCCATCATGTTATTGTATTCAGTCCAAAAGGCAGCCACATCCAAATATCCTTGCCATTCACCCAAACGCAAACCTTGTTTTATACCAATCTCGCTGCTCCATCCACTTTCCGGCTTTAAGCTATCATTCGGATAAATATCCAATCCGCTGGCACTTGTTTTAATGTATCGCTCTGCAACAGACGGGAATCTGAAACCTTGACCGAAAGAGGCTCTCACGTAGGTCGCTTTAAACAAATGGTAATTGGCTCCTGCACGAAAAACCGGCTTTACTTTCGATTGTTTTGCAATCGGTTTCGATCTATCCATCAGCAAATACACATCTTCTTTTGTTTCTACCGAATCGGTTTTAAAATATTCACCTCGGGCACCAACAGAAACGGTCAGCTTTTTCCACTTCTTATCCAACTGCGTGAACAAAGAGGTATTTGTGCTAAAGTGTGTGCCATAAAGCGGACCGGAATGTACTTCATTGTAATTGTACACAGCGCCCATGGTCCAGGTTAATCCCTTTTCAAATCGTTTTTGAAATTGATATTCTGTATAATAAACATCTGCGGTTGATTCCTGATCGGTATTATTTTTATTCACAGTACGGAAAAATCGTCCACGCAATGTATGGCGTGCATTGTTTTTAGTAAAGTAGGTCATGTAGGGATCAATGTTGGTGCGATAGGTGGTGTAATGACTTAAATCACCACCTGCAGGGCGATATGCTCCGGAATCAGCATTTTCCCAAACTAAAAACAAACCGCCTTTTGTACGAATAGTATTGGCATTTACACCGACCTGTAATCCTTGCAATTTCCCTTTAAAGCGGTAGCGCAAATTGGTGTTGGCACGATAACGCTGTTCGGTTTCCAAATAACGGTATCCATCATCATCGTATAAATTTCCACCCAATACAATATCGAATTGTTTTATTTTTTGTGCATGGTAAAAATTGATTCCACTATAAGTCGGTTGTGTATCGCCCCACCACCAAGCTAAAGAATCTCGTCTAGGACGATCGTAAACACCACCATAGAAATGTATTTTTGTTTCCGGTTCATTTTTAGCGTATGCGGTTCTGAAATTAATAACACCATTCATTGCAGACGATCCGAATAAAGCAGAAGAAGCACCTTTGATGACTTCAATCTGTTCGCAATTTTCTACGGGTAAAAATGTCCACTTCACATCACCGGCATCTGCAGTAAGCATGGGCATTTCATCTACCATCACCAAAACACGACTTCCCGCTCCGTAACTAAAGCCACTTCCACCTCGGATATTCGCTTGTCCATCAATCACATTTACACCCGGCACCTGATCAACAGCATTTTCGATGGATTGAATGCTTTTGTTTTCAATCAAGGAAGGTTTTAATACTTCCATTGAAACGGTAACTTCGTTTAAATTTTGTTCGAATTTTCCGGCAGAAACGACTACGATTCCCAATTGTTTCGAATCACTTTCCAAAACAATGTTATTGATAACCGTATCGTTGGCTTTCAATTCAATCGTTACAATTTGAATCTTAAATTCCAACGATTTGTATTCTATTTTATGTTTTCCTTCGGTGGTTTTGAAAAAGTAATTTCCGTTGATGTCAGTAACCGTTCCAGTGGTATCATCTACGACAACTGCAGCTCCCACAAGTGTTTCCTTACTTTTGGAATCGGAAATTTTACCTTTTAAATAGGCATCTTGAGCAAACAAAGACGCAGAAATACTAATAAAAAAAAGCGGAGTAAGTATTTTTTTCATTCTCAATGTATTCGTTTCTATAATGCTAAATTTTGTAGCAATTGCCTGTGAATTCAACTATAAAGTAGAACTCACATTTATAATTTAATAAATTTGTTCTGAAGGAGTTCTTATGGAACAAATAAGTATAGTGCAAGATACAAATTATAAATTATGGATGAAAATTTGAAATATAAAATTGCAATCAGTCTGATTCCACATATTGGCGACATGAGAGCAAAACGTCTTATTTCATATTGCGGGAGTGCGGAAGCAGTATTTACAGAGAAAAAATCGGCCTTAGAAAAAATACCAGGAATAGGAGACGCTTTTGCCAAAGCCGTTATTAATCAAAAGGTATTTAAACGTGCGGAAGAAGAAATAAAATTCATTCAAAAAAACAATATTACTCCGTTATTTTATCTCGACAAGGAATATCCGAAACGTTTAACACATTGTGAAGATAGTCCGGTGATGCTCTATTTTAAAGGAAAAGCAAATTTAAACACCGAAAAAGTCATCAGCATCATCGGTACACGCGAAGCAACCGATTATGGAAAACAGTTATGTGAAAAACTGGTTGCAGATTTAGCACCTTTTCATCCAATTATTGTAAGTGGCTTGGCGTATGGGATCGACATTTATGCGCACAAAGCAGCGATGGAGCATAACTTAACAACAGTTTGTGGTTTGGGGCATGGGTTGGATAAAATTTATCCCGCGGTGCACAAATCGTTTGCTGAAGAGATGTTGGAGAATGGTGGTTGGCTAAGCGACTTTACAAGCGGAGTAGTTCCAGACCGAGAAAATTTTCCGAGAAGAAATCGAATTGTGGCAGGCATGGCGGATGCAACAATTGTGGTTGAATCAAAAGCTGTTGGTGGCTCGTTGATAACCGCAGATATTGCCAACAGTTATAACCGCGATGTATTTGCTTTTCCTGGACGTGTGAATGATGATTGCTCGGCAGGTTGCAACAATTTAATCAAACAAAATAAAGCGGCATTGATTCAATCCGCGGCAGATGTTATTTACATTATGGGATGGGAGCAGCAAACAAAAAAAGCGCCTGTTCAAAAACAATTGTTTGTAGAATTAAAACCGGAAGAAGAAATTTTAGTGAATGTAATTAAAGGAAAAGACAGTATCAATGTGGATGACATTTGTTTGTTTGCAAAAATGCCGATGAGTAAAGTGTCATCTTTATTACTTACACTTGAGTTTTCAGGGATTGTGAGGTCGTTGCCGGGAAAAATGTATCGGTTGAATTAGATTTCACTTTATAAGAAACATCGAAATCAATCCCCCTAACCCCCTTTTCAAAGGGGGAATAAAAAACTCCCGTTACTTTCGAAACGGGAGCTTTTTTTTAATTTTTCAATCTTACAATTTTTAATCGTTTATTCAACCGATTTTAATTGTTTATCGATTTCGCCAACCACTTTTTTCTGTGCTTCAATCTCACCTTTTTTCTTGTCTTGATCCGCCTTATTTTTTACGATATCATCCTCTGCTTTTTTGATTTTCTTTTTATAATCTTCGATATCATCTTCTAAGTTTTTCTTTTCTTTTTCTAACGACTTTTGCTCGTCTTCAAAGTTCGATTGAATCTTTTGAGCATCTTTCAATTTGCTTTCAATGGCGTCTTTCGTAGCTTTTACGGCAAACTCTTTCACAATTTCTTCTGCTACTTTGTATTGATCTTTATGATCGCCAGAATTTAAAAATGCACCACCTAAATCAAATGCCACTACAAAAGTAATTTCCGGATCACCTTTTTTTCCAATTGCTTTCCCATAAATATCGATGGTATTGTTTCCCATTTCTTTAATGGTTGCATGGTCAACAAAAATAGCTCCGTCTTTGGATGAACGTTTACCATCGTACTTTTTCATATACGAACGAAATGCATCTTCTGCATCCGATGGATTGATTCCATAAAGGGTAACGGTCAATGCGTTGTGACTTCCACCACCAATATTTTCGCTAGATTGTTTAACTTTTATTTTTTGTGCTGAGGCTGAAAATGCAAGTGCAACTGCAAAAGCCAATGTAAATACCTTCTTCATATCTTATAGTTTTTCGATTTGAATCTACAAGATACAATAATCCTTCCAAAAATAAAAGTTATAGAAGGGAATTATTTTTGATCGTCATCGATATCCGTCACTCCACCCGAAACAATGAATTTCATGACTTCTGCCGAAGAAGCATCTACAGGGGTAATGTGATCCACAGGAACAATCAAGAGGTTTCCTGAAAACGAGTAGGATAAAGGAACATAAACAGCCATCGTTCCTTTTGAAATGTTTAATTCACTCAAATCTTCCTGCGTAATAAATCCCAATTGCTGAATATTATTTTCTTTGTTGATTGTTACCAGTACCGGTTTGTTAAATCGTTTTTTGCTGCCTACAAATGCTGATAAAAAATCTTTGATGGATGAATAGACTGTTTTTACTACAGGTGTATGCTCCAATGCATGATCAAACATTGAAAAAAGCGGTCGTAAAATAATGGAAGAGCCCAATAATCCCATTAAGAAAATCAGCAATAACGTTATTGCAATCACAATAAATGGATCAAAAAACGGACTCACAATTGTTCCGAACAAATGAACAAATGAGCCAATAATGGAAATGATTTTATAAAACACATAGCCTGTAATCGCAACAGGAACAGTGATGATTAATCCTTGAACGAAATAAATTAAAACCTTTTTCATTTGAATGCTTAAATTGTGGAGCAAAAATACTCAATTAAAAGGGGAATCAATTATTTCATCGAAGCTAATTTTTTCTGTTCAATCTTAGGTAATCCGGAAACAACCAGATTATAGGAATCGGTTATCCATTCCTGCAAAAATTTATTGCTTGCTGTTCCATCAACGATAATGGTGTTCCAATGCTTTTTATTCATATGGTAACCGGGAAGCACACAGGAGTAGTGGTCTCTCAGTTCAATTGCTTTTTCGGGATCACATTTTACGTTAAATTGAAGTGGGTTCGAATCAAAGCCGGTGAGTAAAAAGGCTTTCCCCATCACTTTAAAAACAAGGGTGTCGGGACCAAAAGGTAAGGTTTCCTCAACGCCTTTTTTCGACATACAATAATCTCTGAGTTCTTCTAGGTTCATTTATTTCTCCTTTCCTTCGACTCCGCTCAGGATGACGGAGTGGGTGATACTTAGTAGTTAAGCGGCAGTACTTTGGAATCTTTGACTTTTGAAAGAATCATCATGGTTTGCATTTGTCCGATTTCCTCCATTTTGCTAAGACGATTACTAATCAACATTTCAAAATCACGGATATCCTTCAACATCACAATCAAAATATAATCTGCACTACCTGTAACCTGATAACATTCCATAATCTCCGGAATCTTGTTGATTTCCTTTTTAAAATTGGCAATTGCGTTTTCGATTTGGCGGGTGAGTGTAATTTGGATAATCGCCTTTATTCCAACGCCTAAGGCTTCTTCGTTCACTTTGGTATAATAACCTTTGATGAGCTTTGCTTGCTCTAGTTTTTTAACGCGTTCCAAGGTTGGAGCCGGTGAAAGCCCTATCTCTGCCGACAATTGCAAATTGGTAATCTTTGCATTTTCCTGAAGGATTTTGAGGATTTTTAAATCTATTTTATCGAGATGATGGCTCATGGAATCGGTTATTTCTCCAAAGTTAAAAAAATAAAAAAGAACCTATAATTTTTGCTACTTTTGGTACTCTTATTAAAACAAACATGAAGAATAAAATTATCGATTTAGAAAAAAAGATAGCCGAAGCACAATTGGGTGGTGGCGCAAAACGTATCGAATCACAACATAAAAAAGGCAAGTTAACAGCCCGTGAGCGACTTCATTTTTTAATGGACGAAGGCAAGTTTGAAGAAATTGGAATGCTGGTAACACACCGTTCTACGGAGTTTGGCTTGGAACGCGAAAAATATTTGGGCGATGGTGTTATTACAGGTTATGGAAAAATAAACGGTCGATTAACCTACGTTTTTTCTCAAGATTTTACGGTTTTCGGAGGTTCATTATCCGAAACACATGCCGAAAAAATTTGCAAAATCATGGATTTGGCGATGCAAAACGGAGCACCGGTTATCGGCTTAAACGATAGTGGTGGCGCTCGTATTCAAGAAGGCGTTGTTTCGTTGGGTGGTTATGCCGATATCTTTTACAGAAATACTTTAGCATCCGGAGTTGTTCCACAACTTTCCGCCATCATGGGACCTTGTGCCGGTGGAGCGGTTTATTCTCCGGCCATCACCGACTTTATCATGATGGTAGAAAACACTTCCTACATGTTTGTAACCGGTCCGAACGTAGTAAAAACCGTTACCCACGAAGAAGTAACATCCGAAGAATTGGGTGGCGCATCTACACATTCTACAAAATCAGGAGTAACACATTTTTCTTGTGCGAATGAAATTGAATGTATCAATAACATCAAAGCATTGTTGAGTTACATGCCTCAAAACTGTGAAGATGATGCACCAAGTGTTGCTTATGAAAGCAATGGCAATGAAAAGCGTCACGACTTAAATAACATCATTCCTGAAAATCCAAATCAACCTTACGATATGCGTGATGTGATTAATGGCGTGATTGATACCGATTCATTTTTAGAGGTACATAAAAACTATGCAGAAAACATTGTAGTAGGTTTTGCACGATTAGGTGGAAAAAGCATTGGAATTGTAGCCAACCAACCTGCATTTTTAGCAGGAGTTTTGGACATCAACTCTTCCACCAAAGCAGCGCGCTTTGTGCGTTTTTGTGATAGCTTCAATATTCCTTTATTAGTATTTGAAGATGTTCCAGGATTCTTGCCAGGAACGGATCAAGAGTGGCATGGTATCATCACGAACGGAGCAAAATTATTGTATGCATTCTGCGAAGCAACCGTTCCACGCGTAACTGTCATCACCAGAAAAGCATACGGTGGAGCTTACGATGTAATGAATAGCAAGCACATTGGTGCCGACATGAATTATGCTTGGCCATCTGCTGAAATTGCTGTAATGGGCGCAAAAGGTGCCGCAGAAATTATTTTCAAAAACGAAATTGCTGCGGCAAAAAATCCTGCAGAAAAATTAGCAGAGAAAGAAAAAGAATACATCGAACATTTTGCAAATCCTTACCGTGCTGCTGAACGAGGTTATGTAGATGAAGTGATTAAACCGGAGGATACTCGTGAAAAATTAATAAAAGCATTTGATATGCTAAAAAATAAAGTGGCTAAGTTGCCGAAGAAGAAACACGGGAATATTCCTTTGTAGACCTCACCCTAAATCCCTCTCCTTGTTCAAGGAGAGGGACTTTTTAATTCTGCTACTACTTGCAGAATTATCCAATTTAACCTTCATCGAAAAAGAAAACTTCACTGATGGACGTTCACAATAAAAGATCTATGCTTGACATAAGACGAATTCTTCGAGTTAATTCTACTTCCGCAGAAGAAATCTTGTGGGAAGAAATTCGCAACAAAAAATTAAACGGATTAAAATTTAAACGACAACATAGTATCGGCAATTATGTGGTAGATTTCTATTGTGCATCCAAAAGATTGATTATCGAATTAGATGGTGAAGTTCACAATACTGAAGAACAAAAAGAAAAAGATCAACACAGAGATCAAAATTTGAAGGAAATGAATTTTAAAATCCTAAGAATATCCAATTCCCAGGTATTAAATGATATAGAAACAGTTAAACGTTTACTTTTATCATAATTGCGGAGCCACACCCCTCTCCTTGAACAAGGAGAGGGGCTAGGGGTGAGGTCTCACCCCAATCACCGCCATCATTCTACCAGTAACACCTTTTTCTTTCCGATGAGAGAAAAAGGTGTTGTTGTTTTCTACCGTACAATAGTCAGATATTTCAATATTATTTCCCTCTACTCCAAAATCAAGCAATTGTTGTTGATTTGCTTTTTTGAGATCCACAAACCATTTTTGTTTTTGTTCGTCAAAACGTTTCAATGAAGATTCAAAATTTTCTGCCACCTCATCACCTACTTCAAAATTTTCATACGAGATACATGCACCAATAAATGCTTTGCAATCTTTTCCTTCCGTTCCGTAATTCTCTTTCATTAATTGTAAAACGTTGGAAACAATTTTTCCAACAGTTCCTCGCCATCCTGCATGTATCGCAGCAACGGCATCGTTTTTTTCATCGTGAATTAATATGGGTGTACAATCAGCAATAGAAACCGCTAAAAAAATATTGGGTTTGTTGGTGATTTGTGCATCGTACTTTTCGTTGGTTACCGGTTCATTTACAACCAATACTTCGTTGCCATGTACTTGATAACATCTGGAAACTTGCTTTACGTCAATTCCAAGTTTCCCAAAAAATAATTCTCTGTTCTTCCATACCGTCTGTTCATTGTCATTGACCGACAAGCCTAAATTCATTGAATCAAAAGGTGGAACACTCCATCCACCCAGACGGGTACTTTGCGCTGCAATTACTTTGGAAGAATCAAATATTTTTGGAAAAAGAATCATTTTGCAAAGATAATCCAAAAGATCTCACGCCTAGCCACTCTCCTTGTTTTCCGAAGGAGTCGTTCGAACATGGAGAATGGAAGTGCTGCGAAATAATATCTTAGTATGACTTCGTGGCCTTCGTGCCTTAGTGGTGAAAAATTTCGTTTCTTTGCATCAAAATAATTACCCAATGAACATTTTAATTTTAGGATCCGGTGGCCGCGAACATGCATTTGCATGGAAATTAGCACAGAGTAAAAAACTAAGCAAATTATACATTGCTCCAGGAAATGCAGGAACTTCCAGTGTAGGAACAAATGTTGCAATTGCCGTGACAGATTTTGAAGGCATCAAAAAATTTGTTTTGGAGAATGCCATCAACATGGTTGTTGTTGGTCCGGAAGACCCATTGGTAAAAGGTATTTATGATTATTTTCAAGCAGATCCCCAATTAAAAAATGTTGCAGTAATCGGTCCGCAAAAAGCGGGAGCAGAATTGGAAGGCAGTAAGGATTTTTCGAAAAAATTTATGATTCGCCATGGCATCCCAACCGCACGATACGAGACATTTACGAAAGATACATTAGCAGAAGGATTAAAATTTTTAGAGACACTTCAACCTCCATATGTTTTAAAAGCGGATGGATTGGCTGCTGGGAAAGGTGTTGTGATTCCAACAACCTTAGAAGATGCAAAAAAAGAATTGACCGAAATGTTAGCCAATGCGAAGTTTGGTGCGGCATCTGCAAAAGTAGTGATTGAAGAATTTTTAAAAGGTATTGAGCTTTCTGTTTTTGTTTTAACAGATGGAAACTCTTATAAAATATTACCTGCTGCAAAAGATTACAAAAGAATTGGTGAAGGCGACAAAGGATTAAACACGGGCGGAATGGGCGCCATTTCTCCCGTTCCATTTGCAGATGAAGCATTTATTAAAAAGGTAGAAGACCGTGTAATTATTCCAACCATCGATGGATTAAAAAAGGAAGGCATTGTTTACAAAGGATTTATTTTTATTGGATTGATGAATGATAGTGGTGACCCGAAAGTGATTGAGTACAATGTTCGCATGGGCGATCCGGAAACCGAATCTGTGATTCCAAGAATCAAATCTGATTTGTTGGATTTGTTTGAAGGTGTTGCCAACGGAAACTTAAATGAAAAAACGTTCGAAGTGGATAGTCGTTTTGCTACAACAGTAATGATGGTTGCAGGTGGCTATCCGGAGGAATACGCAAAAGGAGATGTAATGACAGGATTTGAATTGGTAGAAGGAAGTATCGCCTTTCATGCAGGAACAAAACAAGATGGGAATAACGTTGTTACAAATGGTGGGCGTGTAATTGCAATTACATCTTATGGGAACACTATGAACGAAGCATTAAAAAAATCGTTTGCGAATGCCGAACGTATTCAATACAAAGGAAAGTATTATAGAAGAGATATTGGAAAAGATTTGGAAGTGTATTATAAATAAAGAACGTTTAAACAAAAAAATCCCCAATCCGAATAATCAGATTGGGGATTTTTAGTTGAATGCATATTCGTTTATTTTAACGTTCCTTTTTCTTTCGCTTCTCTGTTAAAGTTTGCTTGCATACGCATCCAAACCAAAAGCAAGCTTACGATAATTATCCAAAAAAATAAGTTGGGTCCGTTTCCTAATGCTTCCATAAATTGGAATGTCCATTGAAAAAAACTACCTAATCCGTTGAAAATATCTGTCCAAGTCATAATCGTAATGTTTATTTTATGGTCTCAAATGTACAAATTTTATTTAAAATCAATAATTTTTTAAGCTAATTTTAGCAACTGAAATATGTTTATACGGTTTTTTAAATCCAACAATGCTTCTGCATTACTCTTTTTGCCCCTGATTGCTATTATTATCTGGGTGTTTGGGTATATAAACCCTAACGCTCCTCTTCCGGTAAAGCACGCCATGCCCCTGTACGATTTAATTGCAGGGATTTTTACTACAATTCCTTGGTTATCCACAACAATCGGGCTTTTATTAATTATCGGGGAGGCGTTTTTACTCAATTTTATTGTGAACGAAAATGAGGTTTTGGAGAAACAAAACTATTTACCGGCCCTCTTTTACATTGTTTTTATGAGTAATAATGATGCAATGTTGATGTTGCATCCGCTGCTGTTCGGGAATCTATTCATTTTATTTGCTTTGCACCGGTTATTAAGCTCTTACCGCAAAGACAAAGCCTTTTCTGAGTCGTTTGATGCCGGTTTATTGATTTCCATCGCTTCCTTGTTTTACTTTCCTTTTGTCGTTTTTTTACCCTTATTAGGTGTTGCACTCATCCTCTTACGCCCTTTTAACTGGAGAGAATGGATCATTTCCTTTTTTGGGGCGGTAATTCCCTATTTGTTTGTCCTCACGGTTTATTTTTGGAATGATACACTGGAATATTTGTTTTATGACAAGATGTTTTACCAGTTTATTCGAGAAAAACCGGTGTTGGATTTCCCCAAAACCTTTTATTTCATGATTGGCATTGGCTGGGTGATCGTTTTCTTTGCCATTGTTAAAATCATTCTAGGCGTAGGAATTGGTTCCCAACGCACAAAAAAGTCTGTTATCCTGTTTGTTTGGTTTTTGTTCTTTTCCGCTTTCTCCATTTTATTGGCTCCGGAAATCTCCACCAAATACTTTTCAGCACTGGCCATCCCTTCCGCTATATTTTGTGCCAACTACTTTACTCATATTAAAAAGGAATGGTGGGCCGAATTTTTATTCTTATTGCTGCTTTCTTCCTTGTTTGTGAATTTGATCTTATAGATTTTTTTAACAATCTATCAAGAAGGAATATTTGAGCTTATTTTATTTCTAACTTTACGCCTCTCCCGATAACGATCGGGATTAATCGTTTTAAAAAATATAGTATGAGCAAATTTGGAGTTGTTATTTTCCCGGGGTCAAACTGTGATCAAGACATGATTTATGTTTTAAGAGACATCATGGGGCAGGATGTGGTTGAGTTGTGGCACAAAGATACCGATTTGAAGGGCTGTGATTTTATAGTGCTGCCGGGAGGGTTTTCGTATGGCGATTACCTTCGTTCCGGAGCGATTGCGCGTTTTTCACCAATCATGGAAAAAGTGATTGAGTTTGCCAACAAAGGTGGATATGTGCTGGGTGTTTGTAATGGATTCCAAATTTTATGTGAAGCCGGATTGGTTCCGGGAGCCTTATTACACAATAACGAACGAAAGTTTATCTGCAAAAACGTATTTATAAAAGCAGAAAACAATTCTACTTTAATTACATCCGAAGTTCCGCTTGAAAAAGCGCTTAAAATACCTATTGCTCATGGTGAAGGGAAGTATTATGCGGATGCTGACACCATCAAACAGTTAAATGCAAACGGACAAATTATTTTCCGCTATTGCGATGAAAATGGAAATGTAACGGATGCTTCTAATCCAAATGGGGCAACAGAAAACATTGCTGGTGTTTGTAATGCTGGTAAAAATGTGTTTGGAATGATGCCTCACCCTGAAAGAGCAACCGATGGTGAATTAAGCAACATTGATGGACGTTGGATTTTTGACTCTATCCTAAGCTTAGTTAAAAACTAATTTTATTATCTGTCATTTTTAGTCATTTTCTCTCATTTTCATCAATTTTTGGTGATTTTTGGCGAAATATACCCTCATTTTATCATTTTTTGCCTCGTTTTCACCCCTCCACTTTTAAACAATTAATGAACAATCGGGCTTCACGCTGTTCATATTTTGGTCTTTATTTTCGACTAAGAAAGACTTAACTTTATGTTGGTTATTAAAACAATTATTTAAATCAATTTAAAAATTTTTTGCCATGAGTTTTATGAACGAAGCGACTCCTACCGTTACAGTGAAGAAAAAAAACATTTCTACATTGATTGAATATTGCATTGAAAACAAAATCGACTTTACCGTGAAGTCAAAATCAAATGATGATTTCGACATTGAGTTCATTGTAACAAATACACCAAAAGCTATTGCATTGGGTATGTGTTTAAAGGAACTTAAACTGGAGTTAAACGGACTTAGTGTAACATCTGTTGCTAGTATCAAAGCGAACAAAAAAGTGTTGTCACCTAAGGAAACCGGCTTAACAATCGGAAATGGTATTGTTGCTGAAGGCGAAACAGAAATGGCCTTTGAAGATGCATTAAAATTCGATTTGGGAGCTTCGAACTAGGAGCTGTAATTAAAATTTTTAGATGCGAATGCCTCTGCAGAAATGCAGGGGCATTTTTATGGCACTTACTTATTTTTCGTAAAAATGCATCTCTCGCATGTATTCCCACACAGCAGGAGCAACGAAATAGCGAACATCTTTTTTGTCTTTTATCGCCTTTCGGATAGAGGTGGATGAAATCTCCATTAAGGGAGCATCAATCATTTTTACTCGTTTATGATTAAACAACTCTGAGCCTTTAATATTCGGACGCGGATACACATACAATTCGTAGTGTTTTAAAATTTCTTCGTAATTTTTCCATTTGTGAAACCCTTCCAGATTGTCGCTTCCCATGATCAATGCAAAATCATTGTTCGGATACTTCTCTTTTAAATGTGCTAATGTATTGATGGTATAAGAAGGTTGGGGCAATTTAAATTCGATATTACTCGCTTTCATTTTATTATTATCCCCAATGGCAAGGGTCACCATCTGCAAGCGATGCGTTTCCGGGAGGAGTGAATTCTTTTCTTTGAGTGGGTTGTGTGGAGAAACCACAAACCAGATACGATCCAGGTCGGAATTTGCCAACATATAATTCGCAATCACCATGTGTCCAACATGGATGGGATTAAAGGAACCGAAGAATAAACCGACTTTCATGATTACGAATCTAAACTACAAAAACTTTTAACTTTCAAACTTTGGACGTTGAACTTATTTCAACCACATAAAAATGTTGGGATTGTTTTCGTACTGCTCAATGTCTTTGCTAAATGTAATTACAAAAAAATCAATCAGCGGAAGCACTCCAAAACAGCCTCCAAATGTTGCCACATAAACAACGGGCACCCATGGTTTTGTTCCCAACATCACTCTGTGAGCGCCCATAAATCCTAAAGGGAAAGGGAAAGCAAAAAAGGCAGAAATGAGTTTTTTTTTGTTTTGTTCCTTGCTCGAATTCTTTTTTACGATCGAATCTGCAACCGCTTTATCGATTTGTAAAATAAGTGTGTCAGCTGATTCAACGATGTAAATCGTAGACAACTCCCTTTCCGTTTTATGTTCCATGGCTTTTGCTGAAAAGCAAAAGCAAAAAACAAACGAAATAATGAAACTTATTTTTTTAGTATCCAAAACGTTTAAGAAATAAAAAAGGGGATGCTTTAACGCATCCCCTTTAAAATTTAGATTTTAATTATTTTGCTGCTGCAAAGCGCTTAGCAACTTCTGCCCAATTCACAACATTCCAAAAAGCTGCGATATAATCCGGGCGTTTGTTTTGATATTTTAAGTAGTATGCATGTTCCCACACATCCATTCCTAAAATCGGTGTTCCTTTTACTTCCGCAATATCCATCAAAGGATTATCTTGATTTGGAGTTGAACAAACCGCTAATTTTCCATCTTTTACAATCAACCATGCCCAACCTGAACCGAAACGAGTTGCTCCTGCAGTCGCAAATTGCGTTTTAAAGTCAGCAAACGAACCAAAAGCACTGGTAATTGCTGCTGCCAAGTCGCCTGTAGGTTCACCACCGGCATTTGGACCCATTACTGTCCAAAAAAGGGAGTGATTATAGTGTCCACCACCATTGTTACGAACCGGCATCGGGTATTTCGAAATGTTTTTGCAGATTTCTTCGATACTCAATTTTTCTGTTTCAGAACCTGCAATCGCTGCATTTAAGTTCGTTACATAGGCTTGATGATGTTTTGAATGATGAATCTCCATCGTTTGAGCATCAATATGAGGCTCTAATGCTGTGTAGGCATACGGTAATTTAGGTAATTCGAAAGCCATAGTTTATATTTTTAAGGGTTAATTATTGTTTAATTGAGTTGCAAAGATAGGTCTTTTTACACCGTTTTTAGTCAAAAGGTGAGAAAGAATCGTTGTTTTTTAGGGTTCTTAACAATGCTTTGTTTAAATAATTGTGTTTTAGATAGCTATAAGATTTTGTGCGTATGGATTTTTAGCTACCTTTGCGCCCAGATACTAGTATTAATCAAAAAACAAAACAAAAACAAAATGAAAAAATTATTTTCTTTATTGTTCGTAGCAGGTGCATTAAGCATCGTTTCTTGCGGACCGTCTGCAGAAGAAGCTGCTAAAATGGAAGCTGAAGCAAAAGCTAAAATGGATTCTTTGTTCAACGCTGCTAGCGCTGCTGTTGAAACAGCTCCTGACACTACAGCTACTGCTACTCCTGATTCTGCTGCTACAACAACTGAAGCTGCTCACTAATCAGTGATTACAAAATAAAAACGCCTCTCAAACAATGTTTGAGAGGCGTTTTTATTTATCCATCTTTTGGAAACGCGTTACTTCATTAACTCAATTGCTTTTTTCAGCACATTGTCTTGTGTTTGAATCACCTGATAATAACCTTCACCATTAAAAATATTACGAGCAATCAAAGCTTTTAACTGGTTCTTCAAAATGTTTTGAGAAATCGCAATTTCCTTATTATTCCGTTTAATTTTATTCTTTTCAGCATAGGCAATAAACTCCTCCAAAATTGCCGGAGTAACAACAAACGACTTATTAAAATTTTCTACCGTTTTGTAGGATTTTAACTTTGTGCGTTCTCTATCTGCATATTCAAATGCAAAGTCGTTGGCTGTACCGGTAAAAAACACTTCCGTTAAATAAAGTGATCGTCCTGCTGTATCCAGTCCAACAAATACATCCGGAATAATTCCGCCTCCGCCATAAACAATCTTACCTGCAGGGGTTGTAAATTTTATCGAGTCGGTAATTTTAATGCTATCTGCATTTTCCAACTCCCCATTTGCATACCGATTATTCTCTTCTTCGTAATATGCTTCCACACCATCTGCATACGATTTTTGAATACTTCTACCGGTTGGAGTATAATAACGGGCAATGGTTAATCGGATGGCTGAACTATCAGAAAATTCACTTTGTTCCTGCACCAATCCTTTTCCAAACGAACGTCTGCCAATAATGGTTGCGCGGTCATTATCTTGTAAAGCGCCCGCTAAAATTTCACTGGCCGATGCCGAGCCATCATCAATCAACACCATTAATTTTCCGTTTTCAAATTCACCTCTTCGTGTTGCTTTGTAATCCTTTCTTGGGCGCGCTTTACCGATGGTGTAAACAATTTCTTTTCCTTCACTCAATAATTCATCGGCAATGTCAACCGCTGAATTCAAGAATCCACCGCCATTCCCACGCAAATCAATAATCAATTGTTGCATTCCTTGCCCACGCAATTTTTCAAACGCTTGCATGTATTCATCATAAGTGGTAGCTCCAAATCGACTAATCTTTATATATCCTGTTTTCGGATTCACCATGTAGGACACGTCTATGCTATGTATTGGAATTGTTCCACGCGTAATTACAAAATCAAGTAACCCGCGTTTTCCTCTGCGCATCATACTTACTTTTACTTTTGTACCACCTTTGCCTTTTAAGTTTTCCATCACCTGTTTGTTGGTGATTTTAATACCAGCCACTACTTTCCCATCCACCTTAATAATTTTGTCGCCTGCTTGTACGCCAACCAATTCGGACGGGCCACCGGGAATGGCCGCAATAACACGAATGGTATCCTCCACTATATTAAATTCAACACCTATCCCTTCAAAATTTCCTAACAAAGGTTCGTTGCTGGCAATCAGTTCTTCTGCTGTGATGTAACTGGAATGTGGATCTAAATTCGCTAAGAGAGAAACAATTGTTTTATCAACTAAGTCCTTGGTTTTAATGGTATCCACATATTGCTCTTCTACATACTTCAATATCTGGTCAATTTTACTGTACGCTCCATTTCCGTCAACAGAAATGGTTCCGGGAGTTGTTCTAAGATTGAATGTGCTTCCGATAAAAATTCCCAGAATGAGCACTAATGCAAAAACAATGGGAAGATATATGTAAAATTTAGGACGATTCATTTTAAGTGGGCAATTAAACTGTAGGCAATTTTTTTGAGTAACGCACAACTTCTACTCCAAATTTTTGAAGGAAATCAACGCCTTCATCGCTTTTTAATCCTTTAAAATCAGCATAAGAATTTAAGTAATAAACTTTTTTGATCCCCATCGTATAAATCACACGAGCACACGAAATGCAAGGTGAAAGCGTAACATAAAGCGTACATCCCTCAATCGACACTTTATTTTTAGAGGCATATAAGATGGCATTTTGTTCGGCATGTAATGCTAAGGAGCAGCTGCCTTTACTATCGCGCGGACAACCGTCTTTTTCAAAATCAATATCACAATTGTGCGTGCCTGCAGGAGGACCATTGTAGCCTAAAGAAACAATACGTGTGTCTTTTGTGAGCACAGCACCAACTTGCGCCTTTACACAATGGGAACGCTTGGCAAGATTTTCTGCCAACTCCATATAAATTTCATCAAAACTTGGTTTGCTCATAAATGCCTTAAATAGGAATGCGAATTTACGAAATATTAAAGGAATTGCATCGATTAATAAAATTATGATTTTTAGATTTGTCGTTTTTGTGTTGAATATTCCCAAACAATTTGAAGTACATAATTGTTATCTTTACAATACAATCCGAATGCGATGAAACGATCCGACTTTTTAAAGCTCCTTGCCTTATCACCCTTATCTCTTGCTGCTATGAAATTAAAAGAACTGGATACCTTAACGAGTAACTTATCTGTAACAGAAAAAATGCCTGTTTTGTTTTTAGGACATGGCAGTCCGATGAATGCCATTGAAGAAAATGAATTTGTAACCGGCTTTAGAAACATCGGAAAAGATATTCCCAAACCCAAGGCCATTCTCGTTGTTTCGGCTCACTGGGAAACAAAAGGGACGTTTGTTACCGCCATGGAAAAACCACGAACCATTCATGATTTCGGAGGGTTTCCCCAAGCGTTATTTGATGTGCAATATCCCGCGCCAGGAAGTCCGCATTATGCAAATGAAACAAAAGCGACCATAAAAAAGACAGCTGTAGGACTGGATGATAAATGGGGATTGGATCATGGAACCTGGTCGGTTGTGAAACATTTATACCCGAAAGCTGATGTGCCTGTGCTACAACTGAGCATTGATTATACACAAGGAGCACAATACCATTACGACTTAGCAAAAGAACTCGCCTCTCTGCGGAACAAAGGTGTGTTGATTGTTGGCAGTGGCAACATGGTACACAACTTAGGAATGATTGCCTGGGATAAATTAAATGAAACGAATTATGGTTATGATTGGGCAATCGAAGCCAGTGAAAAAATGAAAAAATTTATTTTGTCAGATGACCACAAACCACTGATCAATTTTAAATCGCAAGGAAAAGCATTTGATTTATCGATACCAAGTCCGGAACATTATTTACCACTCATCTATGCTCTGGCATTAAAAGAAAAGAATGAAAAAATTTCATTGTTTAATGATAAAGCAGTTGCTGGTTCTTTAACGATGACCTCCCTTAAGATTGACGCATAAAAAATTAGTTTGAAGGGACATTAAAGATAAATCCTACACCAAAAACATTTTCAATGGTAATGTCCGAATCGTCTTTTAAATATTTACGAATTTTAGTGATGAACACATCTAAACTTCTGCCTAAAAAATAATCGTTTTCACCCCATAATGCTTTCAGGAGTTCTTCACGTTTGATGACAACATTCCGATGATTGGATAAATAGTATAGAATTTCACTTTCTTTTTCAGTAATTCGTTTTGTGCTTTCACCCATCTTTAAGGATTGATTCGGATAATCAAATCTGAATTTTCCGAGTGAAATTATTTCTACGCTTTTGTCACGTTTATTTTCAGGAGTCCTTCGAATAACCGCTTTTATTTTCCACAGAAGTTCTTCCTCATCAAACGGTTTGGTGATATAATCATCGGCACCTAAATCATATCCTTTTAATTTATCTTCTTTTAATGATTTTGCAGTGATAAAAATAATGGGCACGTTTTTATCTATTAATCGGATTGCTTTTGCTAAAGAAAAACCATCCATCTTCGGCATCATCACATCCAACAAACATAAATCAAAAGATTGATTTTGAAATGCCTTTAATGCTAACTCGCCATCTTTACAAAGCTTCAAGTCAAACCCTTCTGTTTCCAGATAATCCACCAAAAGAATTCCCAGATTCAGATCGTCTTCGGCAAGTAATATGTTTAGTTGGGTTTTAGGCATAAGGAATCAAGATGTTAAATGTTGTGCCTTTATCGCTTTGAAGTTCGATGGTTCCACCATGCAATTCAACAATTGTTTTTACGTACGCTAATCCCAATCCAAATCCTTTTACATCATGTACATCTCCGGTAGGCACTCTAAAATATTTCTCGAACACTTTCTTTTGATATTCTTTTTCAATCCCGATGCCTTTATCAGCAACCACAACAACCAAATTATTATTTCTATTAAACGTTTCAATAGTCAACTCCGGTTTTCCCGAAGAATATTTGATGGCATTGTCTATCAAATTAGAAAAGGCATTGGCAAGATGTGATTTATCGCCCATTATCACAAAATTATTAGCATTCAGTTTCAATTGAATTTGCCCATGTTTGTTTTCAATCTGTATCGTCATCGATTTTATACAATCCTGTAGCAGCTGATGCACATCCAATTCTGTTTTTTGCAATGGTATTTCACCCTTTTCAAGTGCCGTCATGCTTAACACTTGCTCCACTTGAAGCCTCAACTTTTCATTTTCCTCCAATATAATTGCTGAGTAGTGTTTTATTTTATCTTCTTCCTTAATGGTTGAATCTTTCACAATCATTTTACCGGCTAACGCAATATTAGTTAATGGTGTTTTAAACTCATGCGTCATATTGTTTAAAAATTCGGTGGTATGTTCTGATATTTTTTTCTCTTTCAAAAGCGATCGAATCGTCCGCCAAAACAAAACCAGCACAACAATTATCAATAAAAGAGAGGTGATGAATAATACACCCATTTCAGCAATAATAAATTGTTTCTTTTCAGGAAAAATAAGTTTCAATTCAAATCCGTTTTTATTTACAGCATCTTGTAGTCCAATCTCACCGCAAGCAGGTTGCTCCAAAGAAGAGGATGTGTATGTGGAAGTATTCCCTGCACCAAGAGGTATCCGCCCCGATTTAATAACTTCAAAAGAATAGTCTACATGAAAACCATAAAATTTCATCGCATGCTGTAGCAAAGAATCTATTTTTCGAATTTCTTTTCCTGGCAGTGTTGCAACATAGCCGGAAGTGTTTATCGTTTCCGAAGAGGCTTCAATCGTTTGACACATTTGCTGATCCGAATAAAGAGCATCTGTTGTTTTTGCAAGCACCAGCTCCGCTTTTTCGTTAAAAAGCTCTTCTTTTATTTTTGCAGTTTGAAAAATCCAATTCACTTGAATCACCAATACGCTTAACAAAGCGATGGAAGCAATGGCAATAAATATATTGGTTCGATTGAACATCATTTGGATATTCAAAATTAACCATTTTATATGGCATTGAACATACATTAACAAGTCATTAACAACCCAATAACGAGTTAGTAACAAGGTCGCTTTTCATTCACCACTACATTTGTTGTATCTCTTTAAAACTCACATTATGAAGCAAACATTCCTCGGTTTAATTTTTATACCCATTTTAGTGTTTACCTCTTGTCACACAACAAAAAAAGCAGCGATAACCACACCTGTCTCATCACCAAATACTACGTCATCCGCTCCCCCTTTTCCGTTATCCCAACCGGTGGATGGAAGTCCGGCTCCCGGGGATGACGCGTTGGCTGCCATTCAAAAACAATATTCAGATGCTACGTTAGAACAACTAAAAGAAGGACATGCAATTTTTACAACAGGTGCTTGTATCAATTGTCATGGTGTTTCTAACATTCATCAATATGAGCAAGCACAATGGAAAAGCATTCTTGAAGATATGACGCAAAGAGCCTATTTATCAAATACACAAAAAGATGCTGTTACTAAATATGTATTGGCAATAAAAGCAATGCCATCGAAATAAAAACTACTTTTATAAAAAACAACGTTATGAAAAATAAAATCGTTTTTTCGCTATTACTTTTAATCGTGATCAATGGGATTTCTCAACCTTCCAAATTTGAGTATTTCGGCAGACTTAATCCATCTGTAAAAAAAGATAAATTGAATGATGCCAAATTTGTTACAGACCTTTCGCCTGTGTTGTGGCACCTACTGATTTTGCCTAACAAGGATCGTGTTGAACTGGACGAACAAAGAAAATTAAATTATCCGCTGGGCTTTTTTGCATATCCTCAAGGTGGTTATAATACAATTGTAGATTATGTTTCGGTTGAAATTTCTACGACACACAATGGTGTTGTTGTAACATCCACAGGGGCAAAAGAAGCGCTAACAACCGAACAAAAAAACAACATCAAGAGTGCTGACCTGGGAAGTGATATCAATGTTGTTATTCGGTTCAAATACAAGAAGCAATTAAGTAATACAATTGTGGCCAACAAGTTAATAGAAGGCAATTTGAATATCACCGTGGTACCAGCATCAGAAGCGGAATTTCCGGGTGGCAATAAGCAGTTGACAAATTATCTGAATGAAAATATTTTTGAAAAAGTTTCTGAGAAAAAAGCGTTCCGAAATCTCCCACAAGCAGTTGTAAAGTTTAGTGTTGATGAACACGGCAAAGTGATGAATGTAAAGATGTCACGTTCGTCAATGGATGCAACAACAGATTTACAAATTATAAATGCGATTAACAAAATGCCGAATTGGAAACCGGCAAAAAATTCAAACGGCAAAAATGTTGCACAGGAATTTCAAATTCCATTTGGGATGTCAGGAGGGTGTTAAAATAATTAATAAATCTAATTCTAAAGTGAAATTCGTCTTACCTTTTTCTTCAACAGATCATCAATAGCCGGCTCTGTCCATTTTTTTCTTTTGGAGCACGATGAATACACGGGAGAACAAGACTTTCAGGATGGTCAACCGCCAACTTCCATAAATGACCAAGTCCTAAGCTGATAGGTTGTGCATTAGAGTTAGGCAGATAATGCAAATCAAAAAATTGTTCATTTAAAAACGATTCAAATCCTTCATTAGCTCCACCATATATTTTTTTGAGTTCATCACGTATTTCGGGAACAAGCACTTTTTGTTTCGCTTGTGCATTTGGCACTATTTCACTTGACTCGCCATCATACGTGCATAAAAAAGTATCGGTTGGTACCGGAGATCGATCTACATGAAAAGAGTAAACATCTCTTGGAAAAAACGGATAGGTATCATCTCTCTCATAACACTTGATCAAATTGAGGATTGGAGAAGCGCCATGAGCTTTCAACATCTTTAAGTCATTTAAAAGAATTTCGCGAGCAAGTTGTCCTTGTTCACTCAATTGAAGTTCAAAAAGTTCATCCTGATCAATTACTGCTATATTTTCTTTTAGTTCGATCTTATTCGCAATCTCCGAAAAATTACCTTGTAGTTTGCGGGTCCAGCAAATAGCATTCACTTCTCCCTGAAACGGTGTGGAAATAAGTTCATGAAAACTACTAACACATTGAATTTGATTCGAAGTTTCAGAAAACGCTATCATACTGTTTACTTGTTTGAATGAAGTTCGATGACTGTAATAAGTGATGCTGACTATTGAATTATCAAAAAAAAGCCGCTGAAAAATTCAGCGGCTTTCTGTACCCAAACAGTTGCACTTATCGAACTTTTTAACTGATTTTGAAAGGATTAAAAGTTACATGGGTTCATATATAATAGAAGCTAAGATTTCAATTCGTTTTTCGAGACACTAAAGTGGTTTTATGCTTAATAAGTAATAAATTTAATGATTATAATCATACTTTTAA
Source organism: Bacteroidota bacterium (assembly GCA_016722565.1). Classification (NCBI taxonomy): domain Bacteria; kingdom Pseudomonadati; phylum Bacteroidota; species Bacteroidota bacterium. Next base: position 655,728 of record JADKIU010000007.1, read on the forward strand.
CTAATAGTAAAACGTAAATTTGTGATGCTGTTCCTTTATTTTTATTACTTTTAAGGAAATAAGAAATCTGTTTATGCAAATTGACGCTGATATATTAATAACATGGGGGGCTATAGCTAAAAAATTCAAAAAGGGTGATTTTATTTTTCATGAAGGAGATCACCCTAGGTATTATTATCAAATAATTGAAGGAACCGTTAAAATGTTTAATGCCAATTTAGACGGAAAAGAATTTACCCAATCAGAATTTAAAACTGGACGCAGTTTTGGTGAGCCACCCATTTTCATTGATGAAAACTACCCTTCTTCAGCTGTTGCTTGTCAGGACTCAATTGTTTTGAAATTATCAAAAGAGAAATTTTTAGAAATTTTAGATGAATATCCTGTGTATCAAAAACAAATGATTATTCTTTTTGCTAAGCGAATATATAGTAAAGCTACAACCGCCAGAGAAATTATAAACAATACGCCTGAGTCAAGAATAATAGGGTTTCTGAATGATTTTAAAAAGAAAAACAATCGAGAAAGTGAGAAGGTTGAAATCCCTTATACTCGCCAAGAGATTGCTAATTATACTGGATTAAGAGTAGAAACGGTTATTAGGACTTTAACAAAAATGAAAACTAAAAAAATAGTTCAGATAGTTGAACGCAAACTCATATATTGATTATGTCTTTTAATATTAAATTCTGGTTAAAAATATCGCTTATTAATTTGTTAATTGTAGCTAGCCTTGGTGTTTTAATGAGGTATAAAATCGGGTTTGATTTTCCATATTTCAGTCAAAAAAACATACAACACGCGCATTCTCATTTCGCTTTTTCTGGCTGGATTACACATTCCTTATATATATTAATGATTCACTTTGTATTGAAAAAATTACCCCTATTAAATACTAAAAATTATAAACGAATTATCATTGCAAATTTAATATGCTCGTACGGTATGTTGTTTTCTTTTTCATATCAAGGCTATAGTACTTTATCAATCATTTTTTCTACAATTACAATAATTATTGCTTGCTTATTTACATTTTTCTATTTTAAAGATTTAGAAAATGTTGATGATTCTAACCCTTCTAAACCTTGGTTTAAAGCAGCTTTATTATTTAATATTATTTCATCAGTTGGAACCTTTTATTTAGCATACATGATGGCTTCCAGAAATTTTAATGAACACTGGTATTTAGCCTCTGTATATTTTTACCTACATTTTCAATACAACGGATTTTTTATTTTTTCTTGTTTGGGTTTGTTTTTTAGTGAGACCACAAAAATACTACCTCAATTTAAATATGATAAAGTATATTTTAAACTATCTTATATGTCATTTATCCCTGCCTATTTTCTATCAACATTGTGGGCAAAATTACCTAATTGGCTATATGTTATTGTTGTAATTGCAGCTTTTATACAAGTATTTTTATGGATAAAGATTATCAAGGCGATAAAAACATCACTCAAGTTGAGTGGTACAACATTAAATAAATTTCAGATTTACTTATTTCTATTTGTAGGCATTGCGTTTACAGTTAAACTAATGTTACAATTAGGCTCAACAATTCCTGCTGTAAGCGATCTTGCATTTGGATTTAGACCAATCGTTATTGCGTATTTGCATTTAGTTTTATTAGCAGTAATTTCTGTATTCATTCTATCATTTCTATATACTTTTAAATTAATATTAGTTAATAAACTAACCACTATAGCATTTAGCGTATTTGTTATAGGGATATTTTTAAATGAATTAGTTTTAGGTGTTCAGGGAGTGGCTGCTTTCAGCTATATAGTTGTGAAATATGTAAATGAAACTCTTTTTGGAGTATCATTATTACTTTTCTCAGGTACGATATTAATGGTGCTTTCTCAAAGAAAACAATCATCAGAAATATAACAAATGACATCGTACTATTTAATGAAAACACTTAAAATATAAAACTTAAGTTCATCAAAAAATTTCGTCCACATTATGCTGACGATTTGCATACTTCATTAGTTAGATAAACGTGATTATAATCATAAGATAATCTTTATTCTGTCATTATCCAGATAAACTAATTTCTTAAGACAACTGATAATTTTGTATTAAGAGAAGTGAAGTTAATAGGATTTAGTTCCGAGTTTTCTATTCCTGATAATGTATCTGTATCATTCATAAATTTTTGAATATAGTAAGTCCCTCTATAATCAAACTTCTCCAAAACTTCTATCATTTTTTGAATATCCTTTTGAGCCAAAAGAGATGAGTGAATTGTAGTTCTTACCTCAAAGGGAACATTACTATTAATTAATAATTTAAGGCTATAGATAAACTTAGAATACAAGTTAGAGTTTGTTATAAATTTAAACATCTCTGTTGGCGCCTTAAAATCAAGTGCGACATAGTCAATTAATTTTTCTCGTATTAAACAATCTAATATGAGGGGGGCTGTTCCATTTGTATCGATTTTAACTAATAACCCCATCTTTTTTATCTCCGTTATGAGGTTAATACAACCTTTATGAAGGGTGCATTCCCCTCCACTCAAAACTACACCATCCAATAAATTAATTCTAGTTTTTAAAAAATTTAAAGCCTCATGAAATGACAACTTTCCTTTACCTAATACTATATCTGGATTATAACAATATAAACATCTCATATTACAGCCTGCAAACCATAAAATGCAGGCTGTTTTATGAGGGTAATCCAACAGAGTAAATGGAGTGATGTTGTAAATTGGCTTAGCGACATCTACTCTCATTAAATTGTAATCGTTGTTTATGTTCACCTTTTTTCCCAATATTAAAACTTTCTACAGGTCTATGATAACCCATTACTCGTGTATAAACGAGGCATTTTGTTCGCTGCAAATTATGACTTTGCAACAATTGATTGTTTTTGTGTGTTTTCATGTTTAATATGATTAAGCTTTAATTTTTCTAATAAAATTTCATCGCATTCTGGACAATATTCATGCTCCCCTGATAAATATCCATGAGTGGGACAAATACTAAATACTGGAGTGATTGTAATATATGGTAATCTAAAATTTGAAAGAACTTTTTTTACTAAGTTTCTACAAGCCTCCGCTGAGCTTAATTTTTCTCTCATATATAAATGTAAAACTGTACCTCCAGTATATTTGCATTGTAATTCATCTTGTAAAAGCAATGCTTCAAAAGGATCGTCTGTGTGATCCACAGGAATTTGGGAGCTATTTGTATAGTAAATGTTTTCTTCGGTACCAGATTGAATAATATTTGGAAATCTTTTCTTATCTTCTTTTGCAAAACGATACGTTGTACCTTCTGCAGGAGTAGCTTCTAAGTTGTATAAGTTTCCAGTTTCTTCCTGATAAAGCTTCATCTTTTCACGAATATATTCTAATATTTGACCGGCAAATTCAATCCCTGTTTCAGTAGTAATATTATCTTTTTCACCCGTAAAGTTCAATATCATTTCATTGATTCCATTTACTCCAATTGTAGAGAAATGATTTCTAAAATGACTTAAATACCTTTTAGTGTATGGATATAGCCCTCTATCATACATATCTTGAATAAAAACACGTTTCTTTTCTAGTGTAGATTTTGAGATTTCAAGCAAAAAATCTAAGCGCTCATATAAAGCTTTTATATTTCCTTTATATAAATAACCTAAACGAGCCATATTAATTGTAACAACACCAATACTTCCTGTCATCTCAGCACTTCCAAACAATCCGTTGCCTCTCTTTAATAGTTCTCTTAAATCAAGTTGTAATCTGCAACACATGCTTCTTACAGCATTTGGTTTATAAGCCTTCTCGTTTTCAATTTTATTCCCATTATCATCTAAGACATATTGGCTACCAATAAAATTTTGGAAATATGAAGAACCAATCTTTGCTGTATTTTCAAATAATAAGTCTGTATTTTCGCCATACCAGTCAAAATCTTCAGTAATATTTACAGTAGGAATTGGAAAAGTGAAAGGTTGTCCCTGAGAATCACCTTCTGTCATTACAGTATAGTAGGCCTTATTTATCATATTCATCTCCGTTTGAAAATGCTCATATCTCATGTCAATTAGATCACCAACTCCTCTTTCTCTTGCAAGTTCAATAAGTGTAATGTCATTTATTGTTTTAAAAAGATGATTATCATTTCTTGTAGGGATCTGTTCTTTTAAATCAGAAGGAACTACCCAATCTAACGTGATGTTAGTAAAAGGCGATTGCCCCCAACGTGCTGGAACATTGAGGTTGTAGATGAAACTACGAATAGCCTTCAATACTTCCTCAAAAGATAATTTATCCTTAAATACATAAGGAGCTAAGTATGTATCAAATGAACTAAAGGCTTGAGCACCTGCCCATTCACTTTGAAGTATTCCTAAGAAATTGGCCATTTGTCCTAGTGCTTCTCTAAAATGAGAAGGAGCCTTGCTCTCAACTCTTCCTCGGACACCATTAAATCCATCATTCAATAATGCTCTTAAACTCCAACCAGCGCAATATCCAGTTAAACAATCTAAATCATGAATGTGAATGTCTCCATTACGATGTGTTACTCCCTCTTCAGGAGAATATACTTTATCAAGCCAATAGTTAGCAATAATTTTTCCCGCAACATTATTTACTAAACCAGCATTTGAATAAGCCGTATTGGCATTAGCATTAATTCTCCAATCTGTCTGTCCTATATACTCTTCAATGGTTTGAGTACTATTAATATATGTAGTAGTAGTATCTATATTATTAGTTAATTCTCTTTGTAATTTTCTAGTATGTCGATATAACATAAACGATCTCATAACATCGAAGTACTTTCTAGCAAATAGCTTTTTTTCAATAATATCCTGAATCTCTTCAACGCTCCATGTGTCTTTAGAAATAAGTTCAAGGATGACTTCTTCAAAAATTCCCTCTTCAAACTTTTCATTTACACTTTGAAATCCTTTTGAAATTGCATCCTTAATTTTAAAACAATCTAATGGTTTGTATTCACCAGTTCTTTTAATTACATATTTTTCCATTATATTTATTTTAGAGTAACTATTCATGTGTTTTTAGACAATATCATTCCACCCTATGTACTTAGGTTTTAAAATTAAATAATTAAATTTGATTGCGTAGTTTAAGAGTTAAACCCTAACAGTAATTACTTCTTAAAGTATATTTAGTTTTTTAAATAGCTTAATCCTTCTAATACGCTATTAGACATTCCAGCTAGTGTTGTTTTTTCTAGCATTTCTAATATATCTTTTTTAATATGTTTATACTTATTATGAACTGGGCAAGGACTTATTTCCGAGCATTTGCTCAATCCCAAAACACATTTCTCTTCGTGCAATGAACCATCAATCGCAATCACAATTTCAATTAATTTAACTTTATTAATCCTTTTTTAAGTCTGCTTCAAATCCACCTGCTGATCCTTTTACTGAATTAATAATGTTCTTTTTGACAAGGGTTTGTAAAATTTTTGCAGTAAACGCTTCAGGGGAACCTATTTCTTTAGAAATCCCTTTTAAACTTGTCCTGTTTCCATTAATAGATTGTTCCGCAACATATATAGCTGCCTTTATACCATATTCACAAGCTTTCGAAAAAATCATAATTCATTTTTATTTAAGCAAAAATATATTTTTAAAAAACATATCGGACAAACATGTCCGAATAGTTATAAACAAATTATTGTCAATAATAATAAAACCTAAAACCTAAAAAATGATTTAGCTCATATTGAAAGGCATAAAAAATAATTAATATTACATATATGTCAGTATTGTACAATAATATCGTATTTGGTCCAATAGTAAGCAGACGTTTTGGAAGTTCACTCGGCATTAACTTATTGCCTTTACAAAATAAAGTTTGTAATTTTAATTGTATATACTGTGAATGCGGTTGGACTGACTTAAAATCAAATAAAATCAAATATTTAGGGTCAAGTGAAATAATTACTGCAATAGAAAATCGTTTTAAGGTACTTAAAAAGGAAAAAATACATATTGACAGTATTACTTTTGCAGGAAACGGTGAGCCTACAATGCATCCTAAATTTTCAGAAATAATAGACGCTGTTATTCAGCTTAGAGATATTTATCTACCAAAAATAAAGATAACCGTTTTATCAAATTCAACACTTTTAGGGAACAAGTCAGTTTTTGAAAGTTTAAAAAAAATAGACTTACGGGTTATGAAATTGGATGCTGGTAACACTGATATGCTAAAAAAAATTGACAAGCCTCTTTCCTCCAAAACGATAGAATGGTATATAGAAAAATTAAAAGAATTAAATGGTGAATTAATTATTCAAACAATCTTTTTAAAAGGTTATTGTGATGGAGTATATGTTGATAATACTACAACTGATGAGCTATCTTCATGGCTTAATGCGATAAAAGAAATTAATCCAAAATCTGTTATGATTTATACTATTGATAGAGAAACCCCTGCTGATAAACTTGAAAAAATTTCAGCTAAAACATTGAATTCGATTTGTGATCAAGTTTTAGCAAATGGAATAAATGCCAATGTTTATACTTAAATAACTAATTAATAATGAAAAAGATTAAAACATCAAAAAATTCAGAAACAATAATGACAGAGATTGTTTGCCCAAATGATACAAATCCGATGGGAATTCTTCAAGGGGGAAGACTAGTTCAATGGATGGATATTGCATCTGCAATTTGTGCTCAAAATCATGCTGAACATATTTGCGTTACAGCATCAATCGACAGTGTTAAATTTAAGAAACCTGCAAAGATTGGCGACATCATTACTATTAAAGCTAAAATGACACGATCATTTAATTCTTCTATGGAAATATTTGTACAAGCTTGGGCAAAGAAAATACTTAGTCAAAAAGCCTATTTAATAAATGAAGCATACTTTACGTTTGTAGCACTTGATGACAATGCAAATCCAGCTATTGTGCCAGGAATAAAACCAAATTCTGAAATTGAGAAAAAAGAGTATTTAAATGCTTTAAAAAGAAAAAACAGCCGCTTACAAAACAACTAGCATTATGAATCCAATTCCTGATAAATTAGCAGCATTTTTACAAGAAAATAAAATTTCTACTGTTTGCTTTATTGACTACGAAAACAATCCGTATTGCATTAATTGTTTTTACTCATTTGACGAAGAGTCTCTTATTCTAGTATTTAAGTCAGCAGTTGGCACTACTCATCAAAAACTAACAAAACCAATGGCATGTATTTCAGGAACTATATTGCCAAATGTGATTGACACATTAAAATTAAAAGGAATCCAATTCACTGGAAAAATAATTGAAAATGAAGAAATTGATAAGTTACAACTAAATTTAAAATATGTAAAAAAGTACCCCATGAGCCTTGCGGTAATGGGTTATGTGTGGGCTGTAAGATTAGATTTTTTAAAATTTACAGATAACACGTTAGGATTCGGAAACAAAACAATCTGGACTAGTAAATAAAACTCACGTTAAATAATTTATAGATTATCTCTTCGTTCTATTTCTTTCTTCAATCGCATAACTTCATCAATTATTTGCCCATCAATAGAAGAATTTTCTTCTGATCTTCTAATTAAATACGGGATAGCTTTTTTCACTTCTCCATAAGGCAAATATTTAGAGGAATTATATCCATTTATACTTAGATTAAACGTTAGGTTATCGCTCATTCCGTATAATTGCGAAAATCTAATTTTTGAATAGTGATTAGTAATATTATACTTATGAATGCAATTAATAGCATGTATTGTGCTATCATTGTTATGTGTAGCAATACATGAATCAACTTTTTTAAACTCACGTAAACATATTTCTACAGCTTGGTTAAAAGAATCATCTGTTTCTTTTTTTGTATCAAATACAGGAGAACCTTTCCCCTCTTTTATAGCCTTCTCTTTTTCTTTTTCAACATAAGCACCTCTTACTAATTTAATTCCAGGAACATAATTCTTTCGCTCAGCATCTTTAATTAAAGCACCTAGGTATTGTATTCTATCCTTAAGGTACATTTGAAGAGTATTAAATACAACAGCAAAATCTTTGTTATATTTTTCCATCATCATTTCTGTAATTTTATCAAAAAGATCCTGCATGCATCTATCTTCAGCATCAATAAAAAGAATTACTTTTGAGTCATGTGCTGTTTTACAGATTAAATCGATTCGATTTATTAATCTATCAAATCTCGGTAATAAGATTAAATCATTAACAAATTCAATCCCATTACAATAAGTTAGAAACTTAGGATTTTCTAATCCTGAAATTTTTACACTTATATAATTACCAGGACATTCCTTGCCCAACCTAATAATATTAGAAACAATTATTTTAGCATTACTATCAAAAGATTCATCATTATTTTCTCCTTCAGAGACATAATCCAATACAGATTTTACCTTAAATTTTTCTAAATAGTGAATTTTTATAAATGTTGTATCTATGTCATCCCCTGCACAAAATACGTTAAAAACTGTTTTTTTTATTAGAAACTTAAATGGCAAATTATATTTTAGAACACCTTTCGTAAAAAAAATTAATAGTTTAACTATTTTTTGTTTTTGAAGTAAACAAAAAACAAAATAGGTGAACTTTATTTCTTTATTTGATTTATAACTGTATGCAGTTTTTAAATCTTCTAAGTCTATACTATTTTTCATAATAAATAGATAAATGGGAATAAATCAATTCACTTTATGTTTTTTTTGCAGTATTAATTAAGATAATAGCGAAAGAACTTAAGGCTATCAATAATCCCAAGCCAGCAAAAGCAAATACAATAAAATCGGGCCTTAAGGATTCCATCATTTTAGAATAACTTTCTTGATGATTGCTTAATTGCCAAATCCCTTTTTGTATTCCAGCGCCATTTAGTGATAACCAAAATACTAACAAACTGATTTGTAATAACCAGAACAGATAATTTAAATATTTAGACTTATCCTTTTTATTAAAAAACTCGAAGCATGCAGCTAATAATATCATAGTATTTATCCCTATGGTAGTACCCATTGCATGTGCGACTGTTACATGTGTACCGTGTGTGTAAATATTTATTGCTGGTATCGACATCAGTATGGCCTGGCCCATATTAAGGAAAACCCATATATCTGCAGCCATAATAAATCGATAAGGGAAGTAATGATAATTTTTCTGAATGGCATTAATACTAGCTCGCCAATCATAAATGATTTTAATAAAAAATACCCATTCCGTCATACTAACTATATATCCGATATATCTAATATAGTTTTCTGTAGGGAGAGTGTAAATATGATGCCCCCAATTAAACATTAGATTAAATAGTCCTAGAAAATACATAGCAAAAGCAAACTTATTGGTCCCAGTGTTTTTACTATTAGATATTTTATCCATTAAAAAAAACGCAGTACCATATAAAATCTGATTCGGAACCAACCAAAGACCCATTTACTTTCCATTGAATTGTCATGTCAGTAATAAAATGTTCTCTGAAATATGGAAATATCCATAAATAATTTTCTGAAAAAGTAAATAGAAAAAACAAAACTCCCGTGAGCCACATCCAAATATACACAGGCCAGTCTTTTACTTTTTTTACTAACGAATAAAAATTTACTAGAAATAAAATCCACGCAATTGCTATTGGTAAAGCCCAAATAGGATTAAATTCCCAATATTCTCTACCACCAAAATCTTTATTAAAATATGAAGTCACAATACCAATAATTGCAAAAATCCACAATATCCATTGAATAAGTGCAATTTTGTATGTTCTAGCTTCTGTTATATATTGCTTTAGTCCATTATAAATACAACCAGTAGCTCCTAAGATAATCCAAAAAATAGCTGATGAAACATGTAATGGTCTTAATGAAACAAAGCCTAATTGGAGTTTCATAAAATCAGGAAAAATATAAATAATAGCGGCAAATATTCCGAAAAATAAGCCTAGCATTAACATACATAATGAAGTTACTAAAAACAGCTTTCCAATATTAAATTTAATTAGTTTCATTTTTCTCTATCATTCCAAATTTATCTATACTAAAACTTCTAAGATCACTTTTTCCGCTTGCATCAGTAGATTTCAAAAATTCAATAAGTAAATTCATTTCATTGTCAGTTAAATTAAATGCTGGCATTTGCTTAGTTCCTGATTTAACCAGCGCTCTAACTGTTTTTTCTCCCTTACTAGGATTAGAAATAATATTAGTTAAATCGGGTCCTAAGTAACCCCCTAAGCTATATAACTGATGACAACTTTGACAATTATAGGCTTGCCATACTAATCTACCTTCAGACGCTTTCTCTTTATTAAATTTTGAATCCTCTTTTATAGAAAGTGGCTTTAAATATATACTAATTGAATAAATAAGAAAGCACAGACTTAGAATAAAAAACATATGTTTAGGTTTGAATTTCATATGTAGATAGTATTGTTTTTCTATGGTCATATGATATATGCAATGAATCCTCATTTGTGTTTGTTCACTTAGACACATGGCTATTTCATATGACATGAAATTCATTTATATTTTTTCGAATTTTGCCTGAAAAAAACGCAAGTACTTTGGCTCATAAATCATTTTCAATCCTTTAATGGAATTTCTTCGTTGATAAACCGCAGCTGCTGACTCAGCAATCACATCCATGTGCGCTTGAGTGTAGACTCTTCGCGGAATAGTAAATCGTACTAATTCTAATTTAGGGTAATAATTTTCACCATTTGATTTTCTTCCTGCTGAAATTATTCCTCTTTCCATTGTTCTAACTCCAGAATCTATATAGATTTCTGCAGCCAAAGTTTGGGCTGGAAATTGATCTTGAGTAAGATGAGGTAAAAAAGCTTTAGCGTCAACAAATATACCATGACCTCCAATTGGCTTAACAATTGGAATTCCGTATTCCATCATTTTATGACCTAAATATTCTACCTGACCTACTCTAGCATGTTGATGATTATCATCCAAACTTTCAGCAATTCCAATGGCAATAGCTTCCATATCTCTGCCAGCTAATCCTCCATAAGTATGAAGTCCTTCGTAAACCACAACTAAATTTCTTGCTTCTTCAAAAACATCCCATTCATTTGTCGCCATAAAACCACCAATGTTAACTAAAGCATCTTTTTTAGCACTCATAGTAGCACCATCCGTTAATGAACAAATTTCAAAAACAATATCTTTAATGCTTTTATTATTATATCCTTTCTCTCGTTGTTGAATAAAATATGCATTTTCTGCAACTCTAGTCATATCATGTATAATACGAATTTTATGTTTTTTAGTATAGGCTCTTAACTCCTTTAAATTAGCCATGCTAACAGGTTGGCCTCCTGCTAAATTTACATTAGTTGCAAGACTTACATAAGGAATTTTTTTTGCACCATGTTTTTTAACAAGCTTATCAAGTTTATTTAAATCCACATTCCCCTTAAATGGATGCTCATTTAATGGGTCATGTGCCTCATCAATAATAATATCTGCGAAAATACCTCCTGCCAGTTCTTGATGTAATCGCGTTGTTGTGAAGTACATATTACCAGGTATAATATCACCTTTTTTTATTAAAATCTTTGACAAAATATTCTCTGCTGCTCTGCCTTGATGTGTTGGCACTATATATTTATAACCATAATATTTTTTTATAGCATCTTCCAATTTATAATAACTTTTACTTCCAGCATAAGCTTCGTCACCAGTCATAAATGCGCCCCATTGTCTATCACTCATTGAGTTTGTTCCGCTATCAGTTAGTAAATCAATATACACGTCTTCTGATTTTAAAAGAAATGTATTATAGCCAGCTTCTTTAATAGCTTTAATACGTTGTTTTTTGGTTGTCATTTTTAATAATTCAACCATTTTCATTTTATAGGGCTCTGCCCAAGATCTTTTAACTATTTGTTTCATAATATTTTTATTAATTTGTTTTAATTAAATTAGTTCATCTTCATTTCATATCTGTTTGTCCTGAATACATAATACGTATTAAATCTATTAATATTATGCAGTATGCAACAAGGGCAAAAGATTTAATGAAGATTTTATTTCTTCGAGTTGTTCTATAATATTGTTTTTAAATTCAGTATTACTTTGTTTAATTTTTGGAATGAGTTCTTCATAATAATCAATACCCTTTAATAAATTAGATTTAAAGGTTTGGAAGTGAGATAATTTTTTATCGGTAATTACATTGAATTGATCTTCAATTTCTTTTTTTAAATAATCAAAATATAATTGCAACTCATTCACAAAAATATTGGGTCTATTTAAATTATTTAAAATATTTAGTCGTCCGTAGATATGGTCAACCATTTGTTTCAGAGAAAACGTGTCAGAAAAATATGCCAAATTTGGACCTGGGCAAATTGTGACTGCGCTTAAATTGTGTGAAAGTTTAGTTTTATTTTTTAATAAAGCTGATGCCCCAAGACCTTCACATAAACAATCTTTTTCTGTTACTTTTTCAATCTCATGCTTTAAGAAATTGTTATCAGTAATTTGACTCTTTAGTTGTTTAATTTTTAAATTTTGGTATTCTCTAGAGGCTGTGCAAATAGGCTTATCTGTAAATTCTATATCCATAGAAAGAAATTTTTTGAAACAAGGGCTTCCTGGTCTGTTTTTATTAATTCTCATTTTACGTTGCTCTTCCGAACTACTACTTCTGAAATTACTAAATGGAACACCTAAAGGTGATGCGTGACTTAAATAATAATCATCTTTCTTGGCTGATTTTAATTTATTTAGTGTTTCACTATCTACATTAGTTGCTTCTGGCACTAGTAGAAAAGGGCTGCCCCAACCTGTTGAATCTAAATTATAATAATCAATCAAAAAACTATTTTCTTCACTTGTTCCGATACCACCTTGTGCGGTAATTTTTAATTCTGGTTTAACTATAAAAGGGTTTCTGCCTAATCTTTTTAATGCATTCTCACATTCTACTAATAACTCATTATACAACTCATTTCTTTTACTTTTAAAATCTTCTAATATTGGGCCTAGAGGAATTCCATTTGATATAAAAGCGTGCCCCCCGCAATTAATGCCTGATTCAATCCTAAATTCCGAAATCCATAATCCTTTTTTAGCAAGATATTTACCTTGAATTAAAGCAGAGCGATAATCGCTCACTTTTAGTATAATTTTCTTACTAATAATTCCCTTTAAATTAGGATAAAAATCTTCAAATGTTTCGCAATAACTAAATAATCTTGGATTTAACCCAGCAGAGAAAACGATAGAAGATTTAACATTACTATTTGCATAACCTCTTAAAGCGGAAAGAGCATCAGAAAATTGTGTAGGCAATTCATTACCATCAGGATCATAATTTGGTTTATCTAACTTTGTCATGATATTGACATCAATTTTGCCTGGTATAATTAAATAGCGAAGTTGTTTTTGTAGTTTTTCTTTTTCATGTGTTTGGCTTGAGAGCATTTTATAATACAAATTTTTTATTTCTGAATCATCAGGTAGCATTTCAAAATACTGAACAATGTCTTTTCCCGTAATAAAATCTTCGCGCTTAATTTCTTCGATTTGTTTATCAATTATGTCTTGAATTAGATTTAAGTAAGCGGTTATTCTTCTCGCTCTATAATCACGCTCAGTCGTGTTAATTTTAACATATCCTATATGTTCATTTTTACAAATTACTTCCCTCATTTGTTCAATAAGATAATCTTCAATTACTGACACAACGGAGGTAATACCGTATTTAGCAACTTTTATGGGAGTATCTATCGTGTAGGCTAATCCCATAACCGGGATGTGAAAAGTGTGCGGTGTTAAATCTTTCATAGTACAATTATTTTTTGTTTTGACAAATATATTCACTTTATTTTCAAATAAGACAAGTTTGTCCGATTTAAAAACATATTCTCAAACTTATGATTTCAATCATAAACTATTGAAAATAAACTCGATATTTTTGATAAAAAAATATATTATGAAAACAACATTAAAATACTTATTAATAGCAGGATCTATTGGACTATTCTCTTGTGGTTCACAAACAGAAGCTACAACAGAAAGTAATAGTGAAAATAACACAGAAGCCACTGCAACTGAAGCTACGGGAGCAGGTCAATCTGGTGTTCAAGATGCAACATCTAATCCCAATATAGTTCAAGTAGCTATTGGAAGTAAAGATCACACTACTTTAGTTGCAGCAGTTAAGGCAGGCGAACTTGTTGACGCATTAAGTAATGCAGGACCTTTTACAGTTTTTGCTCCAACTAACGCAGCTTTCGAAAAATTACCCCCAGGTACAGTAGATGGATTATTAAAACCTGAGAAAAAAGAAGATCTACAAAACATTTTAGGTTATCACACTTACGTGGGAGCATTAAAGATCGAATATATGAATGATAATCAAGAATATGATATGGTATATGGCGGTAAAGTGAAAATAACCAAACAAGGTGATAAAACACTCGTAAATGGTTCTGAAATTGTCGCTTCAATTACAACAGCTAACGGTATTATACACGTAATTGGTGATGTATTATTGCCAAAATAAAAAATATTAATCAAAAAATAAAAAAGAGTTGAATTTTAATACTAAGTATCGATTGTTTGATTAATAAGAAGGCTACCTCAAAAGGGTAGCCTTCGTCAATTATATGATAAGCAATAAATATGATTATAATCAATATATAAATAATATAATAACCTTTGTGAAAAAAATGGAAACCAATGTGTTACAAAAAATTACTAAATCATATAATTATGATGAGTATAAAAAATTGATTATCAAATACGCAGAAGAATATACGACATCTGGAGAAGAATTAAAAGAACGAATTGCTGCCACATTAATTAACGCTCAGCGAATGAAACGCATAGACAAGCAATGTATAATAAATTACAATTTACACACATTGACAAGTCAAATAAATAAAAAACAAAGATGGTTAGTGATTTCAGAAACTTGGTGTGGCGACAGTGCCCAATGTATTCCAGTAATAGCTAAAATTGCAGAACTAAATGAGAATATAAAATTAGAAATAATTTTCAGAGATGAACATTTAGATGTTATAGATTCTTTTTTAACTAATCGGTCTCGATCTATTCCGAAACTAATATGCATAGATGAGGAAACCGAGTCTATAAATTTTATTTGGGGGCCAAGACCAAAAGCAATACAAGATAAAGTATTAGAATTAAAAAAAAACAACCATGAAATTACACATGATGAACTCGTGAAAAATATTCACCTATGGTATGCTCAAGACAAAACTAAATCTATTCAATCTGAATTTATCGATTTGTTAAATAATGTAAAAATAGATTAATAAAGCTATTGTATGATTCAAATCATTAATTGACGATAATAACCTATCTAATTTTGTATCTAAAATATTATAAAAAATAATAAAATGGAAACAATTGAAACATTAGATGTAACAGTCATTGAACCAAAATTTAAACATCCAACTATTTTTCAAAAATTTGATACTCTACAAGAAGGGGAAGCGTTTATTATTCATAACGACCATGACCCAAAACCTTTATTTTATCAATTAATTGGAGAAAAAGGAAATATTTTTTCTTGGGAATATCTTAAATCTGGACCAGAGTATTGGGAGGTTAAAATTAAAAAAAATAATTTTTCTTCCGAGACTACAATTGGTGAACTAGTAGCAAAAGATTTTAGAAAAGCAGAAATATTCAAAAAATATAATTTAGATTTTTGTTGTGGAGGAAAAAAAACTGTAACTCAAGCATGCAATGAACAAAAAGTTGATTATATGGCAGTTGAAAAAGAATTAAGTATTCTCGACATGGTTAAGACAACACCATCGCAAAAGTTTGATGAATGGAACTTAGATTTTTTGGTTGATTATATTTTAAATACTCACCATGAATATGTGAAAAAAGCTATTCCATTATTGATAGAATATACAAGCAAAGTAGCAAAGGTACATGGCGACAATCATCCAGAAGTAATAACCATCGCACAAAAATTTAATGAAGCCGCAGAGGAATTAAATGGCCATATGAGCAAAGAAGAACAAATACTATTTCCATATATAAAAAAACTTGTTTTAGCTAAATCAAATAAGTTACAAACTCCAAATACTGCCTTTGGAACTATAAAAAACCCAATACATATGATGGAAGTTGAACACGATGTAGTGGGCGATATCTTTAAGGAAATTAGAGAACTAACTAATAACTATATGCCTCCTGAAGATAGTTGCGCTACTTACAAAGTTTCGTATTTGAAATTAAAAGAATTTGAGGAAGACTTGCATCAACATATTCATTTAGAGAATAATATTCTTTTCCCAAAAAGCATTTTATTAGAAAATGGATTTTAACAATTAATTAAACAGACCCTAAATGGGTCTGTTTTAATTTAAAGCATTATGTATATAAATGAAAAAACAAAACATCAGCTTTAATAAATTTTAATCCTAAATCATTAGATGCAATTGTTTCAATATCAAATAATTTTGACACACTTAAAATACCAATATTAAGAACGTGTCTAACATAGAGATTTAGGAACAAGTTACCAAAAATAATAAGGTTAAGTGAAAATGAAATTTATAATAACCTACTTGAGTATTTGCATTTGCATAACCTTAGCGATATTTGAGGCCATCAGTTTTATTAAATCCGCTTTTTCGCCAGAAAATAATTCATCTACAGATTCAATAAAAAGTTTGGTCCATTCATCAAAATCCTTCATTGATAGTGGCGTTTTTGCATGAATTTCAAGATGTTTATCCATAGGGTTTCCACTATAACTTCCAGTATAGAATACTACGTTTTCCCAAAATTTATACATTACTCCTAAATGTTTATCCCATTGAAAATCATCATTAAAGAAATGACTAATAGTTGTATCCTTTTTTACTTTTTCGTAAAAAAGATTAACCAATTTTTCAATATCTTTTTTGTTTAGAATGTCCTTTTTCATTTTACAAATCCTTTCTTTTAAATTTTAATAGAGAAATCCAAAACGGAATGATAATCCATAGTAATAAAATAAAAAAAGCTATAACTATACCTAAAGATGTGCCAAAAAAGTCTTTAAAAATTGCTCCAGTATATCCCATCATTGCAGAAACATCCATATGTAATAATATTAATATTCTAGCTAAATCAATCGGGTTAAACGCAGTAATTGCAACCATAATTTTTTCGATAGGATAATCCGAAAACTGAAATAAAACAAATAAAACAAGGCCATCAAAAAGCAATGCGAAAAACAACCAAAGCATTATGGCTATACCTATTCCCTTAGCCTTATCTCTTGTAATAATTGAACTTAAAAATGCAATAGCAACAAATACAGTTGTAATAAAAAAACCAACCAATAACATCATCACTCCAACATCTGATGGAGCATAAAACAGAATGGGGATTCCTGTTCCAATAAAAAAAGACAATAATAAAGATGCGCTTAAACCAAAAAATAGACTCCACCAAATCTTACTTCGTTTTATTGGTTGACTTAACAGCAATTCAATAAACTCAGAACTGTTATAAATATAAATAGTTGAAAACACAACAGAAACCAACGGAACAGTTAAAAGTATGACATTTAAAAGTGTTAATAATCCTTTTGTACTATTGTCTTCTAAACTAAATACACTCCAGGATAATATTGATAAAATTATCGTGTATACTAAAACAATTTTATTTTTAAGTATATCTAAAACAATAAATTTTATAATTCTATTCATTGTTTCTGTCTTTTAAAATTTTGGCAATTGCTTTTGAAATTCGTTCTTCTCCTGTTGATGATTTTAAATCATCAATTGTTTTATGGAATTGTACAACGCCATCTTGCATAAAAATAATTTGAGTAATTAAATCATCCAACTCACTTAACAAGTGTGATGTAATTAATATTAATTTCCCTTTTTGTTTTTCTGTAATAATTTTTTCTTTTAAAATTTCAGAGGCTAAAGGATCTAATCCCGCTGTAGGCTCATCTAATATTAATACATCTGGATTAAATAAAAAAGCTAGTGTCGCACTTACTTTTTGAGTTGTGCCACCAGACAGTGTACTCATTCTTTTATTAAATAAATCTTTTAATTTAAATTTATGTAGTAAATCCTCATCTAATTGTTCGCTAGATTTTCTAATTTCTTTCACCATTTCTAAAATCTGACCAATAGTCATATTATCAGGATATCTGCCAATTTGGGGCATATAGCCAATATTCTTTCGGTATTCGAAATTTTTTGAAATAAACTCTTCTTTAAATTTTATAGTGCCTTCAGAAGGAATAACCATTCCTAAGATACTTTTAATCAAAGTGGTTTTACCACAACCATTGGGGCCAATAAGGGCAATGCATTCGCCTTGCTTAAATGATAAGTCTACACTATTTAAAACTTTGAGTTTGCCAAAATTTTTTGACAACTTATTTATTTCTATCATAATTTTAAAGAGTGCATTAACGGTGTATTGTCAATAAAATTATCAGGAGTTAAACTGGGCATTATTTTTTCGGATTTATCTAATAAAGTAACCATAAAACTTCTAAACAAAAGCATTGCTGGTGGGTTGTTTTCAACGATAACAGAAAAAAGACTTAGTGGATGATAAGGAACATCGCCAATTTTGTTTTTATCCAAATCATACCCTTCATATTTATCCCAATAATTTCCATTGAAAGTATTTAAAACAAGGGATCCATTAGTACTAATATCAAAAGTATTACCTACAAAATTATTTGATGCAATTTCATTATCCATGCAACTAGCTTGGATTTTCATTCCCCATCCATTTGCTTCAAAAATATTTTTTTCAATTTTAATTCTACTAGTGCCTTCCATGTGTATGCCTTCAGTGTTTTTATAAAATTTATTCCCAAAAATATAACTATCCGATATTTCTTTTAAAAATAAGCCATAAGCTGCATCGCCCCAGTTCTCGGTAAATGTATTATTAATCATTTTTACCTTATGAGTAAACATAACTGACACACCAGCACCATTATTTTTAAATACGTTAGAAATATAAGAATCATTATTTGAAAACATAAAATGTAGTCCATAGCGAATATTGGACGTTGAAACATTTCGCCAAATAATAGAGTTGGTAACAAATTCAAAATAAATTCCATCTCTGTGACCAGACACTTTATTTGCAATTACCTGCAAGCTGTCGCTTTTCCAACAATGTATACCATTACCAATTTGTTGTTCCTCGACACCATATGCGGTAATGTGATTGTTTTTAATGATACAGTTTTTACAAAATTGTAAATAGATTCCAAAAAAATTATCATCAATGATATTATTACTAATGATAACATTATGTGTGTCATAAACTTTTATGGCACAAGGATCGTCTAAAGTGGCGAATCCTGAATGTTGAATTTTAAATCCTGAAACTAAAGTATTTGCCGCTTTAATGGAAAGAATTTCATATTTCTTTTGACCATCTAATACCGGGAAATTAACACCAATTAAATTAACTGCTTTACTAATTATTATATTACCTTCTTTATAAATACCTTCATGAACATA
Organism: Bacteroidota bacterium; assembly: GCA_016722565.1. NCBI lineage: Bacteria > Pseudomonadati > Bacteroidota > Bacteroidota bacterium. The sequence continues at coordinate 675,186 of JADKIU010000007.1, forward strand.
TATGGTATCTCCGTTTTGAATATTATCAAGAGCACTTTTTATACTCTTATATGGCATGGTTTTCCCAACTTCAAATTTATTTGCATATATACAATAAGAAGTTAAAGAAAGTAATAATAAGACAATTAATTTTTTCATTATTTATTGATAGTATTCCAGTCGGTAAACTCTGCCGCTAATTCAAGAGCATAGGTAGTTGCACTTTCTCTGTCTTTAAAGGCAGCAACATTTCCTCCCATAGGACTTTTTACATTATCTCCTTTAATATAAACAGAAGTCTCAACAGGAAGTAGCTGATTATCACTAGGGAAATTTGCAACGAATAATTCAGCATTTAATGCTTTCTCTTTATTATCGTTCTTATAATCTATTAAGCATGAAATATCATCGAATTTATATGTTCTTCCTTTGGGGGTAAACAATACTGCTGCGAATTGGGGATTTGATATAGTCATTCCACAATTATCGCAGTTGTCAGAATTTATTTTGATAGGATCTGGATTTTTTTGTCCACATGAGAAAAAAGATAATAGCATAATTGGTAATACCATAGTCATCGTGTTTTGCTTCTTCAGTTTCTTTGTTTTCAAATACTCTAAAAAAACAGCAACAACCATTAGTAAACCACTTGTTATAAATAACCAGCCACCAATATCTGGAATTGAATATGCTCCAAAATTCAACAACTGTTTAAATCCTATAAGCGGTGGTTGATAGGCCATCCCTGGAACTATTATTGCAGCACTGGGATCTAAATTGTGCCCATAATTATATTCCCAGCGCCAAAAATCGACCATTGCAATAATTCCAAATAAAACAAATGCCCCCAATAATATATGTAATGCTTTTCTTTTTCTTATCAAAACGACTATTAAGCATGCTAATGCATAGCCACTAATTATATAAGGTAAAACCGTAAATTCAATAAACTCATCAGCGTGAAGTGTTTTCATTCCGATGTAGTGATTTAATCCATTAATAATTTCTACCTCACCGCCAATTTTATTGGCGTGAATAGTTAAAGCTAATCCCTCTGGATATTGCGGGGCATCTAATTCAATTCTCCAAATTGGATTGAATAAAGATACAACTAATAAAACTCCAGCTATCACAAGTAGTCCTTTGGAAATTATTCCAATATTTTTTTCATTTGAGTTCATAAACGGATTGTTAATTAAATAAAAAGGGAGCAGAAAAAATTTGTCTGCTCCCTATTATTATAACAAAAATTATTTATTATTTAGAAGCAGCTGCTACTTCTGGTTTAGTTACACCTGTTCCAAATTTAAGTGGAACATTACTTCCAGCTGGAGACACTCTAACGTATCCTGTCATTTCTTGATGTAAAGCACTACAGAAATCAGTACAGTACATTGGAGAAATACCAACTTTTGTAGGAGTCCATTTTAATGTTTGCGTTTCACCTGGCATGATTAGTAATTCTGCATTATCAGCTCCTTTTATTGCAAATCCATGAGGAACGTCCCAATCTTGCTCTAAATTAGTTACATGAAAATACACTTCGTCACCCATTCTAATTCCCTCAATATTATCAGGAGTTAAATGTGAACGAATTGCTGTCATATACACATGAACTTTGTTCCCTTCTCTAACAACCTTTGATTCCTTTTCTCCTTTAGCTACGTATGGGTGAGCATTTTCTTCAATCTTAAACATTTTAACAGACTTGTCTTTTATAACGCTTGCTAAAACTGCTTGTGCATAATGCGGCTCTCCAATTGTAGGGAAATCTAAGATTAATTTCATTTTTTCGCCACTGATATCAAATAGCTGAGCACTTTGTGATAACTCAGGACCAGTAGGTAAATAGCGATCTTTAGTAATTTTATTATATGCAATTAAATATTTCCCAGTTGGTTTCTTTGTGTCGCCACCAACTACACATAAGTGACCGATAGAATAAAATGTTGGTTGCCTATCTATTACTTTTAAATCTTTAATATTCCATTTAACTACTTCAGAAGATACAAACATTGATGTATATGCATTTCCATTATCATCAAATTCAGTATGCAAAGGCCCTAATCCTGGTTTTTTTACTTCACCGTATAGAGCTGATTCATATTTAATAACTGGAATTCCTTCGAATTCGCCATCAAAACTTTTTGCAGCAATTGCTTTCAACATTTTATCATAACTAAACACTGGAATAACAGCCGCTAATTTACCACTTGCAACAATATATTCTCCAGTAGGAGAAACGTCACAACCATGCGGTGATTTAGGACACGGAATGAAATAACAAATGTCTTTTAATTCTTTAGAATCTAGTACAATAACTTCTGTTTTAATTTCTGAAGTTGCAGTGTGCGTTTTTTCACTATATGTATTATGTGCATATCTAACAGCCTGTTTTCTTCCTTTTCCTGCTTTTAAATACTCTTCAGCTTTTTTCCAGTTTACAGCCATTACAAAATCCTTATCTTTTTGAGAAGCATTAACTTCTAACAACGTATTTGCTTGCTCTGTATTATAGCAAGAAAAGAAAAACCAACCATGTGAAACACCTTTCCCTGCACGACTTAAATCGAAGTTAACGCCTGGACACTGAATTTGAAATGCAATATCCATTTTACCATCTTCTTTTCCTACACTAATAAAACTTAATGTTCCTTTAAAGTTTTCTTTGTATGTATCAATTCCTACATCTCCATTAGCATCATCCATTGGAACGCTAAAACGAGTTCCAGCTACTACATATTCTGTATTTTCAGTAATAAATGGTGACGAGTGATTTCCTCCACTATTTGGTAATTCAATAATTTCCGCTGTACGAAAAGTAGTTAAATCAATACGAGCAACGCGAGGCGTGTTATTTGCATTCCCAAATACCCAACGCCCATCAGCTTCACCATTTGTTTTGGAAAGTTGAACGTGATGTAAATCATCCCAAGGAACCATACCATGAGAGGTATTTAACATTGGTTTTGTTTCTTCACTATATCCCCATCCCTTTTCAGGATCATTTGAAAAAACAGGAATTACTCTTAATAAACGACCAGATGGTAATCCGTAAACACTCATTTGTCCACTAAAACCACCACTTACAAAGTTGTACACTTCATCGTATTTCCCTGGAGCAACATAGGACTTTATTCCTGAATCACCACTTACGGCATTAGCTGTATCTTTTGGTTTACATGATTGCAACCCGACAGCGGCAAATATACCTGTTACTGCTGCTATTTTGAAAAAATTTTTCATATGTTTTTTTTTAGTTACTTATTTTACTCCGTCAATTTTTCTCATATACTCTAAAATAGCTCTTGCATCATCATCTGTTAAACTTTGGTTCGGCATTCTAACCAAACATAACTCTAACATTGCCTGTGCTTCTGGATCTTTATCAATCATTGGATCTGGATTTGTGATAAAGTTCATAATCCATTCTCCTGTTCTGCGTTTCGTAACATCTTTCCATCCTGGTCCAACTAGTTTCTCCTCTGTCATTTTGTGACAAGAAGTACATTTAACATTTGACGCATCTTCTCCAACCTTAGCTTGGGCCTCATCTAACTTATCACTTAATGCAAGTGATTCGGCAGTATATTTACCTTCCCCTCTTTTTGGATCATACGTTTCAGCATCTTTTACCATGCTTTGAGGGGCTTCTTGGGCTCCCGTTTCTGTTTTTGGTTTATCTTCTCCGCCACATGAAGAAAAGATAGCTGCTATCATAAGTGAAGCAAGTACTGTAAGTGTTTTCATAATAGTATTAATTAATGTTAATTTGAGTGTAAAAATCTATGTAAAAAGTGTGCTTTTTTATGATTGCAATCATAAAAAAGCAAAAAAGGCTCAAATGATGAGTATTATCATCTAATTCAAAGATAATGCATGATAATTATCATGTATTAGAGTTTACTAAATTACAACTCTAAAACTTTCGATTATATATGAACAACTCAAGTCTAAGTATAGCTATAAGAATTAGTGATGACAAAATTTTTAATCCCTATTTAAACAATCTCATCTTTTTGTTTTTGTGGTATTTCCTTTCGGTTTGGTAAATGATACGAAAATCGAGCATTATCGAACCCCTGAAGTAAATCGGGTGAATGTCCAATTATCAAAGGGTT